>NZ_JADMWW010000019.1 GCF_015548375.1 Collinsella aerofaciens
ACGGTGGCCATTATTCGGTGACCGGGATTGGTCAAAATAGTTTGACTATTAGCGGCTAAAATCGCCCGGCGCTAACACTCAATACTATCTTCAATCAAGCGACGATTAGCGAAGAGGATTTCGCTAACATTGAAAAGCGCTCAGGGGCTCTAGTTACTTTAAAGTTGGATGAGGACGAGCTCGGAATAACGGGACTCGACATCGATCCTACGACCGGAAACACTATTACCATCTGCGCTTTTGCTGACGACCCGGATTCTCGAATAGAATTTGTGGTTGAGGGAAGCGGGGAAAAGATCTCCCCTTCTTTCATGAGGTCCGTTCACATGTTCAGGTACTCTACTGCATCCTTCAATAGGGGAGACTTGGCGTTTGATGGCACCCGAGGTGTTGGCAAAGTTCTCTCCAAGGGCATCGCTCTTTACCTAGAGAAGGAGGGCAAAGGGGTCTCCGACTTTCTGGATGGGAGCGAGCTTAAAGGTCTGGTTGCAGATCTCGGCTCGATTGTCAGTGACGTTCCCATCTTGTCATCATATGGCGTGAGGCCGGGAGTTGACTCATCGGACGGTGGAACGCTTGGAACCTTGGTTACCTTGCTTGACAAGAGAGGCGTTCATTTTAAAAAGGCGGGTGTGGGCTTGCAGTATCTTGCCATTGCCTCGCTCTCAATAATCGAGAGCATTATGCGTCTTTCGCCTAAACGCCTTCAAGAGAGCCTCTGCTCGGATGACGATGGCAAGTGCGTGCTGCACGCTGTGCTGGCTTATGACGAACCCGAAGCTCACCTTCACCCGTATATGCAGAGGTGTCTCTCGAAGAGCTTGCATAGGATTTGCGAAGGGAGGGATGCCAAGTTCAACGCCCTTCTAAAGGAGTATTTCGGGATCGATTCAATCAAAGCTCAGCTGATCATGGTGACGCATTCGCCTAACATTCTGGCTCGCGGCTATAAGAACATTGTGCGATTCGGGCAGGGCGAAGATTCGCCGAAGGTCGTGTGCGGTAGGGATATTGATCTGTCCGACAAGTTTGAAAAGCATCTTATGTTGAATTTTGAGTCAGTACGTGAGGCTTTTTTCGCTCGGTCTGTTTTGGCTTTTGAGGGGCAGACGGAGTCCGGTGCTATTCCGGTGTTCGCCCGCAACCTTGGGATGGATCTGGATGATTATGGAGTTGTGCCAATCAGGGCTGGCGGGAAAAAGAACGTTGAGCCACTCTGTGAACTTCTGGGCAAGTTCGAGATTCCAAATTATTCCATTGTCGACAGGGATGATGAGCTGCAAGAAACTTCTGGAGACCATATAACGACAACCGGACGGGATTTTGAAGCTGAGGTTGTTGACGCGTTCTTCGCTAGCGATAACCAGGGTGCGTTTATTGCGCTTCTTGAGTCAATTGACCCTTTTCAGAGGGCAACTAGCATCAAGGGGAATTGCAGAGCTCTGAAAAACGCCCGAAATGTCTATGGCGTTAGCTTGCCGGGCGCTGAGTATGATTTCCGGGGGCCGGAGTTTGACGGGCAATTCGCCGGCAAGCCCGAATCGCGTGCGCTTATGTATGCATGGCTGTCATCGAACAAGGGCGTCGCGTCTGGCGTAGCCCTCGCGGGGGCTCTTGGTGCCGAAGGCGTTCCCGACTGTTACAAAAGTATTATTCGCAAGGCCGTGGGGCTTGAATGCTGATGAGCCAGACTGACTTGCTGGATAGCGTTGGGGCCGCGATTGAGGCACGCTGTGATGTAGATGCGTCACAGCGCTCCGCGATTTTTTCACCATCGAAGAGAGTGTTCGTGGAGGCGCCGGCAGGCTACGGGAAGACCACGGTGATGACTGGGCGGGCTTGCTGGCTGCTGGCATCCGGCGAAGTCCGGCCGCCAAAAAAGATTTTGGCCCTGACCTTTAGTGTCGCCGCTGCGCGGAGAATGCGAGCGGATTTGGGCGCCACTATGTCGGCGCTTCCGGGTTCCGTGACCAAGCGTTTTGAGGACAGCGTCATGGCGACCAATTTCCATGGCTTTGCTTGGGCCCTGCTGCGCAGGTACTGGAGATCGCTCTCGCTCCCAGTGAACGTTGACGAGCTTTCTATGGTCGATGATAACCACGCCGTTGACGAGCTGGTTTCGCGAGGCGGTAAGCTTTTCTGGGATGAAAAGAATGTTTTCAGCAGCTTCCTCCGCTCCATGAGAAATGGTCAAGACGAAGACCTGAGGCACGGCGTACGCCCTTTTAATAGGATAATTAAGGATAGGTTCGCGTCGAACGGTCTCTTGCCGTACTCTGGAATGATCTCCCTTGCAATTGAATTGCTTGCCGATTTCTCAAAGTTGAGGTCCTATCTGTCGACGGCGTTTCCTGTCGTACTCGTCGACGAAGCGCAGGACACGAATGCCCTGTGCTACATCTTTTTAAAAGGCCTGCTTTCCGATGAATCAGGAATCTGCATGTTCGGCGATCCTATTCAGCGTGTCTATGGTTTTATTGGCGCAATGGAAGGCTTAAAGACAAGGGCCACTACCGACCTGTGTCTATCGCAGCTGGAGCTCGAACATAATCATAGGTTTTCTGGGGGATCTATTGTCGGGGAGCTCGGTGCTGCGATTCGCTCCAACATGAAGGGTGTCATTGCCGGCGGTACGCCCCGACTTCCCATATTTGTTGGCGCTGCGCAGCAAGATGAAGCGACTGCCATCGTTTCGAAGGTCGCCACTCTCGCTCAAGGAGGTAGCGGTAGGATTGCGATTCTTGTTCGTAAGCGCGGTGCCCTGGCCAATCTCATCACTGACGAGCTGACTAAAGAGGAGATGCCATACTTCAACGGGCTTTTCTCGGATACAGATCCAGAGTTCGTTGAATTCAATGCATTTGCTTTATCCAGGATTACCGATGCAGCGTCTGGAGAAAAAGGCGTCAGCCTGTCTGCTGCGGACAAAATAATTGACTCCGTCTCTAATGAACTGCTGACTGGCTCCAGGAGATTCGAGTATGGGCGGTCCTATGCCATGCTTCTTGGGGCGCTGCGGAAACACCTTAAAACTGACTGCGTCGCGATGGATCCATCTGAGCGCTTCGACTATATCGTTAGCATCTTTTCCGAGGGCTCCCTGCGGCGTTTCTCCGATTACCTTGATGCAGACATCTCGATCATGACCATTCACTCCGCTAAGGGGCTCGAGTGGGACACTGTTTTCATTCCGGGCGTTACGCGTTTCGATTGGCCTGGAGGGATTTGCTCTCGTTGCGAAAATGCTGGTATATGCTTACGTTCTGCGCGAGGTTGCCAGATTGCTGATGCGAAGAAAATGCCAGATGGGCTTATTGAGGAAATAGGCCTGCTGTACGTCGGCGTCACTCGCGCCCGCAAAGCGGTATATGTCTCCGCTTCTATGCAGCGCAGGACAAATTACGGGAACTATCAGGTTGCCCGCCCCTCTTGCTTGACGTCTCTTCAGGGCATTGAGCCTGTGAGTTGGACGGTCATGGACGGGGAGGGGTGATTTGCGGCAGTACGGAGCGTGCCTACTGTTGGAGCGAGGTCCGGTCAGTGGCCTGGCCGGACCTCGCTGGGTGTGAAGAGGCCGTTCAGTGCGAAATATAGTGCCTTAGGGCTTCGGAAAGTTCGTCTCTCAGGTCGCCTTCCAACAAGGAAATTGCACGATCGACATAGATTTTGTTATCAATTCCGAAGTAATGCCCAACGCTTGTTGTAAGAGACTTATCGTTAAATAGCCCGAGAATCTCATTGTAATCATGGTCTTCAATGGCCTGTTGATATCTGTCGTTAACGTTCTTTTCTATGCTCGCAATATTAATTAAGGATACTATGCCATCGGCAGTCAACTGCTCATTATCCGAAATAGTTATTCCGGAAAGCACTTCCTTTACGCCTGCTACAAGCGCTTCCGATATCTGCTTCTTTGCTTGTTTGCTGAACCTTTCACTTACATATGTCTTAATGCTGGAAAAGGTCTTATCTGCATCAGCACCGAAACGCTGAGATAGAATCTGCACCGCTTCTTTGGTGAGAAAGAGATTTTCAACTTCTGCGACCTTGAGGTGGAAGATCCCCTTTTCCTTAAGTGCGTTGAGCTGTTCCTCGGTTTTAAAGTCTCTGTCTATGATGCCCTGGGCCTTTATGGCATGAAGGCTTGAGGTACGATTATATGCCTTCACATTATTGATGACCTGCTCGCATCCGCCGGAAGGGACTACATAACAATCGGGAAAGAGTGCGGAATAGATCCGCTTGTCGTAACTTCCTTCGGTTCCTTCAACGAATAGGACCTCTTTCCGGTTGCCAAGGAGCTCTATTAAGAGCTCCTTTGGAAGGTCGCTATCGGGAAGCATTTCTAATTCCCATTTGGTGCCATCGAAATTCTTAACCCAGATGATATCCGAGCTTCGGTGTGTTGAGGCGAAATTAACATCGTGGGTTATGTAGATAAAGAGGCAGTCTGGGCGCGACTGCTCTAGGGAAGTCCAGAGTCGCGCCATAAGCGATGGATGTAAATGAACTTCAGGCTCATCCATGATGATTATTTTGTCGTTTGGGACACAAAGAACTTGTGCGGCAAGATATAGCACTGAACGCTCGCCGTCACTCATTTGCGTTGCGCTGTAGCGATCCGTTTTACTTTTGGAGTACGCGTAGAAGGCCGCGTCTTCCTGCTCGATCTTTCTTTGAGGAAAGACTTCATCCCAAATTACTTTAAGCTTATCTAGTGCTGTTTTCGGTAGAGGGGGCCTTTCTACAGAAATAGACTCCGCATGTTTGCATTCATCAATAAACCGCTGGTTTTCAAGATTTACTTGTGCGATGAGTGCTGCTAAAACATCGTCAAAATCGTCAAGGAGCTTTGTCGTATAGCTTCCACCCCATCCCCATCGAACTTGTTTTTTCTCCTTATATTGGGAGCCGCCGTAAAAAACGTTATCTTCTGCTTCTGCAAAGCTTTTTAAAGGGACTCTCTCAGAAAAATTGATATCGCGCTGTGCTGAGATTCTATGGACCTTTTCGAAATCTTGTTGCTCTATCCAAGCACCGAGCTTTGATTTACCGGATCCATTTGGTCCGATAATAACGACGGAGTTGACCTGTGCTTCTTTACAGATCTTTATGTTGCTGGCATTGGGTAGCCAGTATTCATATTTTGATTCGTCTTCTGACAATTGACCCACCTATCTAATAACAATTATTGTTTTAATAATAGTATTGATAAGTCCCAGTGACCTGCTTGGTTCCAGCTTTGCATTGCCATACTCTTCGATTTTGCGGCCACAGTTGTTCTCATCAGGCTTAAGGCGCCATAGAAGGCGGAACCTTGCAGAGAAATATTATTACCAGAAGTGCTCTTCCGATTTAGTGGGCGCTCGAGGCGGATGTACCTCACGATGCCGATTCAGCCATCGGCGCACCTGAACTCTTCGATCATTCGCCTGGTAATCACGACAGTGCTGACAACGATGTCGCTCTCTCGTACCGTAAACATGCAGTAGGTCGGTAAGGGCCAGTTGGCGTAGATGCTCACCCCGTTCGCTAAAGACGCTACCAATGGATCGCCCTGCTCGCCGGGTAGTAGGTTGACGACGTCATCGTTCACGTTCCTGCTGCTGCGCGCTGGAAAACCTGACTTTGACTATGACGCCCCTCTGGGTCGCCTCCATGTTATACTTGCCGTAAAAACTTTACGGCAAGTATAACATGGAGGTTTCGATGCTAACGCGTTTTGAGGTCGAGGGATTCCGAAACTTCTCCCATAGATTTACCTTCAATTTGACCGATGTCAGGGACTACAGATTCAATACGTCAGCCATCGATGAGGGCATCGTTTCTTGTGGTCTTATCTACGGTAAAAACGCTGTCGGCAAAACAAATTTCTCCAATGCTCTTCTCGATATTTCAGCAAATGTGGGGCGTCGGACCTTCTATTCCAATAAAACTAATTATCTCAGCGCAGTTGATGGGGTCACGTCGGCGTGCTTTGCCTACACGTTTCGCTTTGGGAATGACGAAGTTGCTTATCGTTACGAAAAGACTGGGATAACAGACTATCTTCGTGAGACAGTGGTTGTTAACGGCAAGATTGCATTTGATTACGACCACCGTGCAGGTAAAGTGCTCGATGGCGATTTGGCTTCTATTGGTGCCGATCGATTGAATTGGGAGTTCAAATCTCCCGGCATTTCCGTTTTGGCGTATGTGTGCAATAACATTCCTTTTGAGAGGGCAATGCCTCTTTTTAAGCTTTATACGTTTGCGCGGTCAATGGATGCCATTGGCGACGCACATATGAACGACCGTAACCTTGTCTCCACCATCGCCGAAAACGTTATTTCGAATGGCTTGGTTTCTGAGCTTCAGGCTTTTTTGAACGACTTTGGAATTCAAGAACGCCTTACTGCGCGTGAAACGCCATCGGGTGATATCGCTTTGTACTTTGAAAAAAGTCGACTTATTCCGTTTGTAGAAAACTGTTCAAGCGGCACTGTTGCGCTGCTGCGACTGTTTAATTATTTTCATGCTACAAGTGTGCCGTCCTTGCTTTTTGTCGACGAGTTCGATGCATTCTATCATCACGATCTCGCCGAGAAGGTCGTTGACTATTTTAAGTCCCAGACTGGACGCCAGGTGCTTTGCGCATCGCATAATACAGATTTGTTCAGCAATAAAATCCTTAGGCCAGACTGCTTATTCATTCTTTCGGATCACAATATTATTTCCGCTGCCAATGCAACAGATAGGGAACTAAGGGAAGGGCACAACCTCGAAAAGCTCTATAAGGCTGGCGAATTCGATGTCTAGGAAGCAAGTCCTGCTTATCGTTGAGGGCATAAAGCAAGAGATTAAACTCTTCCAGGCTCTCTTTAGGTGCTATGGCCTCGACATTGGCTATGAGATCGTTTCCTATAACACAAATATCTACGAGCTTTACGAAAGGATGTTTTCGGACGGCTTTCAGGATGACTTATCGCTTCTCGGCGTCCTTAAGGAACGTGCGTCCGAAGAGGATAAGTGGTTATTTGACCAGGATTATTCTGATGTTTTGCTGGTCTTTGACTATGAGCCCCAAGATAATAGGTTCTCACCTGCACGGTTAGAGGAAATGCAACGTTACTTTAACGAGAGCACAGACAATGGCAAGCTCTACGTTAACTATCCAATGGTCGAGGCATGTAAGCACTTTCTGAAAATGCCCGACGTCGAATATCTAAGCAGAACTGTTTCCCGTGAAGACGTTTTGAATTACAAGGCAATTGTTGGCAATGCTTCTAGGTACCAGAGTTTTGAGCGGCATTTTATTAGGCCTGACGTTGATGAAATGATTGTACTTACCGCCATTAAGGCGCTTCGGTTGTGCGGTCATAACGGCGAGGCCGGTTATGAGTCTGAGTATAGAGACCTTGACCATGAGAGGATCGTGAAGGCGCAAAACGATACTTTGCGTTTGGCTGATGAGGTATGGGTTCTTGGCACCTGTCTGCTATTTATTTTAGATTACTCAACAGGTCTTATTGATTTCGCGGGAATCGAGTCGAAGCTGCTTGGCTAGACTTCTGGACGCTGCAGTTTCGTCTAATGGTCTCAATGCGGAGTCGTTATTTCGGAGGTGCGGGGAAAACCGGAAACCACTGAGCGCAACCCGATTTCGGTAACAAAACCGCAGGTCGCCGGAACTTAAAACAGGGGAATGCTCAGGAGTAACTGACTGTTAGGGCGTTGGTCATTGGCGGCGTCCCGCCCGCGCTTCGTTGGCTATGCTTGATGCGGCAACTCCGGCATGAGGCCGTCCTGCGCCTCATCGAGGCTCGGCACCGAGGCCTTCTAGGAAACGTTCGCGAGGCTCTGCTCAGGTCAATCTTTGCATGGGCGTATTCTTCGATTATGCAGCTAGGGTGATTCTCGTCTGGTAAAACTGGCTGCGAAGTGCTTATCACCAGACACGTCTCAAGTGACTCATTAGTTTCCATGCGTTTCTCTATCATGCAATCACTACGTCATGCGGTCGCTCGCACGGGTATCATGGTGAAAGCGATTTCAACGACGGGGGTGCTCGTGGTAAAGATGAAAGATGTGGCCGAGCTGGCGGGCGTTTCGAGCGCCGCCGTCTCGCGCTACCTCAACGGTGGATATATCTCGGCGGACAAGGCCGAGCGCATTAAGCAGGCAATCGAGTTGACCGGATATGTGCGATCCAGCCAGGCTCGCGCGCTGCGCACCGGCTCCACCGAGCTCATCGGCGTCATCGTACCTAAGATTAACTCGGAATCCGTAAGCCGCATTACCGCCGGTATTGGCCAGGTGCTCGGTCGCCGTGGCTACCAGATGCTGCTTGCCAATACCGATAACGTGGCCAATCGCGAGCTCGAATACCTCGATTTATTCCAAAACCATCCGGTCGATGGCATCGTGCTCGTGGCAACCATGATCACCGATGAGCACCGTCGCGCGATTGAGTCGTGTCGTGTGCCCATTGTGTTGATCGGCCAGCATGTCGAGGGCACGGCGTGCGTCTATCACGACGATTACGAGGCTGCCTTTGAGCTGGGCCATGCGCTTGCGGGCCGTGTGGACGGCAAGATCGCCTACATCGGGGTTACCGAGGAGGACCGCGCGGCCGGTTATGACCGCCGTCGCGGTTTTGAGGCCGGCTTGCGCGCCGCGGGTAACCCGCTCGATGCCGCCTTGATTCGCCTGGGCTCGTTTACGCTCGACTCAGGCTATGGTGCAGCACGTGAACTGCTTTCCGTCGCTCCCGATGTTTCGTTTATCGCGTGCGCGACCGATACCATGGCTGCGGGCGCGCTTCGTGCCATCGATGAGGTTCGCGGCGTGGGCGAGGGCATGCGTCGCGTGAGCGGTTTTGGCGACAACGCGTTTTTGCGCGCGCTGACGGGCGGCATTCCCACCGTACATTATGGCTACCTGACCAGTGGCGTCGAGGCGACCAATATGTTGCTCAACACGCTCGATGGCGTGGAGGGGGAGAGCGGTCTAAAGACCCTCAAGCTCGGCCATCAGCTGATGAATGTCTAGGCTTTGGGCATGTCTGCCGGCTTCTGATTCTCTGTTTTTGTCTCAAAACTACCTTTCACCGTCAATTATCGACCGTTTACCGCTATATGAAAACGATTACAGATATATGAAACTGAAAACGATTACAGTATAAGTGTCAAAGATGGCCGGGTGCACATGCGCCCGTTGGAGGAAAGGGAAGTCATGGACTACCGCAAATCAGCCCAAGAGGTGCTCGACAACATCGGTGGCGCCGACAACGTCGTCTCTGCCGCGCATTGCGCCACGCGTCTGCGCCTGGTGATTGCCGATAACGCGAAGGTTGACAAGGAGGCCCTCGAGAATATTGACGGCGCCAAGGGCGTCTTTGAGGCCCAAGGCCAGCTCCAGATTATTTTTGGCACCGGCACCGTCAACAAGGTCTACGACGAGATCATTGCGCTCAGCGGCGTCGAGGCTGCCACCAAGGCCGAGGTCAAGGAGGCCGCGGCGCAGCAGCAGAACATCTTTATGCGTGCCATTAAGGTGCTCGGCGACGTCTTTGTCCCCATCATTCCCGCCATCGTGGCTTCGGGCCTGCTGCTGGGCATTATGAGTGCCCTCAACTTTATGGCCTCCAACGGCTTTATCGCGCTCGACACCAATAACTTTATCTACAAGATTGCCGACCTGGTCTCGGGAACGTCCTTTGGCATCCTGCAGATCCTGATCGGTTACTCCGCCGCTAAGGCCTTTGGAGCCAACCCGTATCTGGGCGCCGTCGTCGGTGGTGCGTTCATCAACTCCTCGTTGCAGAGCGCCTACACGGTTGCCTCCGAGGGCGTGCAGACCATGGTCAACGTCATTCCCGGTATGTACAGCTTTGAGTGGGTCGGTTATCAGGGCCACGTGATCCCCATCGTTATCGCCTGCGCCATCCTCGCCTTCTTGGAGAAGCGCCTCCACAAGGTTGTCCCCGAGATGTTCGACCTCTTTGTGACCCCGCTCGTCTCGGTGTTCGTGACCGTGCTCGTGACTCTCGTTGCCGTCGGCCCCATCTTTGTCTGGGCTGAGAACGCCATCCTCGGTCTGATCCAGGCCCTGCTCACCCTGCCCTTCGGCATCGGTTCCTTTATCGTCGGCCTGTTCTATGCTCCCACGGTCGTTACCGGTATCCACCAGATGTACACCGCCATCGACCTGGGCCAGCTCGCCCAGTACGGCGTGACTTACTGGCTGCCCATCGCCAGTGCCGCCAACATCGCCCAGGGTGGTGCCGCGCTCGCCGTTGCATTTAAGACCCGCGATGCCAAGATCAAGGGTCTGGCGCTTCCTTCGGCCCTGTCCGCCTTCATGGGCATTACCGAGCCTGCCATCTTTGGTGTGAACCTGCGCTTCTTTAAGCCCTTCATCGCCGGCTGCATCGGCGGCGGTTGCGGTGCCCTGGTCTGCGCGCTCACTTCGCTGGCCGCCTCCGGCACGGGCGTTACCGGTATCTTCGGTATCCTGCTGTGCCTGGCCCAGCCCGTGCAGTACGCGATCATGTTTGCGGTCGCCGCGCTGGTTTCCTTTGCTGTCTCGTTTGTCCTGTACAAGGATGAGCCCAAGGCTTCCGAGCAGGCCTAAGAGCTTTTGCTTGAGGAACACCCGTGGGCTGTATGCTCGCGGGCGTTTCCCGTATCTGGTGCCGATCTCTGGTGCCTTATAACTTTCGATCCGTTAGGACTTTGATATGTCTAATGCACTTGGTCGCGACCTTGCAAAGCTGGTTGCCGCTGTTGACGCTGCCGCCTCTGAGTGCGGTCATGGCGCGTATGGCCAGCGCTTCCATATTATGCCGCCGGCGGGCTGGCTCAACGACCCCAACGGTCTTTGCCAGGCCGATGGCGTGTTTCACGCGTACTTTCAGTATGCCCCGTTTGATGTGAACGGCGGCGTCAAGATGTGGGGCCATGCCACGAGCCGCGACCTTATGAACTGGGATTATGTTGGCGCGCCACTGCTTCCCGACGAGCCGTTCGACTGCCATGGCGTGTATTCGGGCTCGGCATTGGTCGAGGACGGTCGCATTCGCGTGCTCTATACCGGCAACGTTAAGCTCCCCGATGCGGACGGCGTCTTTGACTATGTCAACTCCGGCCGTCGTGCCGACACCGTGTATGTCGAGAGTGTTGATGGACAGACGTTCAGCCAAAAGCGCGTGGTGCTGGCTTCCGAGGATTATCCCGAGGATTTGACCTGCCACGTGCGCGACCCCAAGGTGTGGCGCGATGATGATGGGCGTTACCACATGGTGTTGGGCGCGCGTCGTCGCGTGGATGGGCCGCATGTCGAGAGCCGTTTTTGTGCGATGCACGGCGAGGGTGCCGGGCGCGATGTGGGCGAGATCTTGGTGTATGGTTCGGCGGATATGCTGAACTGGGAGCTCGAGAGCCGTGTGTCTACGCCCGAGCGTTTTGGCTTTATGTGGGAGTGCCCGGGATACCTTGAGCTTGAGGCCGATGGTGGTGTGCCGGCGAGGTGGCTGTCCTTCTCGCCCCAGGGGCTCGAGGGTGGTCGTTGGGACCGCGGCAACGTATACGCTGCTGGCTACATGCCTGTAACGGGCGACATTACCGGTGGTGACGGTGCCTATGAGCTGGGCGAGTTTCGCTTGTGGGACGCCGGTTTTGACTTCTATGCTCCGCAGGAGTTCACGGCCGAGGACGGTCGCCACATTCTGATCGGCTGGATGGGCATGCCCGATGAGCCGACCTATGGCAACGCACCCACCGTGGTGTGCGGCTGGCAGCATTGCATGACGGTGCCGCGTGAGCTTACGGCCGGTGACGGCGACGTGGTGCTGCAGCAGCCGGCGCGCGAGATCGAGCGCCATTATGCCTCGGTGCGTGTGGGGGAGGGCTCGTTGGAGGTTGCCGGCGATACCTGCTTTGACGTTGTTGTCGACGGTGTCGACGGCGTATTTACCGCGATCGTTGATGGCGAGCTGAAGCTGGCGTTTGTGCCCGCCGAGGGCGAGCTGCCCGCGCGCTTTGAGATGCGATTTACCGATGAAGGTCGCGCTTCTGCCGGCTGCGGTCGCACCGTGCGTTGGGAGCCCGTCGACGAGGTTCGTAACGTGCGCATTATCGGCGATGTCTCGTCGGTCGAGGTGTTTGTGAACGACGGCGCGCTCGTGTTTTCGACGCGCATCTATCCCGAGACCTATGGCGTGTCCGTTGATGCTCCGGGTGCGAGTGTGACCTACCACGCGCTCAACATCTAGGCGATTCGTCGCATGTCGGCGCTATACTGCAGCCGTTGCCCACGATGCGGGAAACATCCGCATCGTGGGTTTTTGTTTATGAAGGGGTGGTGCCTTGTGGATGTACAGCAGCTAGAAGAGGCCTGGGCTGTAAGGGCTGGCGCGCGTGATGCGCGTCTTGTTGAGGCCCCTCACGTGCCGGCGGCGTTGTCGCTGTTGGGTATTGTGCGTCCCGGTGACCGCCTGGTGGCTTTTGCGGACGACTTTGCCGATGCGTTTGCTCGTGGCTTTGATGGCCGCGATGTTGTGCTGGTGGGGGATTCGTGCGCCGAGGTATTTGTTGCCGCGTCCGAGGGCTTTGATGCCTCGCTTGATGCCGAGGGGCCGCACCTGTGGTGGTTCGTCAATTCTATCGGCTGGTTTGGTCTGCGTGTGCCCGATCTGCGCGCGTTAGGCCGCGCAGCGCGTGAGGCTCATGCGCTGCTCGTGGTGGATAACACCGTGGCCGGCCTCTTTGGGTGCGATCCGCTGCGTTTGGGTGCCGTCCTGTCGCTTGAGGCACTCGACCGTGTGTGCGCCGGTAAGGCTCCTCGCAAGCTCGTTGCCGTATCGGTCGCACGCTCGCAGCTCAAGCGCCATCGTGTGGATGCTGCTGCCGAGTGCGCGCATGCCCTGCTTGAGGGCTGTGGCTTGGCCAAGCTTGATTTGCCTGTTAACGAGGCTGACGTGCTGGAGCGCGGGCTCGATACGCTCGACGTTCGCATGCAGGCCCACTTCGACCGCGCCCGTGCGCTGGCCGAGTATCTGGCGGCTAACGAGATGGTGCGCAACGTGCGCTATCCCGGGTTGAATTCGCATCCCGACCATTCGGTTGCAACGGGAATCCTCGAGCACGGCTTTGGCCCGGCAGTTGAGTTTGATCTGATTGACTGCACCGCGTGCGAATTCTTCAGCATACTGCCGGACGAATTCCGAACATCGCCCGCCGGCGGCGCAACGACGCGCCTTTCGGCCCCACGCGGCAAACAGGGGAGCACCATCCGCCTCTTTGCCGGCACCGACAACCCCCTGGTCGTAGCGTCCACCCTAGACAACGCCCTTCGCAACTAGCTAAATCATCCTCAACTCCATGAGTTGCGGTGAAATATGGATTGATTTACGGCTTTGATCGTATAAACAGTCCCTATTTCACCGCAACTTATGAGAAGGGGTTGTGTGGCTATAAGGCCCCGTCCCAAATGGGCTACTCTTTGATGCTGGCGATGAGGGCGTTGGCTTTGGTGGCGATGACGTTGTTGATGTCGGCCTGCAGCTCCTCGTAGACCGCTATGGCTCGCTCGCCGGCGGGGGTGAGGGTGGATCCGCGGGCTCCGTCGCGCTCGATGAGCTTGCAGCCCAGCTGACCTTCGGCCTCGTTCACAATGCGCCAGGCCTTGGAATACGCCATACCCATGCTCTTGGCGGCGCGGTTGAGCGAGTGCTCGCGGGCTATGCCTTGCAGCAGCAAGACGCAGCCGTGACCGAACACGCCCGGCAGATCCTTGTCGCACGCTTGAATGACCAACTTTGCCGTCGTCCTGTACTCCATGTGCTCCACGTCTCCCCGCTAAAGTGTTTGCTGGGCAAACGCAAAGCCTGCGTCAAACCCTCGTGTGCTCTTCTTAAATCATGCATTGTAGCAGTCAAAGTGCGTTAAGATACTTCCCCAGTATTGGGCGCCCAAGGTTGGGCTGGGTCCTACGAGGCCTGCAGCCGACCGGTCGCATGGAAAAAGGAGAAACATGGCTACGTTCTTTCCCGGTGAGTCCCACACGTTTTCGGAGTATCTGCTGGTCCCTGGTTACTCGTCCTCGCAGTGCATCCCCAACAACGTCTCTCTTAAGACGCCGCTAACCCGCTTTAAGCGCGGTGAGAAGCCGGCAATCACCCTGAACATCCCCATGGTTTCCGCCATCATGCAGTCCGTCTCGGGCGTCGACATGGGTGTCGCGCTCGCTACCGAGGGTGGCCTGTCCTTCATTTACGGTTCCCAGAGCGCCGAGTCCGAGGCCGCTATGGTCAAGGCCGTCAAGGATCACAAGGCCGGTTTCGTTCAGTCCGATTCCACGCTGACCCCCGACATGACCATGGAGCAGGTCATCGAGCTCAAGGAGAAGACCGGTCACTCCACCATGCCGGTTACCGACGACGGCACTCCCAAGGGTAAGCTCCTGGGCATCGTCACCAGCCGTGACTATCGTCCCAGTCGCGATGACCACCAGACGAAGGTCTCCGAGTTCATGACCCCGCGTGAGCAGCTCATCGTGGGCGACAAGAACATCAGCCTTAAGGTTGCCAACGACGTCATCTGGGACAATAAGCTCAACGCCCTGCCCATCGTCGACGACTACGATCACCTCATGGGCATCGTCTTCCGCAAGGACTACGACAGCCACAAGACCAACCCCAACGAGCTGCTCGACGGCGACAAGCGCTACATGGTCGGTGCCGGTATCAACACCCGCGACTATGCCGAGCGCGTGCCGCTGCTCATCGAGGCCGGTGCCGATGTCCTGTGCATCGATTCTTCCGAGGGCTTCAGCGAGTGGCAGAAGCGCACCATCGAGTGGATCCGCGCCAACTACGGCGAGGACGTCAAGGTCGGTGCCGGCAACGTCGTCGACGCCGAGGGCTTCCGCTTCCTGGCCGACTGCGGTGCCGACTTCATCAAGGTTGGTATCGGCGGCGGTTCCATCTGCATCACCCGTGAGACCAAGGGCATCGGCCGTGGCCAGGCCACCGCGCTGATCGACGTCTGCCGCGCTCGCGACGAGTACTACGAGGAGACCGGCGTCTACGTGCCCGTGTGCTCCGATGGCGGCATCGTCTACGATTACCACATGACGCTCGCCCTTGCCATGGGTGCAGACTTTATGATGCTGGGTCGTTACTTCGCCCGCTTTGACGAGAGCCCGACCGAGCGCGTCAACGTGAACGGTCAGTACATGAAGGAGTACTGGGGCGAGGGTTCTGCGCGTGCTCGCAACTGGCAGCGCTACGACCTGGGCGGCGCCGCGAAGCTTAGCTTCGTCGAGGGCGTCGACTCCTACGTTCCCTACGCCGGTTCCCTCAAGGATGGTGTGGGCGGCACGCTCTACAAGGTCAAGTCCACGATGTGCAACTGCGGTGCCCTCTCGATCCCCGAGCTCCAGGAAAAGGCGCGCCTAACGCTGGTCAGCTCCACCTCCATCGTCGAAGGCGGCGCCCACGACGTAGTCGTCAAGGACTCCCAGCAGAGCGTCAGCTACCGCTAAGTGGCTTTCCCAAGCACCGCACCTTGCCGTTCAAACCGTCGCTCGCGTACCAAAGTACGCGACGCTCCTCTTTCACGGCAATCTGCGGCACCTGGAAAACCCGTTCGTGCTAGAACGAGTTTCAGACAAAGGTTGATTCCCAACCACGTTATTTAGATAAAGCGAGATGCCTGCAAGTCGCAGGCATCTCGCTTGTTGTATTTGCTATCATCATGCGAGTTAACGATGTGACGGGGCGTTCTTACCTTTGCTCGCTGCAAGTTCCGCACGAGCCGAAGAGCACTTAATGTGCTCTTCGTGCGAGCAGGACTGTCCGCAGCAGCGAGCAAAGGTAAGAACGCCCCGCCCCAACCGAGATAACAAAGGAGCTGATATGTGCGATTGCACAGATCATAAGGACGAGATTCCTGTTTACGACGCGCAGGCCATCGAGTCCCGGTGGATGAAGGCCTGGGAGGACTCCAACCTCTTTGCCGTCGACACCGACGACAGCAAGCCCAAGAAGTATGTGCTCGAGATGTTCCCGTATCCGTCGGGCGATCTGCACATGGGCCACGCGCGCAACTATACCATCGGCGATGCCATGGCCCGTCAGGCCCGCATGCGCGGCTACGACGTGCTGCACCCCATCGGCTTTGACGCCTTTGGCCTGCCCGCCGAGAACGCCGCTATCAAGCACAACACGCAGGCTGCCGCCTGGACGTATAAGAACATGGACCAGGCGCTCGCCACGATGAAGCGCATGGGCTTCTCCTACGATCTGGATCGCATGGTCAAGACCTGCAGCCCCGAATACTATCGCTGGGGTCAGTGGATCTTTGAAAAGATGTGGGAAAAGGGCCTGGTCTACCGCAAGAAGAACCCGGTCAACTGGTGCCCCAACTGCAAGACCGTTCTGGCCAACGAGCAGGTCACCGAGGGTAAGTGCTGGCGCTGCGGCACCGAGCCCGAGAAGCGCGACCTTGAGCAGTGGTACTACAAGATTACCGAGTACTCTCAGGAGCTGCTCGACGACCTGGAGAAGCTCCCCGGCTGGCCCGAGCGCGTCAAGCAGATGCAGGCCAACTGGATCGGTCGCTCCGAGGGCGCCGAGGTCGACTTTACCCTGTGCGACCGGGATGGCGAGCCCATCGAGGGCGACGAGGGCAAGATCACCGTCTTTACCACGCGTGCCGATACGCTCTTTGGCGTTTCCTTCTTTGTCCTGGCTCCCGAGTACGCCCGTCTGCACGAGCTCGTCGAGGGCACGGAGTACGAGGAAGCCGTGACCAAGATCGTCGAGGACTCCAAGCATATCTCTGCCGTCGAGCGTGCCCAGGGCACCATCGAGAAGCACGGCGCTTTTACCGGCCGCTACGTGGTGAACCCCGTGAACGGCGAGAAGGTCCCCGTGTGGGTTGCCGATTATGTCGTTGCCGACTACGGTACCGGTGCCGTCATGGCCGTTCCCTGTGGCGACCAGCGCGACTTTGAGTTTGCCCGTAAGTACGACCTGCCGATCGTGCCGATCATCCTGGACGATGACGATCGCGCTGCCATCGAGGCCAGCGGCGAGACCATCGATACCTTCCATGCCGAGACCGTCGACTGGGATTGCGCCCACGCTGCCGAGGGCACGCTCGTCCAGTCCGGCAAGTACACCGGCATGCGCGGCGGTAAGCACTCCGAGGGCGAGGCTGCGATCGTGGCTGACCTCGAGGCCATGGGCTGCGGTCGTCGCAAGGTCGAGTTCCGTCTGCGCGACTGGCTCATCAGCCGCCAGCGCTATTGGGGCAACCCCATCCCGGCCATCCACTGCGAGCACTGCGGCATCGTTCCCGTGCCCGAGGACCAGTTGCCGGTGACGCTGCCCGAGAACCTTGACCTGGGCGCCGGCGAGACCCTCGCCGAGTGCAAGGAGTTCTACGAGACCACCTGCCCGGTCTGCGGCCGTCCGGCCAAGCGCGAGACCGATACCATGGACACCTTCACCTGCTCCAGCTGGTATTACCTGCGCTATACCGATCCGCACAACACCGAGCTGCCTTTCTCCCGCGAGGCTGCCGACCGTTGGATGCCCGTCGATAACTACATTGGCGGCATCGAGCACGCCATTCTGCACCTGCTCTACAGCCGTTTCTTTACCAAGGCGCTGCGCGACCTGGGCCTGCTGAGTGTGGACGAGCCCTTCACCAACCTGCTGTGCCAGGGCATGGTCAAGGACGAGAACGGCGACACCATGTCCAAGTCCAAGGGCAATGTCGTGCCCCCGAGCTCGGTCATCGAGCCCTACGGCGCCGACACCATGCGTCTGGCGATCCTGTTTATCGCTCCGCCCGAGAAGGACTTCGACTGGGATCCCAAGGCCGTTGAGGGCGCCAACCGCTTCATCAAGCGCGCCTGGCGTATCGTTTGGCAGCTCGTCCAGTCCGGTGACGCCAACTTGGCCTTCGACAAGTCCGCGCTCGACGAGGTTGCGATGAAGCTCTATCGCGAGCGTCACCGCACCATCGCCAAGTGCACCGAGGACTTCGACCGCGGCCAGTTCAACACCGCCATCTCGGCCGTCATGGAGCTCGTCAATGCTGCGAGCGCCTATCTCAACGCCACTGAGGGTACCGCCCGCGACAAGGCGCTGTGCTACGGCGTGGCCAAGGATATCGTGAGCGTCCTTGCCCCCATCTGCCCGTTCTGGGCCGACGAGCTGTGGCACGAGGCACTCGGCTGCGAGGGCAACGCCTACACCGCCGCCTGGCCCGAGTTCGACCTGGCCGAGTCCATTGAGGACACGGTGCAGATCGTGGTCCAGGTGCTCGGCAAGGTCCGCGGCCGCGTCGACGTGGCCCGCGATGCCTCCAATGAGGATATGCAGGCTGCCGCCGAGGCCGCCGTCGCCAAGTGGCTCGAGGGCAAGACGGTCGTCAAGGCCATCTGCGTGCCCGGCAAGCTGGTCAACCTGGTGGTCAAGTAAGCGCTGCGCGCTTAGCTGACGCATAAAAGACGAGAGGGCGATCCGGTTGGGTAGTCCCTCGTTTTGCATGTACCTGCCCTGATGTCTGCGTTCAATTGTCCTATTCTTGTGGAGAAGCTGTGCGCACGCTGACCTGCAGATTCGTACTGTGCTTGCACGTTTCCGCAGCTATTGGTATAGTTTGCTTGCAAATGAAGTTGTAATTGAAAGAAGTGGGGTTTCGGCCCCGCTTCTTTTTTGTATGGATGGAGGTGCCGCAATGGTCAAGACTAAGACCGAGCAGTCGATCATCGACGCGCTCGAGGCCGTCGCTCCCCAGCACGATGTCGACATCGTCGACGTCGAGCTCGTGGGTGCCACCAAGGCCCCCTGCGTGCGTGTGCGTATCGAGGGTGCCGAGGGTCAGAGCCTGTCGCTCAACGACGTCACGGCCAACACCAAGTGGGTCGGCGATGTGATTGAGGAGCTCGATCCCATCTCTTCGAGCTATACGCTCGAGGTGTCGAGCCCGGGCATGGCGCGCCCGCTGCGCCGCCCGTGCGACTTTGCCCGCTTTGTGGGCGAAAACTGCGAGCTCACCTCCACCGCCACCGAGGGCCGTCGCAAGTACGCCGGCAAGATTGCCGCTGCCACCGAGACGAACGTGACCCTCGAGCTCGAGGACGGCGAGTCCGTCACCCTCGATTTCTCTGATGTTAAAAAGTGCAAGTTGAAGCCCACCTATGACTTCAAGCCCGCGAAGGAAGGAAAGTAAGATGGCAGCATCCGACATGATGTCCGCCCTGATGGAGCTTTGCCAGGAGAAGCACATCGACCAGCTTTACCTGATCGACCGCCTGGAGCAGTCGCTCGCCAAGAGCTATGCCGAGATCCTGCATCTTGAGTGGGGCGCCAAGGTGACCATCGATCGCACCACCGGCAAGATCTACGTCTACCGTCTGGAGCCGATCGACGATTCCATGGACGAGGAGGGCAACTTCACCGAGTTCGAGGAGATCGACGTCACTCCTAAGAACACGAGCCGTATCGCCGCCCAGCACGCCAAGGCCGAGATCAACGCAATCGTACGCAACTCCGCCCGCGAGCAGATCTACGAGGAGTTCTCCGGCCGCATCGGTGACCTCATCAGCGGTACCGTGCTGCAGTCCACGCCCGACTTCACGATCGTCAAGATTCGCGAGGGCGTCGAGGCCGAGCTTCCGCACTTCGACCAGCGCCGTTACGAGAACGAGCGCAACGAGCGTCCGATGGGCGAGCGCTACCTGCACAACCAGCATATCAAGGCCGTGATCATCGACGTTCGCGACCCCAACTCCAACTTGCAGCCGGTCCGTGGCGAGCACAGCCGCCCGCCGATTGTCATCTCCCGTACCCACCCCGAGCTCATGCGTCGTCTGTTTGAGCAGGAGGTGCCCGAGATCTATGAGGGCACCGTCCAGATCAAGTCGATCGCCCGCGAGCCCGGTCAGCGCTCTAAGGTCGCCGTCCACTCGCTCGACGATCGCCTGGATCCCGTGGGCGCCTGCGTCGGCCCTAAGGGCAGCCGTGTTCGCGCCGTCGTGGGCGAGCTCCGTGGCGAGCGCGTCGACGTCATCCTGTGGGATGCCGATCCGGCCGTCTACGTCGCCAACGCCCTGTCGCCTGCCAAGGTCACCCGCGTCCTTATCGACGAGGAGAAGGCCTACGCCGGCGTCATCGTGCCCGATGACCAGCTGTCCCTCGCCATCGGCAAGGAGGGCCAGAATGCCCGCCTCGCCGCGCGCCTGACCGGCTGGCACATCGACATTAAGTCCGAGACCCTTGCCGCCGACATCCTCAAGAATGTTCCCGTTCACGAGGAGCCCGCCGCCGACCTGATCGGTGACGAGGAGGACGAGGACGTCCGTCGCTGCGAGTTCGTGTCCGAGGACGGCATCCAGTGCCGCAACCAGGCCCGTCCCGGCTCCCGTTTCTGCGGTGTCCACGATACCGACGCCTTCGATGATGCGGAGGACCTGATCTAGCGCGCGGTCGCGCCGGGCGGGTCCCAGCGCATATCCCACGCTCGTTCAGTCTCTAGGCACCCAAGGTGCCAGAAAGGGTAGGTGAAGTCATATGGCAAAAGTCCGTGTGTCCACCCTGGCCAAAGAGTTCGGCATGACCTCCAAGGAACTGATGGGTCATCTCGCCGAAATGAAGATTCCCGCTAAGTCCGCTTCCTCCGCTCTGGAGGACGCATACGTCGCCATGGTCCGCAAGCAGCTCGCCTCGGTGATCGAGGCCCGCGCCCAGGAAGTCGAGGCCGCCAAGCTGGCCGAGGAGCAGGCCGCTGCCGCCGAGGAGGCAGCACGCGCTGCCGAGGCAGAGCGCGAGCGCATCGCCGCCGAGAAGGCACGCGAGGAGGAGCGCCGCCAGTTCGCCGCTGCCCAGGCTGCCGAGGAGGCCGCCCGCGCCGAGGCCGAGGCTAAGAAGAAGGCCGAGCAGGAGCGCCTTGCCCGCGAGAAGGAGGAGGCTGCCCGCGAGGCCCAGCGCCGCGCCGTTCCCGCTTCCGACTCCGGTTCGCGTTTCCGCTCTCTGCTCGACCAGATCGCCGCACAGGAGACCGTGCTCAAGGAGAAGAAGGACGCTGAGGAGAAGGCCAAGGCCGAGCGCGCTGCCGAGCGCGGCAACCGTCGTGGCGGCAACAACGACCGTCGCGGCGGCCGTCGTAACGATCGTAACGCCTCCGACAGCAACTCCGAGCGCAACGCATCCGAGAGCCGTCCCCACAGCCATCGCACCAACGCCAGCAACAACGTCGCTGCCGGTATGGACTTCCCCAACCCCGATAAGCAGGGCAAGGGCAAGAAGCGCAAGGGCGGTCACAACAACGAAGAGGACCACTACAGCCGCATGGCTCGCGAGGCCGAGGAGTACAGCCGCGAGAAGGTGCTCGAGGAGGCTCGTGCCGCCGTCGAGGAGGCCTCTCGCGAGTCCACCGGTCGCCGCAAAAAGCGCAAGGAGAAGCGCGAGCGCGAGGCCGCAAAGGCTCAGGAAGAGCGCAAGATTGAGGAGGCGCTGGCCCAGGGCGTGAACCCCGAGGACCTCGACGCCATCAAGGTCTCCCAGGGCGTTACCGTCCAGGAGCTCGCCGAGGCGCTCGACGTTCCGGCCAACGACATCATCAAGCGCCTGTTCCTGCTGGGCACGCCGCTTACCATGACACAGTCCATGTCCGATGACCTCGTCGAGCTCGTTGCCGACGACCTGGGCCGCCAGATCAAGATCATCACCCCCGAGGAGGAGAACACCTTCTCGTTCTACGACGACCCCGCCGATCTTAAACCGCGTGCCCCGGTCGTCACCGTCATGGGTCACGTCGACCACGGCAAGACGAGCCTGCTCGACGCCATCCGTCACACCGGCGTCGCTGCCGGCGAGGCGGGCGGCATTACCCAGGCCATCGGCGCTTCGCAGGTCATGATCAACGACCGTAAGATCACCTTCATCGATACCCCCGGTCACGCCACCTTTACGGCCATGCGTGCCCGCGGCGCCAAGGTGACCGACATCGTCATCCTGATCGTGGCTGCCGACGACGGCGTCATGCCCCAGACCATCGAGTCGATCAACCACGCCAAGGCCGCCGGCGTACCCATCGTCGTCGCCGTCAATAAGATTGATAAGCCGGGCGCCAATCCCGACCGCGTGCGCCAGGAGCTCACCGAGTACGGCATCATCCCCGAGGAGTGGGGCGGACAGAACATGTTCGTCAACATTTCGGCCAAGCAGAAGATCGGTATCGATGACCTGCTCGAGACCGTGCTGCTCCAGGCCGACGTGCTCGAGCTCAAGGCCAACCCTGATACCTTTGCTTCGGGCAACGTCCTCGAGGCTAAGCTCGACAAGGGCCGCGGCTCGGTTGCCACCGTGCTCGTGACCCGCGGTACCCTGCACGTGGGCGACACGCTGGTCGCCGGCCTCACCTACGGCCGCGTCCGCGCCATGCTCGACCCCAAGGGCAACGCCGTCACCGAGGCCGGTCCCTCAGACGCCGTCGAGATTCTTGGCTTGCAGTCTGTGCCCAACGCCGGCGACGAGTTCCGCGTGTTCGAGGACGAGCGCGAGGCACGTGCGCTGGCCGACGAGCGTTCGCTCAAGGCCCGTATCGAGGAGCAGAGCCGCGTCAAGCACGTGACGCTCGAGAACCTCTTCGAGACTATCGCCGACGCCGAGGTCAAGGAGCTCAACCTGATCATCAAGGCCGACGTCCAGGGTTCCATCGAGGCCCTTCAGGACTCCCTCGACAAGATGGATCAGTCCGAGGTGCGCATCAACACGATCCACTCCGCCGTTGGTGCCATCAACGAGACCGACGTGGTCCTGGCCGACGCCTCCAACGCCATCATCATCGGCTTTGGCGTCCGTCCCGACGGCAAGGCCCGCTCCGCCGCCGAGCGCGAGGGCGTCGAGATCCGTTGCTACGACGTCATCTATAAGTGCCTCGAGGACCTCGATGCTGCCCGCATCGGCATGCTCAAGCCCACCGAGGTCGAGGTCTCCACGGGTGCTGCGACCGTTCTGGACACCTTCAAGGTGCCCAAGGTCGGTATCGCCGCCGGTGTCCGCGTCGAAGAGGGCGAGATTGCCGCGACCGATTCTGTGCGCCTGGTGCGCGACGGCATCGTGGTCTTCAACGGTAAAATCGCCTCGATGCGCCACTACAAGGACGAGGCCAAGAGCCTCAAGAGCGGCTCCGAGGGCGGTATTGGCCTGGAGAACTTCCAGGACATCAAGCCTGGCGACACCATTGAGGGCTACCGCATCGACCAGGTTGCCCGTACCGAGTAGGGGGTAGCGCTATGAAGCAAACGCAGGCAACCCGCCGTCTGGGCGAGCAGCTTCGCGAGAAGCTCGGTTATATCCTGCTCTTTGAGGTTTCCGATCCGCGTCTCGACCTGGTCACCTTGACCGCGGTCGAGGTTGCGGTGGACCGTTCGTTCGCGCGCGTGTACGTGTCGTGCGACGCGAGCCGCTACGACGAGGTCATGGAGGCGCTCGCCAGCGCCAAGGGCCGCATCCGTAGCCTGTTGGCCCGCTCGCTCGATTGGCGCGTCACGCCCGAGCTCGATTTTCGCATCGATCGCTCGACCGATGAGGCCGAGCGCATCACGCGTGCGCTGGAAAACGTTCCCGCCACGCTTGCGATCGAAAAGGACGAGGACGGCTATCCGATAGCGGATGCCGCCCAGGAGGCAGCTTTAGATGACTAATTCCGCCGACCTCGCCTCGTGCGAGTCTGCAGATATTCAGCGACGCATCCTCGAGCTCATCGAGGGTGCGTCCTCCATTGCGATTTCGGGACATACTTCTCCCGATGGCGATGCCTTGGGCTCCGTATTGGGTCTGGGCCTTTCGCTCATGAAGTTTTTCCCCAACAAGGACATTGCGCTTCTGCTGGCAGACGATGACCCGGTTCCGCGTATCTACCGCTTTATGGAAGGCTCCGACCGTCTGGTGCCGGCATCTGCGTACGCCGGCAATCCTGACCTGTTCATCTCGGTGGACGTGCCGGTCGTCGAGCGCCTGAACAACTCCGCCGAGGTGCTGCGTCGATCGGCGCATGTGGTGTGCTTCGATCACCATCCGGCGCGCGAGGAATTTGCCGAGCTGAGCCTGAGGTGCGTCGGCGCCGCGGCCTGCGCCATGATCATCGACCGCTTTTTGGACAATTGCGGCATTGTGGCTCGCAACGGTGTCGCGACCTGCCTGCTGTGCGGCCTGGTGACCGATACCGGTCGTTTTCAGTACCAAAACGCCGATGCTGCTGCGTTCCATGCCGCCTCGCGCCTGGTCGCGCACGGTGCCGATCCGGCGCGCGTCGCGCTCGAGGTCTACCAGAGCATGCGCGTAGAGTTCTTGCATCTCAAGTCCATCGTTATGGGTCGTATCAAGACCGTGGCGCACGGTCGCGTGGCATATAGTTATGCGTACCAGAGCGACCTCGAGGCCTGCGGCGTCACTTCGGATGAGTGCGACGGTCTGGTCGATGTGGTGCGTTCGGTGATGGGCGTTGAGGTCTGCCTGTTCCTAAAGGGCATCGAGGGCGATACCAAGGTGCGCGGCAACCTGCGCTCCAAGGGTGACCTCGATGTGTCCGAGATTGCTGCCAACTTTGGCGGTGGCGGGCATCATGCCGCCGCCGGCTTTTCCAACAACGGAACGATTCGCGAGACGCTCGCCGTGGCACTTCCCATGCTGGCCGAGCTGGTGGGGGAGGATCCCGCTTCGGTGACCGTCGAGCTCTAACTTTTTGGATGGTACATGGCTCGTCGTACGCCTTCTCAATTGAATATGCTGCTCGCCGTCGATAAGCCGGTGGGCTGCACGTCCCACGACGTGGTATCGCAGTGCCGGCGCGCCCTCCATGAGCGACGCGTCGGCCATGCCGGTACGCTCGACCCCATGGCCTCGGGTGTCATGGTGGTGGGCGTGGGCCAGGCGACCCGTCTGCTGGGCATGCTAACCCTCGATACCAAAAGTTATGTTGCCGACATTTCGTTTGGTGTCGAGACCAATACCGATGACGCGGAGGGCGAGGCCGTCCGCACGGTGCCCGTTGCCCCCGAGCTGCGCGATCTCGCTTACGCCCGTGAGCAGCTGGCCGCTATGCTTGGCCCGCAGATGCAGGTGCCGCCAGCGTTTTCGGCCATCTCGGTTAATGGCGTTCGCGCCTATAAGAGTGCTCGCGAGGGCAATGCGGTTGAGTTGCCCCCGCGCCCCGTCGAGGTCTATGCCGCCGACCTGATCGCCGTGGGCGGCGAGGGCGATACGTGCGTCTGGACCGTGGCGTTTTCGGTAAGCAAAGGCACCTACATTCGCGCGCTCGCTCGCGATCTGGGTCGTGCCTGCGATAGCGCTGCGCATATTTCCGCGCTGCGCCGTACGGCCTCCGGCGTGGTTTCCATTGGCGCCTGTCATGCGGTAGAGGAGCTCTCTGCCGAGACCGCTGCCGGTTTCGCTCTGGATCCCATCGCCGCCCTAGGTGCCACGCGTGTCGATTTGCCGGGTAATCTTGCAGACGACCTGCTTTGTGGCCGCCGCATTCCCGTTGAACGCGCGCTTGCGGACTTCGATACGGCGAAGGCGCCGTTCGCGCTCGTGCTCGATGGGGGATTGAAGGCGCTTGCTCGTATCGAGGGCGGCCGCTTTGTGATGGAGCACGTCTTTCCGCAGGCGATCGGCGGTGTTCGATGATGCTGGCGCCCCACGAGCTCGCGCGTATCTTTTTCGCGGGTGAGTTGGATGAGGCCCGTATCGTTTCTGCCGATGCTTTTGATGGGTGCGAGTTCTTGGGTTCCGCGTCGATCGCTATTGGCGTGTTTGATGGCGTGCATCGTGGGCACCAAGAGCTGATCGAAGCGGTTATTCGCGATGCACATGATCACGGCAGCAAAGCGGTCGTGGTCACCTTCGATCCTGATCCGGACGTCGTGGTGAGTCCGTTGCCCGCCCAAAAATTGATGACGACGGCCGACCGCCTGCACGCTCTGGCTCAAACCAGGGTCGATGCGGTGGTGGCCGTTCCCTTTACGCCTGCCGTGGCGGCACTCGACCATGTCGGGTTTCTGGCGTTGTTGTCGCGCGTTGTCGACATTCGCTCCATTCGTGTAGGCAGCGACTTTAGGCTCGGCCGCGGCGGCGCTTCGGGCGTTGCCGAGATGCGCGCCTGGGGCACTGAGCGTGGGGTTGACGTTTACGGTCACGACCTGCTCTGCGTTAACGGGCAGACCATCTGCGCCACGCGTATCCGCCATGAGCTGGGTCAGGGTCATGTGGAGCTGGCCGCAGAGCTTCTCGGCCGTCCCTATATGCTGCGCGGCGTTGTGGCGGCTGGCCGTCACGAGGGCTCCGACATGGGCTTTCCCACGGCAAACATCCAGGTGCCCGACGGCATCCAAGTGCCTGCCGATGGCGTCTATGAGGGTCTGGTGCTGGTCGACGATACCGTATGGCCTGCTGCCGTTAACGTCGGCCTGCCGCCGACCTATGCCGATGATGCCGCCTCGGCGCATCTCGAGGCCAACTTGATCGGCTATGCGGGCGACCTGTATGGCGCCTCGGTGTCGCTGGCGTTTACGCGCTGGCTGCGTCCGTCTCGCGTGTTCGATTCCCTGGACGAGTTGATCGCGACCGTCGAGGGTAATATCGACGATATCCGTCATAACTTGGGTGAGCAGGGGGTGAGTATCCGTGATTAGCGATGAGGAAAAAGATCAGGTACGCGCGGCGTCAGACTTGGTTGCCATCGTGCAGGAAACGGTTGAGCTCAAGCCCCGCGGCCATGAGTTTTGGGGCTGCTGTCCGTTTCATGGCGAAAAGACCCCATCGTTTCACATTATCCCTGCTACGCAGGTGTGGCACTGCTTTGGCTGCGGCGAGGGCGGCGACGTCTTCACCTATATCATGAAGCGCGAGAACCTGAGTTTTCCCGAGTCGATCCGCTATTTGGCTGATCGTGCGGGCATTGAACTGCACGATACCGGTGCGCAGCGCGATCGCGGCACCAAGCGTGCCCGCATCTATGACCTGTGCGCCGAGACGGCCCAGTTCTACCACACCATGCTTATGCGCGGTAAGGACAGCCGTCCGCGCGAGTACTTTGCCAGCCGCGGCATGGGTGGCGACGTCTGCCGCCGCTACTGCCTGGGCTTTGCACCGGGCCGTAACGCGCTGGTGTCGCAACTGTCCCAGGCGGGTTTTACCCCGCAGGAGATGATTGACGCCAACGTGGCCGTGAGCCGTGGGCGCGGACAGCTCGCCGACCGTTTTTACGACCGTGTGATGTTTCCCATTTTTGACGAGCAGGGTCATAACATCGCTTTTGGCGGGCGCATCATGGGCGATGGTCAGCCTAAGTACCTCAACACCGCCGAGACGAGCGTGTTTCATAAAAAGCGAAACCTCTACGGCTTTAACTGGGCCAAGGAGTTTATCGTCGCGCAGGATACCGCCATCGTGGTGGAGGGCTATACCGACTGCATCGCCTGCTGGGAGGCGGGGATCAAAAACGTCGTCGCCACGCTGGGCACGGCGCTCACGGAGCATCACGTCAAGACGCTAACCCGCTTTGCCAAGCGCATTGTGTATATGTTCGATGGCGACGCCGCCGGTCAAAAGGCCGCTCGCCGCGCGATTCAGTTTATTGAACAGGATTCGATGGACCTGCGCTGCGTGGTGCTGCCCGACGGCAACGACCCCATGGAGTTCATCACAGCACATGGCGGCGAGGCACTTCAGGCGCGCATCGATGCCGCCGAGCCGCTTATGGACTTTGTTTACCGTTCGCTGCAGGAGTCGAGCGACATCACCACGCCGGGCGGTCGCGCCAAGGCGCTGGAAGATGCGCTGACGCTTATCTATCCGCTGCGCGATAGCTATATGATCGACACGTACTTTATCCAGATTGCCGACCTGTTGGGTTTGGATCTGGAGACCGTGCGTGCGAGTTCGGGTCGCGTGTTTCGCGATTTCGCCAAGCGCGAAGATGCCGAGCGTCGTCGCGAGCAGAATTACGAGCGCCAGCGGGCGCAGGCCGAGCGCTCTGGAAATGCGGGCGGTCGGGCATCGGGTTCTCGCGATGCCGGTCGCGGTGCTTGGGCATCGGGCGCTACGCCGCCGGTGTCCGCGCCGGTCGAAGAAGAGCCGTACGACTACGTCCCGCTCGATGCCTACGGTGCCGCTCCCGTGGAGGTCGTCGACGACCTGCCGCCGATCGATGTGCCTGATGGTATGGGCGCTGTGCCTGTGCCTGATGGTTCGAACGCACCGGCTGCGGCGGCGCCGATGGTTTTGACCGATCTAGAGCGCAAGTCCTTGGCAGGGGAGCGCGAGCTGCTGACCATGCTCACGAGCTACCCCGACCTGTTCCGCACGTATGCCGACCGCATCTGCTCCATCGAGTGGGTTGACCCACGTCACGAGTCCATCGCATGGGCCGTTCTGGCAACGCCGCCGGGAACCGATCCTGCAGCCTGCATGGATGCGGCACGCTCGGTGTGTCCCGAGGCGGCAACGCTTGTGAGTGCCGGGCGCATCTCGGCGACGAGCAAGCACCCCACCGAGACGAACATCGTGTTTATGCTCGATACGCTCGAGCTCTACACCATCAAACGCCGCATGCGTGCCGCACAGGCCAAGCTGCGCCAGGACCGTTCGCTCGATGATGAGGCCCGTCGCGCGCTGACCGTTCAGGCCGCGCAAGATTCGCAACGTCAACGCGAACTGCAAAAGTCGATCGGCGGCGTGGCGGACCCGTTCCGTTTGATCGGCCTGGAGGCCGCGGGCACCGAACAAGCCTAGATGTTGTGGTCAACCAGCGTATTCTCGCCTATATCCAGTCTTCTTTTTGGGTATAGACGTCAATGTGTGTGCTAAAGTATTGAGTCCTGTGGACTATGAAGGGAGAATCTGTGCCAAAAAAGACTGAGAGCACGGGTACTGGGCTGGAATCCTACGTTGCAAAGCTCATGGGCAACGGCTCAAACAGGACTTCGGTAACCGAGGACGAGATTCAGGTCGCCCTGAAGGATATCGATGTTTCTGACGAGCAGCTCACCGCGGTGTATTCCGCGCTGCGCAACAGCGGCATCCAGATTATCTCCGCGAGCGGTAACGACGACGCCCCCATGGACGTCGACGATGACGATAACGATACCGATACCGACGATTTCGATGACGACGACGAGCACGATTCCGGCTCGCTCGACGATCACGAGCTCAAGATGGCCCGTCAGGCCGACGCCGAGATGGGTTCTTCCAAGAGCAAGAAGAAGCGCACCGTGCGCACGTCCCGTTCACGCTCCCGCGTGCGCGGCATCGATGCCTCCACGGTGATGCTGACCGGCGACCCGGTCCGTATGTACCTCAAGGAGATCGGCAAGGTCGACCTGCTGACCGCCTCCGAAGAGGTCGATCTGGCCATGAAGATTGAGGCCGGTCTTGAGGCCACCGAGAAGCTCGAGGCTGCCGAGGCAGGCGAGCTCGAGCTCACGCGTACCGAAATGCGTCGTCTTACGCGCATTGAGAACGTGGGTCTCGAAGCCAAGCAGGCACTCATCAGCGCAAACCTGCGTCTGGTCGTCTCCATCGCCAAGCGCTATGTCGGTCGCGGCATGCTGTTCCTGGACCTTATTCAGGAGGGCAACCTCGGTCTGATCCGCGCCGTCGAGAAGTTCGACTACCAGAAGGGCTTTAAGTTCTCCACGTACGCCACGTGGTGGATCCGTCAGGCCATTACGCGCGCTATCGCCGACCAGGCCCGTACCATCCGTATTCCCGTGCACATGGTCGAGACCATCAACAAGCTCGTCCGTGTGCAGCGCCAGCTCCTTCAGGACCTGGGTCGCGACCCGACCCCCGAGGAGATCGGTGCCGAGATGGACATGAGCGCCGACCGCGTTCGCGAGATCCAGAAGATCTCGCAGGAGCCCGTGTCGCTCGAGACCCCCATCGGCGAGGAAGAGGATTCCCAGCTGGGCGATTTCATCGAGGACTCCCAGGCTATCGTTCCGCCCGATGCGGCCAGCTTCTCCATGCTGCAGGAGCAGCTCACCCAGGTGCTCGATTCGCTTGCCGATCGTGAGCGCAAGGTTATCGAGCTGCGCTTTGGCCTTGTCGACGGACATCCCCGTACGCTCGAGGAGGTCGGCCGCGAGTTTGGCGTCACGCGCGAGCGCATCCGCCAGATCGAGTCCAAGACTCTGGCCAAGCTTCGCCACCCGAGCCGCTCGAGCAAGCTCAAGGACTATATCGAAAGCTAGTCAAGCAAGAGGCGCCCTCAAGCACATCCGCTTGAGGGCGCTTTCATGTAGTCGTTGGGGACGTTCTTGAATGACTGGTCGTTTAAGAACGTCCCCAATGACTAGGTCGGAAAATTTCTTAAAAAAGTTCTTGCCCTGAGCTGATTCGTCCGTATAATAAACTTCGTTGCTTGAGAGCACGCACCTATTCCTCGGTAGCTCAATGGTAGAGCACGCGGCTGTTAACCGCGCTGTTGTAGGTTCGAGTCCTACCCGGGGAGCCAGGTTGTAAAACCCGTCGCTTATGCGGCGGGTTTTTTCATGCCGCGACCACTTGACTCGAACGTTGCCATATCAACATTTCGTGTCGAGGATGTAATCCCGCGACCCACCACCTCAACATGGCGCGGTCGTTGTAGAATATTGCAATGATTGCTCCCACGACATGGTGCCGCGAGCACCAGATAAGGAGATTCTTGTGTCTGAGACCATTAACGGCAGCCTGAGCGTCTCGAACGACGTTATTGCCGATATTGCCGGTTATGCCGCGATGACGTGCTATGGCGTCGTCGGTATGGCTGAGCAGCTCCAAGGCGCCGAGAGCGTGCGCCTGCTTGCCGGTCAGCGCCTCCGCAAGGGCGTGCTTGTCTCCGCCGACGAGAACGGCCTTACGGTCGATCTTCACGTCGTGCTCGAGAACGGCGTCAACATGAAGTCCGTCTGCCACAATCTTTCGAGCTCCGTTGCCTTCACCCTGCAGGAGATCGCCCAGATCGATCCCGCCAGCCTTAAGATCGGCATTCACATCGACGCGCTCAAGAGCCGTCTGAACTAGCATCCGAAAACGGAGATTCAAATACCCATGATTGCAAAGACCATTCGCACCTGTTTTCCGATCGCTGCGGCTGCTGTTTCCGACAAGGCCGAGGAGATCAACAAGCTCAATGTCTTCCCCGTACCCGACGGCGACACCGGTACCAACATGTCGCTCACGCTCGCCTCGGTGACCAAGGAGCTTTCCGCCCTTCCCGCCGATGCCGATATGGAGGCCATCGCCGGCGCCATCACCCACGGCTCCCTGATGGGTGCCCGCGGCAACTCCGGCGTCATCACCTCTCAGATCCTGCGCGGCGTGGCCGAGGGTCTCGTCTCTGCTGATGAGCCCATCACGTCCGCCAACATCGCCTATGCGTTCCGCCGCGCCGTCAAGGTCGCCTTCCAGGCCGTCCGTAAGCCCATCGAGGGCACGATTCTCACGGTGCTGCGCGATGTCTCGACCAAGGCCGACGAGTGCGAAAAGAAGAAGTTCTCGGCCGAGGACGCGCTCGATGCCATCGTCGTCGAGGCCTACCAGTCCGTCGCTCGCACGCCCGACCTGCTGCCCGTTCTGAAGGAGAACGGCGTGGTCGACTCCGGCGCCTTTGGCTTTGCTATTTTCCTTGAGAACTTTGTTGCCGCCGCGCTTGGTCGCAGCACCGTTGTCGAGGATTTCTCCGCTACGTTTGAGTCGGCCGGCTCTGCCCGCGATGCCGCTCTTGGCCGCGTTGAGATCGAGGCTAACGACGACTGGGAGGGCTCGGAGTTCCGCTACTGCAACGAGTTTCTCTTTAAGGCCGACGCCCCGTTTGACGAGGACGAATGCCTTAAGTTCCTAGGCTCCATGGGCGACTGTGAGCTACTCGTGGGCGCCTACCCCGATTACAAGATCCACGTGCACTCCAACACCCCCAACCTGGTGCTCGAGCACATGCTTCAGCTTGGTCAGATCTACGAGGTCTTTATCCACAACATGGAGATGGAGGCCCACGACCGTACCGCCAAGATTCATGAGGACCAGGAAAAGGCCGCCGAGCCCGCCAAGGCGCTGGGCTTTGTCGCCGTTGCCGCTGGGTCCGGCGAGGCAGACATCCTCAAGTCCCTCGGCGTCGACGTGATCGTGTCGGGTGGTCAGACCATGAACCCCTCGACTGCAGACCTGCTGGGCGCCGTTGACCAGGTCAACGCGACCTCGGTCATCATCCTGCCCAATAACGGCAACATCCGCATGGCTGCCGAGGCCGCAGCCTCAGCCTGCACCGACAAGAAGGTCGCCGTCGTTCCCACCAAGACCGTTCCGCAGGCCTTCTCCGCGCTGTTCGCGGTCCTGCCCGATTCCGAGCTCGAGGATGCCGTCGCCGCTATGGTCGACGCCATCAGCGAGGTCCGCGATGGCGAGGTCACCCGCGCCGTGCGCGACTCCAGCGCCTCCGACGGTTCGCCAATTCACTCCGGTGACGTCATGGGCATCATTGCCGGCTCCATCGATGTCGTCGGCTCCGACGTGAAGCAGGTCACGCTCGATTGCATCAACCGCATGCAGGAGGAAGAGGAGGGCGACGCGCTGACGATTCTGGCCGGCGAGGAGCTGTCCGATGAAGCCTTCCAGGAGATCGTCGACGCTATCGAGGAGGCTCAGCCCGACCTGGAGATCGACGCCCATCGTGGCGAGCAGCCGCTCTATCCTGTGATCTTCTCGATCGAGTAGGCATCTGCCCATGTCCGAGCTCTGCTCCGTGCCGCGCGTCTCGGATCGCTTTGCCCAGAGCAATGCGCTCGACGAGGATATTGCGCGACTCAAATATGTTTCGGGTAAACGTGAGGAGGCCCTTCGCCGTCTGGGAATTCGGACGGTGGGGGACCTCCTTCTCCATATCCCTCATCGATACCTGGACTTTACGCGCTCCTGGTCCATCGAGATGGCGCCCATCGGTACCGTGTGCACCATCATCGCCACGGTCGACCGTATCGTTCAAAAGAAGCCGCGTCCGCGCATGCAGGTGACCGAGGTCTCACTCGTTGATGAGACGGGCGTGCTGCAGGTCGCCTTTTTCCGTCAGCCTTGGATTGCCCAGCAGCTTAAGCAGGGCGACCGCCTGGCCGTGATGGGCAAGGTTGAGTTTGCCTACGGTTTTAAGCAGATGGCCTCGCCGCACTTTGAAAAGCTCGATGAGGGGCGTGCTGCGGGCACCATTTTGCCGGTCCATTATGTGAGTGACGGCGTGAGCCAGGCATGGATGCGCCGCATCGTAAGTGGCGCGCTCGAGGTCGTCGGCAATCCTTTCGACCCGATTCCCGCACGCTTGCGCGTTAAACGTCGCCTGATGAGCAATGCTCGTGCGCTTCGATCGATCCACTTTCCCTCGAGCATGGCTGAGCGCGATATCGCGCGCGCACGGCTTGCCTACGAGGAGTGCCTCTACCTGCAGCTGGCGCTGCGCCTGCGCAACGACGGCGGCCTGGTCGATGTGGTGCCCTATGCCCACACCGCGGGCGAGCACCTGGCCGCGCTTAAGCAGGCCCTGCCGTTTTCGCTGAGCGACGAGCAGGAGGCCGCGTTCCAAGACATCCTGCGCGATATGTGCGATGGCGGGCGCGTGATGAACCGCCTGCTGTTGGGCGACGTCGGTACCGGCAAGACCGCCGTTGCCGCCTGCGCGCTGGCTGTGGCTGCCGATAGCGGCACGCAGGCCTGCGTTATGGCGCCCACGGGCGTGCTGGCGCGTCAATATGCCGATAAGACCGGCCCCTTGCTCTCGCGGGCTGGCATGACCTGGGCGCTCCTGACGGGCGCCACGCCGGCGGCCGAGCGCGAGCGGATCCGTGCCCAGCTGGAATCGGGCGAGCTCGATGTCCTCTTTGGCACCCACGCGGTGCTTTCGGATAACGTTGCGTTCAAGCATCTGTCGCTCGTGGTCATCGATGAGCAGCACCGGTTTGGCGTCGGCCAACGCAACGCCCTGCGTGCGAAGGGCCCTGGTGCCGATCTGCTCGTTATGACGGCAACGCCCATCCCACGTACGCTGGCGCTTTCGGTCTACGGCGATCTGGACACGAGCATCATCCGCCATCGGCCCGTCCCTGGCGCTGGCGTGACGACACGCGTGCTTACCGAGTCGAGCCGCGACCTTGCCTATGGCGCCATCCGCGAGGCGCATGAAAAGGGTCAGCAGGCCTACGTGATTTGCCCGCTCGTGGAGCCGAGCGACTCGGCCGATGAGCTGGAGGACGTGCCCGGTATCGCTCGCGACGACGAGGGCCGCGTGACGGTCCCCGTGCCGCTGCACGATACGGTGACCGAGCTCGATCGCCTGCGTCTGGCGTTGCCGGGTCTTGCCATCGAGCGCCTTCACGGCCGCATGCCAGTGGGGGAGAAGGATCGGGTTATCGATGCCTTCAAGCGCGGCGAGATCGACGTGCTCGTCTCGACTACGGTGGTCGAGGTGGGCGTCGACGTGCCCAACGCCACCGTCATGGTCATCGAGAACGGTGAGCGCTTTGGCTTGGCGGCCCTGCACCAGCTGCGCGGCCGCGTGGGCCGCGGCAGCGTGTCGGGCACCTGCCTGGTCATGACGCACTCCAAGGGCAACGGCGGCGCTTCGGCGGCGCAAGACCGTCTCCAGTCGCTCGAAAAGACCTCGGACGGCTTTACGCTCGCCCAGATGGACCTTCGTCTGCGCCACGAGGGCGAAATCCTGGGGTACCGCCAGCATGGCGGTGTGACTCTGCGCTTTGTCGACCTGGATGCCGACGAGGAGCTGATCGAGTGGGCCCATTTGGACGCGGTCGAGCTCTTGCGGTATGCTTGCAACCTTGACTCCGTGGCGACGCGCCCCCTGCGCGATGCGGTCGCCATGCGATATCGACACATTTTTAAGGAGGTCAGCGGAGGATGAGAATCATCGGCGGCGAATGGCGCGGTCGTAAGATCGAGGAGCCCCGTGGTCGCGATGTCACCCGCCCCACGACCGATCGTGTGCGCGAGGCATGCGCATCTATGGTCATGTCGGCATTCGACTTCGATCTGGACGAGGTCCGCGTGCTGGACGCCTTTGGCGGCTCCGGTGCCTTAGGGTTAGAGATGCTCTCACGTGGTGCCCGCTCGCTCACGACGTTCGAGATCGATCGGAATGCCGCGCGGCTCATTACCAAGAATATCGAGTCGCTCTGCCGTGACCGTGCGCGTTGGCGCGTGATAGCGGGCGACATGCTGGCGAGTGCCTCGCGCGGTCGTGTGCCGGGCGGCCCCTTTGATCTGGTCCTGCTCGACCCGCCCTATGCTTTTGGTGCCGAGCCGGTCGAGGAGCTGCTGCAGAACCTGGCTCAGCAGGGTCTTCTTGCACCTGGCGCTTATGCCCTGTTTGAGCATGCCGCCGCCGATGCGGGCGCGCATCCGGCAGGCTTTGAGACTGTACGTGAGAAGCGCTACGGCATTACCTCGGTCGACCTGCTTCGTTGGGTCGGCGATGACGATGGTGAGGGCGATAGCGCCGGCACCGATGCTGACAACAACGATGCCACGACGTTTCAGGAGGATGCTCATGAGTGACACCATCAATCGCGTGATCGTCCCGGGCACCTTCGATCCCATCACGTTTGGCCATATCGATGTGATCCGCCGCGCCCGCCGCATCTTTCCCAGTGTGATCGTCGCTGTTGCCGAGTCACAGGGTAAAAACGGTGTGGGCACCACGTTTATGCTCGATGAGCGCGTGGCGCTGGCCCGCGAGGCGCTCGGTAATATCGACGGCGTCGAAGTCCTGCCCTTTACCGGCCTCTTGGTCGACTTCGCTCGTGAGCAGGGGGCGGGGGCCGTGGTCAAGGGCCTGCGCGCCATGACCGACTTTGAGTATGAGCTGCAGCAGGCCGACCTCAATTATCGCTTGGATAGCGAGCTGGAGTCCATCTTTGTCATGAGTGCTCCGCAGTACGGTTACATCTCGAGCTCGGTCGTTCGCCAGATCGCCTCGCTCGGCAGCGATGTATCGACGTTTGTGCCGCCCAACGTGGTCGAAGCGCTCAGACATCGCTTTTCGTGACGTTTTTTATTGCCTGGTGGCATGTGGTAAACTAGCACGATGATATGTTACCTATGAAAGGAGACCGGATGCCGGGCGAGAATTTTCCTGGCGATAGGATCGTCAGCTTGGTCGATGAGCTCGAAGGGCTGATCGAGGAAGCCAAGCCGCCTTTCGGCAAGAACGCTCAGTTCAAGGTCATCGACGCCGACGTGTTCTTCAATATCCTCGACGAGATCCGCATGAGCTATCCCGAGGAGTGGCAGAAGTCCCGCCGTATCCTTAAGGAGCGCGAGGAGCTTATGGCTTCCGCCGCCGCTCAGGCTGATTCCATCATCGCCGACGCTCAGCAGCAGGCCCTCACCATTGCCGGTGAGCAGGAGATCGTCCGCCTTGCGCAGCAGCAGGCCGACGACATCCGCGATCGTGCCCAGCAGTACGAGCGCGAGACGCGTTATGCTGCCGAGGACTACGCGGAGCAGGTCTTTACGCACCTGGAGGAGAACCTCAAGAGCCTGACTGGCACCGTTACCCGTTGCCGTCAGCAGCTCAACGAGGGTGCCGCCCAACAGAATGGTCAGTGGTAATGGCTGAGTTTCCGAGCGTTACCGTCGATCTTTCCGAGCAGCTCGAGTTTCCTGGAGATTCGTATCCGCTGACCGGTAAGGTCGATGTCGCCACCTACACGGTGGGCGAGAAGGAGTACCAGCTTCAGGACGGCATCGACTACGACGTTGTCTTTACCAATGCCGGTACCGGTGTCTTGCTCACGGGCATGGTCCGCGCGCACGCCACCGGCGAGTGCGACCGTTGCCTGGAGCCCGCCTCGTTTGATATCGCCGGAGAGATCGAGGAGTTCTACCTCTTTGAGGAGCCCGAGGATCCCGAGGCCTACGAGGACGGCTACGAGCTCCTGGGTGAGGACCGCATCGTCGATCTGGGTGAGCCCATCAATGACGCGGTCGTTATGGACACGCCGTTTGTGGTGCTCTGCAAGCCCGATTGCCGTGGTCTGTGCCCCACCTGCGGTTGCAATCTCAACGTCGAGCAATGCGATTGCGCCGCCCAGGCAGAGGCAGAATGGGCCGCTGCCACGGAAAATCCATTTGCAGCATTGAAGAATCTCAAGCTCGATGAGTAAAACTGTGGTAGTATCGCTACTTGCGCGTAATCGCCACACTGGATAGTTCATAAGGAAGGTCACTATGCCCGTACCTAAACAAAAGCAGGGTCGTATCCGCACTCACACCCGTCGTTCCGCCAACATGAAGATCTCGGCTGCTGCTCAGTCCACGTGCCCCCGTTGCGGCGCTGTCAAGCTTCCGCACCACGTGTGCCCCAGCTGCGGTTTCTACAAGGACCGCGAGGTTATCGTTACCGAGTAACGGTATACTCTGGATGCGATGCCGTTCCAAATGGAACCACAATGGCCGGCTCAATGAGTCGGCCATTTTTGTATAAGGAGCATGTATATGAGTAACGTTCGCGTTTGTGTAGACGTTGTGGGCGGAGACGAGAAACCTCAGGTTGTTCTCGATGGTATCGAGGCTGCGCTTGCCGCCGATCCCGATATCGAGGTCTTGGCAGCTGGCCCCGCCGAAATCGTCAATCCCTTTGCCGCCTCCCATGCGCGCGTCGAGGCCCTGGAGGCGCCCGACGTTATCGCCATGGATGACGATCCCATTCGCGCCGTGATGACCAAGCGTAAGTCGTCGATCGTGCTTTCTTGCCGCGCCATTAAGAAGGGCAACGCGGATGCGTTCTTCTCTGCCGGCTCCACCGGCGCCATGACGGCCGCTGCCACAGCCTACGTGACGCCGTTTAGGTATCAGGCCGAAGGCAAGAAGCAGCCGGTGCGCCCCTGTCTGACCAATGCGCTGCCCAATCGCGCCGGCGGTCTGACGGTGTTGTGCGACATGGGTGCCAACCCTGATGTCGAGGTTGACGATATGGTGCGTTTTGCTCAGATGGGTAGCGCCTATGCCCGCGTCGTCCTGGGCATCGAGCATCCCCGCGTGGGCCTGCTTGCCAACGGCACCGAGGACGAGAAGGGCTCCAACTTTACCAAGGCTTGCTTCCCGGCTATGAAAGCCGCCGTTCCCGGCTTTGTTGGTAACTGCGAGGGAACGGACATCACCTCGGGTAACTTCGATGTCGTCGTTGCCGATGGCATGTCGGGCAATATTGCGCTCAAGGCCACCGAGGGCGCTGCCAAGTTTTTGCTTCAGGAACTCAAGGGTGTCTTTATGTCTTCGCTCGGCACCAAGATTGCCGCGCTGCTCATCAAAAAGCAGATGCGCGAGATTAAGGCCAAGCTCTCTGGCGACGCCAAGGGCGGCGCGATTCTTCTGGGCCTGCGCGGCGTGGTCCTGATCGGCCATGGCGCCACCTCAGTCGAGGCTGTCAAAAACGGTACGCTCGCGGCGGCCGAAGCCGTGCGCGCCGGGCTGGTCGAGAATGTCGCCAACTCTATGGACGGTATCGTTTTATAAGAGCGAGTTAGGGCGCTGTTATGTGCTTCGCGGCGCACGTCGTGGGGTAGAATCAGAACCGTGTCTTGGTACCGCCCGGGCGGTACCATTCTTTTGGTATTCATGCACTATGAGAGGAAGCGCTATGGACCGCTCCGAAATCTTCGACAAGATCGCCGAGGTCGCTGCTGACGTTCTGGGCGTCGATGTTGCCGAAATTAGCGATGAGACCACCTTTGACGACCTCGATGCCAACTCGCTCGAGCGCCTGCAGCTGGTTACGGCTATCGAGGACGAGTTCAACCTCGAGATCGATGACGAGACTCTGCTCTCGCTCAACTCTGTCGCCGACGCCGTCGATGCTATCGAAGCTGCCAAGGAGGCCTAAGTCTTGGCTTTATCCGAACGACTTACGCGCGCCCAGGAGATTCTGGGCCATGAGTTCAATGACAAGGTGCTGCTGCGCGCGGCCCTTACGCATCCCTCGGCAGTCGAGGGCCAGCCGGTTTCTGCCAGCTATGAGCGCCTTGAGTTCTTGGGCGATTCCATTTTGGGTGCTGTGGTCGCACGCTCCCTGTTTGAGTCCTATCCGGAGTTTGACGAGGGCAAGCTCACGCGCCTGAAGGTGTCGCTTGTCTCGGGCGCTACGCTATCCGAGGTTTCTCACGAGCTGGGCATCGACGACATCATCATCTTTGGTGCCTCCGAGACCGGTACCGGTGCGCGCGGCCTGCATTCGGCCCTCGAGAACGTCTATGAGTCGCTCGTGGGCGCGCTGTACCTGGATGCCGGCTGGGATGCCGCGGCAGAGTTTATCCATCGTACGCTTAAGCCGCATTTGGCTTCCGAGCGTGCCGAGCATCCTGCGAACCCCAAGTCGTTTTTGCAGGAGTGCGTGCAAGCCGACGGTCACGAACCCCCGGCGTACAAGCTCGTCGGCTCCGAGGGCCCGGCGCATGCGCCCACCTTTACCGCCGTGGTGTTGATCGATGGTATTCGTCAGGGTCGCGGCTCCGGCTCCTCAAAGAAGGAAGCCGAGGGAGCCGCCGCGCTCGAAGCGCTCGACCGCATGGGTTACACCACCAACGGCGTGATTCTGAACAAGAAGCACGTGTAAGCGAGGAACCGTGTATCTCAAGTCCCTCACGCTCAAAGGGTTCAAGTCGTTTGCCGACCGCGCCCATATGACGTTTGAGCCGGGCCTGACCGTCATCGTCGGTCCCAACGGCTCGGGAAAATCGAACATCTCTGACTCGATTCTGTGGGTCCTGGGCGAGCAGAGCGCCAAGCAGCTGCGCGGCCAGGCCATGGAGGATGTCATCTTCTCGGGCTCGTCAGCGCGCAAGCCGGTGGGTGTCGCCGAGGTCACGCTTGTGCTCGATAACTCGGACCATATGCTGCCCGTCGATTTTGACGAGGTCGCTATCACCCGTCGTATGTATCGCTCGGGCGAAAGCGAGTACCTCATCAACTCGAGCCCGTGCCGCCTGATGGACATTCAGGACATCTTGCACGATTCGGGCCTGGGCAAGGATACGCATTCCATCATCAGCCAGGGCAAGCTCGACGCCATTTTGCAGAGCCGCCCCGAGGAGCGCCGCGCCCTCATCGAGGAGGCCGCCGGCATCTCCAAGCACAAGCGCCGCAAGGAGCGTGCGCTCAAAAAGATTAAGTCGATGGACGAGCACCTGACGCGTGCCCGCGACATCAATAAGGAAATCGCCCGTCAGCTGCGACCGCTGGAGCGTCAGGTCGATCGTGCGCGCAAGTACAAAGAGTTGTCCTCGCGCGCGAATGAGCTTACGCAGATGCTGGCTGTCGACGAACTTCGTTCGCTGCAGTCGCAGTGGAACGACCTGGAGAGCCGCTCCAAAGAGGGTGCGGCCGAGCTTGAGCTTGCGCAGTACCGCTTGGACGAAAAGGAGCGCGAGCTCGAGAAGCTTCAGGTCATGCTCGAGGAAAAGGGCCTGTTTGTGGGCGACCTGGGCGAGCAGCGTCGTCATATGCAAGATGTGGTCGGTCGCATTAACTCCGATATGCGCCTGCTTGAGGAAAAGGGCCACAACATGGTGTCGCGCCTGTCTGACATGCGCGGGCAGATTTCGAGCTCCGAGCATCAGCGTCGTCGCGTTGTCGAGGAGCTCGAGGACGCGCGTGCGCAGCTTGAGGAAGCGACCGGTGCGCACAGGCAGGCCCAGGAGGACGTTGACGCCGCTGGTCCTGCCGCCGCTGAGCTCCACGAGCGGCGCGTGGCGCTCGACAATCAGATTTCGCAGCTTACGCGTGGGCAACGCGATGTGCAACGCGTGGCCGATAATGCCGCGCTCGAGCTCGCCAAGGTGAAGGATTCCTTGAGCAATGCCGAGGTCGAGGACAACATGTATGCCTCGCGCCTGGAGCAGATTGACGAGCAGCTCGAGGAGGTCACGGCCTCGCTCGAGAGCCGTCGCGACCGCGCCGAGGAGCTTGAGGGCGCTCTTGAGGAAGCGCGCCAGGCTCAGGTCGATGCGCGTGAGGCCACCGAGACGGCACGCGCGGCCCTGAAGGACCTGCGTGCCCGCGAGAGCGAGGCGCGCAACAAGTTGTCCGAGGTGCGCTCGGAGCTTGCCAGCCAAAAGAAGCTCGATTCCCGTATGGCCGACAGCTCGCCGCTCGTGAGCCGTCTGGTGGGTGCGCTGGGCGACGATGTCTTGGGTCGTCTGGGCGACGTGCTGGAGGCCCCGCGCGAGCTTGAGGGCCTGGTTGAGCAATTGCTCGCCGGCGATATCGATGCGCTGCTGTTTGATGACGTCGCCACGCTTGAGCGTGCCGGTCGTGCGGCTCTGGACCAAAAGAAGGCCTCGGGCGAGGCATTGCTGGTGGCGCGCGGCGTGAGCGGCTCTACCGCCGCTGAGGGCGCTGCCGGTACCCGCCTGGTTGATCGTCTGTCCGTGCGCGCAGGCTACGGACCCGTCGTCGAGGCGCTGCTCGGCGGCTATTACGTAGTGAACGATCTTGCTGCCGCGCTTTCGGCGCCGGTCGTTGACGGCGTGACTTACGTGACCCCCGATGGCGCCCGCGTCGCCTGCGGCGGCCTGGTGCGTGTGGGCCTCGATGCCGGCGAGGCGTCGGGTGCTCTGGAGCGTAAGCGTCGCATTCGCGAGCTGGAGGGGCTTGAGCCCGATTTGGCCGCTGTGTTTGAGCATGTGTCGGATCAGGTCGTCGAGGCCAATGCGGCCGTTGAGGAAGCGCGTGCCGCTGAGGGCGATGCCGCCGGTGAGATTGCCCGTCTTGAGGGCGAGCGCCGCTCGCTGCTTTCCGAGATCGGCCGCTTGGAGCAAAGCGCCAACAATGCCGAGGTCGAGCGCGTGCGTATCTCCAAGCGCCGCGAGCAGGCCGCCGAAGCCGTTCGCGCTGCGCGCCCGCGGGTTGATGAGCTCACCCGTTCGCGTGACGAGGCCCGCGCGCAGGCAAGCGATCTGGGCTTGCAGATTGCCGAGGCCAACGACGAGCTCGACCGCGTTCGCCGTGACGATTCCGAGGCTGCCGGCAAGCTCGCCGACGCCAAGGTTCGCCTAGCCCAAACGAGTGAACGCCTGCGTTCGCTGAAGGGCCGCGTGCCCGACCTGGAGCATCGTCTTGAGGGCATCGACCGTCGTATCCGCGGAACACGCCAGGCCTCGCGCTCGCTCGAGCTGCTGCGCCTGCGCGTCGATCCCATGCACGAACGCTATTCTGCTCTGTTGGAACGCGCGTCGGATTGGGCAGCGCGCCTGCGTGACCAGGCCTCTCTGGAGGAGGCGGACTCCGCTTCGCTCAAGAAGACCATCGAGGATGCCAAGGCAGAGGTTGCCCGCGCTAAGGAGCGAGTCGATACCGCCTCTGCCACGCAAAACGAGTTCAAGGTCGCGCGTGGCAAGCTCGAGGTGCAGGTCGAGGCTGCCATCAAGGCCATTACCGCCGATGGCACGACGGTGCTCGAGGAAGCGCTCATGCTTCCGGCGCCCACGGACCGCGATGCCGCCGAGCGCGAACTCAACCAGCTTGTGCGCCAGATCAACAACCTTGGTCCCGTTAACCAAGTTGCCATGGAGGAGTACGAGCAGCTCAAGCGCCGCGCCGACTACATCGAGGAGCAGCTGGCCGATCTGGAGAGCGCGCGCAAGGCGCTCACCAAGATCACGGTGGCCATTGATCGCAAGATGCGGAAGGCCTTCCTGGTGACGTTTGAGAAGGTCGACGCGAACTTCCGCGAGATCTTCGCTATGCTCTTCCCGGGCGGCCAGGCTCATCTGGAGATGACCGATCCCGAGCATCCTGCCGAGACGGGTATCGAGGTCGTGGCGCAGCCGCGCGGCAAGCGCATCACCAAGATGATGCTCATGTCGGGCGGCGAGAAGAGCCTGACGGCGCTCGCCCTCCTCTTTGCTGTGTACCGCACGCGCACGGTGCCGTTCTATGTGCTGGACGAGGTCGAGGCGGCGCTCGATGACGCCAACCTGTCCAAGCTCATCGGCGCACTCGATGTGTTGCGTTCCGATACGCAGCTCTTGGTTATCTCGCATCAGCGCCGTACTATGGAGGACGCTGACGTCCTCTATGGCGTCTCGATGCAAGCCGACGGCGTCAGTCGCGTCGTCTCGCAAAAACTCGATCGCGAAACCGGAAAGGTCGTGAATGCATAATGGGATTCTTCGATGCTCTCTCGCGCGGACTTGAGCGCAGCCGCGAGGCTCTCAACGAGGTCTTCTACTTTGGTGGCGAGGTCGACGAGGATTTTTGGGAGGACCTGGAGGACACCCTCGTAATGGGTGACATGGGCGCCGAGGTCGCTATCAAGGTCTCCGATGACCTGCGCGATGCCGCGGCCAAGAAGAACCTCAAGACCGCTCCGCAGCTTCGCCGCGCTCTGGCCGAGCAGCTTGAGCAGCACTTTGTGCCCATCGAGCGCGATCCGTTCTCCGATACGCCGAGCTGCGTGCTGTTTGTGGGCATCAACGGTGCCGGCAAGACCACGACGGTCGGTAAGATCGCGAGCGCCATGGCTGCCCGCGGCAAGAACGTGGTGATCGGTTCGGCCGACACCTTCCGCGCCGCCGCCATCGAGCAGCTTGATGTGTGGGGCCAGCGCGCCGGCGTTCCCGTCATCAAGCGCGATCGCGGCTCCGATCCGGCGAGCGTGTGCTATGACGTGCTCGACGAAGCCGATAAGCGCGGCAGCGACCTGGTGCTCATCGATACCGCCGGTCGTCTGCACACGAGCCCCGAGCTCATGCGCGAGCTCGCCAAGGTGGTCAATGTGACCCGTAAGCGCGCCGCCAATATGGCCGCCGGTCCCATGCCGGTCTCGGTTGTGCTTGTGATCGATGCCGCCACTGGCCAGAACGGTCTGAACCAGGCGCTCGAGTTTAACGAGGCGCTGGGCTTGGACGGTATTATCATGACCAAGCTCGACGGCACGGCAAAAGGCGGTATCGCCATGGCCGTGGCCGAGAAACTCAAGCTCCCGATTCTGCGCATCGGCGTGGGCGAGCAGGTCGATGACCTGCAGGAGTTCAATGCCAAAGATTTCTGCCGCGCCCTGGTGGGCGAGTCCAATTAAGGAGTGACTAGTGTTTGATTCCCTGAGCGATCGCCTCAACGACACATTTGACCGTCTGCGCGGCAAGGGCAAGCTGACCGAGGCCGATATCACCTCGGCCATGCGCGACATCCGCATGGCGCTGCTCGAAGCCGACGTCAACTTTAAGGTCGTCAAGGAGTTTGTCGCCAAGACCAAGGAGCGCTGCATGACCGCCGAGGTCATGGAGTCGCTGTCGCCGGCGCAAAACGTCGTCAAGATCGTGCTCGACGAGCTTACCGAGATGCTCGGCTCCACCGAGAGCAAGCTCGTCTTTAGCAATCGTATTCCCAATGTCATCATGCTCGTGGGCCTGCAGGGCTCCGGTAAGACCACGGCGGCCGTAAAGCTGGCCTACCTGCTTAAGAAGCAGGGCCGCTCACCGCTGCTCGCCGCGTGCGACGTCTACCGCCCCGCTGCAGCCGACCAGCTGGCCACACTCGGCGGCGAGATCGGCGTGCCAGTCTTCCGCGGCGACGGTGCACACCCGGTCGACATCGCCAAGGGCGCCATCCAGGAGGCCGTCGACCACCTGCGCGACGTGGTCATCGTCGATACCGCCGGTCGTCTGCAGATCGACGAACAGATGATGCAGGAAGCCGTGGACATCAAGAAGGCCGTCAAGCCCGATCAGGTGCTAATGGTCGTCGATGCCATGACCGGCCAGGATATCGTCAACGTCGTCTCGACCTTTGCCGAGCGAACCGACTTTGACGGGGTGATCATCTCCAAGCTCGACGGCGATGCCCGTGGCGGCGGCGCGCTTTCCGTGCGCCAGGTGACCGGTAAGCCCATCAAGTTCGTGAGCATGGGCGAGAAACCCGATTCGCTGGAGCCGTTCTATCCCGATCGTATGGCCAAGCGCATTCTGGGCATGGGCGACGTCGTCGGCATCATCGAGAAGGCCCAGGAGGCCGCCGATGCCGAGCAGCTCGAGGCTGCCGAGCGCATGCTGCGCGAGGGCTTCACCATGAACGACATGCTCGACCAGATGAAGGCCGTCAAGAAGATGGGCGGTATGAAGGGCATCCTGGGCATGCTTCCCGGTGGCCAGCGTGCGCTCAACCAGATGGGCGGCAATCTGGACGAGGGCATCTTCGATAAGAACGAAGCCATCATCATGTCGATGACCAAGGAGGAGCGCCTGCGCCCCTCCATCATCAACGGTCAGCGCCGTGCCCGCATTGCCAAGGGTGCCGGTGTGACCCCCACTGAGGTCAACAGCCTTATGAAGCAGTGGGGCGAGATGAACAAGATGATGGGCCGCATGCGCACGATGGCCAATCAGGCACAGGCTGGTGGCAAGAAGGGCAAGAAGGGTAAGAAGGGCAAAAAGATGCGCATGCCCAATATTCCCGGTCTGGATGCCATGGGTCTGGGCGGCATGGGCGGCCTGGGTGGCTTGGGAACGGGCGGTCCCAAGTCCGATATGGACCTGCTGCGTCAGATGGAAGCGCAGATGCGCAATAAAAAGTAATGGCTCTTTTGAGTTGTGTATGGCGAAGGCCGCCTGGATCGTATTCCAGGCGGCCTTCGCCGTTCGGTTGCAGGTTGTTGTACGCGTGGGAGCGTGCTGGCGGCAGGGTATTTGCCGCTAGTGGCAGCCGCAACCCTCGTGGCCCTTGTGCTCGTGATGGCCGTGGCAGCCGCAGGACTCGCCATGCTCGTGGGCGTGCTCGTGGTCGTGACCATGGCAGTCGCAGGTGGCCTCGCCGGTCTGCGCGAGCGTGCCCGCGATAAGGGCCTCGACGCAGGCGTCGCAGCTGCCCTGGGCGCCCGCGTAGACCGTGATGCCGGCCTGGGTGAGTGCGTTGATGGCGCCGCCGCCGATACCGCCGCAGATAAGCGTGTCGACGCCGCCGTTGGCAAGCAGGCCCGCCAATGCGCCATGACCGGTGCCGCCGGTGCCCACGACCTGTTCGTTGAGCACCTTGCCATCCTGGATGTCGTAGATCTTGAACTGCTCACTACGGCCAAAGTGCATAAAGATGTTGCCGTTGTCGTACGTCGTTGCCACCCTCACGGTGTCGACCTCCTTTGCTGGCCATGCGGCCGTTGTCGTGGTGATGGGGGAGTACGCGATGTTGCCACCTTCGATGACGATCGCCCGTCCATTGACCAGCGCGTTTGCCACCTTGCGATGCGCGCGGCTGCAGATTGCCGCCACCGTGGCGCGGGCAATGCCCATGTGCTGGGCGACTGCCTCTTGGTTAAGGCCTTCCAAATCGCACAGGCGCAGCACTTCGAGCTCGTCGACTGTCATATCGATGGCATCGCCGCTCGCCAGGCCATCGGGGGTAAAACCGCGATATTCGGGGATGATCCCGACGCGGCGCAGTTTCTCGCGTCTTCCTGCCATACACGCTCCTTATCTGACATATGTCAACAATAGGATAGCGCATGAGTGGTGCTGCGCAAGACATTTTTGGCATATGTCAGAAAATGAGGGCTTATGTTTGGGCTGTGGGGCTGCGTGCGCCTGGGCTACAATGAATCTCGCTTGTAGGCGACTGACAGGAGGGTCAATGAGCAAGGCTGATCAACAGTTTGTAACCATGTGCCGCGATATTCTGGACCATGGCACCACCACCGAGGGCCAAAAGGTCCGTCCGGTGTGGGAGGATGGCACCCCTGCCTATACCATTAAAAACTTTGGCGTCACGGCGCGCTACGACCTGCGCGAGGAGTTCCCCGCGCTTACCCTGCGCCGCACGGCGCTTAAGTCTGCGATGGACGAGATTCTGTGGATCTATCAAAAGAAGTCCAATAACGTCCATGACCTCAACAGCCATATTTGGGACGAGTGGGCCGACGAGACCGGCTCCATCGGCAAGGCCTACGGGTATCAGATTGGCCAGAAGAGCCATTATGCCGAGGGCGATTTCGACCAGATGGACCGCGTGCTGTACGATCTTAAGCACACGCCGTACAGCCGCCGCATTATGACGAACACCTATGTGTTTAGCGACCTGTCCGAGATGCACCTGTATCCGTGCGCCTACAGCGTTACCTATAACGTCACGCAGCGCCCGCAGGACGATAGGCCCACACTCAACATGATTCTCAACCAGCGCAGCCAGGACATTTTGGCCGCGAACAACTGGAACGTTTGTCAGTACGCCATCTTGCTGATGATGGTCGCGCAGTCGGTCGATATGATCCCCGGTGAGCTGCTGCATGTGATTGCCGATGCCCACATTTACGACCGTCATGTCAATATCGTCCGTGAGCTTATCGAGCGCCCGCAGTTTGCGGCGCCTAAGGTAACGCTGAACCCCGACGTGCACGATTTCTATGCGTTTACGACCGACGACCTGATCGTGGAGGGCTACGAGCACGGCCCGCAGGTCAAGAACATTCCCATCGCGGTGTAGGTGACGCGCATGACGTGTAAGCTTTCTGCCATTGTCGCCGTGTGCGATGACTGGGGTATTGGGTGCGAGGGCGACATGGTCGTGTCCAACCGTGCCGACATGCGTCATTTTGTGGCATGCACCAAGGGTTGCCCGGTCATTATGGGGCGCAAGACGCTGTTGAGTTTTCCCGGCGGGCGTCCTCTCAAGAATCGCCGTAATATCGTGCTCACCCGCGACGAGAGCTTTGCTGCCGAGGGCGTCGACGTGGTGCATGGCGTTGACGAAGCGCTCGTCGCGGTAGCCGATGAACCCGTTGCGTGGGTGATCGGCGGCGGCGAGGTGTATCGACAGTTCTTGCCGTATTGCGTCGAGGCCGAGGTTACGCATAACCATTGCGTGCATGACGTGGATACGTACTTTCCCGATCTGGATGCCGATCCCGCGTGGGAGATTGCGAGGCGTGGCGGTGTTGCCACGATTGCCGCGGGCGAGGGTGACGAGGGTCTCGATTATGAGTTCGTGACGTATCGTCGCGTTGAGGCGTAAATCGTCTGGCGTGAACGGTATCATCGGGTTATTTGAATGCATGGGGCGGCGCTTAGCGTCGCCTCGTTTGGTATAGATCTGCTGTAAAGAAAGGTGCGGGCAGGCTGCTATGACTGATGCCGTTGAGGTGCTGCGAATCGATTCGCTCGAGGACGAGCGGCTCGATGCCTACGTGCGACTGACCGAGCGTGAGCTTCGCTGCGTGCTGGAGCCGCAGAAGGGCATTTTTATCGCCGAGAGTGCCAAGGTCATCGAGCGTGCAGTGCGCGGCGGATACGAGCCGGTGAGCTTTCTTTTGGGCGAACGCTGGCTCGACCAGATGCTGCCGCTGTTTGAGCGCCTGGCGGTACGCGAAGGTGCGGGCCCGGTTCCCGTGTTCGTGGCCTCGATGGAGCTTATGGAGCAGCTGACGGGCTTTAACGTGACGCGCGGTGCGCTCGCGGCGTTCCGTCGCCCGCGTCAGATTCCGGTAGCCGAGTTCTTGGGCGGCGTCGTCGAGGCGGCGGGGGAGCGCCCGGTGCGCGTGTGCGTGCTCGAGGGCATTGTCGACCACACCAACGTCGGCGCGATTTTCCGCTCGGCGGCTGCGCTGAACGTCGATGGCATTTTGGTGAGTCCTACGTGCTGTGACCCGCTGTATCGTCGCTCGGCCCGCGTGAGCATGGGCACCGTGTTTCAGGTGCCGTGGACGCGTATTGGCAGTGAGGCGCGCGTATGGCCGCATGATGGGCTGGCGGCGCTGCACGATGCCGGCTTTTCGTGTTCCGCCATGGCGTTGACGGATGATTCGGTGTCGTTGGACGATCCCGTGCTGCAGGAGATTGATCGCCTGGCGATCTTTATGGGTACCGAGGGTGCCGGCTTGGGCGCCAAGACCATTGCCGGCTGTGACCACGCGGTGCGCATTCCGATGGCGCACGGGGTCGATTCGCTTAACGTGGCCGCGGCGAGCGCCGTCGCCTTTTGGCAGCTGTGCCCGCACGTGAGCAATGAGTATCACTACCAGCCGGGTTTGTATCACTAGGCAGTTTTCCGCACCGCGCTCTAATTCGGGGTGTTTCGGTCGCCGCCAGTCGGTGCTAAGCTAGTATTGGCTTTGGTCTTAAATTGCCGTTATGTTGTTTGACGTATGCTGGCGGGGAGGGCGTGTGGCTAAGAAATCTACGGCTATCGATGTAACGCAGGGTGTCATTTGGCAACAGCTGCTGTCGCTGTGCGTTCCCATCTTTTTTAGTTCGTTTTTTCAGCAGGCCTACACGCTTATCGGTACGTATATCGTTGGCCAGTTTGGCGGCAAGCTCGCGCTGGGTGGCATTCAAGCCACGATGGTGCTCACCGAGCTCTGCATTGGCTTTTGCGTTGGCGTCGGCGCCGGCTGCGCGGTCATTACCGGTCAGTATTTTGGCCAGCACGATGATGAGCGACTGAGTCGTTCGGTCCATACAGCCATGACGCTCGCGCTGGTGGGCGGTATCGCTTTCTCGATTCTTGGCATAGTGTTCGTTGAGCCCATGCTGGTGCTTATGAACACGCCGCATGAACTATTGGCCGAGGGCGTGGCCTATGCTCGCTGTTATTTTGCCGCGATGGTTGCGGCACTGCTGCTAAATATGGGAACCGCACTGCTGCGTGCCGTGGGCGACACGCGCGGGCCCGCCGTGATCATTGCCTCTGGCTGCCTTGTTAACGTGGTGCTGGATATCATCTTTGTCGCTGTGTTGCATATGGAGGCGCTGGGCTGCGGCATCGCAGTGGCGCTGACCATTTGCTCCAATGCAACGATGATCGTGTTGCGCATGATGCGCGCTCCGGGTGCATGGCGTCTTTCGCTGTCTAAGCTCGGTATCGATCGCGGTATTTGCAAGAGTATGATCTCGTGTGGTCTGCCACTCGGTTTTCAATCGGCTGCCTATTCGATCTCGAACGTGCTGATCCAGGTGTCGGTTAATTCGTTTGGCGCCGATGTCACGACTGCTTGGGGTCTATCTGGGCGCCTGGATGGCATTATCTGGATGGTGACCGAGGCGCTCGGCGTATCGATCACTACGTTCTCGGCGCAGAACTTTGGCGCGCGCAACTACGAGCGCATGCGCAAGGGCTACCATACGTCGCTCGTGCTGTCGTTTATGCTCATTGGTGGCCTGTCTGCCGTGCTGCTGGTGTTCTCGGGTCCGTTGTCGCGTCTGTTTGTCGACGATGCTTCGATTTCGGCGTACACCACGACGATTCTTCATTTCATCGCGCCGTTTTACGCGATCTTCTCGATTATCGAAAACGCGTCGGGCTCCATTCGCGGCGCCGGCGTGAGCTTGCAGCCTATGATGCTCACCATCTTTGGCACCGTTGTCTTGAGGGTGATCTGGGTGTTTGCAATCATGCCCTTCGATCCGTCGCTTGAGCATCTACTGCTGGTCTACCCCGTAACCTGGCTCATCACCGCAACCATGTTCACCATCTACCACCACAGCGGCAACTGGCTAGGCCGCGCCACCGCCTAGCTCATCCGTCGGATACCCCTGATAAGTTGCGGTGAAATAGTTCCTGAAAAGTCCTTGCGGACCGTCAAACAAGTACTATTCCACCGCAACTTCCTTATGAGCTTTAGGTGTTGGCGGAAAACGAATCAATTAGTATTCGATGCCTTGGCGGGCTAGGAGACCTTCATCGAAGTAGTGTTTGACGGGGCGCATTTCGGTTACTAGGTCGGCAAGGTCGGCGAGGGGTAGCAAGCCGCGGCCGGGGAGCACGAGCTCCGTGGTGGCGGGCTTTATCGCAATCAGTTCCTCGACATCCTCTCGCGCCCCAAAGCAGCCGTCGTCTTGCCCTTGCCGTCGCCTGTATAGATTTGAACCTTGCCGACTTACAGTGATGCCATCTCTGTCCTTTCGTGCCCGGCGTCGGTTTATCGTCGCTCGGGTTGGGTATTCTAGAAACCATTATCAACCCCAGTAGATGGAGTTCAAGCAGATGGAGATGGATGACAACAAGCGTAGACGGAATATGATCCTCTACGTGCTCATCGCCTTCGTCGTCTACCTCGTGCTCTCGACCGTTCTGTTCCCCAACATCGGTCACACGCAGCAGATTACGAAGACCGATTACTCGACGTTTGTCAAGGCGCTCGATAAGAAGAGTGTCGACAAGGTCGAGTACAACACGGACGATTACTCGATTTATTACACCAAGAAGGGCGAGGACGAGAACATCGCCTATAAGACGACCGGTGTGCCGAACGATGCGGGCTTTACCGATCGCGTGCTTGAATCTGGCGCTTCGCTGGAGTCGGTCGTTCCCGATAAAAACTCGGGTTTGATGACCTACTACCTGCTCACACTCATTCTTCCCATGGCGATTTTCTTCCTCATCGGTTGGTGGCTCAACCGCCGCATGAAGAAGGCTATGGGCGATGACGGCCCGTCGATGAACTTTGGCGGCGGCGGTTTTGGCGGCGGCGGACTGGGTAAGTCCGGCGCGCGCGTGATCGCCTCCAAGGACGTGGGCGTGACCTTTAAGGACGTCGCCGGCCAGGAAGAGGCCAAGGAGTCTCTCAAGGAGGTCGTCGACTTTCTGGAGAAGCCGCAGCGCTACGAGGAGATCGGCGCCAAGCTGCCGCGCGGTGCTCTCCTTGTTGGCCCTCCGGGTACCGGTAAGACCCTGCTTGCCAAGGCTGTTGCCGGCGAGGCCGGTGTTCCGTTCTTTAGCATTTCGGGCTCTGAGTTCGTTGAGATGTTTGTTGGTCGCGGCGCTGCAAAGGTTCGTGACCTGTTTAAGCAGGCCAAGGAAAAGGCCCCGTGTATCGTCTTTATCGATGAGATCGATACCATCGGTAAGAAGCGCGATGGCGGCGGCTTTAGCGGCAACGACGAGCGCGAGCAGACGCTCAATCAGTTGCTGACCGAGATGGATGGTTTCGATAACCACAAGGGTATCGTTGTCCTTGCCGCAACCAACCGCCCCGACAGTCTCGATCCCGCTCTACTGCGCCCCGGTCGTTTTGACCGCCGCATCCCCGTCGAGTTGCCCGATCTGACCGGCCGTAAGAACATCCTCGAGCTCCACGCCAAGAGTGTGAAGACCGAGCCGCCGATCGATCTGACCGCGATTGCCCGTGCCACGCCCGGTGCCTCGGGCGCCGACCTGGCCAATATCATCAACGAGGGCGCCCTGCGCGCCGTTCGCGAGGGTCGCAAGCGTGCAACCCAGGACGACTTCGAGGAGTCGGTGGAGGTCGTCATTGCCGGCCAACAGCGTAAGTCCACGGTGCTGTCCGACCACGAGAAGCAGGTCGTTTCTTATCACGAGATCGGCCATGCCATCGTTGCCGCTCGCCAGAAGGGCTCTGCGCCGGTCACGAAGATCACCATCGTGCCGCGCACGAGCGGTGCTCTTGGTTATACCATGCAGGTCGAGGAGGACGAGCGCTTCCTGACGACGCGCCAGGAGGTCTTGGACAAGCTCGCCGTCTACTGCGGCGGCCGTGCGGCCGAGGAGCTCATCTTTGGCGAGATGACGACCGGTGCCGCCAACGATATCGAGCAGGCCACCAAGCTCGCCCGCAATATGGTGACTCGCTTTGGTATGTCCGACGAGTTTGGCATGATGGCGCTCGGTACCGTGCAGAACGCGTATCTCAACCAGGACACGTCGCTTACCTGCGCCCCCGGTACGGCCGAGCGTGTGGACGCGATTGTCGCTAAGCTAATCGAGGACGCGCACGATCGCGCCCTGCAGATCCTCAAGGAGAACAAGTTCAAGCTCCATGAGCTGGCTCGTTATCTGTACAAGAAGGAGACCATCACGGGCGAGGAGTTCATGAATCTCCTCACGCGCGAGAATCCGCTGATGCCCAAGCAGCAGTAACGCCGCGGCCGAGCCAGTAAACGCCGACGCCCCATTTGAGCAGCTTTCTCAAATGGGGCGTTTTGCTTGAGAGGGATGGAAATGAAGATCGTGGTGAGCGCCTGCTTGATGGGCGAGAGCTGCAAGTATAACGGGCTCGACAACTACCACCGCGCGTTGGTCGAGGCCTGCGAACGTACGGGGACCGAGGTTCTCTTGGTGTGCCCTGAGGTCTTTGGCGGCCTGCCCACACCGCGCAAGCCGTCCGAGATCGTGGACGGCGAGGTCCGTACCTGCGAGGGCATCTCGGTCGATCGCGAGTTTCGCCTAGGCGCTCAACGTGCGCTCGATATGTGCGAGCAAGCGGGCGGTCCGGAAGAGATCGCCGCGTGCATCCTGCAGGATCGCAGCCCCTCGTGTGGCGTAGGTCGCATCTACGACGGAACGTTCAGCGGTACGCTCACCGTGGGCAACGGTGTTTTCGTCGACCTGCTCCTGCGCCACGGCTACCGTGTGATCCCGGCAAGCGAGTTTGATCCCAGCATGTTGGAACATTGCCCACAGCACTCGAACCCAACACTTTCTCACGGGTGACCGTTTTGGCATCATCCGTGAATTTGATATTGAGTACGACCCGGTCATCAAAGACGTCGACCGAGTTGACAGGCGCCGTACCCAGGTAGCCCCTCCCTGCGGCTCTCGCGCAGGAACGCGTACACGGCCCTCTCGTCTCTTGCGCCCCTCCCGGAACTGTCCACATCAGTGTGGCCAATCCAGTCCGCCAAGGGCTGCGGCCCGGACAACGCGGCGATGGAGGGCTTCTTCGGCCTGCTCAAGAAGGAGTTCTGGCACGGCGGGGACTGGTCGGACTGGACCCCCGCCCGCTTCATCGAGGAGCTCGGGGGCTGGATCGGCCGATACAATACGGAGAGGCACAGCGATGCGCTCTGTGGCCGCACGCCGGCCGAGTTCCGCTCCGCGCTGGGAAGGGCCGCGTAACGGTCCAAGAAATCGTCCGCTGTCCCCATTCTTGCCCCTTTGGGACGGCTTCTTGTTGGGGCGTGCCTGCCCCGGACCCTGCTAGGAACGAGTGTAGCAAACTGGAATTTTAAATTAGTCTTTGCAAATAACCTTTGAACCTTCACCATCAATTACAATTCCCTGACGATTGTTATTTGGGCATAGATTCAAATTCGAAAACTCAGTTATTATTTTCTCGGTAACTTTCTTAAATGGTGCTGTAAGAAAATGCGGAAGAACATAGAAATCAATCAAATTAAGCCCTGCATCATCTTCTTGTGAGTAGTCCTCCGGCTTTTCATCCATTTGCTCGATATATTGGATGTTTGGAGCGCATACAATCGCACCTGCTGATTCACCAATCATCAGTTTTCCCTTTGCCAATTCTTTCTTCAACAGCTCATCCGTTCCCGTTTTACGGAGCTGGTCTATAAGGAAAAAAGAATTTCCGCCGGTAAAATAGATCACATCCGCATCTTCAAAAAGAGACTGTATCGTTGAATAAGCCTCCGTTGAAATATCAATTTCAGTTACGATTGCTCCCAACTTTTTGAATAATTTTCGAGCCGAGCCGACATAACCGGTGTAGCCTTCACGCAGCGAAGCTGTTGGAATAAATGCGACTTTTTTATTTTCAATTTCTTCCTTTATCAGGCTTCCTACACTTGAAAAGTGCGAACTGTTAGCGCCGGAATAATTTAGCCAAATATAGTCGGCCGAGATTGACCAATCCCGGCCGACCCATTTTAGCCAACACGCCCGCATC
>NZ_JADMWW010000001.1:0-124890 GCF_015548375.1 Collinsella aerofaciens
CTCATGGACCCGAACCCCGACGGCGCCGCGCCGGAAGGCCCCGAGCTCGCGAAGATGCGCAAGGCGATGCGGGTGACTCAGAAGAAAGCCGCCGCGGAGCTCGGCCTGTCCGCAGCCACACTCGGGCACTTGGAACGGGGGAAACGGCGGTCGACGAAACTGGAGAGGAGGTATTACGAGCTCCTGTGCGAATTGGAGAGAGCGCTCCCGCAAACTGCCTCTTGACAACTTATAGGAGCGTCGGTTTCAATTTCGCAATGTTCCGTGTGGTCGAGGGTAACCGGTCAAACGTAGTAGATAGGCCAATTTCGTGGCAAGCGAGTCAACTCGGGGCACAGGGCAGCTAAAAAAGCCCCGTCCCAAATTGGCTGCTTTTGAGTTGCGGTGATATACGGACTGTTTGAGGCCTCTGGCTTGTAAAACAGTCCGTATTTCACCGCAACTGATGAGGGGATGGGTTAGCGGAGCAGACCGGCTACTTCGCCGGCTAGGGTGATGGTGCCGGCAGCTACGAAAGGCTCGTCTGCGGCATCGAAGGCCGCGAGGGCCTCGGACACGCTGGGGTACACGCCAACAAGCTTGTCAGCGTCCACAAGTGCGGCGAGCTCCTCCGCCGGCAGGGCGCGATCGGAATCGGTCTGGGTCACGACCACGCGCGGGAAAGCCGGGATCAGCACGTCGACGATGCCCGCCACGTCCTTGTCGGCCAGCGCGGCGCACAGCAGCGTGGGGCGATTCTCCACGCACGGATCAATCTCGTCCAGCGCGCTCACAAAGTTCTCGCAGCTCTGGGGGTTATGACAGGCGTCAATCAGCTTAAGCGGATCGGTCCCCAGCACGTCAAAACGACCCGGTGTGGGGCAACCCATAAGCGATGCATCCAGCGCATCGTGGTCGAGCTCGCGACCCAGATACCCCTCGCAAAGCATAATCGCGCACGCGGCATTCTGCGGCTGATAGGCCGGCTTGACCATGCTCGACGTATAGATCGCACGTGGCGTGGTGCAGCTAAACTCAACCGTGTCGCCCACATGCACCGGCACCTTAGTCGTGGCATGCCTCACCACGAGCGGCACAATGCCGCACTCTCGACAACGGGCATCCATCACGCGCTGAACGCTCGCCTCATGCGTGCCCTCGCCCAGCACAACCAGGCGTCCGGGCTTAATGACCGCAGCCTTCTCCCCCGCAATGGCCTCGAGCGTATCGCCCAAAATACGTGTGTGATCGAGCCCAATGCCTGTAATGGCCACGGCGACAGGATCGGTCGCACTCGTAGCATCCCAGCGTCCGCCCATGCCGACCTCAAGCACGGCCACGTCCACGCAAGCCTCGGCAAACACCACCAGTGCAGCAGCCGTCAGCAGGTCAAACGGCGTGATGGTATAGGCGCGCTCCCCCGCCGCCACACGACGGGCATTCACTCGATGCCCCGCCTCAACAGCGGCCGAAACGCCACGGGCAAACGCCTCATCGCTCACAACGCGCCCGTCAACCTCCATGCGCTCGGGATAGCGCACCAGCTGAGGCGACGTATACAGCGCGGTCTTGAGCCCCTCGCCGCGAAGAATAGCAGCCGAAAAACGCGTAGTCGAAGTCTTGCCATTGGTACCGGCAACCTGAATGCAATCGAAATACTCGTCCGGACGCCCCAACTCATCGAGCATATCGACAACCGTCTCGAGCAGAGGACCAGCATCCCCAGAAATCCGCCCCGTATCGGCAGCCAGCCCAACAGCCTCACCAAACGAAAGCAACTCAAACGAGAAAGGAACGACATACGACCCAGAACGCTTAGCCATAACCCAAAGTCCCCCAATAACAGAAAAAGAGGCCCACCAAAAAGAATGAGCCCCTCGCGTTGACAATATCAGACTTTATCCGCTTGCAGCAAGATCAAGGCCACAACCAGGTGGCCCTAACCTACCAGTTGCAAGCAGCCATGTAACCGCACTAGGAGCGGCCCGACGCTTTGCTCGATACAAGTTCCGCACGCAAAGGACAGCACTTAATGTGCTGTCCGTCTTGCGCAGGACTGTCCGCAGTAGCGAGCAAAGCGTCGGGACGCGCCCCTCAGTAAGAACTACGAGAAGTCTGCAACCTGAGCAGTCAGCGCCGCCAAGATCTCCTTGAGCTCAGCTGCACGGTCCCTCTTCTTCTGGACCACCGCGGGCGCGGCCTTAGCCACAAAGCCCTCGTTGGCGAGTGTCTTCTCGCAGCCGGCGAGCTCCTTCTGGGCCGCGGCGATCTCCTTCTCCAGGCGCGCCTTCTCGGCCGAAAGGTCAACCTTGCCCTCGAGCACCACAAAGACCTCGACGCCGCTGTCGACCACGGCAATGCTCGCAGCCGGCTTCTCGACGTCGGTACCCATGACCAGCGAGGCGGTGTTGGCCAGCGGCTCAATCGTGGAGCGCAGGCTCTCGAGCTTCTCGATGTCCTCGGCACCGGCGCGCACGACCACGTCGAGCTCGGCCTTGGGGCTCAAGCGATAACGCGAACGCGTGGCGCGGGCGGCGGAAACGACGGCGCGGCACAGCTCAAACGCGCGCTCGGCGTCCTCGTCAACATACTTAGCGTAGTCGGCGGGCTCGGGCCACTTGGCGATCATGAGCGCCTCGGCGCGGTTCACGTTGCCCTCGGCGTCCAGATCGAGCACACTCGCCGGCATGTTGTCCCAGATCTCCTCGGTGACAAACGGCATGAGCGGGTGCATCAGGCGAATGGAGGTGTCGAGTACAAAGATCAGGTTGCGCTGAGCCTGCAGACGGCCCTCGCCCTTCAGGCGGGCCTTGGTGACCTCGACGTACCAGTCGCAGACCTCGTTCCAGAAGAACTGCTGCGCGCCGCGGGCCATATCGCCAAAGGTATAGTTCTCAATCCCCTCGGTGACCATCTTCACGGCCTTGGCCAAGCGGCTGAACATCCAAGCGTCGGCCGGCGTCTCGACGACGGGCTCGCCGGGCGTGTAGCCCTCCATGTTCATGAGTAGGAAGCGGCTGGCGTTCCAGATCTTGGTCACAAACGACTTGGCCTGGTCGGTACGCGGGCTGTCGATGAGCTTCTTGGTCTTCTTATCGATGTTCGCATCGAACTTGACGTCCTGGTTGTTGGTGCACAGCGTGAGCAGGTTGTAGCGCATGGCATCGGCGCCGTACATGCCAATGAGGTCCATGGGGTCAACGCCGTTGCCCTTGGACTTGGACATGCGGCTGCCGTCCTTGGCCAGGATCGTCGGGTAGATGACGACGTCCTTAAACGGCACCTCGTCCAGGAAATACAGCGAGCTCATGACCATGCGGGCGACCCACAGCGCGATGATGTCGCGCGCGGTGACGAGCGCCGTCGTGGGATGATGTCCCTCGAGCAGCTCCGGCTTTTGCGGCCAGCCCTGCGTGGCGAAAGTCCACAGCTGAGAGCTGAACCAGGTGTCCAGCACGTTCTCGTCCTGATGCACATGATGGCCGCCGCACTTGGGGCACACGTCGGTGTCCTCGGTAAGGGCGTCCTCCCAGCCGCAGTCCTCACAGTAGAACACGGGGATGCGGTGGCCCCACCACAGCTGGCGGCTGATGCACCAGTCCTTGAGGTTCTCCATCCAGGTGGTGTAGGTCTGCGTCCAGCGCGCGGGGTGGAAGGTCACCTTGCCGGAGTTGACGGCGTCGAGCGCCGGCCCCTTGAGTTTGTCGACGGCGACGAACCACTGCTCGGACAGCCACGGCTCAAGCGCAGCGTCGCAGCGGTAGCAGTGCATGACGGAGTGGTCGTGATCCTCGACGTGATCGAGAAGGTCATGCTCCTCGAACCACTTAATGACGGCCTCGCGGCACTCCTCGCGGGTCATGCCGGTAAACTCGCCATAGCCCTCGACGACCACCGCGTGCTCGTCGAAAATGTTGATCTGCGGCAGGTCGTGGGCCTGACCCATGGCGTAATCGTTGGGGTCGTGAGCCGGGGTAACCTTGACGAAGCCGGAGCCAAAGTTGGCGTCGACATGCCAATCCTCAAAGATAGGAATCTCGCGGTCCACGATGGGGAGCTTGACGGTCTTACCCACAAAGGCAGCCTTCTCGGGGTCCTTCGGGGAGACGGCGACGCCCGTGTCGCCGAGCATGGTCTCGGGGCGCGTGGTGGCGACGACGATGTAGTCCTGGCCGTTAACCGGCTCGGTCAGCGGGTAGCGCAGGTGCCACAGGTGGCCCTTCTCGTCCTTGTACTCGGCCTCGTCGTCAGAAATGGCGGTGGTGCAGTTGGGGCACCAGTTGACGATGCGCTTGCCGCGGTAGATCAGGCCGTCGTGGTACCAGTCGCAAAAGACCTTACGCACAGCCTGCGCGTAGTCCTCGTCCATGGTAAAGCGCTCGTTATCGAAGTCGACGGAGCAGCCCATGCGCTTGATCTGCTCGACGATGATGCCGCCGTACTCGTGGGTCCAATCCCAGCAGGCGTCAACAAACTTGTCGCGACCGATCTCCAGGCGGCTGATGCCCTCGCTCTTGAGCTTCTTGTCGACCTTGGTCTGCGTGGCGATACCGGCGTGATCGGTTCCGAGCACCCAGCGCGTGGACTTGCCGCGCATGCGGGCCATACGAATGATGGCGTCCTGGATGGAGTCGTCGGTGGCGTGACCCATGTGAAGCTTGCCGGTAACGTTGGGAGGCGGAATGGTGACGGTGCAGTCGCCCACGCCCTCACGACGCTTGTAGTAGCCGCCGTCGAGCCACTTCTGCAGGATCGCCGGCTCGTTGGTCGACGGATCGTAATTCTTGGGCATTTCTTCCATATATCTCTCCCGTCCCGCCGGGGAGGAATGTAGGCCCGATTTTCGCTCGGTCAGGTCCTGGGCTCGCTCGAAGACCACATTAAGTGGTCTTCGGCTCGTGCGGAATCTACGAAAATCGGGCCTACATTCCTCCCCTTAGGTATCGATTACTTCAGTCTGATATGACTTCGCTGAGGCTTAAACAACCACACAGAATAACACAGGTAGTTGGGGTTATTGCGTATATATAAAATAGCCTCCGGCCGCGGGTGGTCGGAGGCTATTTGCAAACAGGTTTTAGGCAGGTCTAGCCGTAGATGCGTTGGGGCTGCTCTTCGCCCTTAACGGAGGCTTCGGTCACGATGACCTTGGCGACACCTTCCTCGCTGGGGAGGTCGAACATTGTCTGCTGCAGCACGTCCTCGCAAATGGATCGCAGGCCGCGGGCGCCGGTCTTGCGGGCAAGCGCCATGCGGGCGATCTCGTGCAGGGCGGCGTCCTCAAACTCAAGCTCAACGTCCTCGAGCTGGAACATCTTGCGGTACTGGCGCACCACGGCGTTCTTGGGCTCGGTCAGGATCGACACCAGGTCGTCCTCGTCGAGCGCCTGCGTCTGGGTGACGACAGGCGTACGGCCCACGAACTCGGGGATCATGCCAAAGGCGTTGAGGTCCTGCGGAAGCACCTGACGCAGCAGGTCGTTCTCGTCGACCGAGGTGGGGCCGGCGATCTCGGAGTTAAAGCCCACGCCCTTGTTGCCTACGCGGTCGGCAATGATCTTGTCCAGACCCACAAAGGCACCGCCGCAGATGAACAGGATGTTGGTCGTGTCGATCTGCAGCAGCTCCTGTTGGGGATGCTTGCGGCCGCCGGTGGGCGGAACGCTTGCCACCGTGCCCTCAAGGATCTTAAGCAGCGCCTGCTGAACTCCCTCGCCCGAAACGTCGCGGGTGATGGAGAGGTTCTCGGCCTTGCGGGCAATCTTGTCAATCTCATCGACATAGATGATGCCCACCTGCGCGCGCTCGATGTCGCCATCGGCGGCATTGATGAGCTTAAGCAGGATGTTCTCCACGTCCTCGCCCACGTAACCGGCCTCGGTGAGCGCGGTAGCGTCGGCAATGGCAAACGGCACCTCGAGGATGCGCGCGAGCGTCTGGGCCAGCAGGGTCTTACCGGTACCGGTGGGACCGAGCAGCAGAATATTGGACTTGGCGAGCTCCACCTCGTCCATATCATCGTCGAGCTGGCCGCCCATGCCGTCAGCCTCGTCAAAGGCAGACACCGCGGCGCCGCCCTCGATCACGCGACGATAGTGGTTGTACACGGCCACCGACATGGCGCGCTTGGCGTCCTCCTGGCCCATAACATAGGCCGAAAGCTCGTCATAGATCTCGTGCGGCGTCGGCACATGCGTAATGACCTGGCGGGCATCGTCCTCGAGCTCAAAGCCCTCGGCCTCGGGATCCACGGCAGGCTGCCCGGCAGCCTGGCCGTGGTCGTTGAGGAAGCCCGGCAGCTTGCCGTTGCGGGCAGCGTCCATAAAGTCCGAAGCCAGCGACTCCTCAAGGATCTCGGAGCAGGCGGCAACGCACTCGTCGCAGATAAAGATGTTGGTCGGACCCTTTACAAGGCGGCGAACCTGCCCCTGCTCTTTTCCGCAGAAGGAGCAGCGGATGGGGTTGCCATTCTCGTCAAAGTTGTCCTGCATGTTTCCTGCCATCCTAGGCGTCCTTCGCGGCGAGATCGCGCGAGGTGACGATACGGTCGATCAGGCCGTAGTCGAGGGCCTCGGCAGCGGTCAGGTAGTTGTCGCGCTCGGTGTCGGCCTGGACCTTCTCGATCGGCTGGCCCGAGGCATCGGACAGGATCTGGTTGAGCTCGCGGCGGGTCTTCTTGATCTCCTCGGCCACGATCTCGATCTCGGTCTGCTGACCCTGGGCACCGCCGCTGGGCTGGTGAATCATGACCTTGGAGTGCGGCAGGCAGAAGCGCTTGCCCTTGGCGCCGGCCGAAAGCAGCACGGCAGCCATAGACGCGGCCATACCGACGCAGATGGTGGAGACCTGCGGCTTGATGAAGTTCATGGTGTCAAGAATCGCCAGGCCGGAGTAAACCTCGCCACCGGGCGAATTGATGTAGAGCGAGATATCCTTCTCGGCATCCTGGCTCTCAAGATGCAGCAGCTGGGCAACGACCAGGTTGGCGCTGACGGAGTTGATCTCCTCGCCCAAGAAGATGATGCGGTCGTTGAGCAGGCGCGAATAGATATCGTAGCTGCGCTCGCCGCGCGGCGTCTGCTCGATAACGTATGGCACGAGGGCGGAATCGAACTTAGCGATCATACGCATCTCCATTTCTCTTACGGACCAATAGTGGCTCTAGACAAACGTACGGTGCCCGCATGCTATGCATTGGCTGGCACCGTACGAAGCAACCGGATAACCGGCTTATAACTTTACCCCATCACGGGCACATACATGCGCTCGCGTGCAAGGTGGCGAGAATTACTCGGCGTCCTTGGCGGTCTCGTCGACCTCAGTCACCTTGGCGTTCTCGACCAGGTGATCGACGGCCTTGGAGCGACGGATGGACTCGCGGACGGCAGGCATGCGGCCATCGGCGATGAACTCGGCCTTGGAAGCCTCGACGTCCTTGACGCCAGCCTTCTCGAACTCGGCGTTGATGTCGTCCTCGGTGACCTCAATCTTGAGCTCACGGGCGAGAGCGTCGAGCGCCAGGGACTCACGGGCAACGTCGTTGGCCTGCTTGTGCAGGTCGCCGATGAACTGCTCCATGGTCAGGCCGGAAGCGGGCAGCCAGGTGTCCAGCGTCATGCCGCGGGCAGCGAGGTTGGACAGGAAGTTCTGGCCAAGCTCCTCAAAGACGGACTGCTCGTAGTCGGCGTCCATCTCGTCGAGCTGCAGGCGCTCGGCGAGAGCGGAGACGCAACGGTTCTCCTTCTCGGCCGGGAGGCGGGAAGCCTTGTCCTGCTCGATCTCGATCTTGATGGCGTCGCGCATAGCGTCGATGCTGTCGAAGCCAAAGTCGGACTTGACGAGCTCGTCGGTGAGCTCGGGGGTGTTGCGGACCTTGATGCCCTTGACGGTGACCTCGACGGTGTGGGTCTCGGCCTCCTCGCCCTCCTCGGCCTCGTCGGTCCAGGTGACGGACTTGACGTCGTCAACGTTGGCGCCGATCAGAGCCTCGTTGAACTCGGCGGGGTTGCTGTCGCTACCGGCGATGAGCATACGGCCCTCGGCGGCAAAGTTGTCGGCGTTCTCGACGGCCTTGAGGTCGACGGTAACGTAGTCCTCGGCCTCGACGGCGCGGCCCTCGACGTCCTCGAAGGTGGCACGGTAGTTGAGGAGCATCTCGACCTGGTTGTTGATCTCGGACTCGGTGACCTCCGCAGGGGGCATCTCGATCTCGACGGCGTCGAAGGAGGAGAGCTCAGCGGCGGGACGCAGGGAGAACTCGACGGTGTAGGTGTAGTCCTCGTGATCCTTGGCGAGGTCGAGCTCCTTGTAGTCACCGCTCTTGGTGGGGACGATGTCCAGCTCGTTGAGGACGGCGGGCTCGTTGGCGGCGATCAGGTCGTTGGTGGCCTGAGCGAGGGTAGCCTCGGCGCCAAGAGCGGAGTCGATGACCGGACGGGGGGCCTTACCGGCGCGGAAGCCCGGGAAGCGGTACTTCTTGGCGGTGTCCTTGTAGGCCTTCTTGATCGCGGCGTCGACGTCGGCGGCCGGGATGGTGACCGTAGCGGTGAGCTTGGCGTCCTTGACGTCAGAAGCGGTGATGTTCAACACGTTCCTCCTCATACTGCCCAGCTTATCTGAGGTGCTGGTACCTTTATGCAACAAAGAGTCGCGAGGGCATAAGCCGACGCGGGTGCGTTGGTGCGGGCGAAAGGACTCGAACCTTCACGGGAATCCCACCAGAACCTAAATCTGGCGCGTCTACCAATTCCGCCACGCCCGCATGAGCGCACAGACTAGGAATGATAGCAGATACGAACGGCAAGCGCACGCACACCTTTTACAGGCTCACGACCTCACCACGAGTACAAAAGGCGGGGCGAGTTACCCCGCCCCGCCCATTACGACTTGTTCGCTGACCCGCTACTCCCCCAGCAGGGCCTTCTCGGGCGTGATCGGCAGCGAGCGAACCTGATGGCCGGTGGCGTGCGCCACGGCCGAGGCAACGGCGGCGAGCGGCGTGTTGATGACGACCTCGCCGATCGACTTGGCGCCAAACGGGCCCGTCGGCTCGTAGCTCGGCTCAAAGGCCACGCGGATGCTGCCGATATCCAGGCGCGTGGGCAGCTTGTAGCTCATAAAGTTGCCGGTGCGCAGGCGGCCGCGGTCGTCGTGCTCGACAATCTCGTAGAGCGCGTGACCGATGCCCTGGGCAATGCCGCCCTCGGCCTGGACGCGCGCGAGCGCCTCGTTGATCACAGTGCCGCAGTCGACGGCCGCCGCGTAGTCCACCACAGTCACCTTGCCGGTGGCCTTGTCGACCTCGACCTCGGCAATGCCGGCCATAAACGGCGGAGGCGAAACGGGCAGGCAGGCAGAGGCGTGCGAGGTCAGCGCGTCGCCGCCGGCGATGTTCTTGACACACAGGTTGGCAAAGTCGCGCAGCGTGAGGTAACGGTTCTGCTCGCGCGCGGCACGCTCGTCGGACAGGCGCACGTACTGGCCATCAAAGACCACATCGACGGCGTCAACGTCCCACATCCGGGCGGCCTTGGCGCAGATCTTCTCGCGCAGCTCAGTCGCGGCGTTCTTGGCGGCAAGGCCCGTCACATACGTGCCCGAGCTCGCGTACGAGCCGGCGTCGAACGGCGACACGTCGGTGTCCACGCCGCGCACCACGATCAGCGAGCTCTCCACGCCCAGCTCCTCGGCGGCAATCTGCGCCAGGATCGTGTCGACACCCATGCCGTTATCGGTGGCGCCGGTGCCGATGGTAATGAAGCCGTCCTCTTCCAGGCGCATGTCGATGCCGGCGATGTCCACGTTGGAGATGCCCGAGCCCTGCATGGTGAGCGCACAGCCCAGAGCACGCACGCGGTCGCCCAGGTCCACGGCCAGCGGCTTGTCGCGCCAGTCGATCATGTCCATCGCGCGCAGCAGGCAGCGGTCGAGCGCGCAGGCGTTGAGCTTCTCGTTGTAGTACTGCGGCATAATCTCGCCCTCGTGAACCATGTTCTTAAGACGCAGGTCGGCGGGATCCATGTGCAGCATGTCGGCGAGCTCGTTGACGGCACTCTCCACGGCAAACTGGCCCTGGGTGGCACCGTAGCCGCGATACGCACCGCCGCGATTGGTATTGGTGTAGACGGCGTCCCAGCTAAAGCGGCTCGCCTTCACGTGGTTGTAGATGGGCAGGCTCTTGTGGCCCGAAAGGCCGATCGTCGTGGTGGCATGCTCGCCATACGCACCAGCGTTGGACAGCGTATGCAGGTCGATGGCCGTGATGGTGCCGTCGTTCATGGCGCCCAGCTTAACAGTCATCTGCATCTGATGGCGCGAGTTGCCCGCGGTGATGGTCTCCTCGCGGGTATAGCAGCAGTAGCTCGGACGGCCGGTCTGCTGGGTGACGAACGCAACGAAGATTTCGCAGCAGCCCGTCTGCTTAGAGCCAAAGCCGCCACCGATGCGCGGCTTAATGACCTGCACCTGCGACTGCGGGATATCGAGCGACTGCGCGACCATGCGGCGCACGTGGAAGGGCACCTGCGTAGAGGTGGTCACCGAGATACGCCCGAACGCGTCGGTCGTCGCGAAGGCGCGGAAGGTTTCCATGGGTGCGGTCTGCGTGGCCTGGCTGGTGTAGGTGCGCTCAAAGACGATGTCGCTCTGGGCGAAGGCCTCGTCAAGGTCGCCAAAGTCGCTCGTGCCGCTGCACACCAGGTTGCGCGGAACGTCGCCGCCCTGCGGGAACATAAAGGTCACGTCGCCCTCGGGGTGAACCACGATGTCGTTATCGAGTGCCTTGGTAAAGTCGAGCAGCGGCTCGAGCACCTCATAGTCGACCTTAATGAGTTTGAGCGCCTTGTCGGCAGCCTCCTCAGTCTCGGCGGCGACGATCGCCACCTCCTCGTTTTGGTAACGGACGAGGTTCTCGAGAATCAGGCGGTCGTAGGGACTCGGCTGCGGATAGCTCTGGCCGGCGATGGTAAAGCGGCGCTTGGGCACGTCCTCGTAGGTGTAGACGCCCACGACGCCGGGCACCTTCAGCGCGCGCGACGTATCGATGGAGCGGATCTTGGCGCGGGCATAGGGGCTGCGCTTGAGTTTGACGATGAGCGCACCGGCGGGCACCATATCGCCCGTGTAGACGGGACGCCCCTCGAGCAGGGCCTTCGAGTCCTTCTTGGGCTGCTTGTGGGTGATCTGCTTGTAGGAAACACCGTCGCAGCTGGTGTCGTTGATGGGCAGCTCGGGCATCTCAAAGCCCACCTGCACGCCAGACTCGTTGAGGAAGCGGACGATGGCGCGCAGCTGGCTCTCATAGCCGCTGCAGCGGCAGAGGTTGCCGGCGAGCTGGCGCGAGAGCTCCTCGCGCGTGGCGACGAGGCTCGGGTCCTCCTTGGCGGCGCGGGCAAGCGCCAGCACGTTCATGATGAGGCCGGGGGCGCAAAAACCGCACTGCTCGGCGCCTTCGGCAGCCATCGCACGGGCCAGTGCCTCGGACTCGGCCTTGAGGCCCTCGAGCGTGGTGATGGTGTGGCCCTCAACACGGGCGGCGGGAACCGAACAGCTCAGCACCGGGTCGCCGTCAAGCCACACCGTGCACAGGCCGCAGTTGGTGGTTTCGCAAGCGCAGCGCACCGACGCGCAGCCCTGCTCGCGCAGCAGCGCAAAGAGCATGGTGTCGGGGGCAATCTGAACCTTGACCTTGCGACCGTTGAGCGTAAAGGAAAGAACGATGAGTTTGGCAGCCATTAGCGCACCTCGCTAGAATCGACGCCGGGCACGCGGCGGCAGGAATACTCGTCCGTGGCAAACTTAGGCACTTGCACGCCCTCGAGCTCGCGGGCAAGCGCGGCCGAAAGCTCGATGCCGGCGGAGCGGCGCACGGCCTGCACGGCAAGCGGGGCCGAGATGCGGCGGCGGTAGTCGGCCGAGCCCCACATGTTGGTGCCGTAGCTCAGCGCGCGCACGGACGCGGCCAGGGAGCGCAGCTCGTCCTCGGAAGGCCGCTCGTTCACCAGGCCGCATGCCTCGCCCTGCAGCAGGGTCGCACGCAGCGGGCGGGCGCCCACGGTGACATGCCAGCTGTTGTCCCACCAGGCGGCGGTGACATTGAGCGAGGGGAAGTCGGTCGCGGCCTTGCGCACAGCCTCATAGCTTGCGCGGTACTCGTGCTTAACGACCACCACGTGCTCGATCACGTCGCGCACGTAGCCCATGTCCACGAACTCGGCGAGCGGCACGCGACCGGCACCCGTCAGCTCAACATAGGAATCGAGCGCGAGAAAGGCGGAGAGAACGTCCGAGAAGCCAAAGCGGCCGTAGATGCTGCCGCCCACCGTGGCGGTATTGCGCAGCTGCACGCCCACGATGTCATGGACGGCGAACTCAAAGACATTGTTGACAAGCACGTTGAGCCCGGCATGACGCTCGAGCTGGCGCAGGGTGCACATGGCACCGATGCGAAACTCGGTCTCGGTCTCCTCGATCTGATCGAGTCCGCAGGCCGAAAGGTCAATCGCCGTCGCCACGCGACGCGAACCCAGGCGCATCCAGATGCCGCCGCCCACAATCTTGTTGTTGCGGTTCTTCTGTAAGAGCTCATAGGCTTCGGCCGCGTTTCCAACACGGACGTAGGTACCGAACTTGAGCACGTTCTCCCCCATCTCTTCACTTGTCCAGTACTTTTAAGTGTACCAAACGAGGAGCCGCACACCGTTTTAGGACAAAATCCACCCACCCATCCATAACTTGCGGTGATATACGGACTGATTAGCCGTTCTGGGACGCTAAACAGTCCGTATATCACCGCAAGTTATGAGGAGTCCTCCGGGATAGAAAAGGCTCCCAGCCAAGATGACTGGAAGCCTTCCTCGATGCTATGTCGAGCGAAGAATTAGCAGACGCCCTGAGCGAGCATGGCGTCGGCGACCTTCAGGAAGCCGGCGATGTTGGCGCCCATGACGAAGTTGCCCTCCTCGCCGTACTCCTTGGCGGTGTCGTCCACGTTGTGGAACATGCCGCGCATGAGCTGCTCGAGCTTGCCGTCGACCTCCTCGAAGGTCCAGGACAGGTGCTCGGCGTTCTGGCTCATCTCCAAGCCGGACACGAGCACGCCGCCGGCGTTGGCAGCCTTACCGGGCATAAAGGCGACGCCGTGCTCCTGGAAGTAGGTCGTGGCCTCGATGGTCGTGGGCATGTTCGCGCCCTCACCGACCACCTTGCAGCCGTTGGCGACGAGTGCCTGGGCGTCCTCGAGCAGCAGCGTGTTCTCGCGAGCGCAGGGCAGCGCGATATCGCAGGGAAGCTGCCACACGCCGCGGCCGTCGCCCTCGTGCCACGTGGCATTGGGCTTCTCGTCGACATACATAGCGAGCGTAACGCCCTTGTCGTGGCCGGAGCGCTTCTTGTTGTAGACATGCTCGAGCACGGTGTAGTCGATGCCGTCGGGATCCTCGACCCAGCCATGGGTGTCGGAGCAGGCCAGCACCTTGCCGCCGAGCTGGGAGACCTTCTGGACCGCGTAGATGGCGACGTTACCGGAGCCGTGAACGACGACGTTCTTGCCCTCGAAGGAGTCGCCGCGGCTCTTGAGGTACTCGTCCACAAAGTAGGCCAGGCCGTAGCCGGTGGCCTCGGTACGGGCGAGCGAGCCGCCAAAAGAGAGGCCCTTGCCGGTAAGGACGCCGGTCCACTCATTGGTCAGGCGCTTGTACTGACCGAACAGGTAGGCAACCTCGCGGCCGCCAACGCCCAGGTCGCCGGCGGGAACGTCGGTGTTGGGGCCGATGTGGCGATAGAGCTCGGTCATGAAGGACTGGCAGAAGTGCATGATCTCGTTGTTGGACTTGCCCTTGGGGTCAAAGTCGGAACCGCCCTTGCCGCCGCCCATGGGAAGGGTGGTCAGGCTGTTCTTGAGGATCTGCTCCAGGCCCAGGAACTTGAGCATGCCCAGGGTGACCGTCGGGTTAAAGCGCAGGCCGCCCTTGTAGGGTCCAATGGCAGAGTTGAACTCGACGCGGTAGCCGCGGTTGACCTGAACCTTGCCCTGGTCGTCGACCCAGGGAACACGGAACATGACGATGCGCTCGGGCTCGACGAGGCGCTCAAGCAGGGCGGCCTCCTCGTACTCGGGATGGGCGTCGAGCGCCGGCTGGATGGTGCCGAGAATCTCGGTCGCGGCCTGGATGAACTCAGGCTGCTCGGGATAGCGGGCCTTGAGCTCGTCGAGAACTTTCTGCGTGTAGCTCATGCTTCCTCCAATTGATGGAAAAGAAAAGTGTCGTTCGAGGCGCCCCATGCGCCGCGAGCTTTATCGAGTATGGATAATATCGCACTGTTGCAGCAAAGTTTCGCATAAGCCGACGAGCAGATGTTTCGTTTTGATTACGATGCAGGTAGAAGCGTTTTTGAGTGCCCAACGCGCAAATCGCGTGTTTCGAAGCTGTTTCGTCCACATGTTCCAAACCACCACATTGGGGACAGGCACCTTTGTGGTGGTGTGGTGGCTAGAGGACGAGCTGATGGTAGTCGGCAGGGGCTATGCGGCCCTCGGTGGCGGCTCGGAAGGCGGCGAGCGCATCGCCCGAGAATGGCATGGCCCAGCACAGCCCGCAGCCTGCGGTAATGGAGCCGGGCAGTGGCATGATGCGCCCGGGCACACCGGCGGCAAGACACAGCTGTTCGCATTCCATCACATCGAAGGTGCTATCGAACGACACGATAATCTTGCGCTCGTGGTCGAGGGCATCACCGGATGGGCCTTCGCGGTGTGCCTCACGATACGCCGCGGCGGCCGCTTCCTCTTCCGCAGTATGTCCACAGCCACCGCAGCCGCAGGTACAGGGCTCGGAACCATCGCAAGTGCAAGGCTCTCCCGTGTCGGGACAAATATCGTGAGACATGGTAACTCCAATCGTCTAGGCGAGTAACTCGGCCGCCGCAAACTCCTCGGGCGTATTGACGTTTTCGAAGCAGAGCGTCGAGCCCGCGGCCTTAACAATCTGCGGCTCATCCATATAACCGGCCTGAACGCGATTGATCAGGCAGCGAATGCGCTGGCGGTCGCAGGCAAGCAGCTCTTGGGCAACCGGCGCACAAGCGTCACGGCGCCAGACGGCGCAAAGCGGCTCAATCCCCCGCTCCTCGCGCGGCACGCACACGTCGAGCGCCTCGGCCTCAACACGATCGGCAAGCGCGCCGATGAGTTCCGGCGAGACAAACGGCATATCACAGGCGACGATCGCCACGAGCGGCAGCCGGGCCGCAGTCAGCGAACTCGCGATGCCGCGCATGGCACCCGCCGACCCCTCAAGGTCCGGCACTATTCGCGGCACCAGGCCGCCAAACGCGTGCTCCTCAAGATAGGCAAGCTCGCTGGGACGCGAAGTCGTCACGACCAACTCGCCGGCAACTGGCGCCAGCCGACCCAGCACGCGCTCGATGAGCGGTTCGCCGCAAAACGTCATGCGCGCCTTATCGCGGCCCATGCGTGAGGACAGCCCGCCCGCTTGGACGACGCAAGAAAGATCGATCCGTCTTACGGTAGTCATACGGCAAAACACCCCCATCGGCATGCTCGAAACCCGGTGCACGAAGCTAAATACCGCCGCCGAAATAGCGGCACTACGAAAAGCTCGTGCAAAAACAAAACAGCGCCTTTGCGGCACGCAGCAAGACCGCGAGCACAAAAGCGCTGGTAGCGTATGGCGGGAACGTATGTGAATCGAACACATCCAAGACGTTTTGCACGCCTCGCAACGGTTTTGAGGACCGCGGAGCCCACCGGAGCCCATCCGTTCCCAAGTGCGGCGGTATTTTACCAAACCGAGCAGCCAATCTAGCGCAGGGAGCGCAGGCCGCCGGCATCCTTGTCGAGCACCGTAAAGCGCACGGCATCTAGGTGCTCCAAGATGCTGATGGCGCGTTTGCGCGACACACCCAGGGCCTCGCGCAGCACGCTCGTGGTGGCAGCGCCGCCGGCTGCCTCTATGGCGGCGGCGACAAGCTCACGCGCATGGGACTCGGCGGCAGCGGACAGGGCAACGTCGCGCTCGACCTTAACGATCGAGCGGTTGAGCGAAAGCTCGCGCAGGGCACGCGTCATGGTGTCGCGACCGAGCTGCAGCTGTTCGCCCACCTCGGGAAGCGCCGGTGCATCCAGGCCAGCCTCGTCAAGCAGCGCGACGATGCGCTTGCAAGCCTCTCGCACCACGCGTGCCGCCGCGGCGGCCGAATGCGGATCGAATACCTCGGCGCCCTCGGCGGCGCACACGCCACGGGAGCAGCCCTCGGCAATCAGGGCCGCGGCAACGCCTTCATCAGCGGCAGGCCACGCAGCATGGGCAACGGCGCCGGGCGTAAAGCCCGTCTCCTTGGGAGCCGCCGCGTGCATGGCCGACAGGGTCGCCGCAAGGGCATCCATCGCGGCGTCGAGCACCGCGGCGTCCGCCAAGAGGTCCGCGTCACCCACGGCAAGCTTGCGAACGGAGCCCTGCGCCACCAATCCGCGCAGTGCGGCATCGACCTCGCCGACACCAAGATCCAAAGCCTCGGCAGCATTAACCGCCGTAACCGGCAGCGTCTGCAACGCCAGCCAAGCGCCCACACCGCCCGCGATATCGCCGGACTCGAGCGCCGCATACAGCGCACGCTCTCCTTCGGCAAGCTCGCGCGAGCGACGGCAGCGTGAAAGCAGCACGCGCCCGCCGCCAACAAGCATCACGGGCGAATAGGACAGCACCACGGCATGGTCCCCGGCACGTAGCGGCAGCGAGTTTTCCAAGCGCACCTGAACGATACGGGTCTCGCCCACCGCCATGGGGGCCTCACCCTCCATGAACATGATGCGACCGACAACCTCGGCCGTACCCGCCATCACGTGCACACGCGCACCCGACTCGAGCACACGCGGCTTGGCTCCCTCGCGACCCAAATACGTAAACGCCATCATAAAGCGCATCGTCTGGCCAAAGCGGCCCGTCACGCCGAGCATCTCACCGCGATCGAGCGCGGCGACACCATCGCCCACCAAGTTGAGCGCCACACGCTGACCGGGCAGTGCTCGCGGCGTATCGCCGTGCACCTGAATCCCGCGCACGCGACAGACCGTACGCGACGGCAAAGCCATCAACTCGTCGCCCACCGCAACCGGCGCATCGTGCAACGTTCCCGTCACGACAGTGCCGACGCCCTTGATCGTAAAGCAGCGGTCAATCGGCAGACGCGGCGCGGCATCAGTGAGCTCGGCACGGGCACGGCAGGCATCCCAGCAAGCGGCAACCTGCTCGTCGAGCACGGCGAGCAGCCTTTCAATCCCCTCGCCTGTCTTGGACGACACAGGCACGATCGGCGCGTCCGCAAACACGGTACCCGACAAAAAGTCATCGACATCGAGCTCGGCAAGCTCGGTCATCTCGGCATCGGCAAGGTCGCACATCGTCAGCGCGACCACCATATGCGTAACGCCCAGCAGCTCCAGCACGTGCACGTGCTCGCGCGTCTGCGGCATCACGCCCTCGACGGCAGAAACCACCAGCACGGCAACGTCGATGCCCGTGGCGCCCTGCACCATGGCGCGCAGGTAATGCGCGTGGCCCGGCACGTCGACCAGGCCGACGATCTTGCCACTCGGCAGCGCCAACTCGCCAAAGCCCAGCTCCACGGTCATACCGCGACGGCGCTCAACCTCCAGACGATCGGGATTCTTGCCGGTCAGTGCCTCGATCAATGCCGACTTACCATGGTCAACGTGACCCGCCGTGCCAACGATAACGGGACACTCCACCAGCGCCTGAACCTCACTCATCGAGCAATCGCCTTCTCAACGCACGCGACGAGCGTCGAAGCCGCCGTCTCGATATCGCGGTCGCCCACGAGTGTACGCATGTCAAACAGGACGCGATCGTGCGAGGCGCGTGTGACGACCGGCGTGTCGAAATCTTGGACGAGCGAGCGCTTGAGTGCGTCAACGGAAAGACGCTCATCGACGAGGCGCACGGCAACGCACATGGTAGGCAGCTCGACGGTAGGCAGCGAACCGCCGCCGGGAGTCGACGACTCCTCGACGATTTCCACCTGCACGGCGCGCGGGCAACCCACCTTATCGAGGCCCGCCACCATCAGCTCGCGCAGTTTGCGTGCGCGGCGCTCCAGATGAGCCTGCGGAAGCGTGAGCATGTTTAGCACCGGCACCTCGCGATGGGCCACATCCGCCCCATCCATGTAGATGCGCAGTGTAGCCTCGAGCGCCGCCAGTGCGAGCTTGCCCGGGCGTAGGGCACGCATAAGCGGATGCGACCCGCAGGCCTGGACCAGATCGCGACGGCCCATGATAATGCCCGCCTGTGCGGCACCGAGAAGCTTATCGCCCGAGCACGACACCAGATCGAGCCCTGCCGAAACCGAAGCCGGCGTGGTTTCTTCGCCGCCGCGCACCAAGATGTCGTCGGGCAACAGCGCGCCCGAACCCTGGTCCTCGTAGAACAGCAGACCATGCTTGTGGGCCAGGGCGGCAAGCTCCCGAGAGCCCACTTCCTCGTGAAAGCCCTCGATGCGATAGTTGGAAGGATGGACCTTGAGGATCATCGCCGTATCGGGCGTGATGGCTTGCTCATAATCAGCCAGGTGCGTGCGGTTGGTGGCGCCGACCTCGACGAGTTTGGCGCCCGAAGCCGCCATGACATCGGGGATGCGGAAGCTGCCGCCGATCTCGACAAGCTCGCCGCGGCTGACGATGACCTCCTTGCCTGCGGCATGGGTCGCCAGCACCAGCAGCACAGCGGCGGCGTTGTTGTTAACGACCAGCGCGTCCTCGGCACCGGTAAGCGAGCGGATGAGCTGCGCGGCGTGCTCCTTGCGCGACCCGCGCGAGCAGGTGTCCACGCTGTACTCGAGCGTGCTGTAGCCACGCGCGACCTCGGCCACGGCCTTTGCCGCCGACTCCGCGAGCGGGGCGCGACCCAAGTTGGTATGGATGACCACACCCGTGGCGTTGACGGCAGGGCGCAGGCTCGGCAGTGCGGATCGATGCGCACGCCACTCGATGGCCGAGGCCAGGTCGCGCTTGGAACGCGGGGCGGCACCGGCACGAATCGCGGCGCGCTCCTCGTCGAGCTCGGCCGTGACGGCGGCATGCACCACCGCGTCGCAGGTCTCCCCCGCCGCCTTCACAACCGGCCACTCTGCGAGCAGCTCGTTGACGGAAGGAATAGCGCGAAGGCGGGCGCGTACCTCATCGGACATGTTCTGGCTATCGCTCATGTGCGACCTTTCAAAACCAAAGGTGAATCAATCGTTCGAACGTCAAACTATCAGCCAATTCGATCGGCTGAGTCAATCAATCGCTATTATCCTCGCGTGCCGCGATCTTTTCCACGCGAACGGCGTTTTCCTGGGTGAGCGCAGCGCCCGTCAACGGGTCCCAACGCAACGGCGTATGGTCGAGCGGACCCACGCCCAAGGCTTGAGCGCCACCGACATCGGCGCCAAACGAACGCCCGCCGGGAGCGGCCGAGGTGAAGATGCACGCCGGATGCAGATACGGCGTCGTCTCCACGCGCACGCGATCGCGGCCCATATCGCTCACGAGTTCGACGACCTCGCCGTCGGCGATGCCCATGTGCGCAGCAGCATCGGCATTCATCTGCACGGCATCCAGATCCGAGCCCGCCTCGGCGGCACCCGCCGCAGCAAGTCTGCGCGAAGTGTGCGACTCAAAGGGTCGGTTGCCGCTAATGAGGCGAAACATCCCCGGCCCTGGCTCCACCATCGGGGCAATCCAGCCGGGCACACGACCCAGGCCGGCGCGCTCCCATACATCGCTTACCAGCGCAATCTTGCCGCCGTCGAGCGGAATCACAGGCTCGCCCGTACGCGGCGGCAGTTGCACGCCCGTGTCAGCCCAACCGCGCTCCTTGAGCGCAGTGAGGTCGATCCCAAACGGAGCCACCTGGGCAGCCGCCAGATCGTCAGACGTAAACTGGAAGTACTCGCCCACGCCGCAGGCCGCAGCCAACCCGGCAAAGATCTCCCGACCGGGACGCGTGTCGCCATGCAACACGGGCAGCACGGCGTTGCGGTAGAACACGCGCGCGTCGTTGCGGCCCACGACCGTTCCCACACCGCGGTCGGCCTCCAGATGCGTCACGTCGGGCAGCACGAAATCAGAAGCACGCGCCGTCTCGGACCAGCGAATATCAATCGTCACGAGCAAGTCGAGCTGCTGCAAAATACTCAACCAAGCCTGTGCATTGCCATAGCCCGCACCGGGGTTACTGGCATAGACGATGAGCCCACGCAAATCGCCGGCAAGAATCGACTGGCCGATGGTCGTGCACAGGCCGCGCACCGGATCGACCAGTGGATAGCGCTCGGACCCCAGCTTGGGTCCGCGAGGCACCGGCGGCGTCGCAAAGCGTGCGGGATCGAGGTCGCCCAACACAAGCGGCGTGGGCGGATTGAGGGCGCCGCCCGCGTGTCCGATGCAGCCCAGCAGCACATCGACCAAGCAGATAGCGCGCGCGGTCTGGGTGCTATTGGCATACGCGATACCGATGCCACCATGAAAACCCGCATCCACCACAGCGGCAGGCGCGGCGGCAGCGAGATCGCGCGCCGTGGCGACAATCTCTGCGGCCGGCACGTCGCACATCGACTCGGCCCACTCGGGCGTCCAAGCACTGGCCGCCTGCACCAGCTCGTCAAAACCCGTGGTATAGCGGGTCACGAACTCATGGTCATACAGGTCCTCGGCAATCAAGACATGCGCAATGCCCAGCAGCAAGGCCAAATCGCATCCGGGACGCACGCGCAGCCAGCGGTCGGCAATAGCAGCCGAACCGCTGCGCCGAGGGTCAACCACGATAATCTTCGTCCCACGGCGACGGGCATCGTTGAGCGCATCAACGGCCCCCATCGTCGATGAATCGACAATGGAACGCCCCAGATACATGATGCAATCGGTGTGCGCGAGGTCGGAGGCGGGACTATAGCCCAGGCTGTGCTCCCAACCGGTAAGACGGCTTACTTCGCAGGCACCGTCTGCACCGTATACGTTGGGCGAGCCCAGCGCATGCATAAAACGACACGCCCAGTAGCGGTCGAACGAGGGCACGCCGAGCGTCATGCCCAGCGCGCGCGGACCATGCCCGTCAACAATCCCCCCAAGGCGCGCAGCGATCTGCGCGAACGCCTCGTTCCACGAAATCACATCGAACCCCGAGCCATCAGCTCGTCGGCGCATAGGATGCAAAATCCGGTCGCGCTCGTCAAACGGCATTGCCAGGCGATGCCGTCCGCGGGCGCACAGGGCACGCGCCGCGCACGGATGCCCCGGCACCGGCAGCTCGGCCACCACGCGACCGTCCTCAACGCGTGCCGCAAAGGCGCAATCGGCATAGCATCCCCCGCATGTGGTCACCACGGCGCGACCGTCACGCTTCACAGCAGATGCCATCTCGATTACCCCTTTCATCAGCCAAACACAACAGGCCAAAAGCCCAGCAACGAGCCCCAGACCCAAAAAGCCTCCCGCACGGCAACGCCCCGCGGGAGGCCCAACGTCAAACAGACGGTACCTTACGCCTCGGACTTCTTGGCGTAGATAAACCAGTAGCCGAGCGCGATCAGAACCGCGCCGCCCACGATGTTGCCCAGCGTGGCGGCGGACAGGTTAAACGCAATGCCCGCAACGTTGAGCGCATCGGCGCCGGCGACCTTGGCACCGTAGCCGCATGCATGCATCACGGCGCCCATGGGCAAAAAGTACATGTTGGCGACGCAGTGCTCAAAACCGCAGGCCACAAAGGCGGCGATCGGCAGCAAAATGCCCACAACCTTATCGACCACGGTCTTGCCGGCGGTGCCGATCCACACGGCCAGGCACACAAAGATGTTGCACAGGATGCCGCGGAAGAAGATCGTCACCCAGTCGATCGTCACCTTGCCGGCGGCGACGCTCACCATGGAATTGGCGACCGCCTCGCCGTTGAGCTTGTAAATGCCGGCCATGTACACCAAAAAGACAATGAACAGGGCACCGACAAAGTTACCGACCCACACGACGACCCAAGCCTTGAGCATCTGGGCCAAGGTGATCTTTTTGCTCTTGAGCGCGCAGACCATAAGCGAATTGCCGGTGAACAGCTCGGCGCCACACACCAGCACCAGCACCAGGCCCAGGCAAAAGCACAGGCCGCCCACGACGCGCTGAGCGCCCCAGCCCAGCGTGCTATCGCTCAAAAACACCGTAAAGAACAGGCCGCCGAAGGCAATGAACGCGCCGGCGAACATTGCCAACAGAAAGGCCTTTGCGACCGGCAGGTTGGCCTTGGTCACGCCGGCGGCCTCGGTCTTGGCCTCGATCGCGGCGGGCGCCAGGCAATCGGGAGCGGGGTACTCCACCTTGGAATCTGCCATGTCAATCACTTCTTTCCTAATCAGCAGGGACAAGCGCCGCTATAGCTCCTGCCCCAAGCGGACAAAGTGGGAAAAGTCGTTGGCGACCACGGCGTCGTACACGGCGTCGACGGCGTCAAAGACTTCCGGGGACATGGGGTTGTAGAACTCCGTGTCGCCCGGCTGAATCCCAACGAAGACGATATCATCACACGATTGCTCGATTTCCTCGATCAGAATCGACAAAGGAAGCGAATGCGTGGTGAACATCGACTTGCGGGCCACATCGCGCTTGTCGAGCAAACGAATGGACCCGACGGGCAGCGCCATGTCTGCGGCATCAACCAAAACCAAACGCGGCGGACGCTCACGCTTGACCTCGATGATGTCATCCTCGGGCGTTTGGCCTCCGTCGATGGTGTACCAACCGGCGATGGGCGCGTCCTCCATCTTTTTGGAGAGCACGGGGCCGGCGGCATCGTCGGCGCGCAGCACGCATCCCGCCGTGAGCACGATACCCGCAAACGGGGCGCCGTTCACACGGCCATCCACAACGCGACCCATTACTGCAACCTCCCCGTCAGATACACGCCCGACACATCGCGCACGCGCTCAACCAGATCGCGAAACTTCATCAGAAACGCGACCTGCTGGGCATGCAGAGCAAAGTCGTCGTCGAACACCGAGATGCCGGCCTTGGCCGACCCGCGAAAACCGCGCTCGTCGAGCAACGCATCGCAAGCCTCGAGCAGCGACGGCACCGCCGCCTTGTCGAGCTGGCACTCGCCAAAGGAGCGAATGGCCTCAAACTTGGTCTTGGCCTCCCCCTCCGGCAGCGCGTCGACGAGCGAATAGAACACATCAACCGGCACCGACAGGCGCGGCTCAAAGCAGTCGAGCACGCCGGTGTGGTGGCCCACGGCGAGCGTGTAGTACAGCACGTCGCAGGCCTCCTGGGGAACGTCTTCCTCGGTCTCCACAAACTTACGCGTGAGCTCGTAGAAGACCACCTGGTCGGGCGCATGGCCCAGGCAAGGGTCGGCGACGCCCTCGGCGGCCTCGTCGCTTGCGCGCGAGGCATCGCCAAAAGAGCCGCCAAGCATGCCGGGGCCCGCAAAGTAACCAGAGCGGTCCGTGAGCTCCATCTAGCGACCTCCGGCCAGCACCAGATCCTGCAGCGCCGAGTAGACCTCAACGCGGCGAGGATCGTCCTGCTTGTCGATGAGCAGCGCCATGGCACCGCGGATATCGCCCTTGGGTGCGCCCTCGAGCGTATCCATAAACTCGTTGGCCAGGTCGCGGCCGTAACGGTAACCGCTCATGGCGCGAGCCTCGCGCTCGATGGCAACGCGAAGCTTGTAAGGCACGCCGGGGTGCAGGATATCGGCCTGCTCGCCGGCGGCCTCCACCGTGGTCTCGGCATGGAGCTTTTGGTCCAGCAGACCGAGCGCCATGGCAAAGCCGTAGACGGTCTGCGCGGGGCTGGGCGGGCAGCCGGGGATGTAGACGTCGACCGGCAGAATCTTATCCGTACCGCCCCAGACGCAGTAGTTGTCGTAGAAGATGCCACCGGTGCAGCCGCATGCGCCATAGGACACCACGATCTTGGGATCGGGTGCGGCCTCAAAGGCGCGCAGGGCCGGCATGCGCATGGCACGCGTCACGGCGCCGGTGTACAGCAGCACATCGGCGTGACGGGGCGAGGGCACGACCTTGATGCCAAAGCGCTCGACGTCAAAGACGGGCGTGATGGAACCGAAGATCTCGATCTCGCAGCCGTTGCAGCCGCCGCAGTCAACACGGTAGACGTACACCGAGCGCTTGATCTTCTTAAGAAGGGTCGCCTTGGCCTTCTCGATGCTCTCGTCGAGCTCGATCTTGGTCGGGCGGTACTGGAGCCGCTCGGGCAAAAGCGTGGGTTCGGCCATGGTTACTCCTCCTTCGTTTCAAAATCCATGATGATGCCCTCGACCGGCGCCGGGCCGGCGGGGATCTCGGGCGCATCGGGGTTGAGCTCGCGGTCGACATACTCCGGGTTCACGCCGTGGCCGCCCAGATACTTCATGCCGGGGCCTTGGGGCTCACCGGACGCAAGCGTCTCGTTGGCAGCCATGCCGCGCGCGTTGCCGGTCTTTACGGCCGAGGCGGCGCGCAGGGCGTCGAGCTCGCGCTTGCACTCCTGGCACATACCGACGGTACGGGCGGCCTGCTCGGCCTCCATGCCGCCAGCCTTTTGCAGCAGGCGCTTGGCGTAGTCGATCTCCTTGTGCGGGGCAAACGTCTTGCCGCAACGCGAGCAGTGCTCGAGCGTATAGACGCTCTTGCTGGTGAGGTCGTCCTTGCTCATGACGGCCAGCTCAAACTCCTCGGTGAGCTTGATGGCCTCCATGGGGCAGGCTTCCTCACAGCGGCCGCAAAAGATGCAGCGACCGTAGTCGATCGACCAGGTAATGGTATCGGCCGCAAGGTCGGTGTCCATGCGAATGGCATCGGCCGGACACGCCACGCCGCAGGCACCGCAGGCGATGCAGAGCTCGGCATTGTGCTCGGGCTTGCCGCGCATGTCCTTGTTGGTGGGGAACGGCGCAAACGGGTACTTGACCGTCGCGTCGCCGGCCTTGGCGTTAACCTTCCAAAGCTTCAGCATATTAGAGCGCCTCCTCATCGAGCGGAGCGGCCATGGTGCCCTCGCCCGCAAGCGGCGACTTGTCGCGCCAGACGTTCTCGAACTGCTCCTTGTCGAGCACGTGGTCGCGCTTGGCGGCGACATCGGTCACCGTCACGCGGTCGGTGCAGGAGTAGCACGGGTCGAGCGAGCCGACGATCAACGCAGCGTCACCCACGGTGTTGCCGCGGAACATGTAGCGCAGGACCGGCCAGTTGCTGTACGTGGCGGCCTTGGCGCGCCAGCGGTAGCACTTCTGGTTGTTGCCGAGCATGGCCCAGTGCACGTCCTCGCCGCGCGGCGCCTCGGTGGCGCCGATGGCGTACTTATGCGGGGTGTACTCCCAATCCGTGGTGAGGATGGGGCCCGACGGGCAGTTCTCGAGCATGGTCTCGATCATGTCGATCGAATCATAGACCTCCTGGATGCGAACGGCGGTACGGCCGAAGGCATCGCAGGTGTCGGCCGTGGCGGCGTGCATCTTTTGGACGTCCGGATCGGCGTAGCCGTCGAAGGGATGGTCAAAGCGCACGTCGCGGGCATAGCCCGAGCCACGCATGAGCGGGCCGACCGGCGAGAAGTCGCGTGCGATCTTGCGATCCAAGATGCCGATGCCACTCGTACGCTCAATAAAGTTGGGCGTCGAGAGCAAGACGTCGACGAGTTCCTGAACCTCGGAGCGCAGCTGGTGGATGGTCGTGAGCGTGGAAAGCTTCTGCTCGGCCAAAATGTCGCGACGCACGCCGCCGATCACGTTGAGGCCGTAGGTCTTGCGGTGACCGGAGAGCTTCTCGGCCAGATCCATGGACTTCTCGCGGACGCGGAAGAACTGCTGGAAGCCGGAGTCGAAGCCCGTGTAGTGCGACGCCAGGCCAATGTTGAGCAGATGCGAGTGCAGACGCTCGACCTCGAGCATGATGGCGCGGATGTACTGGGCGCGCGGCGGGACATGGATGCCCTGGGCGCGCTCGACGGCCTCGGCATAGGCCACCGAGTGGGCGCAGCCGCAGATGCCGCAGATGCGGTCGGCGAGGAACGTCACGGCGTCATAGTTCAGGCGCGTCTCGGCGACCTTCTCCATGCCGCGGTGCACGTAGAACAGACGGTAGTCGGCGTCGACGATCGTCTCGCCCTCGACAAACAGACGGAAGTGGCCAGGCTCGTCGGAGGTAATGTGCAACGGGCCCATGGGGACGAGTGTGGTCTCCTTGCCCTTGGTATCGGCCAAGAACTCGTAGTTTTCCATGTCGCTCGCGGGAGCGGGACGGAAGCGGTAGTCCATGGAGTCCTTGCGCAGCGGGTACAGGCCGCTGGGCCAATCGTCGGGCAGCACCAGGCGGCGACGATCGGGCAGGCCCTCGGGGATCAGGCCGAACATGTCGCGAAGCTCGCGCTCGCCCCACACACAGGCGGGGACGAACGGTGTCACGGACGGGAACGTCATCTTGGCGGGATCGACCTCGGTGCGCACGGTCACCCAACCGGGATCCTCCCCCTCCATGGAGATGACATAGTACACGGCGTAACGGCCGCACAGGCTGCGCTCATCGTTGCCGATGATCACGGGAATCCAGCCGTAGCGCTCGTAGTACAGGTAGTGGACGGCCTCGGGCAGCTTGTCCTGCTTGACGGTGATCGTCAGCTGGTCCTCGCACTGCCACTCGACCTTCTCGATGCAGCCCGGAACAGCGCGGCGCAGGGCCTCGACATGGCTCTCGCAGCGACGGGCATACACCTTGTTCTCAGTTTCAATCATTCGTTACTCCACCTCGCTCTGAGCGGTCTCGGTACCGAACACAGCGCGGTACATCGGCGTCGCGTGAAGCTCCTCGGTGCTCTGCTCGAGCACGATGCCGGTCGCGGTCTCCACACCGTGCACGAGAGGCAGCGGGGTGGCGATGCCAAACCACAAGATCATGACAGCCAGGATGATTTCGGGAATAAGCATGAGCGCCGGAGCCTCATGCTTGCCCATGCCCTGGGGCGCATGGCCGAACACCGACTTGAGTGCGATGCGGGTGAGCGCGGAGATGGCCACGGTAAGACCGAGGGCGACCACGACGACCAGCCACATGGGACCGGCGGTGACACCGGCGACAAAAGTCAGGAACTCGGAGATAAACATGCCAAAGGGCGGGAAGGCACCAAGACCGAGCAGTGCCAAGATGGCGAGCGCGGCGGTTGCGGGGGCAACCTCGACGACACCCTGGATCTTAGCCAGGCTACGCGTACCAAAGGCGTGCTGGATGTTGCCGGACACGCAGAAGGCAAGCGTCTTGGTAAAACCGTGGAACACGCAGTGCAGCAGGGCTGCGGCGATACCCAGCGGGCCACCGATACCCAGGCACAGGGCGATAACGCCCACGTTCTCCACAGACGAGTACGCAAAGCGGCGCTTGAGGTCGTCCTGGCGAAACATCGAAAGTGCCGCCACCAAAATGGACAGCGTGCCGACGATCAGCAGCAAAAGCTGCGGATACTCGGCGCCCACGGCCTGGATAGTAAAGCCGTAGAGGCGCATGATCACAAGCATGGCGCACTTAAGCAGCACGCCCGAGAGCAGGGCCGAGACAGGGCTCGGGGCCTGGGAGTGGGCATCGGGCAGCCAAGTGTGCATGGGGAACAGGCCGGCCTTGGTGCCAAAGCCGATCACGATAAACGCAAAGGCAAGGCGCATGAGCGTCGGGTCGAACTGGTCGGCATACGGCAGCACGCACGACAGGAACGCTGCCGCGTGGGCGTTGGGTATCACGTCGGCGGCGTTGGCGTAGATCAGCAGCGTGCCGAACAGGCCGAAGGCCACACCGGCGGTGCAGACCATCGCATACTTCCAAGAAGCCTCGAGGGCCGTCTTGTTCTTGTAGATACCCACGAGGAACACGGTGGAAAGCGTGGTTGCCTCCACGGCGGCCCACGTGAGGATCATGTTGTTGGACAGGCACGCGAGCAGCATGGTGAACACGAACAGGCTAAACAGCGCAAAATACTGCTTGGCGCGCTCGGCGGGCATGGAGCCCTCCTCGATATCGGCCTTTACATAGGGCAGCGAGAACAGCCCCGTAAGAAAACCGATAAAGCCGATGAGCAGCACAAAGATGGCGCCCAGCGAATCGAGGTGGAACCACAGGCCAAAAGCGCTCGCGGTGTTGCCGCTCATAAGGACGTCACCGGCCGTCATAATCGACAGCACCAGGACGGCTGCGACGGAGACCAGGTTGAGACCGGCAAACACGTTATAGGACGTGTTCTTGGGCAAAAATGCCATGACCAGCGAGAACACCAAAGGAGTCGCGAGCAGGGCGAGAATCAACGTTTCCATGGACTACCCCCTCAGCTCGGACAGGTCGCGCGCATCGAGCGAGTGGGAGTCGTCCCAAATGCGACGCACGACGATGGACATGATGATGACGGCAAAGATGGCGTCGGTGGCGATACCGATCTCGATGATCTCGGGAGCGGTGGGGGCCAAAAGCGCGAGCGTCACGTGGCTGCCGTTTTCCATAAGGCAGTATCCAAAGATCTGCTTCATGATGTTGCGCTGCGAGATGATACAGGTAAGCCCCACAAAGAAGTGAGCGAAGCTAATGGCGAGCGCAGGCATTGCGACCTCGGCCGTGGGCAGGCTGATCTGCGTCACGACGGCAAAGCAGATCGCGACCTCGACGGCGATGATGCAAATGGCCCACGCGGGCTTAAGGCCGGCCTTGAGCGATGCATCGCTCGGCTCGCCCATCTTCTTATATGCGCGGTTGAGGATGTAAGGGACCAGGACGACCTTAGTGATAAAGGCAGATCCAGCCCACATAAGCAGCTCCTGCGCACCGGTGGTGACACCGAGCGTGGCGAGCAGTCCCACGAGCACCAGCGACTGCACCGCATACCAGTGGATGGAATGTTTGATGTTCTTGGATACAACCACCATAGTGGACGTGACGATCAGAAGGCCGCCAAGGATGTTGACGATCGAATAACCCATGTCGTTCTACCTCCTAACCGATCCAGCTGGCCGAAAGCGGGCCGCTGACGATGACCATGATGATGAGCACGATGAACACGAACGCCATCGCGCGGGGAAGCGGGGCACCCGCAGCGACCTCTTCGCTCGGCTCGCCGGGCAGGCAATAGCCCATCCACTTAAGGAACCAGGCAAAGGTGGCAACGGTCTCGGCGACCATGATGCACACGAGCACCAGGATCGCAACGTTGCCGGCACCCACAGAGAAGCCGCCGGCGATGATCTGGAACTTCGAGAAGAACGTGTTCATGGGCGGCACGCCGGCAATGGCGAGTGCCGCGACACCAAAGCCCACGCCCGAGATCGGGTACTTCTTTACGATGCCGCGAAGCTTGGGCAGCATACGCGTGCCGAGCGTAAAGGAGAACGAACCGGCGATCAGGAAGAACAGCGTCTTGGCGAAAGCGTGGTTAAAGATGTGGCACACGGCGCCATCAAAGGCCAGCTGGCTGCCAAAGACCGAAAGGCCCAGACCAAAGAACACGTAGGAGAGCTGGGCGATCGTGGAGAAGGCCAGCAGGCGCTTCATGTCCTTTTGCGGCAGGTACATAAGGAAGCCAAAGAGCATGGTGACCATGGCGTCGATAATGGCGACCCAGCCCACGATCTCGGGAATCTCACCGGCAGAGACGAGTGCACGCGCGAACACGCACACGCCGACCTTAACCATCGAGGCACCATGCAGGTAGGCCGAAACAGGCGTCGGCGCCTCCATGGCCGAAGGCAGCCACATGTACATGGGAACCTGTGCGGACTTGGCCCAGGCCGCAAACAGCACGAGCAAAAGGACGATAGCCTTGAGCTTGGCGTCGAGGCCGGCAATCGCGGTAATGGCGAAGGTGCCGGTGTAGGCAAACACGATGGCGGCGCCCAGATACAGGCCGAGCGCACCGATATGCGTAATGATCAGGGCCTTCATGCCGGCCTTCTTGGCCGTAGGCGTCATGTAGTAGCTAATGAGGCCCCAAGAGCACGCACCCGTGATCTCAAAGAACACGAGCTGGCCCAAAAGGGTCGAGCTGTACACAAGGCCGGCCATGGCGCCGATGAAGGTCGCGAGGTACGCGTAGAAGCGACGACGCGGCGCATCGGGATGCTCACGGTTATTCTCGCTCATATAGGGAATCGAATAGATCACGACAAGCAGGCCGATGCCAACAAAGGCAGGCGCGAGCAGCGTGCTCATGCGATCGAAGGTGAATCCCATGACGAGGGTCTGCCCAAACGAGATCAGGGGGACCTGCGTGTCGGGCATGCCGGCGCCAGCGAAATTCGCGGCGAGGGCAATGGTGCAGGCCGTCGAGACGGCGGCACCCAAAACGCTGAACCACTTGGCGTACGGACGGGGGAACAGGGCGACGAGCACCGAGGCCACCATCGGGGCCGCGATAGCGACCAAGCCGAGAAGGGACAGACTGACTGCAAATGACATTGTTTCTCCCTTCTCCTACACGCCGACGACCACGAAGACAAACGCCAGAACGGCGATGCCCACGACAGCCCAGGTCTGATTGCCAAGCACCTTAAAACGCGAGCGCGAGCAGGAGTTCTCGATCACGCCGCACACGACAAAGTCGATCAGGCACTTCACCAGGAAGATGACGGCGCCCAGAACGGCGGCAGCGCCCATGGTCGCGGGCTCGCCCCAGGGGACGAAGATCGCGCAGAACCAGGCGACGACCAGGACCTGCTTCATGGACATGGCGAGCTTGGCCATGGCAAGCGACGGGCCGGAAAGCTCGGCGAGCGGACCTTCCTGAAGCTCCTGCTCGGCCTCGGCCTGGTCAAACGGCAGCTTGCCGAGTTCCATGTAGCAGGCGATCGCAAAGGCGATGCCGGCGAGGATCACGGCGACCGGCGCGTCGATGGCGCCCGTCATGATGTGCTGACCCATAGTGGCGATGTCGGTGGAGCCACACACCAGGGCGGCAGCAATCAGCGCCAGCAGCATGGACGGCTCGATGAGCACGCTCATGAGCAGCTCGCGGACGCCGCCGATACCGGCGTAGGCGTTGGACGAATCCACACCGCAGAGGGCGAAGAAGAAGCGGGCGAGCGCCAGGCTGTACATGATGGTGATGGCGTCACCAAAGACCGGGATGGGGCTTTGCGCCGTAAAGAGCGGCAGGCCCATCGCGAGCATAAAGGCGACGGCGAAGAACAGCGGCGGCATAAAGCGCAGCGCAAAGCTCGCGTCCTCGCTCTGGGACTCGGGGCGCGCAAAGAGCTTGGCCAGGTCGCGGTAGTCCTGCATGATGCTGGGGCCGCGACGGTTGTGCATCTTGGCGCGGATCACGCGGCCGAGACCGGAGAAGAACGGCGCGACGGCCATAACGACCACGCCCTGCAGAACGGCAAGTACGATGTTGTTCATGCTCTCCCCTCCTTAACCCATTTGCACGGCGAGCACGAGGAACACCACGAGTGCCGCGACGATGTAGCAGATATAGATGCTGTAGTTGCCGCCCTCGAGCTTAGTCGCGAGGTCGGCGAGCTTCTCGACACCCTTATGCGGGGCATCGACGAGAACCTTGTCGGGTACGGGCTCCACAGCCTCGGCCACACCGGTGAGCTTCTGGAAGAAGTGCGCGATGGACCAGCAGACGGCCGTGCAGCGGTCACGCAGCGTGTAGAGCGGTTGCATAAACCAGGACACCTCGGAGGCAAAGGTCGTGGCCACGACGGGCATATGCTCGTTGGGAGCATAGCCGCATGCCCACGGCTGAGACTTCTGCACCTTGCCGACGGTCTTGAGCTTGCGATAGCCGCAGGCAAGGCCGACAAGCACCACGAGCGCAATGGCGATCGCGGGCGTGGAGGTGGCAGCGCCGGAGTACTGGTTCATGAGCTCCATGCCCTCGGCGGCAAACACGCCACCGTACGGATGCAGCACGGATGCGGCGACATCGACCAGCACGGGCGCGATCACGGGAGCGCCAATGCCCAGCACGACGCAGATGGCCGCGAGCAGGCCCTGCGCAAACACCATGGGGGCGGGAACCTCCTTGGCATTAGCCGCGGCCTCGGAGCGGGGCGCGGAGGCAAAGGAGACGCCATAGGCCTTGACGAAGCACGTAACAGCCAGCGCGCCGGTAATGGCGAGCGCGACGGCAGCGAACACGGCCACGATCATGACGGCCTTGTCGCCCTGCATGGCGGCATTAAACAGCGACTGGTAGGTAAACCACTCGGACACAAAGCCGTTGAAGGGCGGGATGGCCGAGATGGCAAGCGCGCCAACGAGGAAACAGATGGCCGTTGCCGGCATACGACGGAACAGGCCGCCCATCTTCTCCATATTGCGCGTACCCGTGGAGTACAGCAGCGCACCGGCGCCCAAGAACAGCTCGCCCTTAAACATCGCGTGGTTAAACGTGTGGTAGAGGGCGGCCATCAGGGCCAGGACGGCGATGCCGACAGAGTTGAGCGCCATGGCGGCCATGGAGGCGCCGACGCCGAGCAGAATGATGCCGATGTTCTCGACGGAGTGATAGGCCAGCAGGCGCTTGATGTCATGCTCCTGCAGGGCGAAGGCCACGCCGAGGACCGACGAGATCGCGCCGAAGACCATGACCATAAGGCCCCACCAGACCTGAACGCCCGAAGCAGAAAGCAGTTCGAGACCAACCTTGAGGATACCGAAGATACCGATCTTGATCATGCCGCCGGACATGAGGGCCGACACGTTGGACGGCGCCTCGGGATGTGCCTTGGGCAGCCAGCCGTGCAGCGGGATGATACCGGCCTTGGCGCCAAAGCCAAAGAAGGCGAGCACGAAGCACACGGATGCGACCGCGGGGCTAAACTGCGTGGCACGGAAATCCGCAAAGGCAAACGAGCCGCCGGCGAAGTTGGTCATGGTGAGGAAGCTCGCCATGATGAGCACAAAGCCCACGTGCGCGATCACAAAGTAGAGCCAACCGCCATGGATGGAGTTCTCGTTCTCCTCGATTACGACCAGGAAGTACGAGGTCAGCGACATGAGCTCAAAGGCGACCAGGAACCAAAACACGTTGTCGGCGGTGATGACGAGCATCATGGACGCCACGAAGGTGTTAAAGAAGAAGCCGGCGCGGCCCTTTTTGCCCGGGTACTCATCAAAGTAGTTGAGACCGTAGATCGAACCGGCAAACGCGAGCACCGAGATGAGCGCCACGAACAGGCCGGACAGCTGATTGAGCAGCAGCTGGAAATGGGCAAACGGGAAGAACACGATGGTGTCGACCGACGTGACATCGCCCAGCACGGCCTGAATACCGGCCACAAACGAAAGCACCGCGGCGACGGCGCCGATTAGGCAGCCGGCGGTCTTGGCGGCGTTATCGGCCTTGATCAGCAGAACCGAGGCGAGCGCACCGATGCACGAGACGGCAAGCGATGCGATAAACAGCGTCATGCTATCCATTGTTTACGCTCCCTTCTGCTTTCTCGGACAGGCCCTGGGCCACAGCGGTAACGTCGACGACCGGACCGTTTTCGATCGAGCGCAGGCGCTTGGCTTCGTCAAGCTCGCGATCGGCCGCGCCGCCCATGACGGTCAGCGCCTTGGTGGGGCACGCCGCCACACAATGCGGGCCGTCCGGATCGAAGGCGCACAGGTCGCACTTGACAGCGCAGGTGTACTGACCAGGAGCCCACGTAAGCAGGCTGCTCAGGGACTTAGGATACGAAGGCGTCGGGTCGCACATGCCTGCGACACCGGCGATAGACGTGCCATCGGGATGGATGGCTCCGAAGGGGCACGCGATGGCGCACAGCCTGCACCCGATACACTCCTGCTCCTTGACGTGGATGCGATCGCCATCGTGCTCGATGGCATTCACCGGGCAGACCTCGGCGCAAGGGGCACCCTCGCAATGGTGGCAGGCAAGGGCGGCCGAAATACCGCCGGTCTTCACGAGCGCCAGACGCGGCGTATCCTGAAGACCCTGCATCCGGTGGGCGTCGGCACAGGCGGACTGGCATGTTCCGCAGCCGATGCACCTCTCCGGGTTGATGTCGATGAAGCGGTTCATCCCCACTTCCTTTCAAAATAACGGGCCGGGCTCCCGAACGTACGGGACGCCCGGCCCAAAAAGCCAACGAGAACGGGACTACACGATTTGGTTCACGTGCGTCTCGTCGTCGAACTTGGCGGCGCCGGGCTCAACGTCCTGGGGAGCGGCGGCGTCCACCAGAGCCTGCTTGAGCTCGGTGTACTGACGCTCGACCTCGCCCTCGGCCCAAACCTGGTCGGCGATAGCGTCGACCTGGCAGGCGGAGAACTTGTCCTCGGGCGTATGCGAGACCGGGTCGACCTTGTGAATGGTCAGCTCGTTGCACTTGCCGATCCACCACTGGTAGGTCATATAGACCGTGCCCTTGTTGATACGGTCGCTCACGTCGGCGCGGCTGTATACCTGGCCGCGGCGGCTGTGAATCGAGACGATGTCGCCGTTCTTGATGCCGCGCGCCTGGGCGTCCGCGGGATTCATGCGGACAAAACCGGGCTCGTCGGCGAGCAGCGCCAGCGTCTTGCAGTTGCCGGTCATCGAGCGGCAGCTGTAGTGGCCGACCTCGCGGACGGTGCACAGGATGAGCGGGTACTCATCGTCGGGAAGCTCGGAGGGCGCCTCCCAGTCGTGCGCCATCAGGTTGGCGCGGCCGTCCTTGGTGGTGAACTTGCCACCAGCGAACATGTCGGCCGTGCCGTGGTCGTTCACATCGGTGCTCTTGACGGGCCACTGGGCGTAACCGCCCTCGGGAGCCATCTTCTCGTAGGTCGCACCCACAAAGTTGGGGCACAGGCTAATGCACTCGTTCCAGATCTGCTCGGTGTTGTCGTAGTGCATGGGATAGCCCATGCGCGTGGACAGGTCCGCGAAGATCTCCCAGTCGTGACGGCACTCGCCCTTGGGCGGAACGGCCGCGTCAAAGTGCTGGAAGCTACGGTCGGATGCAGTAAAGACACCCTCGTGCTCACCCCAAGAGGTGGCAGGCAGGATGACGTCGGCGAGCATGGTCGTCTGCGTCATAAAGATGTCCTGGCAGATGAACAGATCCAGCTCGGAGAGCGTCTTGCGCATACCGGCCGAATCGGGCTCGGTCTGCACCGGGTCCTCGCCGTAGTTGTAGAAGCAGTGCACCTTGCCCTCGTCGACCAGGTGGCCCAGGTCGGTGAGCTTGTAGCCCTCCTCGAGCGGGAGCTTTTCCTCGGGCACGCCCCAAGCCTTGGCAAACTTGGCACGCACTGCCGGGTCGGTGACTTTCTGGTAGCCAGGGTACAGGTTGGGCAGCATGCCCATATCGCAGGAGCCCTGGACGTTATTCTGGCCGCGCACGGGCGCGAGGCCGGAGTTGGGTTTGCCGATCTGGCCGGCAACGCAGGCGATGGAGGCGATGGTGTGCACCGTCTTCAGGTTCTGCTTCTGCTGGCATACGCCCATGCCCCAGCCAATGATGGCAGAAGGCTTCGCCGTGGCGTACATCTCGGCAGCTTGGTGGATCAGCGCGGGCTCGACACCCGTGATGTCCTGTACGGATTCGGGAGTGTAGTTCTTGATGGTCTCCCACCACTCGTCAAAGCCGTTCGTGTGCTCGGCGACGAATTCCTTGTCGTAGAGGCCATCGTTGACCAAGCAGTTTGCAAAGGCGTTGAGGAACGCAACGTTGCAACCGTTCTTGATCGGAAGGTAGAGATCGGCGATACGCGCGGTTTCGATATGGCGCGGGTCGGCGACGATGATCTTGCAACCCTTTTCTTTGGCTCGCACGATACGCCTTGCGACGATGGGGTGCGAATCGGCAGGGTTATAGCCGAAGAGGAAAATGCAGCCCGCATCCTCCATACCGGGGATGGAGCATGACATGCAACCTGAACCAACCGTGTCCATCAGACCGAGGACAGTAGGGCCGTGTCAAGTACGGGCGCAGTTGTCCACGCTGTGGGTGCCGATGCACGCACGCGTAAACTTCTGCATGACGTAGTTCGCCTCATTGCCGCCGCCTCGCGAGGAGCCGGTGGTCATGACAGCGTTAGGACCATATTCGTCAATTATGGCCTGCATCTTAGATGCGGTGAAATCCAGTGCCTCGTCCCAGCTTACGCGCTCAAGATCCGCGCCCTTAGTGCGGCGGATCATCGGGTGCAGTACGCGAGGAGTCAAGATCTTGGTGTCGTTGATGAAGTCGTAGCCGCTCATGCCCTTAAGGCACAGCTCGCTCTGGTTGGTGATGCCGTTGAGCGGTTCGGTGCCCACGACCTGGCCGTTTTGGACCAGGAGGTTAAACTGGCAACCGGCGCCGCAGTACGGGCAAATCACTTTATGCTTCTCCATGACACCCTCCTTCCTTTCTCTGCTACCGAATACTCGGTACTTATTTGACAATCATTGGGCCTGTCGCCCGACGCTTACGCCTCGTTTTCGATGGTGGCGCGGGCACGCTCGGCAGTCAGTTCTGCCAGACGCTCCTCGTCCACCAGGGTGAGGCCCTTGGTCGGACACGCCTCGGCACACGCCGGACCGCCGGGACGGTCCACGCACAGGTCGCACTTGAGCACGAAGCTCTTAGTCTGCGAACCCACGCGAACGTCGCCCATCAAGACCGGAACCTGCGTGGTCGCCACGCTCACGGCGCCAAAGGGGCAGGCCATGACGCAGCTCTTGCAGCCGATGCAGTTGTCCTCGTTGACGCCGATGCGATGGTTCTTTGGATCAAAGAACAAGGCGCCCGTGGGGCAAGCCTTCGCGCACGGGGCATCCTCGCAGTGATGGCAAGCCACCGGTGCGGAGATCTCGTACGTACGCGTCACGCGCAGACGCGGCGCGGCGATGTTGCCGGGAATGTCGTGCGCCTCGATGCACGCCGCCATACAGGTTTGGCACCCAATGCAGCGCGAGGAATCGGCTACGACTCGTTTATTGCCCATGTTGTTCACTCCCTCCTGAATCCCTTGCCGGAGAGACCCTGCCGACGTTGTCCCAGATCGCCCGTGGTCTGGCATCGGCGTATCGAACGCCCGCGGCGAAACGGGCAATCGATGGAATCTCCCCAACGGTATACAGGTTGAATATACGCAGTTGCAGGCGGCAAACTTGAGCATAGACCCTGCAATACGAGTGTATTGCAGGGGTTTTGGCAGGTTGGGATTATTCTCAGTGAGCTATAAAGGCGAGTGTATTACACGCGTACGCCTCAGAGATTTTTACGCGCTCTCATTTTAGATGTACTACGCTTGTATTCAAGTTAATGGTTATTTACTTGAGCGAAATAAAGTAATCGTTATAAGATGCTCAAGTATCGGCACATGCCGCATTTGACCGACTATATTGCACGCTCATTAAGGGGGCCAGTGATGTCATCGACGCAAAAACGAGCCATCCTGCAGGTGCGCATTCGCGAAGAGGACAAACAGCATGCCGAGCGCCTCTACGACGCCATGGGCACATCACTCGCCGAGGCTGTCCGCCTTTTTGTCGCGCAGAGCATTTTGATGCGCAAGCTTCCCTTTCAGCCGGTCGCTGTGCGCTCAAAGGACGGCACCGCCGCCTATGGATCGCTCAAAGCATATGGGGACCCCAATCGCCGCTCCGAGGAGCGCAATGCCTGGATTGAGTACCTTGCTACAGAAAGCGACGATTCGATTTTGGGTCCCGAGGAAGTAGATATCCATGAGTAGCACCATCATCGACGAGACCGTCATCCTACGCTACCTGCTCGACGACGAGGTCCTGTCGCCGCGCGCCGCCAAGGTCATCGCCACGCGCACCGCTCGCGTCTACCCCGAAATCATCACGCGCGTCGTGGTCACGCTGCGCGACGTCTATAAGGTTCCCCGCGTTGAGATTGCTGCGGCCATGAAAAGGCTGCTCGATGACGTCATGGTCGACGAGCCCACCGTTGTCGCCCTTGCCGTCAAACTCTTTGGCAAGACCCATATGGACTTTACCGATTGTCTCCTCGCAGCCCGAACCGCCATCTACAACGATGATGTCGTGAGCTTTGGCAAGCCCATCATCCAAGGCATGATCGATTACCGCCACAAGCGCCAAACCGCAGCCGAAGCCCGCAGCCGCAGCACCGACTCCACCATCGACAAGCTCCGCCACCGCCCCCGCAGCTAATCGACAAACAGCGGCACCGCCCCGCCCCTCAACCCCATCCCCTCCTAAGTTGCGGTGAAATACGGACTGTTTCATGCCTTTAAAGGCCTCAACAGTCCGTATTTCACCGCAACTTATTGAAGGTTGGCTGCGAACGATTTCGCTATCGGGAGTCGGCGTAGGGTTTTGTTGTCGGAATGCCGTAACCGCGCATCATGGCACCGAACGATTCTACGTCGTAGGTGTCCGAAAGTTTGAAGTGAATGACGTTGTGGCCCATGGCACGAAGGTTCGCGTCGCGCATGAGGGCCGCTCGATAGGTTTTTGCCGCCGCTTGCTCTAGATCATCTTGAGCTTCGTCTTCAAACTTACCCAGCCCATGCAGCTCTGCCAGCGTCCATGAGCCGTCTGGCATCTGCCAGCCATAATCTGCTAGATAATAACCAGCGTTTCCCGGTCGCGTTATCTCAACTTGAAGCTCGGGCGCGGCAACCCCAGCGAGAATCATCGCTGCTCTCGCCTCGGACTCGCCACCATTGTCTGACCTGCCGTCCATATGCTCAAAAACGTCAAAAGCACGCGCGATGCCATGCAACCCTCGGCAATTTGCCTGCGCATATGCTCGCAGCTCTTCACGTTCGACATCGTACTCACGGGCCAAGCCATCGACATAGCCCAGCGCATAGCGAAAGGCGCTCGTTCGGACGATATCAACAACCGTTCGATACGGATCCGTCAGCGTAAACAGACCGAGCCGCCACACTTCGCCCGCCCGCCAGCGCTTATATTCAACGAACTCATACGTATCACGCCTTGTAGACCGTGGCAGCAGCACTTGCACTTTATCCAGAAGCGAATAAGCCGAGCCGATGCCATAGAGCAGCGCTGCCGTCGATCCGCAAAACACAGCATCCGGTTCAACGACCGCAATAGCGGATGTCAGCTGAAAGATGCGATCTTCAACCCCAAGATTATTCCAATAGACCGGATCCGCATACACGTGGTTGTAAAGACGAAGCATGAGCTCTTCCTGCATAAGCTCGCGCGCACGGCGTTCTTCCCAAGGATCAATTGTTATAAGCAGCTGTCCATCTTGATGAATTCCAAGGGCCGAGAATAGCATCCTTGCATATGACTGCGGAAAATGTTTGCCTTTATCGAGCATGGCCAACCCCATAACCATCACGGCGGAGAGAATACCATTACGCTATCGCATGCTTCCGTCCGCAGGCCTTGCCAAAAGCTGACCAAAAGCTTGACGTCGCAGGTCAAGGCTTCAAAAAATATTTCCACTCTCGGTAGACGGTCGCTACGACCCTCCCAACGGCATCAAAATCCAACCTTACAAATAGTTGCGGTGAAATACGGACTACATAGGCCATAAAAGCCGAAAAACAGTCCGTATTTCACCGCAACTTAGGAGGGGATGTGGGGTCCCCGGCACGCTTATGAAAACGGCTCTGGCACCAAATGGAGCCAAAGCCGTTAAAACTATCCTATGGAGCGGGCGACGGGAATCGAACCCGCGTCATCAGCTTGGAAGGCTGGGGTTCTACCATTGAACTACGCCCGCAAGATATGGTCGGGACGACAGGATTTGAACCTGCGACATCCTGCTCCCAAAGCAGGCGCGCTACCAAACTGCGCCACGTCCCGAAGGTGTTGAGCAGCTAAGGCATAAACCTTGCGTGTCCCAAAGCGAAGGAAATTATAGGGGAGACTCCCCGCCTGTGCAAGCGCAGAAACCCTAGCTCCTCGAATGTGAGACAAACTGGCTATGAACCAGACCGATCACAAACGCCACCACAGCAACCGGCGCCCACGCAGCACCGATATCTGCCAGCGGCAACGCATCGAACGGCAGCCACGCGCCCGCAAAGAACGCATCGCGGACCGAGGTGATCACACTCTGCACCGCGACAACACTGCCGACCCAGACCCACACCTGCGGATGCGCGTCGCAAAAGCCGTGCATCAGGCCCATAAGTACCAGCACAATGGCAACGGGATACAGGGCATTAAGCATGGGCACCGAGAACATAAGGATCACGTCGAGGCCCACGTTGGAGAGCACGCACGAAAACGCCGCGAACACAAAGGCGAGAACCGCAAAGGGACGGCGCATGACCTCCTCGGAAGCCTCTGCTCCCCCTTCGACCACATACGTCTCGCAAAAGTAGCGCGAGCAGCAGCTGATAAGGCCAATGCACACGTTCATGCAGGCGAGGAAGAAGATCGCAAAGACCACGACCGTGCCGGCAAGCCCAAAATGCATGGAGGCCGAACGGGCGAGGATGGCGGCGCCGTTGGTAGCGTCAGGCATCACGGTGCCGAGCTGCATACCGGCAAGGCCCAAGCCGCAGTAGATGATGGCCATAAGCACGCCGGCGATCACACCGGAACGCGAAATCTCAAAGGCCACGCGCTTGTCATCGGTAACACCCAACTCGTGGATGGTCTCGGCGATGATGATGCCGAAGGCGAGCGACGCGAGCAGGTCCATGGTCTGATAGCCAGTCAGAAAGCCCTGCACGGCGGCGCCTGCATCGTAGGGAGCCTGAGGCGCGGCAGCCGGTCCCAGCGGCGAGATCACGGCAGCACCCACGACCAGCACGATGAGCGCAATGAGCGCGGGGCCCGTAATGCGGCCGAGCACGCGCGTGATGACACCTGGGCGCAGCGTGAGCACAAACGCGACGACGAAGAACCCGATGGCAAACACCAGACGTGCTGCGGCGAGCGAAACGCCCTCGGGCAGCAGCGGCACCAGCATTTCGAACGCTGTAGAGCTTGTACGCGGAATGGCCAGGCACGGACCGATGGCCAGGTAGACCGCCGCAACGAAGAATTCGCCAAACTTAGGATGCACGCGGCCGGCAAGCTCGCGCGCCGTTCCGGCAAGCGCCACGGCGATAAAGCCCATAACGGGCAGACCGATAGCGGCAATCAAAAAGCCGATCATGGCAAGCGGCGTGGCTGTGCCGGCCTGAAGTGCCAGCAACGGCGGAATGATGAGGTTACCAGCGCCAAAGAGCATCGAGAACAGCGCAATGCCGACGGTAACGACATGGTCGGAGCGCAGGCCGCGCGGGGCGGATGAAGCCATGGGTCCACCTTTCGGGTCGAAACAAAAACGGGACGGGCAAAAGACCCGTCCCGCAAGTATATACGCTCTAGCAGGCTAAATCGCGCAAAGCGTCGATTGCGGTGTCGACTTCCTCGTCCGTGTTGAAATACCCAAACGAGAAGCGGACGACGCCCTGGCGCTCGGTCCCCAGCGCACGGTGCATGAGCGGGGCGCAATGGGCGCCGGGGCGCGTCGAAATCCCCCACCCTTGCATGAGCGCGTCCGAGATCTCGGCAGAGTCGATATCGCCCACGTTGAGCGACACGATCGCCGAGCGCGTTAGCTGGTCAAAGGCGCCGTAGAGCTTAATACCCGGAATCTCGCGCACACCGGCAAGGAAGCGATCAGCGAGCGCACGCTCACGCGCCGCAATCGCCTCGACCCCGCCTTGTGCCTCGATAAAGTCGAGGCCGGCAGAAAGTCCCGCGATGCCGTGACCGTTGAGCGTGCCCGCCTCAAGGCGCGTGGGCCACTCGAGCGGCTGCAGTGCATCGAAGCTGTGCACGCCCGTGCCGCCCATGGCCCACGGAGCCACGTCAACGCCCTCCACCACGGCCAAGCCGCCGGTGCCCTGTGGACCCATGAGCCCCTTGTGGCCGGTAAAGCACACGACGTCGAGGCCCATGGCATCCATGTCAATCTTCGCCGTGCCGGCAGACTGAGAGGCATCGACGATCACCAGTGCACCGGCCGCATGGGCCATGGCGGCCACGCGCGCAATGTCGACCTCATTGCCGGTCACATTGGAGGCGTGCGTCACCACCACGGCACGCGTGCCCGGCGTGACCAGCTGCTCGAGCTCGTCGTAGTCGAGCACGCCGTTCGCGTCACAGTCCGCATGTTCAACAGTCACGCCCTGCTCTGCTGCCAGGCGGTTGAGCGGACGCAGCACGGAGTTATGCTCGAGCACCGTCGTGACCACACGATCGTCGGGGCGCACCACGCCATTAATGACGGTATTGAGCGCCGCGGTGGAGTTGGGCGTAAAACAAACATGATCGGCCCGCGGGCAGCCCAGCAGGCGCGCAAGCTTGGCGCGACAGCCGTGGATGGTACGGGCCGCATCGAGCGCACCAGACGTCGCGCCGCGCCCGGCATTGCCGAGCGAACACATCGCCTGCGTCACGGCGCCGATGACCGTCTGCGGCTTGTGCATGGTCGTCGCCGCGTTATCCAGGTAGATCACCGCACGACCTCCCACATATCGATCACGGTAAAGCCCTCGGTGGGAACGCCTGCCGCGGCAAGCTCGCCGCGTAGCAGCTCCTCATCTGCAGGCAGGGCTTTCCACGCCAGACCGCAGCCAGCGGCGACCTCCCCGGGCACGGGAATCGTTCGCCCGGGAAGGCCGCGCTCGATACACAGGGACTCGCAGCCCATGGCGGCCGCCGTGGTGGGAAACGTGATGACAAGCGCCGGGCGCTTCTCCCTCATGGCAACTCCAACCAATACGCTACGGGCGCACGACGCGCACGGCCTGCTCCATCTTCTCCACGATCACGTACATGTTGGTGACCTCGCCCACCGCAAGCTGGTCTTTAATGCCGTAGTGGTCCAGGCAGGTACCGCAGGTGAGAATCTCGACACCCTGCTCGGCCAGGCCCTTCAGGTCATCGAGCACCGGCGAGCCCTCGACGGTGAGCTTGGCGCCGCCGTTGTAGAACAGCATAGTCGCGGGCAACTCCTCCTGCTGCGTCACGGCAAAGATAAACGCCTTCATGAGCTTGTGGCCCAACTCGTCGTCGCCACGGCCCATGCAATCGGTGTAGACGGAAATGACGAGTTTGCCCTTGCCGGCGCTGGCGTCGCAAAAAGCAACACCGTCCTGCTCGGGGTCCGCAACGGCCACGGCACCGGCGGTCACGACAGTCACGTGCCACTCGGCGTCCGAGATCTTCTCGACCGAGGCCGTGCAGCCCTTCTCCTGCGCCATCTTGGAGATGTTCTTGACGGCGGTCTCGTTATCGACCGCAGTCACGACGGCGCCCTCGCCATTAAGCTGTTTGAGTGCCTTAAGCGTCTTGACGACGGGCAGCGGGCAGGCATCGCCCATGGCATTGACTTCAATTTTGGTAGACATAGTTTTTCCTTTCGAATAAATCGGTTTAGAACGGTACAGAGCTCAATAAACGTGTCGCTAACGGACAACGCGAACGGCAGGACCACCTGGCACCGGCACGCACACGCGCCCGACAACGGCGGCAACGCGCCCCTCGGCATGCAAACGGCGCGCAAGCTCATCCACATCGGCAGCAGGTGCCGCGATAAGCAGGCCACCAGACGTCTGAGGATCGTACAGCGCGTCGAGCATGCCCGGCTCCAGGTCTTCGTCGGCAGCTACACGCGGGCCAAAGAAGTCCTGGTTGCGGTAGGAGCCCGCGGGGATAATGCCAAGGCGTGCCATGTCGAGCACTTGGTCAAAGAGCGGCACCACTCCCGACGCAAGCTCAATCTGCACGCCCGAGCCCTCGGCCATCTCGCATGCATGCCCGATCAGGCCAAAGCCCGTGACATCGGTGCAGCCGTGAAGCTCGAGTCCTTCGGCCAGGCGAATCGGCGCCTCGTTGAGGGTGCGCATAGAATCAAACATCCGGCTGGCCTCGTCCTGCTCGATGAGCTCGCCCTTAATGGCCGTGGTAATGATGCCCGAGCCGATCGCCTTGGTCAGCAGCAGAACATCGCCCACGCGTGCGCCGCTATTGGCGAGCATGCGATCGAGCGGCACAAAACCGCTCACGGACAGACCGTACTTGGGCTCGTCGTCGTTGATGGTGTGGCCGCCCGCGATGGAGCAGCCGGCCTCGACGCACTTGTCGGCGCCGCCCGCCAAAATCTGCCCGGCAACCTCAACGCCCAGACAACTGGGTATGCAGAGTAGGTTCATGGCATGGCTCGGCCGCCCGCCCATGGCGTAGATGTCCGACAGCGAGTTGGCCGCGGCAATCTGGCCAAACAGAAACGGGTCGTCGACCATCGGCGGGAAGAAGTCGATGGACTGCACAAGCCCCAGGTTCTCCCCTACGCGGAAGACGCTCGCATCGTCAGAAGTATCGAACCCCACGAGCAAGTTGTCGTTATGCACATTTGGCAAGTCGCCCAGGACCTGGGCGAGGGCTCCAGGAGCCAACTTAGCGGCTCAACCGCTCGCGGCCGTCATAGACGTGAGCCTAATCTGATCGTCAGCCATCGATACCTCCTCTCATCGGTCAATCATTTTCTCCCAGTATACGCATGAATGCGAGCCTGCGGCGGATGCATTAATTGAGCGCCTGTGCGCGAATCGCCGCGCCAATCGCTCCGGCAAAGCGAGCCTGGGGCGAGGTGGTGACCGGAGACCCCAGCAGCGCGGCCAGCCGCTCCACAACGTAGACGTTCTCGCACAGGCCACCGGTCAGGTAGTACGGAGCGCCCGCGGCCTGCCCGGCCATAGTCGCCACGCGCGAGACCACGCTGTCGATCACGCCACGCGCAATGTTCTCGCGCGGCTCGCCACGACCGATCAGGCTGATGACCTCGCTTTCGGCAAACACCGTGCACATGCTGCTGATCTTGGTGGGCTCGCCGGAACGCGCCAGATCGGCCATCTGCTGCTGGGAAATACCCAGACGGTCGGCCATGATCTCCAAAAAGCGCCCCGTGCCGGCGGCGCACTTGTCGTTCATGGCAAACTTGGCCACGCGCCCGCCCTTGAGCTGGATCACCTTGGTGTCCTGTCCGCCCACGTCGATCACGGCACCGTGATCGCCAAACAGACGCACGGCACCGGTACCGTGGCAGGTGATCTCGGTCACGACCTTGTGCGCATAGGGCACGGCGACACGACCGTAGCCGGTCGCGACCACACGCACATCGTCGGCTGCCACGTCATAGCCGGCCGCTGCCAGCGCCTCGCGCAGCCGCTCGGAAGCATCGACCGAGGAGAACCCGGTTGGCTGCACGCACGTCCACGCCACCGAACCCTCCCCGTCGACCACAGCAGCCTTAGCCGCCGTAGACCCGATATCGATCCCGATCCCTATCATGGCTCTCTCCCAATCTAAACATCAAAGACAGCTGCGCGTTCAGGCGCCTTAGCTCTAGGTTTCTCAGGTGCCGGAGATTGCCCCGAAAGAGGAGCGCAGCGTACTTTGGGTACGCAAGCGACGGTTTGAGGAGCAAGATCCGGTGCCTGAGGAAGCTAGAGGGTCTCGATAAAGGCGGCGATGCGAGTCTCGATCTGGCCCATGTCACCGTTGCTGTAGTCGGTCTCGATCTTCATATACGGAATACCCACACCCTCGACAGCCCCCTGCATGCGCGCGCTCTCAACGTTGAAGGTGTGGCAGGCCTGTAGCACGCTCTCTACCACGCCATCGACATGGTACTTCTCGCACATGGCCAGCGTATTTTCCATACGGCCGTCGTTGGGCGTCATGACCGAGCAGTTGATGTCCAGGTAACGGTCGGCGATGGCGCGCAGGATATCGGGAGCCTCCGGGTCGATCATCATGGCCGCCGTGCGCTCACCCGAGCAGTCGTCCATGCACACGACCACACCGCCGTTGGACTCGATGGTGCGACCGATCTTGTTGATTACGCCACCCACTGGGCAGCCGGTGATCAGAATGCGCTTGGCATCCGCCGCGACCGGGCGCTCGCCCGCGTCGTAGGCCTCGCGCAGCTTGACAATCTTTTGCTCCAGCTGCTGCGCATAGGCCTCGATATCAAAGCTGAACGTGCCGGCAAACATGGTGCTCATCAGGTCGACGCCGCTCATGGCCGCCGGCTGGTTGGCCTGCAGCGCAAACATCTCGAGCTGGGCCGCACGCAAGCGGTTGCGACGACGGACGGCAGCGCGCAGGTCATCGTCGGTAATCGTGATGCCGTAGAAGTTCTCGAGCTCCTCCTTGAGCAGGCAGCACTCCTCGTACCAGCCTTCACGCTCGTAGGCGCGATCGCGACCCTGCGGAAGATGCAGAATGTGCGTGCGCTTGAGCTCGTTGAGTAGCTCGTACATCTTCTTCTTGCCGTCGCAGGTGGTCTCACCGATGATCATGTCGCTAAAGTACGTAAACGGGCACTTTTGCGAATAGGCAAAACCATACGTCGACTTGATGAGCGGACACAGATTTGCCGGCAGCACCTTCTCGGCCTCGGGAATCACCTCATCGGACGTACCGCAAAGGGCCACGCTCGAGGCGCCCGCGGCATCGATAATCTCGAGCGGCGTATAGCTGCACAAAAAGCCGACCAGACGATTGCCCGCCTGCTTGTAATCCTTGACACGAATAAACGCCGCCTTGCGCTGCTCGTTGAACTCCTCAAACGTGGATGGCAACGGCTGCTCCATATTTTCCGACATATAACTCCTTAACAAACCTTTTGACCAACCAAGGAAACGGCTTTCCCAGGTGCCCGAGGTTGCCGTGAAAGAGAAGCGCCGCGTACTTTGGTACGCAAACGATGGTTTGAACAGCAAGATCGGGTGCCTGGGGAAGCCGCCGGGACGGATACCCCTAAATGGTTTCCAAGAAAGCCTCAATCCTGGTTTGCAGTTGGCCTGCATCCTCGCCGGCGTAGTCGGTCGTGATGTGCATAAACGGAATGCCGGCCTCCTCGGCAGCCTTCTCCACGGCAAACGACTCCATCTCGTAGAGCGTGCAGAACTGCAGGGCCACGTCGACGATGCCGTCGGCATGCAAGTCCTTGGCCATCTGGACAATGTCCTTCATACGCTGATCGTTGGGCGTAAAGACGGCGCAGTTAATCTTAAAGTAGCGCTCGGCGATGGCGTCGAGCATCTCGTCGACCGTCTCACCGGACTCGTCGACCAGGTCCTTGTAGTAGCGCGAGCCCGTGCAGGACTCCTCGCCCACCACGACGCCGCCGGCCTTCTCGATGAGGTTGAACAGCTTCCAGTTGGGCACGGCCATGGGCGTGCCGGTGTACAGGATGCGCTTGGTCCCCTTGGGCGCCACGCCCTCGCCGGCCTCAACGCGCTGCTCGCACTCGGCGGCCATCTCGTTGATGGCTCCGGTCAGACGCGGCGTGTCGTCCATAAAGGCGGCCTGAACGGTCAGCAGGCTGTCGAGACCGCTGATGGGCGCCGGATCGGCAGCGCGCGTGGCAGCCAGACGCTGCAGGGCGCGACGCTTCTCGTTGACGGCGTGGATGGCAGCCTTCAGGCGCTCGGGCGTAATCTTGACGCCGCACTCTTCCTCGATCTTGGCGGCAAGCTTTTTAACCTCGGCCTTCCAGGTCACGAGCGTCGACTCGTCGTGCACGTTGGGGATATCCATGACGTACATGTTCTTTTGCGTGGCAAAGAACTCGTAGGCCTTCTTCTTGCCATCGCAGGTGTTCTCGCCCACCACCAGATCACTCGACTCAATGTAGGGGCAGACCTCGCCCAGCTTAAAGCCGGCAAAGCTCTTGATGAGCGGGCAGGTGTTGCGCGGCAGATGCTCCTCGACCTTGTCGGTTGCCCAGTCGGCACCCGAGCACAGGCCAACGGGGATGCCATCGCAGGCAAGCACGATCTCCTCGGGCACGTACACACAGAACGAACCGACGATCTTGGTGGCCTCGCCGGCCTCCTTCTTGTCGAGCATCTCCTTAATACGGCCGCTGTGGATGTTGGTGGCGACAAAATCCAGGTAGGACGTGGACTTGGGGCGATTGTTCTGCGTCAGGAACATATCGCCGTACATCTGGCCCACAGCGCCCAGCAGCATGTCGTGATCGGCAAGATTCATGCCGAGGCTCTCCCACATCGGATGGAAATCGAATTCTTCAGCCATGACGGTTCCCCTCTCGAACCAAATACGGATAACTACGGTATTGCTGCACGGTGGGCGGCGAAAACCCAGCCGTGCCTAAACCCGGAATTTTGGGGAACCTGCTTTGCGGTCGATTATTTAGTTGTGCGTCGTCTCTCCCGGAGCCGTGAACATACCTGCTCATATGCGACTCCGAGCCATATACAGGGCGCGCGCGGCAACGCGGCGAATGTATGTCGTCTGCGGCATGTGCGCGTCCTCCTTTACAAGTTAAGGTCAACTATATCAACGGTCGTCGACCATGCGAACATCGTTGACATTCGTACGACAGCGTCGTGTGCCGCCGTTTAATAAATAATTATCTGTGTTGATAAGAGTTTGTCATTCCCCATTAGGCGAACGGCAAGACAAAGCCGCCGAGACTTATATCCCCGACGGCATTACCCGGCGCTACCGACAAACCAGATGGATCCTGCTGGCATCAAAATGCATACGCAGGGTCTCGCCTTCTTGCGGTAACCCATCCGCTGGTACGCTCAATTTGTTGACCTTCCACTGCAGACGCGTTGGCGCATCGGCCCGCGGCGCATCCAACAGCACCAGGCGCTCAAAACGCGAATCGCTCACGCGCGCCACGTGCAGGTCGTAGCTGTTGCGACCCCGCTCGGCACGGTTGTCCACATGGAAGTAGCTCGCGCGAATGCCCAGGTACGCCACATTATCGGGAACCTCGCGACCCACGTTAAAGGTCATGCCCCAATCGAGCGCCTCAACTTCTTCGTCGCCGATCTTGCGCGCCCGGCTTGTGTTCTTGCAGCCCGTCAGGCGCAGCGCCGCCAGCGTCTGCGGACGGCGGACCACGTCCTCGACGGAGCCGATCTCCTCAACATGCCCGTCGTGCATCACGCAGATGCGCTGGCACAGGCGGCACGCTTCGTCGATGTCGTGGCTCACATAGAGCACGGTGCGGTTGCATACATCGAACAGGTCGAGCATGTTCTGTTCGAGGGCGCTCTTAAGATAGGAATCGAGTGCGCTCATGGGCTCGTCGAACATAAAGATGCCCGGGTGAGCCGCCACCATACGGGCAAGCGCCACACGTTGCTGCTGACCGCCCGAGAGTCGCGCGGGATAGCGGTCGGCAAAATCGGCTAGGCCAAAGATGCCCAGGTAGCGCTCGGCAAGTTTTTTACGCGCCGCGGCGTCGCCCGCGTCCTTTACGCCGGCACATACGTTATCGGCCACCGTCATGTTGGGAAACAGCTGATAGTTTTGGAACAGCAGGGCGCATTTGCGCTCCTGGGGCGACAGGTTGATGCCCGCCGCCGAGTCAAAAAAGGTCACGCCGTTGACGACGATCTTGCCCTCGTCGGGCGTCTCCACACCGGCAATGCAGCGCAAGGTGCAGCTCTTGCCGCAACCCGAGGCACCGAGCAGCGCCACACGCTCCTCGCCGGCCTCAAGCTGCATGTCGAGCATAAACCCGGGATAGCGCTTTTTGATATCCAGAACGAGCGACATGGCCTATCGACCTCCCTGCAAAGCGGCATCATCGCGCATGAGCTCGGCCAGCGCCTCGCGATCGATACGCAAGGCATCGCCGCCCGCCGGGTCGAGCGAATCGCCCTGTCCGGCAAGATCTTTGATCCGCTTGCGCTCCGCACGGGAAAGGCCCCGCTTGCGATACTTTTGCGAATGCGCCGTGTACATGTTGATGAACAGAATGACCAGGAAGCTGAACGCAATTACGACAACGACCCAAAAGAGCGCCACCGACGTATTGCCACCCATCCACTCAAAGTAAATCGCAATGGGAATGGTCTGCGTAATGCCGGCGTAGTTGCCCGCAAAGAACAAGGTGCAACCAAACTCGCCCATGGCACGCGCGAAGGCGAGCACCGTGCCGGCGGCGATGGAGGGCCAGCCGAGCGGCATCATAAGCTTGGCAAAGATGCGACGTTCGGACCATCCCAGGGTTCGCGCCGCATCGAGCATCTGCGTGTCGAGGCTCTCGAAGGCTCCGAGCGCCGTGCGGTAGACCAGCGGAAACGACACAACGACGGCCGAAATGACCGCCGCGGGCCAGGTAAAGACGATCGAGATGCCGTGTGCGATCAGCCACTGGCCCACCCCGGTCGAGCGGCCAAACAGCATGAGGAGCAAAAAGCCGCAGACCGTGGGCGGCAGCACCATAGGGATGGTAAAGACCGAATCGAGCAAACCCTTCACGCGGCTCGTGGTACCCATGGTCTTCCACGCGGCAAACAGGCCCAGCGCAAACGCGATCACCAGGGCAAGGCCGCTCGTTTTTATGGACACCCAAAACGGGCGATAGTCGATGCCGCCCAATAAGGAGGCCAGAGAGGCCAAGGGGCCCTGCTCATCCCGCAACACGACAGACGATGCCTCTACCATTTGAGCGCTATCAAGCCAACGCGCGCCGCCCTTGGCATCACCCGAGGCTGATGCAATCACCACATAGCGGTCCCCATCCGCACCGCGCTCGTCAAAGCCATAGGTATACCCGCCGGCATCAAACGTTGTTTCCGCCGTGACATACCAAGGGAGATCCACGTCCCCTAGCTGCGCGCCTCCCATGCAGTTTGCGCTGTCGAGCTCACAGACGAGGGCCTTGAGACCCGATACGGACTCGTTATCCTGCGGATCCAATCCATACTTCTCGACCGCCTTGGGCGATATCCACACCACAACGCGGTCGGCAGCGAGCGCCGCTACAAGGTCCACGTCCTCGTCAACGGGAAACCGGTAGCCCTCAGGCTGGCCCTCCATGTCACGAGCGGTCCCCTTGGCCAACCGCTCAAAACCCTCGATCCCATAGGAAAGCCCATGAGCGGTCGCAGCAACCTGGGCCCCGTCCTCAGCGTTCCCAGCAAACGCAAATCCCGGCACCCAGCAAAGCGCGAAGGTCAAAGCGCAGGCGACAAGCATGCGGAATCTATTAAGCACGAAAAGCTCCAAGCGAATACAAGGACGGAGTGAAACACAAAACGATGGAATTATCGCGCCAAGCCGCACTACGCGGAAAGCTCAAAGCCGTACTTAGCCCAAATCTTCTGAACCTTCTTGTTGGACAGGCAAAAGTCGATAAACGCCTTGGCCTCGTCGGCATGCTCGGAGCTTTCGGCAACGGCGCCCGGGTACACGATGGGCTTGTGCGAATCCTCGGGGCACACGAAGGCCTCCTCGATGCCGTCGTAGCGGAAGATGTCGGAGCTGTAGACAAAACCGGCCACGCAGTCGCCTGTGGACACATAAGCGGCGGCGGTGCCCACCTTATCGGCCAGTGCGACCTTGTCGGCGATCTCGGGAGCATACTCGCCGTCGTCGCCCTCGGTGCCGGTGTAGAGGCCCACGGAAGCCAGGGCCTGGTTGGCGTACTTGCCGGCGGGGACGGTCTTGGCGTCGCCAATGGCGATCTTGCCGTCCAGATTCGCGACGTCGGCGATGGCCTCGACCTTGGTGTCAGAGCCCTCGGCGCGGATGATCACGAGGTCGTTGACGAACATATCCTCACGGGTGTCGGCGTCGACGAGCTCGGCGGCCTCGGCGTCATCCATGGTGCCCTTGGAGGCCGTGATAAGCACGTCGACAGCGGCACCGGCGCGCATTTGCTCGACAAGGTCGCCGGACGCCTTAAACTGCGTGTCGGCAAACGTGGTACCGGTCTGGTCGGTGTAGAGCTCCTGAACCTCGGGCAGAGCCTTCTCGAGCGAGTTGGCAGCAAAGACCTGCAGCTCGACAACCTTCTTGGAAGATGCCTTAGCAGAACCGGCATCGGATCCGGCCGGCTCGGACGTCTTGTTGCCCGAGCAGCCGGCAAGGCCAAGGCCGGCGGCAGCGGCAGCAGAAAGCGAGACGAAACCGCGGCGAGAAACCATATCGAACATGTTCAACCCTTTCGAACGCGACGCCCGGGCACCCCGCCGCAGGCTTTATTCTGTTACTAGATTATACTTCTGCGCGAATAATGTTTGTGATAATAATTTCTCGTCTAATAAGCTTCTTTCACCGATAACCCCGAGATGGCCGCACTGTCGCTGCATAAAAAAGGCGGAGCAGCCCGTAAGGTCGCTCCGCCGCAGGTAGCGCGCTTATTTGGTATGTCCGCCGCCCGCTGTCATCTGAGCCGCATGCTCCAGCTGGTCTGCTATGGCCTCCCAGCTTTCGCGGGCGGCCTTCGTAGAACCGGGAAAGTTTACGACAAGTGTATGACCTCGTTGCATGCAAATAGCGCGCGAGAGCATGGCGCGGCGCGTCTTGGTCATGGAGTAGGCACGAATTGCCTCGGCAATACCCGGCACATCGCGGTCGCAGACGGAACGCGTCGCCTCGGGCGTTACATCGCGCATCGAAAGACCCGTGCCGCCGCAGGTGAGCACGACATTGGCGTGACACTCATCGGCGGCTTCCACAATGGCATCACCGATCTCGCTGACGTCGTCGCGCACGACCACATGCGAGGCGACCGTCCAGCCCTGCGCCACGATGAGCTCCTCGAGGGCAGCGCCCGCCTCGTCCTGGACAAGGTCGCGCGTATCCGAGCACGTCACGATCGATATCTTCAGCTCCATAGCATTCCTCCTACAACACGGCGCCCTCGGGCAGGTCGACGCGAACAACGTCCACGACATCGCCCGCCGCAAGGTCGCACGGACCCTCGTCAATACGCAACAGGCAGTTCGCACGCTGCATAGTTCCAAGCAGCGCCGAATTCTGCGTCTTGGCCTCGGTCACCAACAGCTCACCGGTCTCGGGGTCGCGCAAAACCGTGGCGCGATCGAAGAAGCGTCGGTCCTGGCGCTTTTTCACGCCGTGCGTGAGCGTCGCCTGCTGCACGGGACGCGCACCCTCGGAAAAACCGCGCATCTTGCGAATCGCCGGACGGGCAAGCATCTCAAAGCCCACATACGCCGCGGCCGGATTGCCTGAAAGCCCCAGGTAGGGCTTACCCCCGAGCAAGCCAAACGTGATGGCCTTGCCCGGACGCATCGAGATGCGATCGAACAGCACCTCGCCCTCGCGCCGGACGAGCGCCGTCACGTAGTCGTAATCGCCCGCCGAGGCGCCACCACTTGTAATGACAAAATCGCACTCTCGCGTGGCGCGATGCACCAGCTCGGCAATCGCCTGCTCATCGTCGGGCGCAATACCGTAGAACACCGGATCTGCCCCGGCATCGAGCGCCTCGGCCATCAGCGCCGAGGAGTTGGAATCGCGAATCTGACCGCGCGCCGGTACCTTACTCGGTGCGACCAGTTCCGTGCCCAGCGAGATAATGCCCACGCGCGGGGCGGCATGTACCTTCACGCTCGCGTATCCGGCGCTTGCCAGCAAGCCGGCGCCCGCCGGGGCCACGACCTCGCCGGCATGCATCACAACATCGCCGGCATGGGCCTCCTCGGCGGCAGAGCGAACGTTCTCCCCTACCTTGGCAGGCGCCGAGAAGCGAACGTGCGAGCCCTCGTTGCCATCGCCGTCGAGCACGTCGACGATCTCGTACTTCACCACGGCATCGGCACCTTCGGGCACCGGCGCGCCCGTCATGATGCGGACGGTCTCGCCCGTGCCGATTGCGCCGTCAAACACATGGCCCGCGGCCTCGTGTCCGATAACGTCGAGCGTCACCGGCGCCTCGCCAGATGCCTGCGCCAAGTCCGCCGAGCGCACGGCATATCCGTCCATAGCGCTGTTGGCAAACGGCGAGATGTCGATATCAGCCACCGCGTCCTCGGCCAAGGGAAGACCGGCGGCCTGCCACACGGGAATCTCGACGAGATCGGTCGGAGCAACGTGCGACAGAACAATCGACTGCGCGTCCTCCAGCGGAATGAGTTTCTCTGCCATATGCACCTCTTAATGCCACGGCGCACAACAGGGGCGCCGATTCTTTATGCTTGTCTCAGTATAATCCCCCGACGCACGACCGCGACTCGGCCTGTACCCGCAAATACACCTGTCGGTTGCAGGCCGCGAAACAGAATGGAAACCAACCCACCGGCTCGTCGCGTTTACCGCGTTTTATAATGCTTGCGTTGCAACCTAAAAGAGGAACGTATGGCTCATAACGACAAACCCGAAAGCGCAAACGAAGCGCAGGATCATTCCCAGCCGCTCGACGAAGGCGGTTTTTTCTCCCTGAACGACGTCATCACGGCAGGCAGGCATCAGCTCACCCGCTCTGAGCATCTCTTGGCTGCCGACACGCGCCGCAACGCCCGCAACCTACTCGCGAGCACCAAGTTGCTCGCACTCGTCGTCATCGTCTCGCTCGCCATGGGCGTTGCCGCTTGGGCGTTTTTGGCCTCGCTGAATATCGCGACCGACTATCGGGAGCACCATGCGTGGGTCTACGCCTTGCTTCCCGTTGTGGGCATGGCCACCGCATGGGTCTACAAGAACCACGGTCTCGCCGCAAAGCGTGGCAACAACCTGGTCATCGACTCCGCTCTGGGCACACGCCTCATCCATATGCGCATGGCCGTCCTCACGTTTGTGTGCTCCACGCTCACGCACCTAACGGGCGGATCGGCCGGTCGCGAGGGGGCCGCGGTGCAGATCGGCGGCACCATCGCCAGCAACATCTCGAGCCTCGCCCACCTCAAAAAGCATGACCACCACGACCTCATGCTCGCCGGCATCTCGTCGGCCTTTGGTGCCGTATTCGGTTCGCCCCTTGCCGGAGCTTTCTTTGGCATGGAGATGTGCTTTATCGGCAAGATTGACTACACCGCGGGCATTTACTGCCTGGTCGCCTCGTTTACCGGCTACTTTACATCAATCGCCCTGGGTACCGAGTACGAAGCGAATGTCATCGCCAGCGTTCCCGCCATGACGCCCAAAACGGTCGTCATCGTTGTTATCAGCGCCATCATCTTCGGTCTGACGGCACGCCTCTTTGCGTGGTCGGTTCGAACCGTCAAGAGCCTGTACGGTCACTTTATCACCAATTACCTCGTTCGCGCACTTATAGGCGCACTCGTGGTTTTGGCCGCGTATGCCCTCCTCGACGCCTGGGACTACGCCGGCCTTTCCACATGGCTTTCCGGCGCCGGATTTGCCGGCAACACCACCCTGGCGGACGCAGCCATCAAGTTGGTCGTCACAGCGCTTACCCTGGGCGCGGGCTTCCAAGGCGGCGAGGTCACGCCCCTGTTTGGCATCGGTGCGGCGCTCGGCGGCTGGATCGGTTGCCTCGTCGGAATCGACCCCAGCTTTCTGGCGGCGCTGGGCATGCTCGGCGTGTTCTGTGCCGGCCTCAACGTGCCCATCACCACCTGCATGATGGCCATCGACCTGTTCCACGGCACGGCCGCCGGGTTCTTTGTCATCGTGGCCTTTATCAGCTACCTAACCGGCGGGCACCGCGGCGTGTACCCCGCCCAGCGCATCATCTCACCCAAGCGCCGTTCGCTTATTGTGGATGAGGGCGGTACGGTAGCGGATGCTATCGAGCGCCACAACGACCTGATAGAGTAGACGTAAGTATTCGCCGTGCAGCCACAATCGGGGGCAATTCGACCTGAGCGCGACCGCACCGTCACGTCATACGCCGGGAGTCGCCCCATGCACGCAACTGATTTTGGTCGCACGCTCATCATCGCCAACCCAGCCGCCCAGTCGGGTGCGGCGCACGAAGTTGCCGAGCGCCTGCAGCGCTTTTTGGACATGACTGCACGCGCATCCCAGTTTGACCTGGTGCTGACCGAGCGCATGGGGCACGCCAAGGAGCTAGCCGCCCAGGCAACGGGCTATCGCACCGTTATCGCGCTCGGCGGCGACGGCGTGATCCACGAGGTCGTCAACGGGCTTATGAAGCAAGAGGAAGACGCCCGCCCCGCCCTCGCCGTCCTGCCCGTGGGCTCCGGCAACGATTTTGCCCAGACGCTCGGCATCGACGATTTCTCCGGCAAGGATTTTGGCGCGTTGCTCACCTGCAAGCTGCAGCGTCAGGACATCGGGCGCATTCGCTCGTGGAGCCCTGCGAGCGGCAACGGCGAGGCTACCGTTGAGTACTACGACCAGACGCTTTCGGTCGGCATCGATGCCGCCATCGGCCTGGGCACCACCGAGCTGCGCAAAAAGACGGGCTTGACGGGCGCGCCACTCTACACCCTCTCGGGACTTGAGCAGTTTGGCCTACGCTATCGCAACTACCCCATGACAGTCAGCTTTGACGGGGTGCCCGCCGAGCGCGTGAGGGCGATCATCATGGCGATTCAGCTGGGTCCTACCTATGGCTCGGGCTATCGCATCTGTCCCGACGCCGACCCCTGTGACGGTATATTCGACGTCTGCTACGCCTGCGGCCCCGTTCCGCGCGCGGTCGCGCTTCCCATGTTCCTTTCGGCCAAAGACGGCCACCATACCAAGCTGCCACCGGTTCGTATGCGTCGCTGTCGCCATGCCGAGCTTATCTTTGAGGAGCCCGACTACCCCATCCAGGCCGACGGTGAGCCCATCGTCGCCTCGCGCATCGAGGTCGACGTCCTCGGCGGCGCCCTCCACGTCTGGCGCCCCACCCGCTAACCCCACCTAAGTTGCGGTGAAATAGGGACTGTTTATGCAGTTAAAGCCGCGAAACAGTCCCTATTTCACCGCAACTTATTGAAAAGATCATTCCTCCCCGCCTGGTTTGCGACGGTTGGCCTTTTTAATCGCGTTGAAGTGCTTGTCGTTGAGCCTGCGCTGGCGCGATCGCTGTGGCACCTTGGTCTTTACACGTCGGCGCGGCGGACGCCCGCGACGCTCAAGCTCAGCGCGCAGCTTACGCAGGCAGCTGCTACGGTTTTGGAACTGACTGCGGCTCTCGCGCGCTGTCACGGTAATCCCCGAAGGGATATGTTTCATGCGTACCGCCGAGTCCGTCGTGTTCACGCCCTGTCCGCCCGGACCTGTCGCGCGAAACACCTGCACCTCGCAATCGCGCGCCAACTCCTCGACCGACATCTCGGCATAGCGCGCATACTCGCGCCATCCCATCTTGTTCTCGTCCATATCAACACCTCCCCTCATACAAAAAATGTGACAAAGGGACAGTCCCTTTGTCACATCACATACCAATCGCTTGTGTTGCGCGCCTAGGCGAACGTGATTTCGCCGTTCTCGCAGTCCATATCGGCGATACGGGCCAGGCTCTCAACGCGGAAGCCGCGCTCGCGGAGCTTATCGCCACCGCCCTGGAAGCCCTTCTCAACGGCGATGCCAATGCCGGCAACCTCGGCACCCGCAGCCTCGCAGATCTTAATAAGGCCCTCGAGCGCACAGCCGTTGGCCAAAAAGTCGTCGATGATCAGGACCTTGTCGCCCTCGGACAGGAAGCGCTTGCCAACGATGACCGGGTACTCCTTTTGCTTGGTAAAGGAGTAGATGGTCGTGGCATACTGCTCGCCGTCGAGGTTGATGGACTGCGCCTTCTTGGCAAAGACCACCGGCACGCCGCCAAAATGCTGAGCCGCGATGCAAGCCATGCCAATACCCGAAGCCTCGATCGTCAGGATCTTGTTGATCTCGACACCCTCGAACAGACGGGCCCACTCGGCACCCATGTGGTCGAACAGCTCAACGTCGCACTGGTGGTTGAGGAAGGCATCAACCTTAAGGACGTTACCGGCCTTTACGATGCCGTCATGGCGAATACGATCCTCAAGCTCCTGCATGGCGCAACCCCTTCTCGCGGCAACGATACCGCGCGATTAATAAACGTTGTTCGATAGTCTACCACGGACCGACCCCCGCCCGCCCCACAAGCCACATCGCACCATAAAGCTGCAAGACCAGTAGATAGGCCCGATTCGTGGCAAACCTGCCACCACAAGCTAATGGCGGGCGCGCATCCTCGCCAAACGCACCAATGTGAGCGCAAAGCCCACGGTAGCAACGGCCATCAGCACGTAGAATACCAAACGGAAGCCAAAGAGGAACACGTCCGGACGACCCGCCACATAGCTCGTGACCGTCTTGCCCATCGCCGCGCTCGTCTGTCCATACAGGATGCGCGACGCCGCCGTAATACCCAGCGCTATGCCCGCATAGCGCGCCAAGCTGCTCAAGCTGCCCGCAAAGCCAAGCGCCTCACGCGGAGCCGAACCCATATACAGCGAATTATTGGGACTCTGGAAAATCGACGTGCCGCACGACATAAACGCGACGCAGCACACAATCATCAAGATGGAAGAGTGCTCGTCAAGCGTGCTCACCGCAAAGAGACCGCACACGTACACGCCCAGGCCAACGGCCGTGGGCGCTTCACAACCAACACGGTCGGACACCGAGCCCGAAAGCGGGCCCACAAAGGCATTCACGACCGGCATCGCCAAAAACAACAGGCCGGAGATATCGGAGCTAAAGCCGTGGGCATCCTGGAAGTAGAACGGCAGCACAAACTCGGAGGCACCGATACCCACGAACACGATAAGCATGCAAGCCAGGTTAATCGTGAAAGCCGAGCTCGCAAAGCAGCGACGCGCCGCCTCTGTCAACGGCATAGGGCGTTCGCCAGCCTCCGGCTTCACATGCGGCAGCGTATAGAGTCCCACGATAAACGAGATTACGCCAATGGGCAGATTGATAAGGAAGATGCTCTCCCAGGTAAAGCTCGCCACCAGCACGCCGCCGAGCACGGGGCCGCACATCATGCCAAGAGCCACAAAGGTCGCCAGAATGCCCATGGCACGGCCGCGCTCACGCGCCGGAAACGACTCGGTGATGATGCCCATATTGTTGGCCATCGCGGCGGCACAGCCAATGCCCTGCACGAAACGCGCCAAGATAAGCACCTCGAGCGAAGCCGAAAGCCCGCAAAGCAACGAGCCGCCCGTAAAGACGATTACACCAAGCTGGAACACATTCACCTTGCCGCGCACATCGCCCAAGCGGCCAAACGGCAGCATGGCGACGCACGTCGCGAGCAGATACACCGAGCTCACGAGCTGAATGCGGTCGAGACCCACCCCCAGCTCCTTTTGCATCACTGGGAGCGCCACCGTCACGATGCTCGCATCCAGACACGCCATAAAGGTCATGACGAGCACGGTGAACAGAATCGCCCATTTATTCTTACCGTGGGTGTCGCCCTCTAGGGCAATGTGTTCGCGGCGCAGCTGCTCGGCAGTTTTCTCCATCTATATCCTTTCTATCGTGCAACGCAAAAACGGGACCCCAATCGCCTACAAACGGACACGATCGGGGTCCCGCCTACGGAATCGGAACTATGAGGACGTCGTCAGCCGAAAAGCCGTCCCACGCCCCGCACGCACGCTAGCCTAGCACTGCTCGAGCGCCTGCTCAAGGTCGGCAATCAGATCGGCCGTGTCCTCAAGGCCGCACGACAGGCGCACCATGTCGGCGGAGATGCCGCAGGCGATGAGCTCCTCGTCGTTCATCTGGCGATGGGTGGCGTTTGCCGGGTGCAGGCAGCAGGTGCGGGCATCGGCCACGTGCGTGGCAATCTGGGCGAGCTTAAGACTCTTCATAAAGGTCTCGGCCGCCGCACGACCACCGGTAAAGCCAAAGCTCACGACGCCGCAGGTACCGTTGGGCATGTACTTCTGAGCCATGTCGTAGTACTTGTCGCCCTCCAGGCCCGGATAGCTCACGAAGCGCACTTTGGGGTGGCCCTGAAGGAACTTGGCGACCGCCAGACCGTTCTCGCAATGGCGCGGCATACGCACGTGCAGGCTCTCGAGCGAGCTGTTCAGGAAGAACGCCGCCTGCGGGTTCTGCATGGGGCCGAGGTCGCGCATGAGCTGCGCGGTTGCCTTGGTAATGAAGGCACCCTCGCGACCGAACTTCTCGGCATAGGTCACGCCGTGATAGCTCTCGTCGGGCGTGGTGAGACCCGGGAACTTGTCCGCATGGGCCATCCAGTCAAACTGGCCGTGATCGACGATCACGCCACCCAGGTAGGCCGCATGGCCATCCATGTACTTAGTGGTGGAGTGCGTGACGATGTCGGCGCCCCACTCAAAGGGACGGCACATCACGGGCGTCGGGAAGGTGTTGTCGACCATCAGCGGTACGCCGTGGTCGTGCGCGGCCTTGGCAAAGCGCTCAATATCGAGCACGGCAAGGGCGGGGTTGGCAATCGTCTCGCCAAAGACGAGCTTAGTATTGGGCTCAAAGGCTGCCTCGAGCTCCTCGTCGGAGCAGTCGGGGGCAACGAACGTGCAGGTCAGACCCATGCGCTCCATAGTATGGGCGAGCAGGTTGTAGGTACCGCCGTAGATGGCAGAGCTCGCGACCACGTGATCGCCGGCACCGGCTACGTTAAAGATCGCGAGGAAATTCGCCGCCATGCCCGAGCTCGTGAGCATCGCTGCGGTGCCGCCCTCCATCTCGCAGATCTTGGCGGCAACCAAATCGCACGTGGGGTTCTGCAGACGGCTGTAGAAATAGCCCGACTCCTCCAGGTCAAACAGCTTGCCCATGTGCTCGGACGTGTCGTACTTCCACGTGGTTGACTGGTAGATGGGCACCTGGCGCGGCTCGGCATCTCCCGGGTGATAGCCGCCCTGAACACATGTAGTACCGATGGTCTGCTCGCTCATATCTAGCTCCCTTGCCTGGCTTTTAGTTTTATTCGGTTCACGATACCGCTACCCTGCACCCCTCTCAACCCATCCCAAAGGTAGGTTATGGGACTAATTAATCAAGGGTTTTATCTCAAGCCTTGGGCATTTGTTCGATAGATAAAAATGAGGCATAGATGGAGCTCTCGATGATTACATGCACCGTCACGGGTACCATAGGCGGGTACACCGTAACCAAGGAGACAACGATGAAGCAAATCGATACGGCCCAGCTCGACATCACCGCCTGTCAGGCTCAGGCTGCCGAATACCACGCCCGTGGCTTTAACTGCGCGCAGGCCGTCGTCTGCACGCTCGCACCTGCCGTCGGACTCGACCCTCAGGTCGCCTTTACCCTCACCGAGGGCTTTGGCGCCGGCATGGGCGGCATGACCGAAACCTGCGGCGCCATCTCGGGCGCCGTGGCCATCATGGGCTTCGTGATGAGCGACGGCATGGAAAACCCCAAGACCAAGGGCCAGACCTACAAGCTGTCGCGCGAAATCGCCAAGCGTTTTGGCGAGAAGAACACGACGACCGTCTGCGGCACGCTCAAGGGCATCGGATCGGATAAGGGTCCGCTCCGCAGCTGCCCCGGTTGCATCGACGATGCCATCGAGATCGCCTGCGATATGCTAAAGCAGCTCGCCGAGTAAACACCAGCGGCATAAAACGACGGCCGGCGCGCTTGGGATCCATCCAAAAGCACGCCGGCCGTCGCCGTCAGAACTCGGCAAATTCGGGAGCGCCGACCTCGATCTCCTCGCGTCCCGCCATAAGCTCGCGCATCTTGGCGCAAAATGGCTCCTGCTCCCCCGCCTTAAACACCAAGTGAAGTGTAACGGTATCCGCGTAATCGGTATCCGAAACCTTGGCACCCAAATCCTGCGCCAAGCGAAGCACCTGCTCATACTGTGGATAGGCCACATACACGTCAACCGGCACGACGCTTGTCATCTCGACGATCTGCCCGGCCTCCTGAGCCGCGGCCACCGCCGCCTGCGTCGCCGCGGTATAGGCGCGCACCAAGCCACCAGGTCCCAACAGCGTGCCACCAAAATAGCGCGTCACTACGCAGCAAACATTTTTGAGCCCCGCGCCACGCAGCACCTCGAGCGTCGGCATACCGCTCGTGCGGCTCGGCTCACCATCATCGCTCTGGCGCTCGCGTCCACCGACCAAAATCCACGCGGGAACATTGTGTCGAGCGTCGTAATGACGCTTGCGAACCATCTCAATAAAGGCATTCGCCTCATCCTCGGACTCAATATGGATCAGCTGGGCAATAAACCGACTCTTGCGGTCCACAAACTCGCCCGAAGCCTCAATATTCGATTGCAGAGTAAAATAGCTGTCCAACAAAGCCCCTCAAACACAAGCAAAGCAACAAACAGCCTCAATAATACGGCAAAGACAGCACCGTTGCCCTCGCCAACAAGAGCGGAAACGCCAATGATGCCGTCACCAACAGCGAGAATCCGTCAGCGCGAGCAAGGTGCCTTGAAAAACGAGATTGCAACAGAAATGAGGCTGCCGATGACCAGGCAAAAACAGCGAGACGGCGTCAGCTGAGTCGATTTGGCCCGAAAAAGGAGGGAGCACGCCTTATGGCGGCGACCGACGAATGAGCGCCAAATCGGCCAGCTGACGCCGTCGCAGCGTCAACATAGTTGCCGAGTGGGCCTATAAGCCGGGTTCTGTCGTGAACGGTCATTTATCTTGTCTGCACGTTACCATGCAGCTCCACGCACGCTACCCGAACGCGGACCGGGCCGGCCCATAGCGTTCCTATTCGCGCTTGCTCCGGATGGGGCTTGCCAAGCCGCCGTGTTACCACGACGCTGGTGGTCTCTTACACCACCGTTTCAGCTTTTCCCTTTACGCCTTGCGGCGCAGGTGGGAGTCTTCTTTTCTGCGGCGCTTTCCGTCGGATCACTCCGCCCGGCCGTTAGCCGGCATCCCGCCCTCTGGAGCCCGGACTTTCCTCACGCGTGCTGCAAGCAGCACATCGCGCAACCGTCTGGCCCACTCAGCAGTGCAAGAGTGTAGCACACCGTTGCCGCAGGCAATGGCACAACACAAGCGTTCGACACGATAAACCAAGAACCGCGCTATGCAGTACAATAGGGTCGTCGATGGGCAACGTCGTCAGTCGAGACGCGACCGCGCTCCGCACCCCTCCGTCTACTCGGTGCGTTCCCGCCTCCTCCCCGAGGCGGGATGTCGGCATTTTTTCATGCACCGACAACCCAATAGCCCGTGGACAGCCCGGGCAGCATTTCACACGGGCAGCATCGCGTACCTCAGCAACAAATGCAAAAAGGGACCCGTCCATTGCGGACGGATCCCTTAAAACAAGTGATCGTCAAACCGATTTACTCGGCGTCGGTCTCCTCGTCCTTCTTCTCGGAAGGCAGCGGGGTAACCTCGATCTCGACGCCCAGAGTCTCAGCAGCGGACTTCATGGACAGGGAGATACGACGACGGTCGAGGTCGATCTCCATGACCTTGACCTGAACCTTGTCGCCCACGTGGGTGACCTGAGAAGGCTGATCGACGTGCTTGTTGGCCATCTCGGAGATGTGCACCAGGCCCTCGATGCCCTCGCCCAGGTCGACGAAAGCGCCGAACGGGACAAGCTTGGTCACAGTGCCCTCGACGATAGCGCCGACGGGGTACTTCTTGACCAGTGCGCGCCACGGATCCTCGGTGGTCTGCTTGAGACCCAGGGAGATGCGCTCGCGGTTGAGATCGACGTCGAGAACCTCGACCTCGACCTCCTGGCCGACCTTGACAACCTCGGAAGGATGGTTGACGTGGTTCCAGGAGAGCTCGGAGATGTGGATGAGGCCGTCGATACCGCCGAGGTCGACGAAAGCGCCGAAGTCGACGATGGAGGAAACGGTGCCCTGGAGACGCATGCCGGACTTGAGCTTGGACAGGATCTCGGAGCGCTCGGCCTTACGGGACTCCTCGAGCACGACGCGACGGGAGAGGACGACGTTGTTGCGGTTACGGTCCATCTCGATGACGCGAGCCTCGATGCGGGTGCCCATGTAGGAGGTGAGGTCCTTGACGCGACGGAGGTCGACGAGGGAAGCGGGCAGGAAGCCACGCAGGCCGATGTCGAGGATCAGGCCGCCCTTGACAACCTCGATAACCTCGCCCTCGACGTTCTCGCCGGAGTTGAACTTCTCCTCGATGCGGTTCCAAGCACGCTCGTACTCGGCACGCTTCTTGGACAGGACCAGACGACCGTCCTTGTCCTCCTTCTGAAGGACCAGAGCCTCGATGGGATCACCAAGTGCAACGATGTCTGCAGGGTTAGCGTCCTTACGGATGGACAGCTCGCGGACCGGGATAACGCCCTCGGACTTGAATCCGATGTCAACGAGCACCTCGTCATGCTCGATCTTAACGACAGTGCCGTTAACGAGATCGCCCTCATCAAAGTCGGTAATCGTACCGTCGATGAGGTTGTTCATCTCCTCCTCGTTGACATCGTCAAGAGAGAAAATGGACGAGTTCTGAATCTCACTCAAAGGTGGACCCCTTTCGAACTACGGGGCCCCGATTGCTAGGACCTACAGAAGGGTGCGACAAGCACACAACGTTTAGGAACACTCGGGAGCCGACAGATACTAATGTGACGCTTATGCAATCACGTTCGTATAGGTTACGGGGAAATGGGTTCGATTTCAAGCGTGAACTGCGTTTTTTTACTCGTATGGAGACTTTTTCGTAATCTTATGGACAGCCGTCTCCACAACTTGACGATAAGCAGTTTGCCCATACGCCTTTGAGGTAAAGTATCCGGAGCCAACGATTCTGGAACGATTTATCGAGAAAGGTGCCCGCGTGCTCAAAGCAGTCGTTTTCGATATGGACGAGACGCTTCTTAGCATTAACCTCAACGCATTCATCCTTCGGTATTTTAAGGATGTCTCGTCGATGCTCGCGGACATCGGGCGACGCAGCCGCGGTGGCACGATGGCACGCCTCGGCACCATCTTGGTCGACCTCAACGCCAACCGCCGCAGTGGCACGGACAATCGCACCAATCTTGAGTTTTACCAAGAAGAGGTTGAGCGCCGGTGCGGCATCTGCCTCTCCGATCCCCTCATCTACGAGGCGTTTACCTACTATGACCGCGAAGTTCTTCCGCACAAGAACGACGATGTCATTAACGCCCACGCCATGCCGGGCGCGCACGCCGCGCTCCAGGCTGTACAGGACGCAGGACTGCGTTGCGCGCTCTTCACCAACCCCAGCTTTCCGCAGGGGGCCATCGAGTGCCGCATGGGTTGGGGCGACCTGGCCGACGCCCCCTTTGAGCTCGTCACGCACATGGGAAACACCACCCGCTGCAAGCCCGATGCCACCTACTATCTAGAGCAGCTTCAGGTGATGGGGCTCGAGCCGCACGAGGTCCTCATGGTGGGCAACGACCCCAAGCGCGACTTCCCCAGCCCCGCCTGCGGCATTCAGACTGCCTATGTGGGCCAAGGCAAGCCCAGCCGAGCCACCTGGCGCGGAACCATGGAAGACTTCGCCCACGACTTCAACGCCGTAGTAGAAGCCTTCTACGAACACCAAGTAGCCAACGAACTGTCCTAACAGACTCGAGTTTTGCCGATCATGATGTTTAGGATCTCGATGTCGGTGTCTTTCATGCCCACGCGGCCCACGTAGCCCATGCTGGCGATTGTCTGCTCGACGGTATCCTGGATCAGGCCCTCACCGGCGCGGAAGCCGCGGCCCTGCATGGCCATATCGTGGCCCAGAATCGCAGCGTCAACGGCAGCGGAAATCTTGGCGGCACAGCTTGCCTTGGCGCCATCGCACACGATGCCGCCCACGTTACCGAGCGTGTTCGAAACCGTCGCGCCAATCTGCTCGCGCGTGCCACCACACAGCCAGGTAATCGCGGCACCGGCACCGCATGCGGCGCAAATAGCACCGCAAAACGCCGAGAGCGCACCAATATAGCTCTTGATATGCACGGCGATCAGATCAGACAGCATCACGGCGCGCACCAGGCGATCATGGTCGCAGCGCAAATACTCGGCATACTCCATAACGGGCAAGGCGCAGGTAATGCCCTGATTGCCCGAGCCGCACACGATGGCGACCGGCAGCGCGCAGCCGTTCATGCGGGCATCGGACCCGGCGGCCGCACGGGCACGGGCACGGCAGGCGACGTCATCGGCGCGGGCGCCCAGCAGCGTACGGCCCACCTCGGCACCCCAAGCGTGCGCAAGACCCTCGGCGCTAATCGCACCGTTCAGCTCGATCTGACGCTCAACGGCAGCGCGGGCGTCCTCAATGTCGCCGTCCTCGATAAAGTCAATGATGGACTCAATCGACATGGGCGTGTCGGCGCTATCTGCCGCACGCTCGGCCACGACGCGCTCGGCGCAGGCGGCACACTCCCCCGCCGACTTGCCGCATACCGGAATACCGTCGAGCGTATGGCACGTGACATTGGTGTGGTGGTCGGTAATCTCGACGACCGCGGTATGGCCCCCGGCCGTGGCAGTCACCTTGATGTAGAGGTTGGGCACACCCTCGACAAGCGACACATCACAGTAACCGGCATCGGCGAGGAGCTCGGCCACGCGAGCACGATCTTCGTCGTTAACGCTCTCGAGCACCTCGAGCGCGCTCTTGGCGTCACCGCCCACGGCACCCAGCACGGCCGCCGCCTCAATACCATGCATTCCGCCCGAGTTGGGCACGGTCACGCTCTTGACGTTCTTGATGATGTTGCCCGAGCAGGCAACATCCATATGATCGGGCTCGCAACCGAGCGTCTGGCTCGCCAGCGCCGCTGCATAGGCAACGGCAATGGGCTCGGTGCAGCCGAGTGCACAGACAAGTTCGCGGTTCAAAACATCGCAAAACGCGGCATCACGGATGGAATCGGTAGGCATAGGTATCTCCTGCTTGCATAACGGGCTGGGCTCTCAAAAAAGTTACCTCCTTTATTTGATAACAATGCATCAAAAACCGCAACCATGGTTCCGGCGGACGGCGCTCGAGCACAAATTGGTGGCATTATTCATGAGAAGCCAATCTTGTTGCACGCTAAAGCGTTTGACCAAAAAACGCCCGAGCGTTTACGCAAGAGTCGCGTTATCATGCAGTCGAAAGCGGTAAACACCTTTAGCATTTGCGCCGCACAGACCAGAGAGGAACCATCCATGAAGATCGGTATCGGTAACGACCACGCCGCCGTCGAGCTCAAGAACATCATCTCCGAGCACCTGAAGGAGCGCGGCTGCGAGGTCGTGAACTTTGGCACCGACACCTCCGAGAGCTTTGACTACCCCATCGCCGGCTACAAGGTGGGCAAGGCAGTTGCTAACGGTGACGTCGACCTGGGCATCCTGATCTGCGGCACTGGCGTCGGCATCAGCCTGGCCGCCAACAAGGTCGAGGGCGTGCGCGCCGTCGTGTGCTCCGAGCCCTTCAGCGCCAAGCTCTCGCGCATGCACAACAACACCAATGTGCTTGCCTTTGGCGCCCGCGTCGTGGGCTCCGAGCTCGCCAAGATGATCGTCGACGAGTGGCTTGACGCCGAGTTTGAGGGCGGCCGTCACGAGCGTCGCGTCAACCTCCTCAATGAGATCGATCAGACTCGCGGCCTTAAGGTCGTCGACGAGGCCTAAGGCACCCAACGCCACAAGATAACGGTAAGGGGCCCGCCCGGAACACACATCCGGGCGGGCCCCTTTGTAGTTTTAGACATAAAAAGAGCGCCGCGGATGGAGTCCCGCGGCGCTCAAGCCACACGCTAACAGCTTTAAGGAGTCAAAGCTGGTTTAGCCAAAGAAGCGCTTGATCTCGATCTCGGCGTTCTCCAGGCAGTCGGAGCCGTGAATCACGTTGGCGTTGACATCGACGGCGAAGTCACCGCGGATGGTGCCGGGGGCAGCATCAAGCGGGTTGGTGGCGCCCATAAGGGTGCGCATCTTGGAGACGGCGGAAAGACCGGAAACAACCATCTTGACGACCGGACCGCTCGTCATAAAGTCGCACAGACCGCCAAAGAAGGGTTTGTCGGCCAGATGGGCGTAGTGCTCCTCGACGGTAGCGCGCTCGAGCGTGGTCATCTCCATGCGCTCGATGACAAGGCCGCTGCGCTCGATACGAGCAACGATCTCGCCGATCTTGCGATCGCGCACAGCGTCGGGCTTAATCATGATGAAGGTCTTCTCGATAGCCATAAGGTAGCCTTTCAAGTAGGTTCGCGCGTGCCCAAGTCCCATTCCGGCACCCGCCTGAACTGCATCGTAACAGAGTTTTAGCTGCAGTTAAACAAAAAGCTGTTTATTGAAGCGCTGTAATTTATTGAAGCGTTCCATATGTGTCACCTCTGTTTCGAAGCCCGATTAGAGTACCATCCGCTCCGCCACCAACTGCACCGAACCGAGCAGACGGTCGGTTGCCGCCCGTGAACGCACCCCCTTCACAAGCTGCCCAAAGGTCCTACAGAAGTTCTCGACAAGCTCCTCCCTTCCCTATAACAAAACGGGCGCCCACCGTAGCGAGCACCCGTAAAGGCAAGATATGATGAACGCACCAGACAGACGCATCCTATAAGCTAATTAGCTCCGTGGCCCATCTCGACGACCTTGGTCAACGAGCCAAACACACCTTCGTCGGCAACGAGTTGTGCCTCGGCACGCTGCAGCTGCACGGCAACAGCGGCAGGGGCGGTACCGCCCTCGGTCGTGCGCGCGGCGACAATCGACGGGATGTCGAGCGCCTCGGTAATATCGCGCTCAAAGAGCGGGCTTGCCTCCTGGAACACCTCAAACGGCAGGTCCTCAAGATTGCAGCCGCGCTTCTCACACATCAGGACCAGATGGCCCACCACGGCATGCGCCTCACGGAACGGCAGGCCGCGCTTGGCCAGGTAATCGGCAACATCGGTAGCGGCAAGGTGCCCCACGCCGCACTCGCGCGCCATGGCATCCTCGTTGACGGTCCAGGTCGAAATCATACCGGCCATAACCGACAGACACTGCATGAGCGTGTGGGCGGTATCGAGCGCGCCCTCCTTGTCCTCCTGCAAGTCCTTGTTATAGGCCAGCGGCAGGCCCTTCATGGTCACAAGCAGCTGCACCAGGTTGCCATAGACTCGGCCGCTCTTGCCGCGGATAAGCTCGGCAAAGTCGGGATTCTTCTTCTGCGGCATGATGGACGAGCCGGTGGAGTACGAGTCGGAAAGCGTGATGAAGCCAAATTCGGAGCTCGACCACAGCACGATCTCCTCGGAAAGACGCGACAGGTGCATGGCCATGACGGAGCCGGCGTAATGCAGATCGAGCAGGAAATCACGGTCGGAAACCGCATCGAGCGAGTTGGGAATCACACCCGCAAAGCCAAGCTCGGCAGCCGTCATCTGACGATCGAGTGGATAGCTCGTACCGGCAAGCGCGGCAGCACCCAGCGGGCAGTTGTCGGCGGCATCAAAGGCGGCCTTCAGGCGTGTAAAGTCGCGCGCGAACATCCAGGAATACGCCAGCAGATGATGTGACAGCAGCACGGGCTGAGCATGCTGCATGTGCGTGTAGCCCGGCAGAATCACCTTGTCGTACTTCTTGGCCGCATCCACCAGCACATGGCGCAACTCAAGATTGGCCTCCATGAGCTCCTTGGCCAACGCCTTGACGCCCAGGCGCGTATCGGTCGCCACCTGGTCGTTGCGCGAACGCCCGGTATGCAAGCGCTTACCGGCCTCGCCGATACGGCGCGTCAGCTCGCTCTCGATGGACATATGAATGTCCTCATCGTTGATATCGAAGGTGAAGTTGCCGGCATCGATATCCTGTTCGATTCCGGTCAGGCCCTCGGCAATCGCCTGCTCGTCCTCTGCGCTGATGATGCCCTGTGCGGCCAGCATCTTGGCATGTGCCTTGGAACCGGCGATATCCTGCTTATAGAGATGCTTATCGACCGGCAGCGATGCGCCAAACTCCTGCGTGACCTCGGCCACGCCCGCCTCAAAACGACCGCCCCAAAGAGCCATGGAACCGTCTCCTTTCTCCAAATACCAAAACAAGCGTCCAAAGCAATGTGCCCTGTCGCTAAAGCGATTTATCAACCGCTAGTTTTACACACTCCCTGCCGCGCGCGGGGCCATGTGGCTAATTTGCAAAGAAGTGACGCACCATGCACTTGGCGCCCAACGTCTCCCTCCGGATGTTGCCCTGCGAACCATCGATCCAGGCCTTCAGGCTCATAGGAACGTCCTCGACCCTTACAGCATCGAACTCGGGCGCGAGGGCAAGCAAAGCATGCGCGATAGCATTGAACATAATGGATACTCCTCATATATATAGGCACAGAGCCGCCAAATTGATAGAAGGAGCCCCGCCGGACAACCCCGGCGGGGCTCGGACTCAGCCGCAGACGCGGCATCATATATGCGGGCGGAACGTAGGGGCCACCGATGTTAAGAAGTGTCAGCAAGCATAACGAAAGGTAGGGACCCCGTGCGCCCGTTATGTATCACGCGGATGGGCCGCGCGGATACCAAGGGAAGGAGGCGCTAGGCCTGGGCAGCAGCAGAGCTGGGGCCCTGGACCTTTGCCCACGTCTTGAGCGACAGCGTATCGATCTCGATAAAGCCGGCGCTGGCCTTCTCGTCAAACGTGGTGTCGCGGTCGTAGGTAGCCAGGCCGTAGTCGTAGAGGCTGAAGGGACTCTTGCGGCCGACGACATGGCAGTTGCCCTTAAAGAACTTCAGACGGACAGTGCCGGTCACGAACTTCTGGGTATCGGCCATAAAGGCGTCGAGCGCGTTCTTGAGCGGGCTGTACCACTGGCCGTTGTACACGGCGGTGGCCCAATCCTGCTCGAGCTTGATCTTGGTCTTGAGCAGGTCGCCCTCGACGCAGATGTCCTCGAGCGCCTTGTGGGCGGTGATGAGCGTCAGGGCGCCGGGAACCTCATAGCACTCGCGGCTCTTGAGGCCCACCAGACGATCCTCGACCAGGTCAAGACGGCCAAAGCCGTTGTCGCCCGAAATCTTGTTGAGGGCGATGACGATCTCGGAGAGCTTCATCTTCTTGCCGTCGACGGCGACAGGCTTGCCGGCCTCAAACTCGATCTCGGTATAGGTCGGGGTGTCAGGCGTGTCCTCGGGGTTCTTGGTCATAACCCAAGCGTCATCGAGCGGCTCATTCCAAGGGTCCTCCAGGTGACCGCACTCGATGGCGCGACCCCACAGGTTGTCGTCGATGGAGTAGGGGTTGTCGTTGGCACCCTCGGGAACCGGCACGTTGTGGGCGTGGGCATAGGCGACCTCGTCGGGACGGCACTTCAGGTCCCACTCGCGAACCGGGGCGATAACCTTGAGCTCGGGGTCGAGGGCCTTGACGGCGGCCTCAAAACGGACCTGATCGTTACCTTTGCCAGTGCAGCCGTGGGCGACGTAGGTCGCGCCAAACTCGTGGGCGACCTCAACAAGCTTCTTGGCAAGCAGCGGGCGAGACAGGGCGGAGAGCAGCGGATACTTATTCTCGTACATGGAGTTTGCGGCGATGGCTTTGGTCAGGAACTCATCGGAGAACTCGTCGCGCAGGTCGAGCACCTGGCAATCGAGAACGCCCAGGTCGAACGCCTTCTGCTTCTTGGCATCCAGTCCGGTCTCTTCCTGGCCCACGTTGCCGCAGACGCAAACGACATCGAGATTCTTCTCGTCCTGGAGCCACTTGACACATACGGATGTATCAAGACCACCGGAATATGCGAGAACGACTTTTTCCTTGCTCATGGCTGTTTCCTTTCGCCCTTGGTAGCTAGTTAGAACATCGGTCAGTTGCAAGTCATTTCAAGGTCATATACCGTGCAATATCAGGTTAAATAGCAAAAATCAGCACATACATGCCCTAGAAACATGCAGCAATGTCGTGCTAAAACCCAACGACCTCAAAATGACTCTGTTGAGGCAATTCGCCCCATGCGGACAGAGACGATTGTTATCGTCGTCGGGAAATTGCGCGCTGGCGTCGGATGGCATTGTCTGCAGTGGTGATGATCTTTACGAACTGCATCTGCCTCTCCTTTCACGTATCGCCGGGCGCAATTCAAATATCGTAAACGGTACCTTTTACTCGGTAAGCGGTTGTTTTTCCGTCTCCGTTTTCGATGGTCGCTATATTACGCTAAAGTGCCCGCAGCACAAGCGACAAATTCAAATTTCTGAAAAGTTTTTTCATTACTTTGTGAAGCGTGGTGCAAATACGCACCATTCCTGCGAAAATACGCTCGACTACTAGTTGATGGTTATAACGTCTGAAACAATCTCGAAACGAAAGGCGCATTTTTATGCAAACTTACGAATCGGACGCCAACATCGGCAACATTAAGATTCTCGCCGTCGATATGGACAAGACGCTGCTGACCGACGAGCGTGTGCTGCCCCAGGGTCTTGATGAGCGCCTGGACAAGCTCGCCGACGCCGGCATCGTATTCTGCCCCGCCAGCGGACGTCCCGCCCCCAAGCTCGAGGAGATGTTCGAGGGCATCAAGAACCGCCTCGCCTTTTGTCCCGACAACGGAGCTTGCGTGATCTATCGCGGCAGCTATATCTATAAAAGCAATATTGACGTGGAGCTGTATCAGCAGGTCTTGAACCGTGCCTCGGAGGATCCTCGCGCTGTCCCCGTCCTGTGCTGCTTCGACGAGTTCTACGTGCTTGCCCGCGACCATCAATACCACGACGAGATCAGCGTCTACTACAACACAATCAACTACGTAGACAGCTTTGAGGGCATTGATTTCGAGTCCAACAAGATTTCGGTCTTCTTCCCCGGCTACGACGCCGAGCCCGCTTTCCGCGAGACCTATAGCCCCGAGTTCTCGGACAAACTCTACGTCACCAACGCTGGGCGCGAGTGGATCGACTTTATGAACCTGGGCGTCGACAAGGGCGCCGGCGTCGCTCACCTGTGCGAGCACCTGGGCATCGATATTGCCGATGCTGCCGCCGTGGGCGATACCTACAACGACATCCCCATGCTGGAGCGCGTCGGGCATAGCTTTATCGTGGACAATGCCGAGGAGCACATGAACGCGCACGCCAAGTGGCGCATTCCGAGCAACAACGACGGGGGCGTACTGACGCTCATCGACGCTATCTTGGCGGCCCGGTAGCCGTCCCATCGGGCCTGGCCGGGCGGCACAGGATAACTTTTCGCTCGGTCAGGTCCTGCGCAAGACGAAAGCCACATTAAGTGGCTTTCTTTGCGTGCGGAATCTACGAAAAGTTAACCTGTGCCGCCCGGCCAGGCCCTAGGTTTACTTGTTTGCCGCCTAGATGGCGTCTTGAGTGTCTAGATACTTGGCTGATTTTTTTGGAATGAAGGGGGCTCCTTGTTGGCAAGGAGCCCCCTTCTGGTTTTGGTTACTTTGGAATTGTGGATGCTTCCCTATTTAGCGTCGGCCCAGGTTATGCCGGTGCTGGCTTCGGCGATTAGGGGGACGCGGAGGTCTACTACGTGTTCCATGACGTCGCGGACCATGGTGGTTAGGCGCTCGACTTCGTCGACGGGGCACTCAAAGTCCAGTTCGTCGTGTACCTGCAAGATCATGTGGGCGGCAAAGCCTTCTTCTTCCAGGCGACGACTTACGCGGACCATGGCGATCTTGATGATGTCTGCTGCGGTGCCCTGCATGGGATGGTTCATGGCCGTGCGCTCGCCAAAGCCGCGGAGTTGCGGGTTTTTGGCCTTGAGCTCCGGAATATGACGACGGCGGCCGTACATGGTCTCGGCGTAGCCCGTCTGCTTGGCGCGTGCCACCACGTTGTCGAGGAACGTGCGCACGCCCGGGTAGGCCTCGTAGTAGCGGTCGATCATGTCGCGTGCCTCGGCCATCGAGATATGCAGCGACTGCGACAGGCCGTAGGCCTGCTGGCCATACACGATGCCAAAGTTCACGGCCTTGGCGCGACTGCGCAGGTCGGGCGTTACCTCGGACACCGGCACACCGAACACGCGCGCCGCCGTCTCGGCATGGAAGTCCTCGCCCTCGTTAAAGGCGCGCACCAAGTGCTCGTCACCTGAGAGATGCGCCAGCAGACGCAGCTCGATCTGCGAGTAGTCCACCGCCAAAAAGACGCTTCCCTCGCCTGCCGAAAACGCCGTCTTGACGGTACGACCCAGCTCCGAGCGCGTCGGGATGTTCTGCAGGTTCGGGTCGCTCGAGGACAGACGCCCCGTTGCCGTGATGGTCTGGTTGTACGTAGTGTGTACGCGACCGTCACCACGGCGTAGCGGGCCCAGCGTGTCCAGATAGGTGGACTTGATCTTAGACTTCTCACGCCAGTCCAAGATCAGACGCACGATTTCGTGGTCACGCGCAAGGTCGCTCAGCACCTTGGCGTTGGTCGAATAATAGCCGCGCTTAGTCTTCTTGAGGCCCTTGGTCGGAAGCCCCATCACATCAAAGAGCACGTGCGACAGCTGCATGGGACTGCCGATGTTAAAGGTCTCGTCACCCGCCAGGTCGCGAATACTGCGCTCGACCTCGGTAATCTGGGTCGCCAGACCCTCGGACAGACTGTGCAGACGGTCGGGGTCCACGAGCATGCCCGCGCGCTCCATCTTGGCAAGTACCGGAACGAGCGGCATCTCGATGCCATCGAACACGTTGGCGGCATTCTCACGGGCCATGCACTCGCGCAACGGTGCCACGAGCGCCAGCGTCAGAGCCGCAGTACGGGCGGCAGGCGCCGGAGCGTCCTCACCGGCACCCTCTGCGCCGCGCGCCGCAGGCAGCGCCATCTGCAGATACGTATCGGCAAGATATGCCTCATCGAACTCGGAGCGATCGGAATCCAGCAGATAGGCAGCGACCACGGTATCGAAGATACGCGTGGAATCGGTAGCGAGCGGATCCATGAGCTCGGGCTCAGAAGAATCGACGGGCGAAAGCTCGTGCAACAGCGCCTTCATATCCGGGCTCGCCACGCGACCCTCCATAAACAGACGCGCGAGCACGCCGGCAATCACGCCGTGAACGAAGTTGAAGCCCTCAACCTCAGCCGCCGCACAGCTGTCGCCCTCCTCGAGCGCGAACAGGCCCTTGGACGTCGCCAACCACAGCGTGCGCGTCAGTCCAAAGAGCGCGCCCTCTTCCTTGTCGTCGTCCACCACGGCGGCGACCCACTCGCCGGCATCAATCGCGCGGGAGACCTCAGCCGCAACGGCACCAAGCGCGTCGGCATCGCCGGCGGCTGCGCGAACCATAGCAGGTATCTCAACCACACTGGAGGCAGCAGCAGCCCCGCCCTCGCCGCCGACCAGCGCCAAGAAACGGTTCTGCATGGCGGTGATACCAAGTGTGCCCAGCGCCGCGGACACTTCGTCGGCAGAAAACGCCGGGAAGGACGTTTCGTCAAAGTCGAGCTCGACGGGCGCATCGGTGCGAATGGTTGCGACCTTGCGGCTCAGCAGCGCATCGTCGATGTGCGCACGCAGGTTCTCGCCCATCTTGCCCTTGACCTCGTCGGCATGCGCGATGACCTCGTCCAAGCTGCCGTACTGTGCGATGAGCGCGCTCGCCTTTTTGGGGCCGATGCCCGGTACGCCGGGAATGTTGTCCGACGTATCGCCCTTTAGACCGTAAAAATCGGGCACGAGCGCCGGCGTAATGCCGTGATACAGGTCGTCCACGCTCTCGGGCGTCATGATCGCCACGTCGGACAGGCCCTTGCGGGTCGAGACCACGTTGACGTGCTCGGTCACGAGTTGATACATGTCGCGGTCGCCGGTCACCAGCAGCATGTCGCAGCCGGCCTCTTCACCCAGGCGCGCCATGGTTCCCAGGATATCGTCGCCTTCCCAGCCCTCGGACTGCAGAATCGGCACGTTGAGCGCGGTGAGCAGCTCCTTGATCATCGGAAACTGCGCATGCAGATCGGGGTCCATGGGCGGGCGTTGCGCCTTATACTGCGGCAGCATCTCCATGCGCACGCGCGGTTTGCCCTTGTCAAACGCCACGACCACACCGTCGGGGTTAAAGGCATCGATCATCTTGAGAAACATGTTCAGAAAGCCGAAGATCGCGTTGGTGGGGCGGCCGTCCGGCGCATTCATGGTGGGCGGCACGGCGTGGAAGGCGCGGTGCATGAGCGAGTTGCCGTCGATAACGGCAAAGGTGCGGCGCTTGTCAGACATATTGAATACCTCGCTTTGGGCTGGGCACGGTTTGCTCACACCAGTTTACACGCTCCCCGCCCCGCGGCCACCGCACATCAGGCTTCCCTGCCGCCGCGGGCCCGCGCGTGATACGATGGCTCACGGTACATCAACCAGCACGATCGATCCGAAAGGAGCCTGCGTCATGGAGCGTCCCTGCGCATGGAAAAAGTACACGCCACAGCAAGTCGAGGAGCTCGAGGAGCTTTGCCGCGGCTATAGGCAGTTTTTGAGCGAGAACAAGACCGAGCGCCTGTGCGTCAAGACCGGCATCAAGATGGCCGAGGAGGCGGGATACGTCGACCTGGAGACCGTGATCGCCGAGGGCCGCGAGCTCAAGGCAGGCGACAAGGTGTACGCCGCCAACCACGGCAAGGACCTTATGCTCGTCAACCTGGGCACCGCCCCGCTCGAGCAGGGCTTTAACATCCTGGGCGCCCACGTGGACTCGCCGCGCCTGGACCTTAAGCAGAATCCCGCCTTCGAGGCCGGCGACATGGCCTACCTCGACACGCACTACTACGGCGGCGTCAAGAGCTACCACTGGGTAGCCTCCCCGCTCGCACTCGTGGGCGTCATCTGCAAAAAGGACGGTACCACCGTCGACATCAATATCGGCGACAAGGCGGACGACCCGGTCTTTACCATCTCCGACCTGCTGATCCACCTCTCGAGCGAGCAGATGTCCAAGCCTGCCAAGGACGCCGTCGATGCCGAGATCCTCGACGTGATCGTGGGCGGTCGTCCCGTCAAGTTCGATGGGGACGACAAGGACGCCCCCAAGGAGCCCGTCAAGCAGATGTTCCTGGACATCCTCAAGGAGCAGTACGACGTCGAGGAGGAGGACTTCCTCTCCGCCGAGATCGAGGTCGTGCCCGCCGGCCCCGCCCGCGACATGGGCCTCGACCGCTCCATGATTTTGGGCTATGGCCACGACGATCGCGTCTGCGCCTACCCCTCCATGCTCGCCCAGATCGACGTCGCCACCGTGGAGCGCACGAGCATCACGCTCATCGTCGACAAGGAGGAGATCGGCTCCGTGGGTGCCACCGGTATGACGAGCCGCTTCTTCGAGAACACCGTCGCCGAGATCATGACGCTCGCCGGCGAGGATAGCCCGCTGGCCCTGCGCCGCGCACTCGCCCGCAGCCGCATGCTCTCCTCCGACGTGTCCGCCGGCTTCGACCCGGGCTATGCCGGCAAGTTCGAGACCAAGAACGCGGCCTTTATGGGTCGCGGCCTGTGCTTTAACAAGTACACGGGCAGCCGCGGCAAGGGCGGCTCCAACGACGCCGATGCCGAGTACGTGGCCCTCGTCCGCGACATCATGGACGAGGCCGGCGTGGACTTCCAGACCTGTGAGCTCGGTCGCGTCAACGCGGGCGGCGGCGGCACCATTGCCTACATCATGGCCAAGTATGGCATGAACGTCATCGACTCCGGCATTGCCGTCCTGTCCATGCACGCCCTGTGGGAGGTCGCCAACAAGGCCGATATCTACGAGGCCTATCGCGGGTACAAAGCCTTCCTCGAGCGCGCCTAACCAACCCTTCATCAGTTGCGGTGAAATACGGACTAAACTGGCCCATACACGGCCAAAACAGACCGTATTCCACCGCAACTTCCTTTTTTGGCAGAGGAGAGTCCATGCTGCAGGTCATCATTTCGCCCGCCAAACAGATGCGCGCGGCCCAAGATGCTTTTGAAGTCCTGGGCATTCCGCCTTTTGCGCACGAGACGGCTCGCCTCCACCGCGCACTGCTAGATATCGAACGGGATGAAGGCAGCGGCGGCCTGCAGACACTATGGAACGTGAGCGACAGGCTGCTTACAACGTGCCTGGATACGCTTCACGAATTTATGCCCGTCCTGAGCGATGCCGACCTCGCCGATCCCGATATCGCGCGTCGAATCTCCCCCGCCGTCATGTCCTACCACGGCATCCAATACCAAAGCATGGCGCCCGAGGTCATGGATGCCGCACAGCTCGACTGGCTGCAAAACCATCTCTGGATCCTCTCGGGCCTTTACGGATGCGTACGCCCCTTCCATGCCGTTGAACCGTATCGGCTGGAGATGGGCGCGAAGCTTGCCGTCGACGGCGCCCGAGACCTCTACGCGTTTTGGGGCGACAGGCTCGCACGGGCTATCGCTCCGGCAGACTCCAACGCTACGATCGTCAACCTTGCCAGCGTGGAATACGCCAAAGCCGTTCTGCCCCACCTCGCGAGCGACGCCACGGCCGTCACATGCCTCTTTGGCGAGGGTATCCGCAACGGCAAGCCCATCCAGCGCTCGACCGCCAGCAAAAAGGCGCGCGGCTCCATGGTGCGCTGGATGGCAGAAAACAAGCTCGAGGACGCCGCCGGTCTTACCGAGTTCAACATCGGCTATCGCCACGCCCCCGAGATCTCATACCCAGGCACCCTCGTGTTCATCAACGAACAGATGCTCTAGACCCGCCACCCAAAACTGACCCGCTCAGCCTTCTCTATATAACTTGCGGTGGAATAGTTCCTATTTGAGCCTTTTATCGCACAATCAGGAACTATTCCACCGCAACTTTTATGAATTGGCTGGCTAGGCTCGACACCTATTCTGCTAGACCGTCGGCCTTTGCAATCCCGTTTGTCGAACCGTCCTGATAGACAATCTTGACGTGCTCAACCTCGGAAACCGCAACACCCGTCGGAGGCTCCAGGCGCCATTCCGTCAGGGCGATATCCATGGTCGTGGGCACATCTCCTTGATCTTTGAGCTTCACCGTCAGCGTTTTGAGCGCCGCGTCAAACGTCACGCGTTCGATTTCTTCACCTGGAATGGACCCACCACTCAGCTGCAACTGCACAAACTCATCGCGCGGGTACCAATAATCGCCCGGAATGGCGAGCGTATTGGCATTACCGCCGGTACTCCTCACCGTCATAATCGGTAGGCCATCATCAGCCTCGAACTCCCATACAGCGCCGCCACGACCACCAAACGTCCAGATACAACAGGCAATCACCATCACGACAAGGATCGCAAAACCGATTGCGACCAGCCCATGATGGGCACGGCCCTCCTCGGCCGACACGTCCCACTGTGTCTCTCGATATAGATGCTTGTCTTCCATGTTCGCCTCCCCACGGGCATGCTCATCGCGTCAATCGTACCCATTCGAGCTATACTTGAGCCCACCACATAAACGGGGAGCTTGCAGGACAAGACGGCAGGCTGAGACTGGGCGCGCCCGCCCTGACCCGCAAACCTGATATGGGTAATGCCAACGAAGGGAGCCGTGCCAATGAGCACACAGACCGAGCCCAAGCTCGTCACGCAAATCGACTTCGCCCGCGCTGGGCAGATCACACCTCAGATGAAAGAGGTCGCCGAGCGCGAGCATCGCGACCCCGAGTACATCCGCGAGCGCGTGGCAGACGGCCGCATCGCCATTCCCGCCAACATCGTGCATATCAAAAAGGGGATGCGCGCCTTTGGTGTCGGCGAGGGCCTGTCCACCAAGGTCAACGTGAACTTGGGCATCTCGGGCGACAAGGCCGATGCCGCCGAGGAATGGAAGAAGGTCAAGATTGCCGAGGACTTTGGCGCCGACGCCATCATGGACCTCTCCAACTCGGGCAAGACGCGCCAGTTCCGCCAGCAGCTCATCGACGAGACGCCGCTCATGGTAGGTACCGTCCCCATGTACGACGCCATCGGCTACATGGAAAAGCCGCTGGTCAAGCTCACCAAGGACGACCTGTTCGAAGTCGTGCGCGCGCACGCCGAGGACGGCGTTGACTTTATGACTATCCACTGCGGCATCAACAAGTCGGTCACCAAGATCTTTAAGGAGACCGGCCGCCTGATGAACATCGTGAGCCGCGGCGGCTCACTGCTGTTTGGCTGGATGGAAGTCACCGGTAACGAGAACCCGTTCTATGAGTTCTACGACGAGTTGCTCGAGATTTGCCACGAGTACGACGTGACGATTTCGCTCGGCGACTCCTGCCGCCCGGGCTGCCTCTACGACTCCAACGACGCCACCGAGACCGCCGAGATGATCGAGCTGGGCAAGCTGTGCAAGCGCGCTTGGGCCGCCGGCGTCCAGGTCATGGTCGAGGGCCCGGGTCACATGGCGCTCGACGAGATCGCCGCCAACATGAAACTGCAGAAGCGCCTGTGCCACAACGCCCCGTTCTATGTGCTGGGGCCGCTGGTGACCGATATCGGCGTGGGTTACGACCACATCACCGCCGCCATCGGTGGCGCCATCTCCGCGAGCTCCGGCGCCGACTTCCTGTGCTATGTGACGCCCGCCGAGCACCTGTGCCTGCCCAATGCCCAGGACGTGCTCGATGGTCTCATGGCCACCAAGATCGCCGCGCACGCCGCCGACATCGCCAAGAAGGTGCCGCACGCCCGCGATCTGGATGACAAAATGGGGCAGGCACGCCGCAAGCTCGATTGGGACGCCATGTGGAAATGCGCTCTCGATCCGGTCACCGGCAAGAAGCGCTACGAGGAGTCCCCCGCTGCCACCGAAGGCACCTGCACCATGTGCGGCAAGATGTGCGCCGTCCGCACTGTCAACAAGGTGTTCGAGGGCACGACGATCGATCTCGGTATGGAGGACTAGGTCCCTCGCTGCGATCGCTTTAGAAGCGAGTTGGCGCCCGTCAATTGTTGACGTGTGAACATTTGCTTTCATTTGCGTAAAGATTGCATCGCCCGCCCGGGTTCGACATAGAGTCGGCCCGGGCATCTTTATAATGCTGGCTTAAAGACCCATTTGAATCCGACCGAACAAGGGAGCGAACATGGATCGTAGTAGGGTACCTGCCGTTCTGTCCATCGCAGGATCTGATTCCAGCGGTGGCGCCGGCATTCAGGCCGACATCAAGACCATCACGGCACATCGCCTGTATGCCGAGACGGCCATTACCGCTATCACGGCGCAAAACACGCTGGGCGTCACCGCCGTACAGAACATCTCCCCGGATATTGTCGCGGCGCAGATCGATGCCGTTTTTGACGATATCCGCCCCAACGCCGTCAAGATTGGCATGGTTTCCTCTGCCGAGATTATCGATGTTATCGCCGACCGCCTGAGCGCTTGGAACGCGACAAACGTGGTAGTCGACCCCGTCATGGTAGCCACCGCGGGCGCACGGCTGATTGCCGAAGATGCCGCCGAGGCGCTCACCCGCCGCCTGTTCCCGCTAGCGACGGTTATCACGCCCAATATTCCCGAGGCCATGGCCCTGCTCGACTACGAGGTCGACTCCGAGCGCACGCAGCAAAATGCTGCCATGCTCCTCACCCGCCGCTTTGGTTGCGCATCCCTCGTTAAGGGTGGGCATCTTGTCAACGAGGCCAACGATGTGCTCGCAGAGCCCGCGCCGCTCGATGACGAGGGCAACCACCTGGGCGATCCGCTCACCACGTGGTTCCGCCACAAGCGCATCGAGACCGACAACACGCACGGCACCGGATGCACGCTCTCGTCCGCCATCGCCTGCGCTCTGGCTCAGGGCATGGATCTTGCCGATGCCGTCAACGCCGGCAAGGCCTACCTAACCGGCGCTCTGGCCGCCGGCCTGAACATGGGCAAAGGTTCCGGCCCCGTCAACCACATGTGGCAGCACTAAAGCCATCAATCCCAAACCACCACAAAGGTGCCTGTCCCCTTCGTGGTGGTTCCCGCAAATATCTCAATCTGTAACAGTTAGAGTCCATTTCTAGGTCTACCTGTTACAGATCGAGATTTTTAATTCGCACCCTTTTATTTATCTCAATCTGTAACAATTACTCGGCAAAATCAACCCCAGATGTTACAGATCGAGACAAACAAACGCCCCAAACCACCGCAAAGATGGCTGTGGTGGTTTGGGGTCGGACTACTCACCGAGCATCTCTTGGAGCTTGGCTGCCACGGCGTGACCCAGGCTCTCATGGCTTTCGGGCATCATATGCAGATAGTCGATATCGCCCGGCTCGGCAAAGTCGGCGGCATTCAAAAAGTCGCAGCCAAACTGCTCAGCCACATGCGCGTAGTACTCACCAAAATGTTCCGAGGCTTCTACGGAATGCTCGTCAAAATCGGTCATATATACGTCGGCGATCTGCGGCTTAATCTTGATAGGCGCCATCAGCAGAATGCGCGGACAAGGCGCAGCGTCGGTCCACGGAAACGCGCGGACGGCGCGAATCAGCGCCATGGCGCCACGAGTGATATCGGCAGCCGTCACGTTAAAGACCGTCTTGCAGTCGTTGGTGCCCAGCATGATCACAATGGCGTCCAGCGGCTTATGGGCCTCGAGCATCATCGGAAGCGCGCGAATGCCGTTAAGATTGGTGTCCAGATGGCACATGTCGTCGCGTACCGTCGTGCGGCCGTTGAGGCCTTCTTCAATTACATGCCAGCCCTCGCCTAAGTCACGTTGGGCCACGCCACACCAGCGCACATCCCGCGCATAGCGCACCGCGGTGCCGTCGCGCATGCCCGCCGGATCGTAACCATAGGTGTTGCTGTCGCCAAAGCATAGAACGTTTTTCATCGTAAGCCCTTCCTTTTAGTAAAAAGCCGGCGGGAGCAGCCTCTCCCGCCGGCTCGACCTATCTGTCAACACGTACCGGTTACAGGTACTTGCGCCAATCGTCCTCGTCCTCATCATCCTCGGTAGCAGCCTGGGCCTGCTCGGCGGCGCGAGCTGCCGCAGCGCGAGCGGCAACCTGAGCATAGGACTCCTCGTTGCGCTCGGGGAAGTTTGCCAGCACGTGCTCGAACTTGGCAAAATCCTCATCCCAGCGCGTAGAAGGCACGGCAAAGAAGACTTGCTTGACCTTAAAGTCGCCCGACGCGAGCTCCTTGCGGAAGAGCTCGGCCACGGCCTCTGCGTCAAAGCCGTTGTTGTCGCAGCCCCAAGCACCCAGCACGAGCTTCTCGCGACCCAGCTCGTCGCAGATGGCAAGCACAAAGCGAATGCGGTCGCGCAGGGCATCCAGCAGAGCATCGTCGCTCACGCGATACTCCTGGCGGGCGCGCTTAACGTTGGGCGCGGCGGCCACGATCACGTCGGCGTATGCATGCACGTGGTTGCGGTCGAAGCGCACCGCAGGCACCACTAGGGCGCGGTTACGATAGAGCTCGCAGTTGATGTTGCGGCGACGGTTCTCGCCGTACCATTTGCGCTGCTTATCGAGAACGTTGTACAGATACGAATCGGCGCACAGTGTGGCCTCCTGGCCCAGATAACCCTGAATATAGCCACCGCCCGGGTTGGTGAACGAGGCAAAGGCGAGCACGGCCATGTCGCAGAACTGCGCATAGCCACGACCGTTGTCCAGGATGGCCTGCGTGGCGGAGGCATCGAGCACGGTGACCTCAGGCAGAACCGGAGCAGGCTCCTCAGCAGGCGCGGACTCAGCTTCGGCGATTTCCTCGGCAGGCTCCTCGACGGGCTCAGGAGCTGCCTCGGTCTCGGGCGCTGCCTCGCTCTCGGGTGCTGCCTCGACCTCGGCAGCCTCCGCGCCCTCGACGTCCTCGGCAATCTGTTCTTCGGTGGTCACAGCACTCTGAACCTTGGCCTTCATCGCCGAGACAAAGCCGGCAGGCATACCGTCAAACTCGCGAACACCGGCAAGCGAACGCTCGATATCCTTGGCGCACGCTTCGGACACAGTTGCCACGTGACGCTCGGCGGCCTTGGCACGGCCCTCGCGCTTGGGATTGGGCTGACCCGCTCGGTTGGACCTGCGGTTACGGTTCCTGTTGTCGACGTCTGCCATAAGTGGTCACCTTTCTCGGTCTCTGCCGCTATCGGCTTTTCCCATCCATGATACCCCGCCGCGTACAAAAAAGACGGCCCCGAAGGACCGCCTTTCGCATCGATTTACACGCACGGCAAGCACCGCCGCAATTCGCCACTAGTCGCGACGGCCAAGGATGTTCAGGATGCGCAAGAACACGTTGATAATGTCCACGAACAGATTGGACGCCATGAGCACGGCGTTGGGCAGCGTAGGCGGCACCGTCGTGGCAACATAGGTGTCGTAGCCAATAAAGCCGGCGAACACCACGATCACGATCAGGTCGGTGATGGTCTGCGAGACGCCCATGAACATCAGCACGATCTCAACCAGAATAGTGGCGAGCAGAATGCCAAAACCGATGCCATATACGCGCTGGAAAAACTTGGGGAACGTCACGCCCAAGGCGCCAAAGACAAAGGTGATGGCGGCCGTGGCGATAAAGGCAGTGTTGATGGTGGGCAGGTCGTAGTTGGCAAGGCCAAACGACGCGGTCAGGCCAAAGGTGCTCGCAAAGATTACGTAGCCCACAAGGGATAGGCCCACGGACTGCTTGCTGGCGGCGGCCGACATCATGACCATGCCGACGATGGTCAAAATAAATGAGCCAAAGACCAGCGGCAAAGCGGCGCCGCTCATCATCATGCGGGCAAACGCCATGGTGCTCGTAAAGTAAGCACCAGCGCCCATGGCACAAAAGCCCAAGAAGATGAGGGCAGACATGGCAAGATTGTACGCACGCGGCGACATCTCCTTGGCACGGCTTGCGCCGGCCTCGATGGGGCCGTTCTGATAGCCCTGGATATCGTTCATAATTTCGTCCTTTCAAAAAGTGCCGTGAAAGACGGCGCAGCAGGTGACAAGATTCCTGTCATTGTACCCGAATGCCGTACGTCCTTACCCACGGCGCTCGCCCTCGAGCGTACGATCAAAGGCCCAGACCCACCAACGCATCACGTGCGCCTGCGAGCCGTCCGCCCGCTCGCGCGTCTGGTCCTCCAGATACAACTCGGTCGCGTGCCCGCCAAAACGCACCTTATAGGTCGCCGTACGGATGCCGTGGACCGTCAGGCCAAACCCGGTGGTCGAGATAATTTCATCGATTGTAAAACAACGTCCGTCGACCCAGCAGACGGCGACTGGCACGACTTGTCCGCCCGCGAGGATGCGAGCCACGACGTCCACATACTGCTTGTGTACGCGCCGAGTTTTGCCGTCTGTCTGTCGATATTCCATGCCTCCTATTATCGAACGCATGTTTGCATGTTGTAAAGCGAACAGACTGTGGTTTTGGAGTGTCGTAGTAATCGCACGTGTCCGCATGGCGTGTTAGCAAAAAGAACACCCGCGGTCAACAGGGCTAATATTCAATTATAGTGCCAAAAAGTTCACTTCTCCCATCAGAACTCGGTAAAGAAACCCGCAGGAGGTGATACGATTTATCATGTTTTTGTAACGTGCCTGCAAACTTCGAGAAAGCCCATATATGGACGTAACGTTCTCAACCTTCCTCGGCCAAATTGTGTCGAACCCAGTCCTTGCCGTCACCGTGATCCTCGCGTTGGGCGCCATCTTCGTCAATGGATGGACCGACGCGCCCAACGCCATCGCGACCTGCGTCACTACGCGTTGCATGCCCGCCCGCGCCGCCATTCTCATGAGCGCCGCATTCAACTTCCTCGGCGTGCTCATCATGACGCACTTTAACGCGAGCGTCGCCAACACCATCTCACATATCGTCGACTTTGGCGGAAACAGCACCATGGCGCTCGCCTGCCTGTGCGCGGCGCTGTTCTCCATCGTCGTCTACGGCGCCACAGCGTCGCGTTTTGGCATCCCCACCTCGCAAAGCCACAGCCTTATCGCCGGCCTGACCGGTGCCGCCATCGCCCTCGGCGGCGCGAGCAGCGTCAACGTCCACGAGTGGATGAAGGTCATCTACGGCCTGGCGCTCTCCATCGGCCTGGGCTTTGTTATGGGCTGGGTCCTGTGCAAGCTCGTCTCGATTCTTTTCGCCGCCGCCAACAGGCGACGTGCCAATGTCTTCTTTAAATACGCTCAGATCGCGAGCGCCGCGGCCATGAGCTTTATGCACGGCGCGCAGGATGGACAGAAGTTCATCGGCGTGCTCTTTTTAGGCGTGGCCTTCGCCAACGGCCAGACGAGCATCGGCGATGCCGGCATCCCCATCTGGATTATGCTGCTGTGCTCGGCCACTATGGGTATCGGCACCAGCGTGGGCGGCGAGCGCATCATCAAGTCCGTCGGCCAGAGCATGGTCAAGCTCGAGAAGTATCAGGGCTTCTCTGCCGACCTCGCAGGCGCCGCGAACTTGCTGCTTGCCACCCTTACCGGCATCCCCGTGTCCTCCACGCACATCAAAACCTGCGCCATCATGGGCGTCGGCGCCGTCAAGCGCCTTTCGGCCATCAACTTCGGCGTGGTCAAGGACATGATGTTCACCTGGTTCTTCACCTTCCCCGCCTGCGGACTCATCAGCTTTGTCATGGCCAAGCTGTTCATGATGTTCCTCTAATCAAACCGAACGTCCATCCGGACCGCAACACTTCGCCCACCCGTCTTCGCCTCGAAAGGACCCACCCATGGCAAAGAAACCCGATTCGTTCTACTTTGACAACTACGTTGCCTGCGCCGACCTCGCCGTCCAGGCCGCAGAGCTGCTCACCAAGATTTTCGAGAACTTCGATCCCGCGCAGATTCACGACATGCTCAATAAGATGCATGCGATTGAGCATGCGGCAGACAAGAAGCACCACGAGCTCGAAGACGCCCTGCTCACCGCCTTTATCACCCCGCTCGAGCGCGAGGACCTGGACCTGATGAGCTGCGCGCTCGACACCGTGCTCGACCGCATCGAGGGCGTCGTGCAGCGCGTCTACTTCACCAACATCCAGAGCATCCATCCCGACGCCATCGTCATCGCCCACAAGGTGACTGACGCCTGCCGCGCCATGAAAGACCTGATGGTCGAGCTGCCCAACTACCGCAAGTCCAAGACCCTGCGCGAACTCGTCATCCAGATCAACACCATCGAGTCCGAAGCCGACGAGCTCTATATCAACGCCATGCGCAACCTGCACGTTAACGGCAAGGACCCGCTCGAGGTCATCGCCTGGCGTGACGTGTACGCCTTCCTGGAGTACTGCGCTGACTGCTGCGAGAATGTGGCCGATGTCGTGGATTCGATTGTCATGAAGAACAGTTAATTGGGGGATACGCGTCCCATCGGCGAAGGCCCAGCACCTATTTGCTTTCTCACTCCGGCTGCACGGCAGAGTCGTTCGAAAGTAAATAGGTGTCGGGCCTTCGCCTTACGTATCACCATTGGAACTTTGGCTGATAGGTTGGGCGCGCTGTAGACGCTGCTGACAGGGCCGTTAATACCCTATTGGTCACTTCTTACAATTTTCTTGCTGATGGATTTTCAAGGAAACACAGCTCCAGTAAATCCTTTAAATCGCTCGCTTTTACATCCGACATATTCTCGTATTCCAGTTCACAGACAGTGAAAAATTCGAACTCTTTTTCACCATAGGTATTCCAAAGTTCTTGCAATCTCTTATTTCTATGATTGCCGCTTTTTAACTCAAAGCCATGACGGTTAAACCATGTACTGCCATCACGAGAGCTATCAAAGAATTGCTCTCCAGTTGCAATGCACTTAACACAAAATACGCCCATCACTGGATGACGTTCTTTCCATTCGGACACGAGTTCTTTCTTTTTTGATTTATCCATTATTCTTTCTCCTCATACTTCTATTCAACGAGTCAACATATCAATCGCTTCATCCTGTCTGACTCATTACCATTTACAACGACACATACAATACCGTTTTTCTCAATCTTAGATAATTACATTTTCGTTCTACAATGGGCATTAGGCTGAATGGGGCTTTGGGTACCCTTGTGTTTGGCTTGGTTTTATTAACTTTGGAGGGCTCGTATGTCTTATTTGGATTTGGCACGTTGTCGGTATTCTTGTCGTGAGTATGAGGCACGTTCTGTTGAGCAGTCGGTAGTGGATGCCATTGTTGAGGCAGGTAGGATTGCTCCTTCTGCTTGCAATAAACATCCCTCGCGCGTCATGGTGCTTGATACGCCCGAGTTGTTGGAGAAGGCTGCTGCTTGTCAGCCTCGGTTCGCCCGTGATGGGTCCATCTTTGGCGCTCCGCTTATCTTCCTTATTTGCAGCGTTACCGATGATGCCTGGGTGCGCCCGTATGATCAGATGAACTCGAGTGCCATCGATACTTCGATCGTCTGCGATCAGATGATGATGGAGGCCACCGAGCAGGGCCTGGGAACGTGCTGGGTATGCCATTTTAAGCCTGGGGTGGCACAGGAGCAGTTCAATCTGCCCAAGGGCGTCTATCCCTATCACATGCTCGTCTGTGGATATCCTGCCGACCACATCGCCGATCCCGAGCATCGCGAGGCCCGTACCATTCCCCTCTCCGACTTCCTCCTCAAGTAGGTTTTGGGACATGCCTTAAAACCTACCCTTGACCGCTCACCCGTTCGCCGAGTTCTGCGCCATTATGTGCAGGGCTCGGTTTTTTATGTTGCGCGCCCCTGCACAGTCATAAAAAAGGACCCGCAAGCTGCGGGTCCTTTCTAGGCACTAAATTGTAGGCCGAATGTTAGTCCAGGTCGTCGGCAGCAAAGTTGTCGATCGGGGCGAAGGGATCGGCCACGGGGACAACCGGGTCAGCGACGGGCAGCGGCTCGGCGGGAACAGTCACTGCAGGAGAAGCGGCAGAACCGACCGGCGTGGAAGCCATCAGATCGGCCGGGAAGGAATTCTGGGCATCGTCCATGAAGTGCTGGATGAGCTTGAGATACTCTGCCTTGAACTCCTCACGGGAAGCCTTGAGACGATCGATCTCCTCGAGCTCGGCCTGCTTCTCGGTCAGAGCCTGGCGGATAACCTCGCGGGCCTTGGCGTCAGCCTCGTTGCGGATACGCTCAGCGTTCTCGTTGGCATCGTTGACGATGGTCTCAGCGGTCTGCTGGGCAGCGATCAGGGCAGCGGAAATCTGGCGCTCCTGAGCGGAGAAGTCAGGGGCGGGAGCAGCCACGGGGGCGGCAGGAACGGCCTGGGCGGTGGCATCCTGAGCCTGGGCAAGCTGAGCCTGCGCATCGGCAAGCTGCTGCTCGGTGGCGGTCAGGCGACCCTTAAGGTCGACAATCTTGGCGAGCATAGCGTCAACCTCGGAGGACAGCGTCTCCAAGAAGACGTCGACCTCGGCGGGGTCGTAGCCGCGCTTGGCCTCAGAGAAAGTCTGAGCCTGGATGTCAGCAGGGGTAATAGCCATAACAAGTCTCCTTTATCATCGCCTTGGCGCCATACGCCCGACGTAAGTTACTGAGTCAGTTCTATACGAGTATACCTATAAGAAGCTGCAGAACCAGCCTCTGCACCAACTGCAACGCAATAATCGCAATGACCGGCGAAAAATCGACGCCACCCATCGGAGGAATGAACCGACGGAATAGGTTGAGCCACGGACCGCAAACGCTATCGAGCACCGCAGCGATATCCTGGAGCAAGCCGCCTTGCTTCATGGGAATCCACGTCATAAGGCAGTAGACCACAATAAGCGTGGAATAGAAGTTGAACAGCGTGTTGACCAGCTGGACGATAGTGTAGATGTTGATGAGAATCTCCTCGTCTTGTCTTTACTTAAGGTAGCCGTCGGCACGGAGCTTCTTCAGGTCTGAATCCTTGACCTCGCAGCCAGCGGGCAGCACCATGAACACGCGATCGCCCACTTCTTTGACCGTGGCGCCCAGGCCACAGGCGAAGCCGTAAGAGAAGTCCAGGACGCGTTTGGCAACCTCGGTGCGGACGCCTACGAAGATCAGCGCAACAGGCTGCTTGGTGCGAACGCGGCGCACCACGGTCTCCACGTCGTCATAGCTCTCGGGGCGCAGGACATAGGCCGGCAGCTGCGGTGTGGCGTTGATGATATTGCTCGCATAGGCCGAGGCATCGCTCGGTGCAGGCGCAGGCGCAGCGGCGGCACGGGCGCGGGTGTTCTCGGCGTAGCTCGACGGCGTGTCATAGGCACCAGGACGATAACCGCTCGCAACACTGTCCTGCGAGCGCGAAGGCGGGTTATACGTCGTGGCATGGCGGGAGTCATCGCCGACCAGCTGCCCGGAGCGTGTATACACGGCAACCGACTCAGCTTCACCACGGCGCGTCTGACCAAGCAGGCCGTTGCTCGGCTCGTCTTGGGTGTAGAAGCCCTCGCCCGAAGCACCGCTGTAGCCGTTGCCCTGATAGCCATCGTCATAGCCATCATCGTAGCCGTAGTCGTCGTCCTGGCCATAACCCTGGTCGTAACCCTGTTGGCCGCCCAGGTGCATCTTATTTTTAATCTCGTCAAGGAAGCCCATGGTTGTGTCCTCTCGCGGTTTAGTGCAGGCGCCCCGATAATCAGTGCGCACTTCAGAGCCTTATTTTACTGCAAACTCCGGGCTAAATACTACCCTGCCCAGGCGAACGAGCGTAGAGCCCTCCTCAAGGGCAGGCTCAAAGTCTTCGCTCATGCCGCAGGAAAGCTCAGGCAGGTTCAAATCGGGATGCGCCGCCTCCAGCTCATCCCTCAGCTCGCGAAGCCCCGCAAAGGTGCGGCGTGCCACATCCTTATTCCCCCGGGGCGCCATAGTCATAAGCCCCTGTACGCAAATTCCCTCAAGTTCCGCAAGCTCACCCGCGGCGGCGCGAATCTCATCGGGCGAAAAGCCTCCCTTCGACTCCTCACCGCTCACATTGACCTCAATGAGCACACGCTGGGGGCCGGCGAGCTCGCCTGCCTCAATCTTGCGGGCAGCACGGCTCGAGATCGCCTGCGCCAGATGCAGCGAACCCACCGAGTGAATCAGCTCGGCTGAGCCCAGCACCGCATTAATCTTATTGGTCTGCAGGTTCCCGATCATATCGAAGCGCACCTCGGGCAGCTCCGGATGCTCCGCCAGACCCGTGAGCTTGCGAACCAGCTCCTGCGGGCGGTTCTCGGCAAAATGGCGATACCCCGCCTGGATGGCGGCAACGGTCTCATCGACACCAACGGTCTTGGACACGGCAATGAGGCGCGCGGCGTCGTGGGGACGGCCTGCGCGATCGAGCGCCGCATAAAAACGTTCCAGAATCTGCTCGCGGCGAGCGCGCATCAAGTCCAAATAGTTATCCATTGCCAATCGCCTCCGCTGACAGCCAAACAAGTAGTCCCATGCTATCGCAAGAGCGCGGCCCCGCATGTGCAAGGCCGCGCTCACTTAGGTATTTACAATCTTTCGACGAACGGAATTACTTACTCCTCGTCGTCCTCGCCATCGTCCTCGTCCTCAAGATGATCGAGCAGGTAGCGAAGACCCTCGCTGACCTCGTTAGTGGGCACCTTGGCAACGTAGCGAGCGTCGACGGCGGGCCTCATGATAACACCCTCGCCCGAAGGCACGCGCATGCTCTCGAGCTCATCCTCATCAGTGCAGGCGATATCACCGGCAGTCATACGCTGTCCGGTCAACAGGAAGGTCAGACGGCAGGCGGCATCGATGGAAATCGAGGCGATGCGATCGAGATAGCGCGATACCATGATGGCGCGGCGCAGGTCGTCATAGTTGCTGTCGTCGTCCATAAAATCGCCCGTGTCCATGCGGTTAAAGGTGCGGAAGAACTTCTCGTAGGCGGCGTGCACTGGCTCGTCCTCGACGGCCAAGTTGCAGATGATGGACATGTCGTTGGTGACGAGCGCAGAAAGCGAAGAGCCCAGCACCTGGTAGACGGCCTCAGCCTCGGCCTCGACCGTGCCGACAAGCTCCTTGGGCAGCGAGATGTCGGCCTTGATCATATGACGCGTGGCGCGGCAAATCTGGCGAACCTTATCGGTCATGCGCTGCAGGTTAAAGTCGACGTAGATGATCGTCTGCAGCAAGCGGAAGTCGGAGGCGACCGGTGACTGCGTGGCAATCAGGTTGTAGCAGACGGCCTCCAGGTTGGCGCAGCGTGCGTCAATCGAAAGCGTACGCTTCTTGGTCTTGGTGGCGAGCTTGCGGTCGTCGGTCACATAGGCCTTCACGGCATCGTGGAGGGCCAGATCGACGGCCTCGTAGATGCTCAGCATCTCGTGACGGGCCTCGATGAGCTGACGGGAAAACAGTTTGCGCATGGTTCACTCCAATCAGTTGGGTGCGGTCATGCCGCCCGCACAGTGAATACGCACCGGACCAGATCCGATCGGCTTGGGACTAGTCGCACCGATCAGCCAAAGCGGCCGGTGATATAGTCTTCCGTCCGCGAGTCCACCGGGCTGGTGAAGATCGCGTCGGTTTGACCATACTCGATGAGCGTAGCGGGCTCGCCGGCAACTTCCTGCAAGAAGAACGCGGTGTAGTCACTGATACGAGCTGCCTGCTGCATTGAATGCGTGACGATGATAATCGTCATCTCGGGCGCCAGCTCGGCCATCAGATCCTCGACCTTAGAGACGGACGTGGGGTCGATGGCGGAGCAGGGCTCGTCCATCAGGAGGACATCGGGTTGCACCGCAAGCACGCGCGCGATGCACAGACGCTGCTGCTGACCGCCCGAGAGCGCCAAACCATCCTTGTTGAGCTGATTGGATACCTCTTTCCAGAGGTTGGCGCGCTTGAGCGATTCTTCCACGATGTCATCGAGGTCGCTTTTGCTAGTCACGCCCTGCAGACGAGGGCCAAAGGCGACATTCTCGTAGATGGATTTGGGAAACGGGTTGGGCTGCTGAAAGATCATGCCCACGCGACGACGGAGATCGACCGGATCGACACCCTCGGCATAGATATCGTTGCCGTCGAGCGTCATGGTGCCCTCGACGCGCGTGCCCTCAATCAGGTCATTCATGCGGTTGATGCAGCGCAAAAACGTCGACTTGCCGCAGCCCGAAGGGCCAATGAAGGAGGTGATGGCGTTTTTGGCGATGTTGAGGTCAAGCCCCGTCAGCGCATGAAAGTCACCGTACCAAAAGTTGAAATCCTTGGCCGTAATGGCCGCTTGCTCCAACGCGGGAGCGGACTGATAAACGGACATGGGACTCCTTAACTAGCGACGCTTGCGCGACAGGAAGCGCGCAAACAGGTTGAAGGCCAAAATGATCACCATCAGCAAGAGCGCGGTGCCGTAGGCTGCGTTCATGTTGATGCCGTCGTTGGCAAGCAGGTACAGGTGAACCGTCATGGGGCGGCCGGAATCGAGCGGCGAAATAGGTAGATTGATGGCCTGGCCCATGGTGTAGAGCACCACGGCGGTCTCGCCGATGGCACGGCCGATGGCAAGGACGATGCCCGTGGCAATGCGGCCAAAGGCCGAAGGAAGCACGATCTTGGAGACGACCTGCCACTTGGTAGCGCCCAGGCCGTACGCGCCCCAACGGATATAGCGCGGAACGGCGCGAATGGCTTCTTCGGTGGTGCGCATGACGATGGGAAGCATCAAGAGCGCGAGCGCCAGAGCGGCCGAGACCATCGAAAGGCCCAGGCCCATAGCCTCGACAAACAAGGCGTAGCCAAACAGGCCCATAACGATGGAGGGCACCGAGGCCAAAGCGTCAGCAGCGTAGCGAATGAGCTCGACGACCTTGCCCTGCTTGGCGTACTCGGCCAGATAGACGGCTGCCAGCACAGCGATCGGCGTGCAGATAAGCATGGCGAGCGCCGTCACGTAGACGGTCGAGACGATCGTGGGCCAAATTCCGCCCTCGGCGTTGACGCCCTGGGGCCAACCGAAGATAAAGTCGAGCGAGATGTGTGGCAGGCCGTTGATGACCACGTAGGCGATGATAGCGACCAGCACCAGCGTGGTGATGTAGGCAGCGGCACGAAACACGCCAAGCATGATCTTGTTGGACAGGTCCTTGTTGATGCGGCCCTTCTTGCCGTGGGAAAGGGCACGCTTGATGCGCTCGCGCGACGAGGTCGTATCGACCGTCGTGTCAACGGAATCGGACATAGCCTACCCCCTCTTCTTCTTGGAAATCAGACGAACGATACCCACCAGCGTGGCGGAGATGATAAACAGGACCACACCCATGCCGAACAGCGCCGAGCGGTGCAGACCCGAGGAATAGCTCATGTCGAGCGCAATCTGGCTCGTGAGCGTCGAGATGGGGCTCGCAATGCTGTCGGGAATAACCGGGGCGTTACCTACGACCATGAGCACGGCCATGGTCTCGCCGATGGCACGGCCCATACCCAGCACGATGGCATCAACGATACCCAGCTTCGCGGCAGGTAGCACGACCTTATAGATGGTCTGCCACTTTGTGGCGCCCATGGCATACGATGCCTCGCGAATGCCCATGGGAATGGAATTGAGAGCATCGATGGTGAGCGTGGTGATGGTAGGGACGATCATGATGGCGAGCACAAACCACGCCGTCAGCGCACCAAAACCAAGGCCGCCGGTCAGTTGTGCGATAAACGGGCGGATGATGATCATGCCAAAGAAGCCGTAGATGATGGAGGGTATGCCCGCCAGCAGGTCAACGGCGGGGCTGATGAGCTTGCGCACGCGCTTGCTGGCAATCTCGACCAGGTAAACGGCCGTACCCACGCCCAGCGGCACGCCCATGGCGAGCGCACCGACGGTCACCAGACCCGAGCCAGCAAGCAGCGACAAGATGCCGTAGTGGCCCTCGGAAGGCGCCCACGTAAAGCTAAAGAAGTCAGCCAGACCGATGTCAGTAAAGACGGGCAGCGCCGAGTACGTGGTAAAGACAAAAATCAGGATGACGGTAACGACCGCCAAGAACGCGCAGGCAAAGAAGATCCACTGCAGCGCCTTCTCCTTGATATAGGTACTGCGCGATACGAGCGCCAGCTCGCGCTTCTTGGGCGTCTGAACATTCTGCTCAGTCTGGGAGTTTTCCTGTGCTTCCATGCTACTCACTCCCCTTCTCGTCGTTGGTGACGGGAATAAAGCCCGCCTCGCGAATCTGCTTGTCCATCTTTTCGGACGTCACATAGTCGATGTAATCCTGCGCCTGCTGCGAAGGCACACCCTTCACAAAGAAGTAAAGGTCGCGCGAGATGGGATAGCCGCCACTCGCGACCGTCTTCTCGGACGCCTCAACATGATTGACCGAGACGGCCTTGACCGAGGTCTTGGCGTTGAGGCTATCGACGAAGCCCAGCGAAATGTAGCCGATGGCCCCACGCGAACGAGATACCACGTCGCGCACCTGGCCCGTACCCGAAAGAACGGCCGAGCGGCGATCGAACGGCGTGCCATCCATCACGATGGTACGGAAGGCCTCGCGCGTACCGGACGCCTCGTCTCGGTTGATGACCTGAATCCTCAGGTCCTCGCCACCGACCTCTTTCCAATTGGTAATCTTGCCGGCGTAGATATCGCGGAGCTGCTCGGTCGAGAGGTTATCGACGGGGTTGTCGTCGTTCACGATGACCGCAATACCGTCGTGGGCAATGACAATGGGAGTCAGGCCCAGATCCTGTTCGTCGGCATTGAGTCCACGGGAGGAGCTGGCGATATCGGCCGTGCCGGCGCTGACGGCCTCGATCCCAGCGGAAGAACCCAAACCGGAAACGAGCACGTCGATGCCGGTCTCCTCCTTAAAGCCCTCGGCCGCAATCTCGGCGATAGGAAGGCAGGTCGTGGAGCCGGCCACGGTAATGGAAGAGCTAGAAGATCCCGAAGAACAGGCGCACAGCGTAAGCGTAAGCACAGCGGCGCTCAGGACCGATACGATCTTTCTCATAGCATCACGCCGATCGCAGCATGGCGCCCACAGGTGCCGTCCTCGTTACGGTAGGAATAAAAGCGGTCGTTCTGACGCACGGTCGAAAGCTGGGTATCCACGATATTATCCGCGTCGACACCGACATCTACCAGCGCCTCGCGAATGGCAGCGGAAAGATCGAGCATGCGAGAGGTATTCGCATCGATGCAAGAGAACTCGGCGGCAAAGCGATCCATGAGTTCCTGGGATACCTCATATTCGTCACCCAAGATATGGGGGCCGATATAGGCGGAAACGTCGCTCGCATCGCAACCGGCAGCATCGCAAAGCGCCTGGCACGCCTTGGCAGAAATACGTGCAATCGTGCCCTTCCAACCGGAGTGCACCACGGCAAATCCGCCGGGGGCCACCAGCACCACGGGAACGCAGTCGGCAAAGCAGAGCAGCACGGGTACGTTATGCGCCGTACAGACGATGGCATCGCAGCCCTCGGCAATCTGCTCGCGGACGTCCTCAAGGTCATCGGCGCCGTTCGAGGTCACCGCAACGATATGGTCACCATGGACCTGATTGGGAACGAGCAAGTTGTGCTCGCACTCGGCGGCACCCATAGCCTCGAGCGCACGACGACGATTTTCTTGAACAGCAAAGGGGTCATCGCCAACATGCGAGCCCAAGTTGAGTGAGGAGTACGCATCTTCGGAAACGCCACCGGCGCGCTCGGTGAAGGCAAAGCGAACATCGGATGTCGCGCCCTCCACCAACGTAACTCCATCATGGTCGACACGCGAAACTTTGTCCGCACGTGCTGCCATACTAAAGCCTCCTAATAACACAAGTACCGCGGCATCGCCGCTACAGCCCGCGTTTATACGGCTGTCATACTTCTCTAAAAGGATACCTGCTGCGCTGGAGGCAATCGTAAAGGGAACGTAAAGAGATTGGAGGTTCTAGTTTACAAAGTCGAAATAAAAAGGGCGCGTCCATACGGACACGCCCCTGTGCACAACAATGCAAAGAACGACTTAGAAGCTACCGCGCTTCAGGAAGTCGGGAAGCTCGAACTGATCGTTGCCGAAGTTAGGAAGCTCGGTGCCACCGACGTTGCGGGTCGGAGCGGCCTGAGCCGGGCTCGTGGCAGGAGCGGTGCGCTGCGGCTCAGCGGAGGCAGCGGCCTTGCTCTGAGACTGCTGAGCAGCAAAGAGCTCGTCCTGACGGTTGACGTTGGAGTCGGAGAAGCCCGTAGCGATGACGGTGATACGCACCTGATCGCCCAAGGACTCGTCGACAACGGTACCGAAGATGATGTTGGCCTCGGGGTCGACGGCGTTGGCGACAACGTCGGCGGCGTCGCTGATCTCCTGGATGCCCAGGTCCTTGGAACCGGCGATGGAGAGCAGCACGCGCGTGGCACCATCGATGGAGCTCTCGAGCAGCGGGCTGGAGATGGCCTGCTGGGCAGCGTCGACGGCACGGGTGTCCCCAGAAGAGGTACCGATACCCATCATGGCGGTACCGGCCTGCTTCATGATGGTCTTAACATCGGCGAAGTCCAGGTTGATGATACCGGGGACGGTGATGAGGTCGGTGATGCCCTGGGTGCCCTGGGAAAGGACGCCATCGGCAATCGCGAAGGCCTCGAGCATGGTGGTCTTCTTCTCGGCGATGTCGAGCAGCTTATCGTTAGGGATGACGATCATGGTGTCGACGCAATCGGAGAGGGTCTTAATGCCCTCCTCGGCGCTCTTCTTGCGCTTGCGGCCCTCGAAGGTGAAGGGCTTGGTCACGACGGCGACGGTCAGCGCACCGACCTCGTTCATCGCGATATCGGCAACGATGGGAGCAGCGCCGGTACCGGTGCCACCGCCCTCGCCGCAGGTGATGAACACCATGTCGGCACCAGCGAGCGCCTCGGCAATGTCGTCGCGGGACTCATCGGCAGCCTTGCGGCCAACCTCGGGGTTGGCGCCGGCGCCCAGGCCGCGGGTAAGGTCGGTGCCGATGTGCACCTTGATATCGGCATCAGAGATCGCGAGTGCCTGAGCATCGGTGTTGATGGCAACAAACTCGACGCCGCGGATGCCCTCTTCGATCATTCGATTGACCGCGTTGGTACCGCCGCCGCCGACGCCGACCACCTTAATGACGGCAAGGTAGTTGTTGATCTCTGTCTCGTGCATGTCGGTCCTCCGAACAAAGGTTATAGCCATAGCATGGGTCGACCCCTGCGCACATTAACCTTCAGGTTGAAAGTAAATGCAAAGGTAAACCGTATTATGTTTGCACATTATGAACGTATCAGTCAAATAATTGACCGTGAAAACCAAACAAACCAGATAAACGGCGTGGTATGGCCCCTCAACAAAGCATCAACCAGCGCTACGAGGTCGGAGCGTTCCTAAATGTATAGTTACCCGGAGAGCGCACATTGATATACGTTACGCCCTCTACCTGCGAAAGCAGCTTGGTGACTACGCGCTCCTTCTTGACGATATCGTTCGAATCGCCCAGCGACACCTCAATGCCGTTATTGAGGTTTGCCGAGATGGCTTCGACCGAAGGCGTGGAAATATCCTTGACTTGTCCCAAGAACTCGCTCGAAAAACCACGCACATAATCCAAGCCAGCCTTAACGGCCTTGGAGCTCACTGCCTGGCCGGGAACCGGAGCGACATCCGCCGAGACATCAGTCAACAACACCGCGCCATAGTGCTTAGCGAGCGCCAGCGCGGCATCAATGCCGGTCAGGGTATTTGAGCCCTGCCCCGTCGTGATGACGTTGCCCTGGTCATCCACTTCGACCGACGTCGACAGCGGGGCGATCCAGGTGTCATCATCCCCGATGGCCCAGGCAAGGTCATCGGAGCTGATATAGGCAATTGCAATGACCTTGCGCTCCATCGGCGTAATGATGAGCGTATGTGGGAACTGACGCTGGACATCCACGCCCGAGACCCACGGGTTCTGCTTGAGGTCCTCGGTAATCTGGTCGGGATCGACGTTAAAAAGCGACGTTCCCTCGGGCAAATCGATCAGCTGGATAGCATCGTGCTTCGTCACATGCTCGCTGCCTTGAATCTGAATATCAGTGGCGGTAAACAATCCAGAGTTAATCACCACGATAGCAACGACGACGAGCACGGCCAAGACGGCCAAAACGCCGCCCACGATTTTGCCTTTGCCTGTAACGACAGAAGCGGCGTCTGATGTTTTATTTGCCATCGCCCTAAGTAAAGACAACGGGTTGACGCCTTTTTTACCCGAAGGCTTCTTGGCGGTAGCCGGCACCGATGTCAGCGAGCGCGGTTTCGATGCGCCCAGCGTGCGACTCGGACGCGCCGCCTTAGTTCCTGTCGAGGGCTTAGGAGTTGCCATAGGACGGGCAGGCTTGGCGCCCATAACAGGCTTTGACGTCACCGAGGGACGCGAGGACTTTTTTGCGGCCGGACGATTACCGAGCTGCGAGCCGACAACCGGACGACTGGTCTGTCGAGCATGCCCGACAGGCTTAGAGTGCGCGACGATATTGCGTTGAGGTTTGGCAGGCGCGCCGGAACGCCCTCCGGCGCGGCGGAAGGTGGGTTTCGATGCTCTAGAAGCCGAGGAATTTAACTTCCGGTCTGAGCTCGATGCCATACGCCTCCCTCACCTTTCCGTGCACATGTCTGATAACCGCGGCAACGTCATCGGCCGAGGCAGTTCCGTTATTAACGATAAAATTAGCGTGAACGGGCGAAACTTCCGCGCCGCCAATCGAAAAACCCTTTAATCCACAATCCTCGATAAGCTTGCCCACGCTCGCATCGGGCGGGTTGCGAAAGACCGACCCGCAGGATGCGCGACCCATGGGCTGTGTACGCTTGCGCCTCGTCAGGTACCGCTCCATGCGCTCGCGAATGTCGGCCTTGGGCGCCGGTTTAAGCTTGAGCACGCACTCGAGGATGATCTCATTGCGGGGAAGGCTACATTCGCGGTAGCCCCAAGTGATCTCGGACCCCGCATAATGTTTGATACCGGATGCCGGGTCAAACGTTACGACATCCTCAACCAGCGAGCCAATCCACTCGGTCCGTGTGCCGGCATTCATAGATATCGCACCGCCAACCGAACCAGGGATGCCAACGGCAAACTCAAGGCCCGAGAGGCTACGCGACAGGGCATCGTTGACCAGGCGCGCAAACATCACGCCCGCACCGACCGTCAGCGTACAACCGTCATCGGCAACAACCGTGCGCTGAAACTCACGTCCGAGCGAAATGACGGCGCCGCGATAACCGCCATCGGCAACCAGCAGATTGGAGCCCTTGCCGATGATGACCCACGGCACCTGCTCGCGATCGAGCACCGCCACGGCGCGGCGGAGGGCATGATAGCTATGGCACGTCACAAAGAGGTCGGCCTTGCCGCCGATACGATAGCTCGTATGACGCGCAAGGCGCTCGTCCTCGATCACATCCGTGTCGATCATGCCCGAGAGCGCCATGACGGCGTTAAACAGACCCATTAGACTTAAGCGTCTTTCTTGGCAGTCAGATACTCAATGAACTCGGGACCGACGGTCGTAACGTCACCGGCACCCATAGTGAGCAGCAGGTCGCCCTCGCCCACCATCTGCTCGAGCTCCTGATTGAGCTCAAGACGGCTGGAGCAGTACACGACCTCCTTGCCAGGATGCTTGGCGCGCACGGTATCGGCGAGCATCTTAGAGGTGACACCCGGAATGGGCATCTCGCCAGCCGAGAACACATCAATCAGCAGCAGTTTATCGGCATTGGCAAATGCATCGGCAAAGTCGTCGCACAGGGCCTGCAGGCGCGAATAGCGGTGCGGCTGGAACACGACGTCGACGTGCTTGTAGCCCAGCGACGAAGCAGCAGCAAGCGTCGCCTTGATCTCGGTGGGGTGATGGCCGTAATCATCGACCACGGTGATGCCATCGATATCGCCCACGTGGGTAAAGCGACGGCGGACGCCCTCAAAGCTCGAGAGCGCCTTGGCGGCGGCGTCGATGTCAAGGCCCAGGACATGGGCGACGGTGAGCACCGCCGTGGCGTTGAGCATGTTGTGGCGACCGGGATTGCTCTTGATCTCCACAGCGTGCTCAGTGCCGTCCTCAAAGCGAACGATAAAATCGCTCTGGATGCCCTTGACATCCGGGTGCATGCAGACGATGTCGTTGCTCTCGGCAAAGCCGTAGGAAAGCACGTGACGACCCGTCGACTTGGCGAGCTCGACCAGATGCGGGTCCTCACCGCAGACGATGACGGTGCCGTCCTCGCCCACCAGGCTCATGAATTTGGCGAAAGTTGCCTCGATCTCCTCGATACCCGAGTAGTGATCGAGGTGGTCGGCCTCGACGTTGGTCACGATGACCACGTTGGGGTTCAGGAACAGGAAGGAGCTGTCGGACTCGTCGGCCTCAGCGACAAAGTAGTCGCCCGAGCCGTTCTTGCCGTTCGTGTCATAGCCCTCGACGATGCCACCGATCAAGAAGCTCGGATCCAGACCCATGCGGTCGAGCATGGTGGCGCACATCGAAGACGTGGTGGTCTTGCCATGCGTGCCGGCAACAGCGACGGTGGTGTAGCCGTGGCCCAAAGCAGAGAGCATCTTGGCACGGGGCCACACGGGAATACCAAGCTCGCGAGCGCGCACGAGTTCAGGGTTGGACTCCGGAATAGCGGTGGAGACAACAACCACGTCGGGCTTGACCTCGTCGATCGTGGCGGCCTCATGGCCCACATGCACCTTCACACCAGCGCGGGTAAGCTGGCGGATATAACGTGACGTCTTAAGGTCGGAGCCGGTAACGGCATAACCGCGCTCGTGAAGAACGAGGGCGATGCCGCTCATGCCGGCGCCGCCGATACCGATAAAGTGGGCGCTCTTAAACTCGGGCGCGGAGGTTGCAGTCTGGGAATCAGCCATGTGCTCGTGTACTCCTTGCGTAAACACTGCCTGTAACCCGTTAACTGTACCGCACCTACCGCATCAGCGCGAGGGCGACCGACGATATCCCGTCTAACTAACGCAAACCCTCTACCGCATCCGCCAGAAGAGCGGCGGCCCTATCCTGAGCCAGACCACGCGCCGCCTGACGCATGGCGTCGCGCGCCGCCGCGTCATCGACCAGGTGCAGCAGTTCATCGGCAAAGGCAGAACCGTCGATATCGGCATCGGCGCAGAGCACGCCGGCCCCAGCGTCGACCAGATAACGGGCATTGGTGGTTTGGTGGTCGGCCGTCGCATGCGGGTACGGCACGAGCACCGAAGGCACGGCGAGTGCAGCGATCTCGGCCACGCTCGATGCGCCCGAACGCGAGAGCACCAAATCGGCAGCAGCCAGCATATCGCCCATGTTGTCGATGTAAGGCTGGACGCGGTAACGCTTCGCCTCCTCGGGCGTCAGCGCCAAAGCGCGCTCGGTCTCCTCAAAGCCGTCGGCACCCGTCGAATGCAACACATAGAGGTTCTTGCGCGAAAGCAGCTCGTTTTTGAGCGAAGCCACACGCTCGTTGAGGTGCTGGGCGCCAAGTGAACCGCCAAAGACGAGCAGCAGCGTAGCGTCCTCGGGAACGCCAAGTGCCTTGCGGCCGCGAGCGCGATCGCCCTCGATCACCGAGCGACGTACGGGGTTGCCGGTCATGAGCACGTGGTCAGGGTCACCTTCGCGCTCAAAGACCGAACGCGCTGCCGGCACCGAGATGCACACGCGGGCGGCGTGGGAGTTCATCATCTTGTTGGCCAGGCCCGGAACAGAGTTCTGCTCATGCAGCAGATACGGAACGCCCGCGCCCTTGCACCACCCCAGCAGCGGAACCTCGACATAGGCACCAAAACCAATGGCGGCATCGGGCTTGCCGACCTTTGAGAAATGACTGGCGAGCGCACGCTTGGCTTTGTTGACACGCCACAGCGAGGTCAGCGCCGTCCAAGGACGGGAGCGGTCGAAGCCCGTGACCGTAATGGGCACAAAATCAAACCCAGCCTCGGGGACCAGACGACCCTCGAGCTTGCGCGACTGGCCCACGAACACAACGTGGTGGCCACGGTCACGCAGCTCTTCGGCCAAGGCGAGCGCGGGGTTGATGTGCCCGGCCGTGCCGCCGGCTGCAATAGCAACGGTCATTTTATCGGTCATGGTAGTCCCTTCGTACACGCGGTCCCTGGTCGTCGGTACGCAGACGCGCCGACGGGTCCGAGTTCAAATCGATTCGATTATATCCGCCGCCCGCGTTGCGAGGGCTGGGGCGCTGAGGACGACCTTGCGGCGCCGTTCGCTGACGCGGGCGGGCTGCCGGCTCGGTCGCAGAGCCATCCAGGACGGTAAAACCGTTACGCGAAGATCGCTCGCCGCGCACGTGGGGCACGCCGGCGGTACTCTCATCCATAACGGCAAAGCTCTCGCGGCGGCGGTCATACTCATCGCGGCGGGCGCTCTCGTACGAAACGCGCAGGATCAACCCGGCAAGCATGAGCGACACAATAATCGACGAACCGCCGTAGCTAATAAACGGCAACGGTTTGCCCGTCATGGGAAACACGTTGAGGATGCCCAGCGCGTTAATCAAAAACTGCACTGCGAGAATGACCGCGGAGCCAGACGCCATAAGCGCGCCCCGGCGATCGGTCGCCTGCTCGGCAATGCGAAACGCCGAGTAGATCAGCATCGCAAACACCAAGAAGAACAGCACGGTTCCGACAAAACCGACTTCCTCGCCAATGATGGCCAGGATGTAGTCATTGTGCGCCTCGGGCAGATACGAGTACTTCATGGTTGAGTTGCCGATGCCACGGCCGAACAGACCGCCCGAGGCAAAGGCCATAATGGCAAGCGTGGCCTGATAGCCGTCACCATACTCGTCGGCCCAAGGGTTCAAGGCAACCTGAATACGCACCATACGGTACGGCTCTGCGACAAGCGCAATCACGATCACGAGAATGCCGAAGATTAGCACGCCGATGATAAATCTGGGGTCGAGACCCGCAAACAACGCCATGCACATGAGGGTCAACAGGATGATCAGGACAGTACCGAAATCGGGCTGGATAAAGATCAGAAAGAGCGAAATGCCCAGGTAGATGCCCATCTTGCGAAGGAATTCGTTGATGTTGCCACCGGGCGAAAAGAAGCGATCAAGCATGATGGCCGAATACGCAATGGCAAATGGCTTTAAAAACTCGGAAGGCTGGAACTGAATACCGGCGATGTTAAGCCAGCGCGTGGCGCCACGGCTGCCGCTGCCCACCAAGAACACCAGAAACAGTAGCCCTATCATGCCTATGAGGAAGATCCTGAGCACATCCTCCCCAAACCAGCTGTCCGGCAAAACGCGCACGATGGCAATCAGCGCCAGAACACCGACCACGGCAAACGCGGCCTGTCGACCCAGAAAAAACGTCGCCGAGCCATTCTCGTGCAGCGCCTCGACCGAAGACGCCGAGTACACCATCAGCAGGCCAAAGCATACCAAGGTAAACAAGCAGGCCATGAATATCAAACGGGGGCGCATGATACGGGCGGGAACGCCGGCAATATAGCGTTCGCTAAACGACTGCCCGCCGCGACCGGAACGCGGTGTGCTGCGCCGCGAGGAAGCACGGTCCGAGTCGGGCCTCCTCATACCTTGTCGGGGGCTCTCCTCTCTCACCGGCAACCCCTATTCCATTTGCGATTTCGCCGCAGCGGCAAGCTGGGCCACATAGTCCTTAAACACGCGGCCGCGCTCCTCATAGCCCGAGAACTCATCGAACGAAGAGCAGGCAGGAGAAAGTAAGATCACGTCGCCACGGCTCGACAGCGAACGGGCGACGTCCACGGCATCGCGAAGGTCATCCGCCTGGGCGATATCCACATCGCCGTCGACATCGGCCTCGTCCATAGCGGCGGTGAAACGCTCGCGCGCATCGCCAAAGCAGACGACCGAGCGTACGTTATCCATAACAACGCGCGCGAAGTCCGTGAGCGGCGTGCCCTTATCGTGGCCGCCGAGCAGCAAGATCACGTCGTCATCGGGAAATGCCGTCAGTGCCTTCTCGACCGCATCGGTGTTGGTCGCCTTGGAATCGTTGACGTAGCGCACGCCGTCAATCTCGCCACACGGCTCCACGCGGTGCTCGAGCGGCTGGAACGAGGCAAGACCGCGGCAGACACCATCGACATCGGCACCGACCGCCAAGGCAGCCGTGGCGGCGCACAGGGCATTGATAACATTGTGATGGCCCGAGATCTTGAGCTCGGATGTAGCGATGAGCGGGGTCTCGACGCCCTTCAGGCGCACGACCATCTTGCCGTCGCGCACAAAGGCGGCATCCTCGCCCTCAGGCTCGTCAAAGGCAACCTTGCAGATGCGACGACCCGGCGTGTAGATGTACTCATCGAACTCGTGAATGCCGGCGTCTTCGACGTCGACAACCGCCAGATCGTCATCGACCATATTGTCAAACAGTTTGATCTTGGCAAGCGCGTAGTTCTTATGGCTCTTATGCCAGCCCAAGTGGTCGGGAGTGATGTTGAGCAGCACCGCCACGCGGGGGTGGAGCTCGGTTGTCGTAGCAATCTGATAGCTCGAGAGCTCAGCCACAAACCACTCGTTGTGGGCTCGGCCGTCAATCTCGTTGACCGGCGGCTCGCCGATGTTGCCGACAGCAACGCTGGCCTCGCCGGCAGCCTTAAGCAGATAATCAGTCAGCGACGTGGTGGTCGTCTTGCCGTTGGTGCCCGTGATGGCAATCCAGTTATCGGGCGACAGGCGATAGGCAAACTCGGGCTCACCCATAATCTGGGCGGCATGCTCGCGCCCGGCCTTAAAGAAGCCCGAGAACTCCGAGATGCCCGGGCACGTCACGCATACGTCATAGGCGCCCTCGACCTGTTCGGTCCCATAGACAAACGACGCACCAGCGGCCTCGAGCGCACGCGTGGCGTCATTGGGCTCAGAGGTGCCACCGCCATACACGGTAACGGCACTTACGCGCTCGGGATGTGCCAACGCCCAGCGGGCGACATCGAGACCGGATTTGCCCTGACCCAAAACGAGCAGGCTAAAGACATCAGCAAGAGACATGAAAGACCACTATCCCAACTGGAAGAACAGAGCAAGGCCAACGGCACCAAAGGCAGCAGCGATAATCCAAAAACGGATGACGACCTTGGTCTCGGCCCAGCCCTTCTTTTCGAAATGATGATGGATGGGCGCCATAAGGAAGACGCGCTTGTGCGTAAAGTGGAAGTAGACAACCTGAATCATGACCGACAGGGTCTCAACGATAAACAGGCCACCGATGATGAGGGAGACGACCTCGGTGTTGGTCATGATGGACGTGCAGGCAAACGCGGCACCCAGGGCAAGCGAGCCGGTATCGCCCATAAAGATGCTCGCCGGATAGCAGTTGAACCACAGAAAGCCCAAGCAGGCACCGGCACACGCGGTGCAGAAGATGGACAGGTTCACGTCTCCGTGCAAAAACGCCATGGCGGCCATGGCGAGCATAGCGATCATGGAGGTGCCGCCAGCAAGACCGTCAAGGCCATCGGTCAGGTTCACGGCATTAGAAAGACCGGCGATCATCAGCCAGCAAAAGACAATATAGAGCCACGGGAACGAAAGGCCGCAGATGGTGGTCGAAAGCACGCCAAGGTCGATCGTCAGGCCGCCGGGAAAACGAATCTCGGGGGCGACGCCGCACCAGTTAACGGCAAGTACCGTAAAGGTGACACAGATAATGGTTAGACCGATCATCTTGGCATGAGGCGTCAGACCGAGCGAGCGCCCATGCGTAACGGAGGTCAGGTCGTCAATCAGGCCCAGAACGCCGGTCGCCAGCGTGGCGAGCAGCACGAGCACGAGCTCGGTGGTGAGCTTGCCCATCAGCAGGCAGGTCAGCGAGATCGCGACGAGGATGACAACGCCACCCATGGTGGGCGTTCCCTGCTTAACCAAATGACGCTTGGGGCCGTCGGCACGAACCTGCTGGCCGATACCCTCGACCTTGAGTAGCTTGATCCACCACGGCATGAGCAGCAGCGCAATGGCGGCGGCGATGCCAAGCCCCAAAAAAGCCTGATACGTTGGATACGAGGGATTGCCGAACATGGGCTAGCACACACCTTCCACAAAGCGGTCGAGCTCAACAAAGCGGGAACCCTTGACCAGTACAACATCATGTTTTTCAAGCGCGCCGCCCATGCGGTCGAGCACCTGCTGATAATCGGAGAACACCTGGATGCGGTCCTCGTCCATACCCATCATGCGCGCGGCATCGGCCATAAGCTGGGCCAGCTCACCACCCACGCACGCCAGCATGTCGAGCTTCTTGGCGGCGGCATAGGCGCCCACGAGCTCATGCATGCGAGGAGCCTCATCGCCCATCTCGCCCATCTCGCCCAGGATCGCCATGCGAGACCCCGTGCACGAAAGCGAGCACAGTAGATCGAGACCAGCAGCCATGGATTCGGCGCTGGCGTTATAGGAATCGTCAATGACGCGGGCACCGCTCTTGGCGCGCTTGATCTCCTGGCGGTGACCGGTAATCGTGAGGCCCCTAAAGGCAGCATCGATCTGCTCGGGCGTCACGCCCAGGCGATAGGCAACCGCGGCGGCCTTAACGGCATTTGGAACGGACTGCACGCCGGGGATAGCAAGCATGGTATCGATTGTCTCGCCCTGACCAAAATCGAGCGTAAAGACCGGACGGCCCTCGTCATCAACACGAACTTCGCGGGCGCGGACCTCATCATCGTCCGAGACGCCGGCCAGCATCACATCGATACCAGCAGGCTGGGCGAACGTATCGCGAATGAACGGCGTAAAGTCGTCCTCGCCGCCCAAAACCAGTAGCGGCAAATAGTCGCCGGCGGCGCACATACCCTGGACAATCTCGGCCTTAGCGCGGGCGATGTTCTCGCGGCTGCCCAAAATGCCGATGTGAGAGGTACCGATCTTGCTCACGATGGCAAGGTTGGGATTGGCGGACTGGGACAGGCGCTCAATCTCGTGGAAATGGTTCATGCCCATCTCGAGCACCAGGACCTCGGTATCGGCCGGAGCGGAAAGCACCGTGAGCGGCATGCCGATCAGGTTATTGAAATTGCCCTTGGTGGCCCAGACACGATAGCGCTTGGCGAGCACAGCGGCGAGCACGTCCTTGGTCGTCGTCTTGCCGATGGAACCGGTAATGCCAACGACCAGGCAGCCAAGCTCCAGACGGTACGCGTGCGCCAAACGCAGCAGAAACTCCTCGGGATCATCGGTCAGCAAGATGGCACAGCCCTTGTCCTGCGCCAGCGAGACCAGCTCAGCCTCGGGCTCACGCGTCATCACGACGGCGCCGGCACCCGACTGGACGGCACGGGAAGCAAAATCATTGCCGTCGACGTTTTCACCGGGAAAGGCGACGAAAATCGTCCCTTCCTCGACCTGACGCGAGTCGATAACGCACCCGCGGCATACCCGATCGGCTTCTCCCGTCACGGTTCGGGCCCCTGTTGCGGCCGCGAGGTTGTTGACGGCGATCTCTATCATTGCAGCTCCCCTGTAAACCTAATAATGCTATCGGCGTATTGTATCCCAGCGCCGCGCATGCGTGGTGCAGGGCATGTGAACACCCCTCATATGGGACAACAAACCACGCCCCAAAGATTGTAACCCCCTACCTCGTGCGCGGGATACCCAGCACGTCGAGCGCGTTGGCCATAATGGACTGGAACGGCACCGCAGCGGCATCTGAGCCGCTCGGCGTTCCGTCGAGCGTGATATAGCACAGCACCTTGGGCGATTGTGCCGGTGCAAAGCCCATAAAGGACGACATGTAGTTCTCCTTGAGGTAGCCGCCGTTCTCGTCGGCACGTTCGGCCGTACCGGTCTTACCCGCCACGTCATAGCCGTCAACCGCGCCGCCAACGCCCGTTCCCTCGGACACGACCGTCTGCATGCACGATGTCACCTGGGATGCAGCATCCTCAGAAATCGCGCGCTCGCCTTCGCCCCAGTCCTTCTCGTCGCCTTTGCTGGACTTATAGAAGTGCGGTGTCATCATCACGCCGCCGTTGGCGATGCCGCCCACGGCACGTGCGATCTCAATCGGCGAGACGGACAGTGCCTGTCCAAAGCTCATCGAGCCCAGTGTGGCGCCGTCATACTGGTCACGCTCCTTGACGATACCCAGGCTCTCGCCCGGAAAATCTACACCAGAGCTGTGACCGATGCTCCACTTGTCCACATAGGCGGCAAAGTCGTCGGCACCGATCTTGCGCCCCACCAGGACAAAGCCCACGTTGGACGAACGGCGCATCATCTCGCGCACATCCATGGTCATGGCGTAGTCGCGCTTGTCGGCATCGGTGACGGTATCGTCGCCCACCTTGATGCTCGCCGGCACCTCAAACGACGTACTCGATCGCACGACACCCAAGTCGAAGCCGGCGCCCGCCACGAGCGTCTTAAAGACCGAGCCGGGCTCGTAGGCGTCGGTGACCAGGCGCAAGTTCATATCCTCGGTTTTGGCGTTTTCCAGATCGGTCTGGTCGTAAGTCGGATACGAGCAGGCTGCCAAGATCTCGCCTGTCGTAGGATCGGTGACCAGCGCCGAGCCGTTCTTGGCCTTTGTCTTCTCGACAGCCTCTGCCAGGGCATCCTCGGCCGCACGCTGGATATTGACGTCGAGCGTCGTCACGATATCAACGCCGTCGACCGCGGCCACCTTTTTATAGGCACCGCCCGCGATATAGCTGCCGTCCCTCGCGCGCTCGCGTACGAGAGAACCGTTCGTGCCAGTCAGAAGCTTGTTGTATTGCTTTTCGAGACCCGTCAAGCCGTCGTTGTCCACATTCACTACACCCAGCACCTGCGATGCCAGGTTGCCGTATGGATATACGCGCTTCATGGCCTGCTCAAAAAGCACGCCGGGCAGGTTCTTCTTCTCCAGCGCCGCAACATCGTCTTCGTCCACCTGGCGCTTGATATACACCCAGGTTCCATCGGACTCAACGAGCTTGCGGCAGGTCTTTTTATCGATTCCAGTTGCCTTGACCAGCGCCGACACCGTCTTGCCAACATCCTCGACAAGCTGCGGGTTCACGGCGATGTTGCGACATTCGACTGACGACGCCAGCACGTTGCCGTTGCGGTCGTAGATGGTGCCACGTTTGGCATAGAGGGTCTGCGCAAGCAGGCGACGCGCGTCGGCACGCTCGCGCAGTTTATCGGCTTCGACAATTTGATAGTCGGCAAGGCGAAAGACGCCCAAGCCCAAGCCAAGCCCGATGAAGCCCATGACGGCTTTGCGGCGAGGCAGAGGCGCGCCTGTGAGCCATTCGGTCGACGAACTCTTGCGCGACCTGGTGTTATGCACTTGAGGGCCGCCCGAGCCGCGAAGTCGCGACGCCGGGTCGTTGCCACGGGACTGCCCGGCGTTGTAAGATTGCCGACCCGTTCCTTGATAACCAGAACGTCCCCGCGACGAGGGACGTCCAGAACCGCGGCCCCCATCGGAACCGCGGCGATAGTCATTTGTCATACTCAGCTACCGTCTTGCTACTGAGCGGTCGCGGTCGCGTTGGCGCCCGCGGCTGCATCCTGCGAAAAGTCAAGTGTAACGCTCTCGCTGGGCTCCACCATGCCATAAGCGCCCGCAAGGTCGCGAATGCGCGTGTCGGCGCCATAGACCGAATGCATGACCTCCAGGTCGGAGCTCTCATCGGTCGCCTTTTCGAGCGTGTTGGTAAGCTCGGCGTTGCTGTTGAGCACCTGGGCCGTAACGCCGGCGAGCGCCACGCGGGCGACGCCGATCGTCATGAAGATAGCCGCAATGATGCAAAACGTTTTAAGAACGCTCATGAAAACCGGGCTGACCGCCTGGTTTGCCTGACGGCCCGCGCCCGTGTAGACATCAAAGCGCGGCGTGCGCTGCTCACGGGGAGCAACGGGGGCCTGCAGCGTCTCACGATAGGCGGGCATGGCGTTCATATCATAGGCGAGTGCTGCGCTTGAAGTGTTGTAGCCCATGATATGCCGCCTCCCATCCCGAGTACGTTGGTAGTGTGTTTAAGCTTCGTTTATGGTGCGAGCGGGAGGTCCAATATCGCGCGGTCGCGCCTACAGACGCTGCGCCACGCGGATTTTGGCTGATCTCGCCCGAGGGTTGCGCTCAACCTCATCAGGCTGGGCAACCAAGGGTTTGCGGGTGATGACCTTGAGTATCGGCACGTTGCCGCACACGCACACCGGAATCTCCGGCGGACACGTGCACCCCTGGCTCATCTCCTTAAAGTGGTTCTTTACGATACGGTCCTCGAGCGAGTGATACGAGATGACGCAGATACGTCCGCCCGGGTTGAGCCACCTGGTGGCGGCATCAAGCCCTCGTTCGAGCACATCGAGCTCGTGATTGACCTCGATGCGAATGGCCTGGAAACTTTTCTTGGCCGGGTGTCCGCCATGCCGACGAGCGGCAGCCGGGATACCCGCCTTGATAATCTCGACAAATTGGCCGGTGGTTTCGATCGGTTCTTGCTCGCGGCGGCGCACGATCTCGCGCGCAATCTGCGAGGCGAACTTCTCTTCGCCGTAGACGCGTAGAATCCGGGCGAGGTCGTGTTCGTTATAGGTGTTGATGACCTCAGCTGCGTTTAAGGTGTTATTACCCGGATCCATCCGCATGTCCAATGGGGCGTCCTCGTTATACGAAAAGCCCCTGCCAGGGATATCGAGTTGCGGTGACGAAACGCCCAAATCGAACAGGAAGCCATCGACCCCGGGCACCTCGGCCGAGCAAAGCAGCTCGTCCAAGTCGCCGAAGTTGCCCTTCAGCAGCTGGTGCGGAACGCCGGGAACCTCGCGGTCCAGACGGGCGCCAGCGGCCTCGAGGGCCATGTCGTCCTGATCGACGCCGAGCAAAAGGCCGGTTTCCCCCACCTGCGCGGCCATCTTTACCGAATGGCCGGCACCGCCAAGGGTGCAGTCGCAGACGACGGAGCCGCTCTTTAGCTGCAGCGACTCAAGCACTTCGCCGAGCATGACAGGTTCATGCCGATATTCTTGTGTCAAGATCCCACGCTCCATCCGTTACTCGTGCCTTGCCCTTACGAGAAGAAGAGGTCCAGCAGGGCCTCGTCATCATCGTCCTCATCGGCCGCGGCGCGATCCCAAACCTCAAGGTGGTCGTAGTTGCCCACAACCGTGACCTCGCGGTCGAGGTTCGCCTGCTTACGGAGAGACTCGGAAAGACCGATACGACCGGCGCTGTCCACGTCCATCGACGTGGTGCGCTTGTTGATCGCCCTCATGAGCTTCTGGTCGTTAATGTCACGCGGGTTAAAACCCTCGTGGCCCTCACGACCCGCGAAGAGTCCTTCGACCCACTTATCGAAGGCCTCGGCAGAGAACACGTACAGAGCATCGACATCCAGGGCTTTGAACACGCGAACGTGCTCTCCAAGCTCCTCGCGAAGGGGTGCAGGCAGGGACAGACGACCTTTTGCATCGAGATTGCGCTCGTATGCACCAGTCATTCCCATGTGCGCCCTCCCCTCGGTTACTCAGATGGCACGTACGCGGGGAACCACCCCGCCTGTCGACGTCATTAATAATATGGGGAACCGCCCCATTTTTCAACACCTTTCCCCACCCCTTCCCCCACCCCGCCCCACCACTCCACTCACCATATATCGCAAAACACCCCCAAGCATATGTTCGAAAACACAATATGTTGTGTTTACAGCAACGGCGGGATGCCACCTGTGGCACCCCGCCTTTCAACCTCAACCTTCAAGTTGACCTTGAGGCGATTTTTGCGTCCCTTTACATGCCGTTCACATCGCCCCCAAACTCCCCCACCCAAGGCACATTCGGTCCACCACCGCGACGACAAGTGACGAAAAATGGGACGGGCCCCAGATCGCCCCTGCGCGCGCAAAAGCACGCCGCGGCAATCTGGGGCCCGTCCCCAAATACCTATAAATATGCAGGTCAGCAAGGTGCTAGCGATGTGCTAGCGGATGCGCCGCCAGATAGACCTCGGTCAGTTGTGTTCGGTCGACATGCGTGTAGACCTGCGTGGTCGAAATATCGGCATGGCCCAAAATCTCCTGCAGCACACGCAGGTCGGCACCGCCCGCGAGCATGTGGGTGGCAAAGGAGTGGCGCAAGGTATGGGGATGGAGCCCCACCAACCCCACCTGACGCCCATACCGCTCGCATATCGCATGCACGGCCTGGCGCGACAGGCGACGTCCGTTCTTATTTAAAAAGACCGCCGAGGTCTCGGTTCCGCGGGCATGGGCCGCCAAGCGAGAACGTCCCTCAGTTACATAGAGCGTCAGAGCTCGCGCCGCGCTTCCCACCAGTGGGGACAGGCGTTCCTTTGAGCCCTTACCGCGAACGAGTACAAAGCCATCGTCAATATGGATATCGCCCACATCGAGCCCAACCAGCTCACTCACACGCAAACCGCATCCGTAGAGCACTTCCAAGATGGCATGGTCGCGCAGTCCCATCTCGCCCTCGGGAAAGTCTTGATCGAGCAGCGCCGAGACATCCTCCACCGATAGATACTCCGGCAAACGCTCAGCCTTTTTAGGCAGGCGCAACGCCGCCGTCGGGTTTTGGGCCACGGCCCCATCGCGCACCAAAAAGGCATGCAGGCCCTTCACGGCAGCAAGCGCGCGCTCCACCGAGGCGTCGGAATAGCCTCCGTCGCGGCGATCGGCGACAAAGCCCTCCACGACCTGACGGGTCACCTCTTCAAAAGACACAATACCCGCCCGCTCCAGATAGGCGCAGTACGTCGTCAGGTCACGACGATAGGCCACAATCGTGTTGCGCGCCAAGCCCCGCTCGACCGCGAGGTAATCGAGATACTCCCCCGCCGCCACGGCGAGCGACGAGGGAGTAGCTTCGGTATGTTCCTTATTCGCCGGCACCCTTAGTCCGTAGCGAGGTTCATGGGTGTCACCTGCAGACGGTCGACACCCTCGTGCTGGCCGATCGAAGCGCGCACGAACTCGCGGAACAGCGGCTGCGGGTTGGTCGGGCGGCTCTTGAACTCGGGATGAGCCTGGGTTGCCACATACCACGGATGCACGTCGCGCGGCAGCTCGACCATCTCGACCAGGCGCTCGTCGGGCGACAGACCCGAGATAACCAAACCGGCGTCCTCGAGCTGGTCACGGAAGGCGTTGTTGAACTCAAAGCGGTGACGGTGACGCTCGTAGACGAGTTCCTCGCCATATGCCTCGCGAGCAAGGGTATCGGCGGCGAGCTTGCACGGATAGGCGCCCAGGCGCATGGTGCCGCCCTTCTCGGTCACGTCCTCCTGCGAGCTCATCAGATCGATGACGCTAAACGGGCCGTCCGGATCGAACTCGGAGGAGCTGGCGCCGGCAAGGCCGACGACATTGCGCGCAAATTCGCACACGGCCACCTGCATACCCAGGCAAATGCCCAGATACGGAATCTTGTGCTCACGGGCAAACTCGGCCGCGAGGATCTTGCCCTCCAGGGCGCGCTTGCCAAAGCCGCCGGGGACCAGGATGCCCGAGGCGTCGCCCAGAACCTCGGAGACATTCTGCTCGTCGAGGCTCTCGCCGTCGACCAGCTGGACGTCCACATGGCGATCGTAGAAGACGCCCGCATGGTGCAGGGCCTCGATAACCGACAGGTAAGCATCGGGCAGCTGCGTGTACTTGCCCACGACGGCGATCTTCACCTTGTCGGCGTGATGGTTGGCGTGATTCTGTTTGCGCAGGAACTCGTTCCACTCGCTCATGTCGCGCTCACGCGGGTCCAGACCCAGGCGCTCGCAAATGCGCAGGTCAAAGTCCTGCTCGGCAAGCAGCTGCGGAACATCGTAAATGCTCGCGCAGTCCTCGTTGGTAAAGACGCAATCGGTGTCGACGTCGCAGAAGCTTGCGATCTTTCCGCGGATAGCGTCATCGATATGGTGGTCGGAGCGCAGCACGATAATATCGGGCTGGATGCCAAAGCTGCGGAGCTCCTTGACGGAATGCTGTGTGGGCTTGGTCTTGACCTCGTGGGCGGCGGCGATATAGGGAACGAGCGACACGTGGATGTAGCAGACGTTCTCGGGGCCGGCCTCCTTGCGGTACTGGCGAATAGCCTCGACAAACGGCTGCGACTCGATGTCGCCGATCGTGCCGCCCAGCTCGGTGATGACCACATCGGAGCCGGTCTGCTCCTCAATGCGGCGGAACTTGTCCTTAATGGCATTGGTGACGTGCGGAATCACCTGTACGGTGCCGCCCAAAAAGTCGCCGCGACGCTCGCGGGCGATTAGGCTTTTGTAGATGGCACCGGTCGTAAAGTTGGAATCGCGGGTCAGGTTCTCATCAATAAAGCGCTCGTAATGACCCAGGTCCAGGTCGGACTCGTAACCATCCTCGGTAACGAAGACCTCACCATGCTGGAACGGGCTCATGGTACCGGGGTCGACGTTCAGATACGGGTCGGCCTTCTGCATCGTTACTTTGTAGCCACGCGACTTGAGCAGACGGCCCAGCGAGGCCGCGGTGATACCCTTGCCCAGGGACGAAACCACGCCACCGGTTACGAACACATGCTTGGTCATATTGAGTTACCTGCGCTTCCCGTAGAAGTTGTTTATCCACATCTTACGGGTCTTCATTGTAATACTCGCGCCGCGGACCGTTCGCAATTTTTCTCGCGTGCGATTGCATTTCTCAATCTTGAAACAAAACGCCGCCCGGTTTCCCAGGCGGCGTCGCTATGGCAAGGGTTATATGCTGCTATCGATTAGCAACCGCGTCCTCAAGCATTTCTTGAACGAGCATGCCGGTACGGACGCCCTCAAGATACCATTCGCCACGTTCGGTGAGGCAAATGCCATTTGCAAGCTGACCGCCGTCGTCGCTATAACGCGAGACGACATCAATCATGCCCTCGGAATCCAAGCGATCGATTGCGGCGCGGGCACGATACGGCGAAACCCCCACGCGCTCGGCAAGCGTTTTGCGCGAGAAACCATACGGCCCGCCATTGTCTTCGGCTTGCTGGTCGATCTCCATCAACACCAGCACCTCAACACGCTTCATATCGTTGACACTCGCACGACCCTTGCCCGCCATAGCAGCCTCCTCAAACCGAGCACGAGCATCTAACGCGCCGTGCGCGACCGACACACCTCACGATGGCAGGTAATCTCCATCATGCGGCATCCCGCTAAGGATGAAACAGTTACGATTATTGTATACCGCTCAAATTGTTTCTAGGCAGGTAAACAGCTATTTTTCGTCGAAATAGGCGCTTTATTGATCAAAAAGCCGTACCGGGCGCCAACCCGATACGGCCAAAATGCAATGCAATTACCGCGGTGCTTCAAACTTAGCGGTGGAAGAAACCGCGGCGCTCAAACTTGGGCTCGCAGCACACGTTGATACCCAGTTTGCGCAGTACCGTCTCGTCCGTCGGCGAGATAATCACGCTAAAGAAGGCATCGCAACCGCGCAGCTGCTCCAGGCCCGAAAGGACGCGAGCGGCCGTCTCACTCGTGGCCGAGGTGATCGACAGCGCCATAAGCGTCTCGTCGGTGTGGAGGCGAGGGTTTTTGCTGCCCAGGAAATGCGTCTTGAGCTTGCTGATGGGCTCGATCGCCTCATCGCTAATGACCTCGAGCTCAAGGTCGACGCCCGAGACATGCTTGAGGGCGTTCATAATGAGCGAACTTGCGGCGCCCAGGCGCGTGGAGGTCTTACCGGTCACCACGGAGCCATCGGGCATGACCATGGCACCCACGGGACCACCCGTCAGCTGCTCCCTGGTGAGGGCCGCCGAGCGCGCCGGTGAGTAGTTCTTATCGATGCCGGCTTTCTTCATAATAATCTTGAGACGGTCGACTTGCTCATCGCCCACGCCGGTACGGCGCACATTTTCGACCGCGGTAAAGTAGCGGCGGACGATCTCCATCTTGGAAGCGTCGCGGCAGGCATCGTCATCGGTGATGGCAAAGCCGACCATATTGACGCCCATGTCCGTAGGACTCTGATAGGGGCTCTTGCCCAGGATCTTTTCCATCAGAGCACGGACCACCGGGAAGGCCTCGACGTCGCGGTTGTAGTTGACCGTGGTCTTGTTGTAGGCCTCCAAGTGGAAGGAGTCGATGATATTGGCATCGTCGAGATCGGCCGTTGCTGCCTCATAGGCGATGTTGACCGGATGCGTGAGGGGCAGATTCCAGACCGGGAAAGTCTCGAACTTGGCGTAGCCGGCGGCGGTGCCGTGCTTGTGCTCGTGATAGAGCTGCGAGAGGCAAGTGGCGAGCTTGCCTGAGCCGGGGCCGGGAGCGGTGACCACGACGAGCGGACGCGTGGTCTCGACAAACTCGTTCTTGCCGTAGCCATCGTCGGACACGATCAGATCGACATCGTGCGGATACCCCTCGATGGGATAGTGCAGCTTGGCGGGAATACCGAGCGCGTTCAGGCGGTTGCGGAACACATCAGCAGCAGGCTGGCCAGCGTACTGGGTGATGACCACAGCCGCGACGGCAAAGCCGTTGCCGCGGAACAGGTCAACCAGGCGCAGCACATCCTCGTCATAGGTAATGCCCAGGTCACCACGAGCCTTGTTTTTCTCGATGTGGTTCGCGTTGATCGCGATGATAACCTCGACATCGTCGGCGATGCTCTTGAGCATGCGGAACTTGCTGTCCGGTTCAAAACCCGGTAGCACGCGGCTCGCATGATAGTCATCGAATAGCTTACCGCCAAACTCCAAATAGAGCTTGCCGCCAAACTGCGAGATGCGCTCCTTAATGTGAGCAGCCTGCAGCTCGATATACTTCGCGTTGTCGAAACCCTGGCGCATATATGGCTCCCGTCCCGTTTCCATTTAATGTTCTAGGCGATTATAACGGAGCCCGCCCTCCCCGATACCCAGACCATCAACAGGCACCAACCAAACACGCCATCGATAAGTTGCGGTGAAATAGTTCCCGTTTAACCCCTCAAGACGGCCAAACAGGAACTATTCCACCGCAACTTCCCCTTTTTGGTTCAAACAAACCTGGCCTTTGTATCAATAATGGATACGTCGCAGGTTGAGCATAAGCCAGCGAAAGCCCGCCAGAGTAGGCAAAGCGCCCTCTGCACCAACAATGGAAAGCGCCGCAGGCAGAGGACGGACAGCGAGCGCCGTCCAGAACGTACAAGTTGGCATGAAAAAGGCGAGGCATAGACCTTTTGGTCATGCCTTGCCTTTTGAATGACAAATTGTCGTTCTGGACGGCGCGTAGCGTCGACCGGTTCCGCGGTTTGGTAAAACCGCGGAACAAAAAGTCGCCCCCTCCCGCGCACGGAACGGAAGGGGGCTAAAGGTAGGAGTCTACCGGTGGGTTTACCCCGCCGGACAGACGATGACCAGGTGATCCTCTACAGGATCGTCAAGGTTTCCGTGGGGTACCCGTTGGGTACTTAGATCAACACGCAGGCGACGGTCAGGATGATGGCGCAGACGACGGAGAGCGCGACGATGAGCTTAAGGGCAAACTTGAGCCAGGTCGTCCACTCGATCTTGGCCAGGGCGAGACCGCCCATGATGGCGCCGGAGGTCGGGGTGAATAGGTTCACGACACCGATGGCGGCGGAGAAGATCATGACCATGACCTCAGGCGAGAAGCCGAGCTTAACAGCCAGCGGTCCCATGATGGGCATGGAGACGGTGGCCATACCGGAGGTCGAGGGGATCAGGAAGGACAGGCCGAAGTAGACCAGGAAGCTCATGGGAGCGAAGATCACGCCGGACAGGCCAGCCAGGGCATTGGCGGCAGCGTCGAGGACGAAGACATCGAGGCCGGTGTTAGCCATGAGGACGGAGATACCACGGGCGAGGGCGATGACGAGAACAACGGACATCATGTCGGCAGCGCCGGTGATGAAGGTGTTAACGATCTGCTTCTCGGACAGGCCACCGATGATACCGATCAGGACGGCCATGAGGAAGAACCAGGTGGAAGCCTCGTCGAAGTACCACTGGCCAATGGGCAGGCCGGTGATCAGGGCAGACCAGCCCTGGACGACGGCGTTACCGTCGGCGTCGTAGACAGCGCCAGCGTCGAAGAAGTTGGCGACGCCCTCGTTGAGGTCGGCCAGCGGAATGAAGCCGACGATCATGACGACGAAGGTGAAGGCGAAGGCGATCAGAACACCCTTCTGACGACCGGTGAGCTTGACCTCCTTGTGGACCTCGGAAGCAGCCTTGCCGTGAGCCTCTTCGGCGTCCTTGAGCTCCTGCATCGACAGGATGGTGGAACCCTTGTCAGCCTTGACCTTCTTGGCATAGTTCATCACGAAGAAGATGGACATAGCGGTAGTGACAATCCACAGGACGGCACCGAGGCCGATGATGATGGACTGGTTGACCTCAATGCCAACGCCGGTCAGAGCGTCGACGGCAGCGCCGACGGCGAACGGGTTAACCGTGGAGCCCAGGCAGCCGCAGCCAGCGCCGAGCAGGACGGTAGCGGCACCGACCATGGGGTCGAAGCCAGCAGCCATCATGGTAGCGGCGAGCAGGGCGTAGAAGGGAACGGTCTCCTCGCACATACCATAGGTGGTACCACCGAGGGAGAAGATGAGCATCAGCACGGGAATGAGCATAATCTCGTTGCCCTTAAGCTTCTGCACCAGAACGGCGATGCCGTTGTCCAGGGCGCCGGTCTCGGTCATCATACCGAGGAAGCCGCCCAGGATCATAACGAAGAGGCAGACGGGCAGAGCGTCAGCGAAGCCCTTAATCGGGGCGGTGCAGAAATCGCTCAGACGGGCGGCAGTAACCGCGCCGCCGGACGTGCCGGAGACGATAACGGTAATCACTGCGACAATTGCCAGCAGAGCAAGAAGAATGGTGAACGATGAAGGCATACCGCGCTTTTTCTTAGCGGTCTCAGTCATAGTTCTCATCCCCCCTTCATAAATCATTTACTGATCTCGCCAGAAGCGGCTCTTCCGTGCCGTTCCTGCCGCTTGATGCGAGATTATTACCAGATAAAACCGCTCGGGGTGTGCAGCAATACACCCCGAGCGAGATGCTAGATGCTCTTACTTGAGCGTGGCGTACATGACAGCCTTGATGGTGTGCATGCGGTTCTCGGCCTCGTCGAAGACCTTGGAAGCGGGGCTCTCGAAGACCTCGTCGGTGACCTCCTGCTCGGTGATGCCGAACTGCTCGCACTTCTCGGCGCCAATGGTGGTGTTGGTGTCGTGGAAGCTGGGCAGGCAGTGCAGGAAGATGGCACCCGGGTTGGCCATAGCCATGACCTCGGAGGTGACACGATACGGGGTGAGCTGAGCGATGCGCTCGGCCCAGACCTCGTCGGGCTCGCCCATGGAGACCCACACGTCGGTGTAGATAACGTCGGCACCGGTGACGCCGTCCTTGACGTCGGTGGTCAGCTTGATGGTGCAGCCGTTAGCCTCGGCGATGGGCTTGCAGGCCTCGATGACGTCGTCAGCGGGCATGCACTCCTCGGGGCCGCAGGCCACGAAGTTCATGCCGAGCTTGGAGCAGACGACCATGAGGGAGCGAGCGACATTGTTCTTGCAGTCGCCCATGAAGACGAGGGTCTTGCCCTTGATGTCGTAGTTGAAGTTCTCCTGGACGGTCAGGATGTCGGCGAGCATCTGGGTGGGGTGCCACTCGGTGGTCAGGCCGTTCCACACGGGCACGCCGGACTTAGCAGCGAGCTCCTCGACGTCGTCCTGGGCAAAGCCACGGAACTCGATGCCGTCATACATGCGGCCGAGAACGCGGGCAGTGTCCTCGATGGACTCCTTCTTGCCCATCTGCGACGAACCCGGATCGAGGTAGGTGACGCCCATGCCCAGATCCATGCCGCCGACCTCGAAGGCGCAGCGGGTACGAGTGGAGGTCTTCTGGAAGAGCAGAACGATGTTCTTGCCCTCGAGATAGCGGTGCGGAACGCCAGCGCGCTTCATATCCTTGAAGTTCTTGGAGAGCTTGAGCAGGTACTCGATCTCCTCGGTGGTGAGGTCGAGAAGCTTGAGGAAGCTACGGCCGGAAAGGTTAACACCCATGGTTTGATTCCTTTCGAAGAAATGAATTACGTAAGTATTAGTGGTGCCCGTTTAACGGGCGAAGCCGGTGCGGTTGTAGGGGGACCGCACCGGAAACGGAAAGACTTAGAGGTCCTCGCGCCAGAAGGGCATGCTCATGCAGCGCGGGCCGCCGCGGCCGCGGGAGAGCTCGGCGGAGGGCACGACGAGAAGGTCCAGGCCCTCCTTGTACAGCACGTCGTTGGTGACGGTGTTGCGGGCGTAGACGCAGATCTTGCCGGGCTCGACGCACAGGGTGTTGGAGCCGTCGTTCCACTGCTCGCGGGAGGCCGCGATCGGGTCGCCGCCGCCGCAGGGGATCAGCTTGACCTGGTCGACGCCGGTGGCGTCCTCCAGGACGTGCTCGAGGGTGTCCTCGATCAGGCGGATGTTCACGTCGCCCGGGTTCTTGCCGGCGGTCAGCTCGTAGACGCGCAGGGTGCCCATGATGGCGGGGTGGATCGTGAACTTATCGACGTCGATCTGGGTGAAGACCGTGTCGAGGTGCATGAAGGCGCGCGAGACCGGGATGTCGAAGGCCAGGATGCGCTCGACCTTGGAGTCGGAGTTCCAGAAGATGTTCTGGGCCATGACGTCGATCGCGGCGGCCTGGGTGCGCTGGGAGATGCCGACGGCGAGGGTCTTCTCGTTGATGTTCAGCACGTCGCCGCCCTCGGTGTGGAACTGGCAGTCGCGGCGGAAGTACAGGGAGACGTCCTTGTAGTCGGGGTGGTACTTGAAGACGTACTTGCCGTACAGGGTCTCGCGGTTGCGGGTGACCGAGTACATGCGGTTGAGGTTGACGCCCTCGCCGACGACCGCGAACGGGTCGCGGGTGAAGTAGAGGTTGGGCATCGGGTCGATGATCAGGTCGGACTCGGACTCGGAGTTGACCAGGGAGTCGAGGGTCGTGGACGCCGTGAGGGGCATGTCGATCTCGGACTTGGTCATGCCGGCCATGGTCTTCTTGACGAACTCGAGGTTGTCCTCGATGGAGTCCAGCTTCTCGCGGACGATCTGCGGCATGTGCTGGCCGCGGATGCCGGCCTCGGCGATGTACTGGTCGGTGAACTCGGCGCGGGCGCCGGGGACCTGGTCGAACACCTCGGCGACGAGGTTCTCGAGATAGAGGACCTCCACGCCCTGGTCCCTCAGGATCTGGGCGAAGGTGTCGTGCTCCTGCTGCGCGACCTCCAGGAACGGGACGTCGTCGAACAGGAGTCGCTCGAGCTCGTCGGGCGGCAGGTTGAGGAGCTCGTCGCCGGGACGGTGCAGGCAGACCTTCCTGAGCTTGCCGATCTCGGAAGGCACGTGCAGACCTTTCGTCATGGCCTCCTACCTTTCTTTCGGGCCCTTGTCAGGGCCGATTCGTTAGCGCCCCTCCGTGTGAGGCGTTATTGCTGACGACATATTTATATCCAAAATCAGCTCATACTTCCACCTTGCCCCCGAACGGTTTTTTATAGGGGGTGAACGGCATACACATATACTTCACGCATGGCACACTTCATCTTAATAAAGCGTATTTACGTGCTTAAACGCGTTTTAATCCTAAAATCAAATGGAACTAAACTTTGTTAAACCATCCTCAAATTGCATATTTCCAATAAAGCTATGAATAGAATTAGCGGTTCACACCGCGTCTCAACCATTTTCATTTTTATTCAGAAAAAAGTTTGTCCTATTCATTTCTGATAAATAAATTACCGTTTACCAGACGCTTGATACCGTTCACCGGAAACTCAGTATAAGGCCCAGCGGATACCGCCTCGCTTTACGGCCCCATTTGTAACAACTTGACTTCTCGGTATAGAAAAACGGACCCGCTTCCCCTAGGGAAACGGGTCCGTTTTCGATTATCTTCGGCTAATTTGGATAAGGCCCCCGAAGACCATCGGAATCCTAGCGATCGAACTCCGCCAGCGCCTCGCCCAAAAGCCTCAGGCCCTCGCGCAGAACGTCCTCGCTCGCGCAGTAGCCCAGGCGTGCGCCGCAGGGAAGCTCAAAACGGCTACCGGGGACCAGCAGCACTCCCCTCTCGGACAGCAGGCGCCTGCAGAACTCCTCGTCATCCTCGGGAATATCCAGCTGGATAAACGAGGTGGACACGCCCTGCGGGGCCGTCCAGGAAACGCGATGCTGCGTATCGATCCAAGCCTGCGCGATATCGCGGTTGCCAAACACGATCTTGCGATTGCGCTCGAGAATCTTATCCTTGTGCTCAAGCACATAGGTCGCCAGAGCATCGTTGAACACGCCGCCGCAGATCATGGTGTAATCGCGATAGGTACGGATGCGGTTGGACACCTCTTCGTCGGCCACGACCCAGCCCACGCGGGCCGCAGGCGTCGAATAGGTCTTCGACAACGAGTTGGTGACAATGGCCCTCTCGTACACGTCGACCATCGACATAAAGGACTCAGTGTTTTCGAGCGGCAGATACACCTCGTCGCACAGCACGTAGGCGCCCACCGAACGGGCGATCTCGGCAATCTGGCCGAGCATATCGGTATCGAGCACCGTACCGATGGGGTTCGATGCGTTGTTTATGCAGATAAGCTTGGTGTTGGGGCGCACCAAGCGCTTGAGTTCCTCGATATCGGGCTTCCAGCCGAGTTCCTCGCAAAGCTCCCAATACTCGACCTCGGCGCCCAGCGTGCGCGGAATCTCGTAGAGCGGCGCGTAGGTGGGCCACTCGGCGATAACGTGGTCGCCGGGCTCGACCACGGCCATGATGGCGTTGAGGTTCGCACCCGTGCAGCCATTGGTCTGCAGAATGTGGTCGGGATTGACCTCCCGACGATACAGCTTGGCAACCACGGCCTTAAACTCCGGCGAGCCCTCGATCCAGCCGTAGTTCATCTTCTCGCGGTCCAAGCGCTCGTAGAACGTGGCGCCGTCCTGCTCATCGAGCGCGCGCAGCTCGCCCATGGTGAGCGACGAGATCGTCGACTGGGCGATGTCCCACGTGGCACTTTTCTCCCAAACGTTGAGCCATTCCTCAACGCCAATCGTCTTGATGTCCATGGCCAAGCTCCTTACAAAAGCAGTCATCCAATCGTGTTGACGTCCCTCATACAAGATTGGGGCGGTGCGAAAACCCGCACCGCCCCAATGGGAGACATCTAATGGCAGCTAGATGTATGTATTATGACCTGTACGGGTCCTGAAAGACCTTAGAGGTCCTCGCGCCAGAAGGGCATGCTCATGCAGCGCGGGCCGCCGCGGCCGCGGGAGAGCTCGGCGGAGGGCACGACGAGAAGGTCCAGGCCCTCCTTGTACAGCACGTCGTTGGTGACGGTGTTGCGGGCGTAGACGCAGATCTTGCCGGGCTCGACGCACAGGGTGTTGGAGCCGTCGTTCCACTGCTCGCGGGAGGCCGCGATCGGGTCGCCGCCGCCGCAGGGGATCAGCTTGACCTGGTCGACGCCGGTGGCGTCCTCCAGGACGTGCTCGAGGGTGTCCTCGATCAGGCGGATGTTCACGTCGCCCGGGTTCTTGCCGGCGGTCAGCTCGTAGACGCGCAGGGTGCCCATGATGGCGGGGTGGATCGTGAACTTATCGACGTCGATCTGGGTGAAGACCGTGTCGAGGTGCATGAAGGCGCGCGAGACCGGGATGTCGAAGGCCAGGATGCGCTCGACCTTGGAGTCGGAGTTCCAGAAGATGTTCTGGGCCATGACGTCGATCGCGGCGGCCTGGGTGCGCTGGGAGATGCCGACGGCGAGGGTCTTCTCGTTGATGTTCAGCACGTCGCCGCCCTCGGTGTGGAACTGGCAGTCGCGGCGGAAGTACAGGGAGACGTCCTTGTAGTCGGGGTGGTACTTGAAGACGTACTTGCCGTACAGGGTCTCGCGGTTGCGGGTGACCGAGTACATGCGGTTGAGGTTGACGCCCTCGCCGACGACCGCGAACGGGTCGCGGGTGAAGTAGAGGTTGGGCATCGGGTCGATGATCAGGTCGGACTCGGACTCGGAGTTGACCAGGGAGTCGAGGGTCGTGGACGCCGTGAGGGGCATGTCGATCTCGGACTTGGTCATGCCGGCCATGGTCTTCTTGACGAACTCGAGGTTGTCCTCGATGGAGTCCAGCTTCTCGCGGACGATCTGCGGCATGTGCTGGCCGCGGATGCCGGCCTCGGCGATGTACTGGTCGGTGAACTCGGCGCGGGCGCCGGGGACCTGGTCGAACACCTCGGCGACGAGGTTCTCGAGATAGAGGACCTCCACGCCCTGGTCCCTCAGGATCTGGGCGAAGGTGTCGTGCTCCTGCTGCGCGACCTCCAGGAACGGGACGTCGTCGAACAGGAGTCGCTCGAGCTCGTCGGGCGGCAGGTTGAGGAGCTCGTCGCCGGGACGGTGCAGGCAGACCTTCCTGAGCTTGCCGATCTCGGAAGGCACGTGCAGACCTTTCGTCATGGCCTCCTACCTTTCTTTCGGGCC
>NZ_JADMWW010000001.1:124986-223851 GCF_015548375.1 Collinsella aerofaciens
CAGGCAGACCTTCCTGAGCTTGCCGATCTCGGAAGGCACGTGCAGACCTTTCGTCATGGCCTCCTACCTTTCTTTCGGGCCTTACTGGCCGAATGTATCAGCGCCCCTCCGTATGGGACGCTGCTTGCTGACAGCTCTAGTTATATCCAAAAACCACCTGCAATTCCACCTCGCCCCCGAACGGTCAGCAAAGTGCGATCAACGGTATATCTCATATGATTCCCCCATGATGCACTTCGGTTCTCTAAAGCAGGTTTTCAAAGGTAAATGTTCTTTTTTCTAAGGAATTAAGCTAGATTGCACAAATATTTTCATGTTTAGGAATTGCATAGCTAAAACGGTTTTCTGCATATATATGTCGTTTGTTCATGATTCAATTTGGATTCGATTATATTCAGCTCGCAATCATTCTTATTCATACATCCTCACCAATTGAGTATGGATATAGATTGTTTCTAAACGAGTTGGGCAGTTAGTTGCATGCCTTGGCAGCGTAAGAAGTAGGTAAAGATACCGTTCACGCAATACGTCCGTGCCACAGGTCGACTAAATTGAGACAATAGTGAATAGTGTTAGGCTACCGTCCCCTGTGGGGACTGAACGGACAGATGCATATGCCGAGCAAAATCGAAAAGAAGCAAGCCGCCGCAAAGCTGCGCAAACCGCCGCGCGACTTCTCATACACGCAAAACCGAGAGCTCAGCTGGCTACGCTTTGACAACCGCGTGCTCGACGAAGCCTTCGACGAAACCGTTCCGTTATTCGAGCGACTAAAGTTCGTCTCGATCTTCGAGTCCAACCTCGATGAGTTCCTCATGGTGCGCGTGGGCGGCCTGTCCGATCTGGCGGAGCTCAAAAAACAACCTGTCGACAACAAGAGCAATATGACCGCCTCCGAACAGGTCGATGCTGTCATGGCCGAAATGCCCGGGCTCCTTACCCGTTGGGAGTCCATCTTTAAGAGCATCGAGGGCAAGCTCGACACCTTGGGCGTTCACCGCGCCCACATCGATTCGCTTACGCCCGAGGAGCGTACCTTTGTAACCCGCTACTTCCAGGCCTACGTGTCGCCGGTCATCTCGCCGCTGGTCATCGATCCTCGCCACCCCTTCCCCAACCTGCGCAACGGCGCGCTCTATCTGGCCTGTGGTCTGGACGGCACCACCGACGAGGAGAGCCTACTGGGCCTTATCGAGATTCCCGCCTCGATGAACCGCGCGGTCGAGATCCCCTCGCCCACCGGCACCTACTCCTACATCTTGCTCGAGGACGTCATCCTCGCCTGCCTGGACAGCTGCTTTGGCTCCTATAAGCCGCTGGATCGTGCGCTGATCCGCGTCACCCGCAACGCCGACATCGATCCGGACGGCGAGGGCGTCGAAGAGGAAGAGGACTACCGCCAGCACATGAAGCGCATTCTCAAGAAGCGCCTGCGCCTGCAGCCGGTAGTGCTCGCGGTCTCGGGGTCGCTCGAGAAGGCGACGCTCAAGACTATCCGCAAGGCGCTCGAGCTTTCGCGCCGCTCTGTCTTTACCTGCGATATCCCGCTCAACCTGGGCTACGTCTTTGGCATTGAGGGCAAGATTCCCGAGCACCTGCGCAACGAGCTCCTCTTTACGCCGTTTAAGCCACAGCCCAACCCCACCATCGACATGACCCGCTCCATCCGCGAGCAGGTGCTGCAGCACGACAAGCTGCTCTTCTACCCTTACGAGGCCATGAATCCGTTCCTGGATCTGGTACACGAGGCAGCCTACGATCCCGAGTGCATCTCGTTGCGCATCACGCTCTACCGCGTGGCCAAGCAGAGCCGCCTATGCGAGTCGCTGATCGATGCCGCCGAGAACGGCAAAGAGGTCACGGTGCTCATGGAGCTCCGCGCCCGCTTTGACGAGCAGAACAACATCGAGTGGGCCGAGCGTCTGGAAGAGGCAGGCTGCACCGTCATCTACGGCTCCGAAGGCTTTAAGTGCCACTCCAAGATCTGCCAGCTCACCTATCGCGAGGGCATGGCGCTCACCCGCCTCACGCTTTTGGGCACCGGCAACTTTAACGAGAAGACGGCCAAACTCTACAGCGACTTTATGCTCATGACAGCCCATCCCGGCATCGGTGAAGACGCCAACCTGTTCTTCCGCAATCTGTCGCTGGGCAACCTGCGCGGCGACTACCGCTTCCTGGGTGTGGCGCCCGTCGGACTGAAACCGCTCATCATGCGCGGGCTTGACCGCGAGATCCAGCGCGCCCTTGCCGGCGAGCCCGCCCGCGTGTTCTTTAAGCTCAACTCACTGACCGACCGCGAGGTTATCGACAAGATCGCCGAGGCATCGTGTGCCGGCGTGCGCGTAGACATGATCATCCGCGGCATCTCGTGCCTCAAGCCCGGTGTTCCGGGCAAGACCGAGAACGTGCATGTCCGCTCCATCGTCGGACGCTTTTTGGAGCACGCGCGCGTCTATGCTTTCGGCGTGGACTCGGACATGATTTACCTGAGCTCGGCAGACATGATGACGCGCAACACCGAGCACCGCGTGGAGATTGCCTTCCCCGTGCTCGACCCCACCTGCCGCGCTCTGGTGCACGAGTACATGGGCATGCAGCTGCGCGACAACGTGAAGGCCCGCAGCCTCACGAGCGACGGCACCTGGGTCCCCGTGGAGCGTGCAGAGGGTGAGAAACCCTTCAACTCACAGGAAGCCCTGCTGGAGCGCGCCTATCGCAACGCCGAGGCCGCGCCCGAGCCCGTCATTGAGGCGGAACCTGCCTCCGAGGCCGAGCCGCAGCCAGTAGCACCCAAGGTCCAAGAGGTCCAGGCGACCGTCATTGAGCCCGAGCCTGCACCTGCACCTCAGCCCGATCCGCAGGTCACCAAGCCCGCACCCGAGACGAGCGCCCGTCGCGATAAGCCCGCTGGCAAGACCAAGGCCATCGAGCGCCATCGCCCCGGCCGCGTGCGCATGGGCCTGGGTCTGATCGGCCTGGGTCTTAAGACGCTCATTACCGGCAAGACGAAATAGTCGTTTGTAGAAGCAGTTTGTAGAAGCGCCCCGCATTTGAGGAAAGCCTCGGATACGGGGCGCTTTTCCCTGCTACCATGGTGCGAACAACAACGCGAATGACAGGCAGGAATATGAAGCTCACTATAGAATCGATGACCTACGGCGCCGACGGGCTGGCGCACGCCGACAACGGCAAGGCCGTCTTTGTGCAGGGTGCCGTGGCAGGCGACACCGTCGAGGCCGAGGTCGTACAGGACGGCAAGTCATTCATGCGCGCCCGCACCACCGAGATTCTGGAGCCAAGCCCCAATCGCATTCAGCCTCCCTGCCCCTTCGTGGGCATCTGCGGCGGCTGCTCGTGGGGCAATCTCTCACGCACGGCACAGCTCGCCGCCAAGGAGCAAAACCTGCGCTCCACGCTCGAGCGCATCGGCAAGTTCGCTCCTGAGCTGGCAGATGAGTTGGTACAGCCCATCTGCCACACCAAGGACGACTGGGGCTACCGCAATAAAATCGAGCTCGAACCGACCGTCGTCAACGGTCGCGTGCGCCTTGGCATGCACGGTGTCGACCCCAGCAAAATCGTGACCGTCGATATGTGTCCGCTGTTCGATAAGCGCTTCCCGAAGGCACTCAAATCGGTCGTCGGCGCACTCAACTATCTAAGCGGCAGCCATGACTTGGGGCTCGAACGCGTGGGCATTCGCGCATCGCGCCGCACCAAGGCACTCGAGGTCGCACTCTGGACGCCCACAGGCTCTTTTCCGCGCTCGCAGGTCTCCCGCGTGCTGGCGGACGCCGCTCATCCTACGAGCATCGTACGCGTGATGAGCAAGGGCGAAAAGAAGGCCCGCCGTGTCTCCAAGGTCGAAATGCTCGCCGGAGAGGGCTCATGGACCGAGAATATCGCCGAGGATCAGATGCGCTTGTCTGCCCCGTCTTTTTTCCAGGTCAACACCAAGGGTGCCGAGATTTTGATCGATCTTGTCATGGAAGCGCTCGACCCGCAGGAAGACGAGCTTGCCGTGGACCTGTACTGCGGTGCCGGCACCTTTACCCTGCCGCTCGCCCGCCGCTGCGACTTTGTCGCTGCCGTCGAGGCCTACGGCCCCGCCGTGCGCGATCTACGCCGTAACCTGGAAATCAACAAGCTTGATAACGTCGACGTCATTGGCGGAGACGCGGTGCGCGAGTTCCCCGACCAGGATGCCGACATCTTGGTGGTCGACCCGCCGCGCGCAGGCCTCGCCCCCGAGGCGATCGGCCTTATCGCCAGCACGAGTGCCCGCGATGTCGCCTACGTGAGCTGCGACCCGGCCACCCTGGCGCGCGATCTCAAACGCTTTGTCGAAGAAGGCACCTTCTCCCCCGTAAAGATCACGCCAGTCGACCTGTTCCCACAAACCTTCCACTGCGAGACCGTCGTCCACCTTAGGCGCAACTAGCCGCTTAATCATTGCTCAGAAAATCATTGGGAAATCGAGCGTGGCAAGCGGAGGTCTTCGGGGTATAAGACGGCTAATTGTATGCCGCCTATGAAAGGAACCCTCATGCCCAGCGTTGCCGTTCTCGCCGCCGATGGCTTTGAAACTATTGAATGCTTGACCATGGTCGATGTCATGCGTCGCGGCGGCGTGCGTGCCACGCTCGTCTCGATCATGCCCACGCGCGAGGTCGTAAGCTCGCTGCAGATCCCCGTGACCTGCGATGCGCTCTTTGATGAGATCAACTTTGACGAGTACGACTGCGTCGTGCTGCCCGGCGGCCTGCCCGGTGCCACCAACCTGCGCGCAGATCAGCGCGTCTGCGACGTGGTCTGCGAGTTCGCCGCAACCAAGCACGTCGCCGCCATCTGCGCCGCCCCGTTTATCCTGGGCGAGCTCGACCTGCTCGAGGGGCGCCATGCCACGTGCTTCCCTGGCTTTGAGAAAAGCTTCCCCGAAGGCGCCTATACCGGCGAGAAGGTCACGCAAGACGGCAACATCATCACTGCCAGCGGCATGGCACAGTCCCTCCCCTTTGCATTGGAGCTGCTGCGCACGCTCGCCGGCGACAAGGCCGTCGAGAAAGTCGCCGAGGGCATTCAGCTATGATTTTGGCTTCGCAATCGCCGCGCCGCATCGAGTTGATGCGCGAGGCGGGCTATGACATCCGCATCATCCCTGCCGATATCGATGAAACGCCGTTTGACGACGAGGCGCCGCTCACGCTTGTCGAGCGATTGGCACGGGCCAAAGCCGCTGCTGTCGCTGCCGAGCATGCCGAGCCCACCGAGCTGACCGTCGCGGCCGACACGATCGTCACCTTCGATGGCAAGATTTTAGGCAAGCCGGCAAACGAGGACGAGGCCTGCACTATGCTCCGTGAGCTTTCGGGCCGCACGCACCAGGTCGCGACCGGCGTCTGCATCGTTAAGGCCGGCGACACTGCCGCCCCGCATGCCGCCGAGAGCCTATCCTTTGTCGATGTGACCGACGTGACGTTCTATGAGCTCACTGACGAGCAGATCGAACACTACGTCGCCTCGGGCGAGCCCATGGATAAGGCCGGCGCCTACGGTATTCAGGGTGTCGGCGGACGCATGCTCGTGCACGATATTTCGGGCGACTTCTACAACGTGGTGGGCCTACCCATCTCACGCGTCGCACGCGCGATTCAAAAACTCTCGTAATTGCATCTGGCGCTGGGTATCCCCCAGCGCCTACAATTTTGCCGTACCGTACGGATCCCGACCGGGCATAAGGCCCGGCCGAAAACCGATAGGAGAAAACATGGACACACTGCTTGAAGCCATTGACGTTTGCGATATCGATGGCTTTTGCTTTGGCAACTATACGGACGAGGAGGCTGGCACCGGTTGCACCGTAATCGTGGCCGCCGAAGGCGCCACCGGCGGCGTTGACGTTCGTGGCGGTGCCCCAGCATCACGCGAGACCGACCTGCTGCGCCCCGAGAACACCGTCGACAAGGTCCACGCCGTCTGCCTCTCGGGTGGATCGGCCTTTGGCCTCGAGGCAGCAAGCGGCGTTGCCCGCGAGCTCGAGAGCCGCGGTATCGGCCTGCCCGTCGGCCCCACGCAGGTGCCCATCGTATGCTCCAGTTGCATCTTCGACCTCGCCTATGGCGACCCCACCGTGCGTCCCGACATCGATGCCGGCATCGCCGCCGTGCGCGAGGCGCTCGATAACACCCCCACCACGCTTGAGCAGGGCAATGTAGGCGCCGGCACCGGTGCTACGGTAGGCAAGCTCATGGGACCTGCCACCTGCATGAAGGCCGGTCTTGGCGCCGCCGCCGTGTCACTCGGCCCCGTCAAGGTGGGCGCCGTGGTCTCGGTCAACGCCTGCGGCAACGTCGTCGATCCCCTCACCGGCGAGTGGGTCGCCGGCATGCGCGCCGCAGCCGATAGCGACCAGATCGTCGACATGGAGCTCGCAGCCTTTGCCGCTGCCGGCTCCATGCAAATGCCGCTCGACCGCACTAACACTACCATCAGCTGCATCGTCACCAACGTAGAGCTCACCAAGGCCCAGGCCACCAAGGTCTCCCAGATGGCCGCAGACGCCTACGCACACGCCATCCGCCCCACGCACACCACCAACGACGGCGACACCATCTACACCCTCGCCAGCGGCAAACTAGGCACCCAGGCAAGCGCCGCCGTACCCCTAGACCTGCTTGGTATGCTTGCCGTAAGGGCCCTACAAACCGCCATCGTAAACGGAGCCAAAACCGCCAAAACCTCCCACGGCATCCCCGGCGCCGCGAAGTAGCCTAACCTGACCGGTTGCCCGGTGGGGCTTGGTTATGTTTGCTGCTCTACAGTCCTGGCTCGCACGAAGAGCACATTAAGTGCTCTTCGGCTCGTGCGGAACTCGCGACAAACATAACCAAGCCCCACCGGGCAACCTACCAACCAGATTCTTTTCAGCCCAGGCCCCTGTGTACCGCGCGTCGAAGATCTTCAAATTCAAATAAACTGACAATCGATTCTTATAGCAGAGGCCCCTTGGCCTTTAGTTTGATACAAGTTCCGCACGAGCCGAAAAGCACTTAATGTGCTTTCCGTGCGAGCAGGACTGTTCGCAGTAGCAAACTAAAGGCCAAGGGGCCCAGTCAACCTATCAGCAGCGATTACTCGGCAGCTAGTTGAATTTGAAGATCTTTGAGGCAAGACGGTATAGGCCGAGTGTGGTTTTGTCTCCGGCCCGTCCGCGCAGATTGGTGAAGAACCCGACCACGCCGTAGCGGGCACGACGATACATGCGCTCGTCGTAGGCCTTCAAATCATTCCACAGCATCTTTAGGCGCTCGTCGGCGCAATCTTCCTCGGAAAGCTTGGTGAGAACCGAGCAGATCGCCATCATCATGGTGAAGTAGCCCATCATGTACGAACGCAGACGCGACGACTCAACATCGCTGTACAAGTGGTACGACTCCATCATAATACGCGTAACACGGAACTGCTGGTCCAGACGCTTGACCATCGTTGCCTCGTTGACGCTCTGACCTTCGCGACCGATAAAGTAGCGGTAGAGGTCGATGTCGGCGTAGTACATGGTCTTGCAACGCGGCAGCGGCACGTAGGCGTAGATGTTGTCCACATAGAACGTGTGCGGCGGCATGGGAAGGTTGGACTCACGCAGCACATCCGTGCGATAGCACAGGCTGTGCATGAGTAGGTTCTGGTCCAGGCGGAAATGACCGATCTGATCCCAAGAAAAGATCTTTTTGCGCGGCAGGGCAAATTTGTAGCCAATAGCGGTATGTGTCCCCTCGTAAACCTTCTCGTACACGTAGTTCGAGATAAACAGGTCAACGCGCTGGTCGCGCTCCTCAAAGCCACGCAGAATCGACAGCATGGTCGAAAGGGCAGCGCCGTCAAGCCAGTCGTCCGAGTCGACAACCTTGTAGTAGGTGCCCTGCGCCTCGCGCAGACCCGAAAGGACGGCAATACCGTGACCGCCATTCTCCTGGTGCACCGCGCGGATGATTCCAGGATAACGGGCCTCCCACTCGTCGGCCTTGGCGGCCGTCTCGTCCTTGGAGCCGTCGTCCACCACGATAATCTCGATATCGGTGGCGTAATTGCTCCCCTCCAAGATGGAGGTGATGCAATGGTCCATGTCCTTGGCGGCGTTATACGAGGGAATACCGAATGTTATGACTTTATGCATGGCAGGCGATAATCTCATCCGAAAGATCGAGGGCGGAATTGGTCACGGCGTCCATATCGTAGTAACGATACTCGGCCAGACGACCCACCGGGTGGAAGTTCGTCAGGTTCTGGACGCGCTCAAGATAGCGCTCATAGAGCTCACGGTTCTCGGGCTCAAGAATGGCGTAGTACGGCGTCTCGCCCGAGTCGGGCGTATAGGCCTTGGAGTACTCCTTCATGATGGTGGTCTTGCCGGGCAGGACCTGACCGGTCATGTTCTTGAACTCGGTGATGCGCGTGTAGTCCTCGCTCGTGGTGTAGTTGACGGTGCCCACGGGCTGGAACTGGTCCATATCGAGCGTCTCGAACTTCATATCGAGCGTGCGGTACGGCAACGCGCCCAAGTCGAGGTTGAACAGCTCATCGAGCGGACCTGTATAGACAATCTCGCCGCCGTAGACCTTACCGTCGACCTTGACGGTGGTCTCGTCGATCTCAAAAAGATCGCGGGCGTCCACGTCGCAGAACACGTCAATCAGGTCGTGGTCGAGCATGTGCTCAAAGAGCGCCGTGTAGCCCTCCTGCGGCATGCCCTGGAAGGGAGCTTGCGGGAAGTAGCGGTCATCATCGCCCACAAAGACGGGAACGCGGCCGGTGATCGAGGGGTCGATCTGATCGGGCGTCTGGCCCCACTGCTTCATGGTGTAATGCAAAAAGACATTCTCGTAGACGTAATCGGCGACCTCGGCAAGATCCGGGTCGTTCTTCTTACGCAGCTCCATAATGGGCACCTTGACATCCTTGCCAAAGGTCTCCACGAGCTTCTGATACAGCTCCTCGCCGCGCTCGTCACCAAAGGCGAGCTTGAGACTCGCATGGTTGAAGGGCACGGGCATAAGGGTACCGTTGATGTTGGCGAGCACCTTGTGCTGATAATCCGTCCACTTGGTAAAGCGCGACAGGAAATTGTGCACGCGCTCGTTAAAAGTGTGATAGATATGCGGACCGTACTCGTGGATCAGGATTCCGGCCTCGTCAGTGCAGTCATAGGCATTGCCCGCAATGTGGCTACGGCGCTCCAAAACGGCAACACGATAGCCGATGGTCTCGGCAAGACGGCGGGCGCAAACGGCACCGGCATATCCAGCACCGACGACAATCATGTCGTACGCGCCGGCGTTAAAGCCTTCAGGCAGGCCTGAGGTAATCTGCATCGATACTCCTTGTCAAAAGCCACGGGCTCGTTAGCTGGGCTTTTCTCGAACATTCTTCGAGACATATTTATCAGAGCGATTATAGCGCTAATGCGTCCTATAATGAGCTTGCCACACAAGGAAAGCTCAAGCACCGCGGCGTACATAATTGAAAGGTAAACCCGCTAGCAGCGGGTTTATTCGTGAACAGCCGGGTGCCTGGAGCTTAGCGAAACGCTTGTAAGGAGTAACATGAGCGATTTCCTAAACCGTATGAAGTCTGCCGCCAAGGCCGACCTTAAGACGATCGTCCTGCCCGAGGGCGAGGATCCGCGCACTATCGTCGCGGCCACCAAAATCATCGAGGAGGGCCTGGCAAAGATCGTCATCCTGGGCAACCCCGACGAGATCAACGTTCCCGGCGCTACCGTCATCGACCCGCGCAATGCCGAGAAGCACGAGGAGTATGCGCAGAAGTTTGCTGAGCTCCGCGCCAAGAAGGGCGTTACCATCGAGCAGGCTCGCGCCCAGGTGATGGACGCCACCTACTTTGGCACCATGATGGTCAAGATGGGCGACGCCGACGGCCTGGTCTCCGGCGCCTGCCACTCCACCGCCGACACCCTGCGCCCTGCACTTCAGATCCTCAAGACCGCCCCGGGCACCAAGCTGGTCTCGGCCTTCTTCGTGATGTGCACCGACACCCCGCAGTTCGGCACCGACGGCACGCTGATCTTCGCCGACTGCGGCCTCAACATCAACCCGTCCTCCGACGAGCTCTCCGAGATCGCCATCGCCTCCGCTCACTCCTGGTCCACCTTCATGGGCAACGTTGAGCCGCACGTGGCCATGCTCTCCTACTCCACCATGGGCTCCGCCGGCGGCGAGGTCGCCAAGAAGGTCCAAGAGGCCGTAAAGTTCTGCAAGGAGAAGGCTCCCGAGCTCGCCATCGACGGCGACCTGCAGCTCGATGCCGCTATTGTCCCCACCGTCGCCCAGCTCAAGGCTCCCGGCTCCTCCGTTGCCGGCAAGGCCAACGTGCTCGTGTTCCCCGACCTCGAGGCCGGCAACATCGGCTACAAGCTGGTCCAGCGCTTCGCCGGTGCCGACGCCTACGGCCCCATCCTGCAGGGCATCGCCAAGCCGGTCAACGACCTGTCGCGCGGCTGCTCTGCCGACGACATCGTGGGTGTCGTAGCCATCACCGCCGTCCAGGCTCAGATGGCTGAGTAGCGGACATATCCCCTCGGGACCCTACAGGGTAAAGCTCTGAAAACGTCCTCGGACATGCATGAAACCCCCGCTGCGCAACTTCGTGCGGCGGGGGTTTCATGCGTCCTGCGGAATATTTTCAGAGCTTTACCCTGTAGGGTCTCTGCCACCACGTAGCAATCAGGGAATCCGGGGTGGACGGCGGCTTGGCTACGAGCTGGGGCTGAAAATCTGAATGGATGGGTGCCGTTGCTGGGAGCGCAGGCGTTGCTGATGATGATCGCTTTGGAGATTGAAAGGCCGGTGGGCTTCGGCGGTTGTTGTGCCGGAAACTACATCCCAGTTTGGAGGCGGATTGTGGGATGTGGCTTCCGCTTGGGGCCTGTTTGGGAAACTTTGGGACGGAATTTTGCTTTATTGTGGGTCGCACTTTCCGCAACATGCCTCAACTGGAAAGCGTGTCCCAGAATTTACGCTCGAAATGGGATGGAGTTTCCGTCGTCCACCTGCTAGCAAAAAGGCCTCCGGAGCTGTTGCTCTGGAGGCCTTTCGTTTACTTGCAAATGCGCGCGTTAGTTGTTCTTGGTCAGGCGCTCGACGTCGTGGGCGATCATGTATTCCTCGTCGGTGGGGATGACCATAACCGTGACGGAAGAGCCGGCGGCGCTGATGACCTGTGGGCCGTTGCCCACGGCCTCGCGGTTCTTGTTGTTGTCGATGCGCACGCCCAGCCACTCGAAGCAGTCGCAGAAAGCCTTGCGGATCGACCAGTCGTTCTCGCCAATGCCGGCGGTAAAGGTAATGGTGTCCACGCCCGCCATGGAAGCGATCATGGAACCGGCCTGCTGCATGGCCTTATAGGCGAACATATCGAAGGCGAGAAGGCAGCGCTCGTCGCCCTCGGAGGCGCGCGTGCGGATGTCGCGGGCGTCGTTGGAGATACCCGAAATGGCAAGCAGGCCGGACTGCTTGTTCATCATGTCGTCGACTTCCTGGTAGCTGTAGCCGCCCTCGCGCTGCAGGTAGCACACGGTAGCCGGGTCAATGGAACCGCAGCGGGTACCCATCATCAGACCGTCAAGCGGCGTGAGGCCCATCGTGGTGTCGCGGCACACGCCGTCCTCAATGGCGGCAAGCGAAGCACCGTTACCCAAATGGCACGAAAGCAGACGGTGGCAGCGCGAACCCAGGATCTCCTTGGCCATCATCCACTCATAGCGGTGGCTCGTGCCGTGGGCGCCGTACTTGCGCACGTGGTACTTGTCGCACACGTCCTTGGGCAGCGCGTAGGTATAGGCGACCTCGGGCATGGTCATGTGAAACGAGGTATCGAAGACGGCGACGTTGGGCAGCTCCGGATACTTCTCGCGGCAATACTCGATTGCTGCGGCCTCGCCGTAGTTGTGCAGCGGAGCAAGCGGTGCCACCTCGAGAATCTTGGCCATAACCTCGTCGTCGACAACTGCGGAATCATCGAAGTGCCAGCCGCCCTGAACGATGCGATGCCCAATGCCATCAATCGTAAAGTCGGTCTTCTCGAGCTCCTCGAGCACGCGAGCGATAGCAGAGCGATGATCGGGGAAAGGGACCTCCTCGGTTTGCTTGGCGCCACCGTTCTCGGAGTGACCAAAGATGCCCATGTCCGATCCGATACGCTCGCAGTTGCCCTTGGCGAAAACCTTGCGGGTATCGGTATCCAAAAGCTGATATTTAAGGCTTGAGCTGCCGGCGTTGACAACAAGTACGTTCATGAGACTCCTTCGCAGTGCAATACGGTCGACGCAGGCCCCTTAAGGCGGCCGCATTTTAATAAGAAGTTATCATATCTTGATAAATAGATATCAGCATATCGCCCAACGAGCGCAAAAGAGGGGCCGAACGGCGCTCGGTCGTCCAGCCCCTCCCCTCTTGCAATTACTTGCCGTTGACGATGCGCTCGACGTCGGAAGCGATCATGAACTCCTCGTCCGTAGGGATGACGAAAATCTTGACCTTGGAATCCTTGGCGGACAGGCACCAAGCGCCGTCGCCACGCAGGGCATTACGGGCGTGATCCATCTTGACGCCCATAAAGGCCAGACGATCGGCCACGCCAGCGCGAACGGCCGGAGCGTGCTCGCCGATGCCGGCGGTAAAGACCAGGGTGTCCATGCCGCACATGGAGGTGGCCATCTCGGCGGCCTTAGCGGCAATCTTGTAGACGAACATATCGAAGGCGAGCTGAGCCTCGGGGTCACCAGCAGCGGCGAGCTCCTCAACGTTGCGGCAGTCGTTGGTCTTGCCACCGGTCACAGCCAAAAGGCCAGACTTCTTGTTCATCATCTCGTCGACCTCGTCGAAGGTGTAGCCACCCTCGCGCTGCAGGTAGCACACGGTAGCCGGGTCGATGGAGCCGCAGCGGGTGCCCATCATGACGCCGTCGAGCGGCGTCAAGCCCATGGTGGTGTCCATGCACTTGCCGTCCTCGATGGCGCACAGGGAAGCGCCGGAGCCGATATGGCACACGACGACCTTGCGGGCCTCGCCGTTGGTCATCTCGGCGATCTTCTTGGAGATGTAGCGATAGCTGGTGCCGTGGGCGCCGTACTTACGGATGTGCAGCTTGTCGCAAACATCCTTGGGAAGGGCGTAGGTCTTGGCAACCTCGGGCATGTTGAAGTGGAAAGCGGTGTCGTAGACCGTGACGTTGGGCAGGTCGGGATACTGCTCCAGGCAGTACTCGATAACGTTGGCCTCGGGGTTGTTGTGCAGCGGCGCCAGCGGAGCGACCTCGCGGATCTTGGCGAGAACGTCCTCGTCGACGAGGGAGGAGTCGCCAAAGTACCAGCCGCCCTGAACGATACGGTGACCAATGCCCTCGATCTTGACGCCGTTGGCCTCGAGGTCCTTCAGAACGACCTCGATGGCGACCTTGTGGTCGGGGAACTCGATGTTCTCGGTCACCTTCTTGGAACCGTTGGCAGCGTGGGTGAAGGTACCGCCGGTAAAGCAGACGCGCTCGCAGGAGCCCTTTGCGGACACCTTGTGGGACTTGGTATCGATGACCTGATACTTAAGGGTCGAAGATCCTGCGTTGACGACCAGAACGTTCATGTGTCTCCCTACTAACAGGCGGTGTGGCGCCGCCAGGTTACATACGCTTCAATAATAAACCCAAACGCCCTCGCGCTCGGGTTTATTGCGTTGATATATAAGTTATCGGTACCTAAATACTCATGGCCTTTGACTTGTAAGACGAAATAGCGCGGGGATATACACCAGGGAAGAAATCCCGAGCGCAACAAGCAATACGACTCGAATGCCCGCAACGCTACTCAGCACAGAGTTGAGCAGATAGAAAAGAACAGCACCCACCGCCACCATCTGGCTTTGAACCGAAATCAGTGAACAGCGCATCGATGAATCGGCAGCATTTTGGAAAACTGAGTATTTGATTGGGGCAAACAACGAGTACGCAACCGTCTGCAGCACATAGAACACGGACAGCAAATTAGCCGGAGTAAGAGGAATCAAAAACAAAGCTGTCAATACTAAGCGAAAGATGCCGCAAATACGCGCAAAACGGCCCTTGTCGACACGAGCAATCACACTGGGCACAATAAACCCCATGGAGGCCGAGGCAAGGAGCTGGACCGCAATGGTCACGCCCGAAGCGACGGCATTCATTCCGCGGCCTGCAAGTAACAGTGAGAAGAAGTCTTCCAGAGCGACGAAGGCAAATGCCTGAGAACAGTCCATGATGAACGCTGACCGAAGAATGCCATTACCCGCAATAGCAGCACCGATCATCCTCGGGCTCATTCCATGCCCAGGTGTCACCGCAGCGCCCTCTCTTCTCGCCTCAGGAATACAGACAACGACAACCAATGTCAGCACCATTGTGATGATATCGACCGAAAGCCCAATGAGATACGTGCCAGCGGACGAAATGAAACCACCCACACAAGCGGAGAGGGCATAAGAGGCATAGAAAACAAATCGCTCAACGACATTAAGTCTTACGAGCTGGTCCTGAGAGACGCTGTCAATGTAAATCGCTTCTATGGATCCGCTCAGACATGCAACGGCAAAACCTTTGAGAGCAAACGCACCGATTAAAAGCAGAGGAGATCGGACGAGAAGCAGGGCGGCGTAGTACCCAAGCATTCCCACAATGCCAACGAGGCCGCTCACCTTTCGTCCAAACCTATCAGCAATATAGCCAGTGGGAACTTCGAGGATGAACTTGCTCACTTGATATGCAATCATCATGCTAGAAATCGCCACCATCGAGAATCCGACGAATTCAAGGTAAACCGTCAGAAAATACAAAATGGTGCTGAAGTTCGACAGAAAAACGAACGTCATATAAAGAAAAACCGTACGGTTTTTCATGCTCCGCCCTCCAAGAGTCAGCAATCTAAATCGGAATCTTGGAAAAGCATGAGGGCAAAGCTGTCAGCTATGTGTTGCAAGGCGTCAATAATCACTTGACGTCTCGAAGCCAATTAATCTCACGAAGCAAGATGACGCAATAGGTGCAGAAAAACCGTCTGGTGTCGATCGGTCCAGGAGTTTTGCCGATAGCAGAAGTAGATGGGCAAGGCTACGTCATGCGAGGCTTCAATGGAGCACTCGCTCACTTCCGATCCATCTGATGCGAGAGAAGAGCCAGAAAAACCCAATATCAATCCCCCGGCTTGAAGAAACTCAGCCTGCGCTCTGTTTCCGTATTCGACGTCGCGGAAGCGGAAATTAACCAGCTGAGCTTCGGGGCATTGATTGATTGCATTGAGACAGGGCGACAAATTAATGGGAACAGCTAACCTGCCGCCCAGTAACTCACGAACGGTCATAGCGCCCACAGATTGATGACCCGCTGGGCACGAAAGAACCTTGAGCTCCTTTTCACCCAAGTATTTCGAAGAAAGGACACTGTTCCTTGGTTCCTCAAATGAGATGGCCGCATCCGAAATGCCAAGCACAAGTGATTCAAAGCATGTAGCCGTTGGCTGATGCCACACATCAAGGTGAATCTGAGGGTGCGAGCTTTCAAACGAGTCGTACCAGTTTTCGGAAAAGAGACGCCCCCGCCCTTGAAGGCAGGGGGCGTAAAGACGGAAGTGGCCGTCGGGCGAGACGCCGTCGTCCCTCGATTGGGCGTACTTTTTAAGATCGTCGACTTGTGCCAGGATCACGCGTGCACGACGCGCAAATTCTCTGCCCGCCGGAGACAAAACAGCCTCCCCCGCCGATCGGTCGAGCAAAACAATCTGATACTCAGATTCCAACTTTTTGATTGCCGACGAAACGGCCTGCGGACTCACATGAACGGCGCGAGCTGCTTTGCGCACGCCGCCATAGTTCGCTACCGCTTGAAGGTATTCGAGTTGAGAAAGCTGCATAGATTACTCCAAAGGCAGCCAAGTCGACGGGCTACGTGTCCTCAGATGAGGTTCTCGCCCAGGTTCTTGCCGCCGAGGACATGCATGTGGAAGTGCATGACGGTCTGGCCGGCGTTGACACCCTTGTTGGAAATGACGCGGAAACCGTCCTCCAGACCCTTGGCCTTGGCGACCTCCTGGACGGCGTGGGCCATGGCACCCATGGTCTCGGCCGGCACGTTATCGGCGATATCGCTGTAGTGCTTTTTGGGGATCACGAGCGTATGGACCGGCGCCTGGGGATTGAGGTCGTCGAAGGCGATGACCTGGTCGTCCTCATAGACAACGGTCGAGGGGATCTCGTGGTTGGCAATTTTGCAGAAGATGCAATCGCACATGGTTGGTTCCTTTCTCACAGACCAAGGTAATTATATTTGGTCGGGATGGTTAGAACGAGAGGTTGTCGTCGGTGTTGGCGGCTTCGCCGTCGGCGAGCACGTCGTTGCCGTCGACGTCCTTAAGAAGCACCGAGACCTTCTGCTCGGCATCGGACAGGCGGGTGCGCAGGCTCTTGAGGAGCTCGACGCCGCGGGTATAGCTCTCGAGCGACTCCTCGAGCTCCATATCGCCCGACTCCAAGCTGCGGATGATGAGCTCCAACTCCTGCGAAGCCTGCTTGTACGTAAGCTGCTCGACCGGGGTTTTCTCTGCCATATCTGTTTCCTTTCCTAAAGGTTTATCGCTATGAAACGCGGCCTACTCGACCGTATCGACCGTTGCCGTCACGTTGCCGTCTGCCATGCGCACGCGGATGGCGTCACCGGCCTTAAAGGTCTTGGCGCTCGTGGCCACCCCATCATCGCTGTACGCGATGGAATAACCACGGGCAAGCACCTTGAGCGGCGACAGGGCATCTAGCGAGGCTGCCGCACGGCCCAGGTCGGACGCGGGCTTGTTGAGCATCGTGCGCCCCTGATGCTCCAGACGGGAACTCGCAATCGCGAGCGCATGGCGCTTGCCATCGAGCCCCGAGGTGCTTGCAACCAGACGCTCGGGCAGGCGCTCAAAGTTGGAGCGGAATGTCCCGACCGAGCGTACTATGGCGCCCGACAGGCGATCGGCCGTCAGGGCAAGCTCAGACTCGCGACGCTCGACCATAAACGTTGGGTCGTTGAGGCACGGGCGGCACGCAGCCGCATCGAGCGCATCGCCCAAGCGGGCCGTATAGGTATCCCAGGCGCGGCGACCGCGCTGGTCGAGCATCTCCAGATCAACCTGATTCGACCCAATCATCGATGCCATCGCGGCACCCAGACGCTGATGGCGCGCCTCGAGCACATCGGCCAACTCCGTCATAGCCGGCGCCACCGATTCTGCCGCCGCCGTGGGCGTGGAGGCGCGGCGGTCGCTCACCATGTCGCAAATCGAGGTATCAGGCTCATGGCCAATGCCGGTCACCACGGGCACAGGACAAGCCGCCACCGCGCGAGCAAGCTCCTCGTCGTTAAAGGTCATGAGGTCCTCAAAGGAGCCGCCGCCGCGCACCAGCAAAATACAGTCGGGCGCCGGCGTAATGGAAGCGGCGCGGCGCAAGCCTTCAATAAGCTCTGCTGGCGCACCCTCGCCCTGGACCTTGGCACCCACGCAAACGAGCTCGACAAGTGGGTTGCGACGGCGCAGCGTACGCTTGACGTCGTCAATCACGGCGCCGGAAAGCGAGGTGACGACCGCCACGCGCGAGCAAAACACCGGGATGCGGCGTTTGCGGGACTCGTCCATCAACCCCTCGCGGCGCAGCTTTTCGGCCAACTGTGCCACCTGTTGACGCAGCAGGCCCTCCCCCGCCAGCGAGAACGAGCGAGCGACAAAGCTCATACGGCCTGTGGGCTTATAGAGATTGAAGCTGCCCTTAAAGCTCACCTGCATGCCGTCACGCAGATCGAAGGTGCGCTTGAGATAGGCGCCCTTCCAGATGATGCAGTCAACGGCGGCCGAGTCGTCCTTGATCTGGAAGTAGCAGTGGCCGCTTCGGGCATTGGGACCACGAAAGCCCGTGACCTCACCCAAGACGCTCAGCTGCGGAATCGCATCGAGCGCACCAGCGGCAATCTCCACCGCCTGGCTCACGCTGAGCTCTTTGCGCTCCTGCTCGTCCGACCCGTCAAACTCGGCGGAAACGCTGTTGCCGGTTAGATTCCAGCCTGCCACGCAGCCTCCTTTCGTCATCGCGCACTAGGGCTCCGGCCCTGTGCAAATTCAAGTCCCACACATAGTACAGCGCCGCGGGGACACAAATCCCCGCGGCGCCTGCCAGTCCAATTTGTTATCGATTGGAGTCTCTGTTGTAGCGAGCCATAAGGTAGAGCAGCTGAATGATCGAGGTGAGCGCCGCTGCCACATAGGTAAGCGCGGCTGCCGTCAGCACCTTCTTGGCACCGTTGACCTGCTTGGAGCTCATACCCGACTGCTCGATATACGCCACGGCGCGACGACTGGCGTCAATCTCGACCGGCAGCGTAACCAGCTGGAACAGCACGCTAAACGAGAAGAAGATCAGCGCAAGGGTCGTGAGTCCGGCGATGTTCATGAACAGGCCCATGAGCAGCACGATGGTCCAGGTGTTCTGAGTAAAGTTGACGACGGGGACCAAAGCGGTGCGCACCTTCATCATGGCGTAGCCGCTTTGACGCTGAGCGGCATGGCCCGCCTCGTGGCAGGCGACGGCAACGCTTGCGACCGACCCGCCCGAACGGTTGGCGTCCGACAGATACAGGTTGTTGTCCTGCGGGTTGTAATGGTCGGTGAGCTCGCCGGCAACCCCCTTGATACCCACGGCGTTGCAACCGTTGGCGTCGAGCATGCGGCGAGCAACCGCAGCGCCCGTATCGCCGTCCGAGCGCACCTTGGACCACGTCTTGTACGTCGAGTTGATATAGCTCTGCGCGGCAAGGCCAAGCACCGTACAGACAAGAACAACCAGCAGGTACAGCGGGTCGATACCAAAGCCGTATCCATAGTAATAAGGCATGTGAATTCCTCCGAATCGAGTTACACGTTGGAGGCATTTTACCCACCGGAGCGGGACAAACGACCTCACCCCGATGTCGGTGGGACAAATTCATCATGAATTTGTCCCACCACTCAGCTGCTAGGCTTCCCTACAGCAGCTCAATCTTTCCGTCCTTCACGGTGAGCCCCATATTGCCCGAAAGCAAATCATCCAGGCGCGAGCCCACAAGCTCAAAACGCCAACCTTCGCGCAGGGGGCTCTGCTCGGGATGCTCTATGTAGTCTGCCAGGTCATCGCGCGAGGCGATGACCGAGGTCGCCACGCCCGAGCGCTCGGCAACCAGGCGAATGAGCGCATACATCAGGTCCGTCACGCTCTCCAACTCCGGAGAGATCTGGCGATGCCCGCGCATCATGAGCGGCAGGCGATCGTGCGGGCAGCTTGCGCCACGCTTGATGGCCATGAGCGCACCGTCCACGTCGCGCTCCCCCAACTGATCGGTACCGCGAATGCTGCGGAACTCCTCAACGCGCACGGGATTGCGTTTAACGAGCGCAAGCAGCGTGTCGTCGGACATGACCCATTTGCGCGGGATGTTGCGGCGCTCGGCGCGGTCCTCACGCCAGGCGGCGAGCTCGCGCGCGATACCCAGCTGGTGACGACTGCACGAGTTGATGCGTTTGACCTTGCGGAACGCCTCGTGGCGATCGGCACGATAGTGCGACTCGTCAGCCAGCGGGCGCAGCTCGTCGAGCACCCAGTCCACGCGGCCCAGCTCGCGCAGGCGGCTCATCATCTCGGTATAGGCGACGATCAGATACTTGACGTCATCGATCGCGTACTCAATCTGCTTATCGGTCAGCGGGCGACGCGACCAGTCGGTCAGTGACTCGGTCTTGGGCAATGAGACGCCGCAAAACGTCTGCACGAGCGCGCCGTAGGAAATCTGCTGACGCTCGCCCAAAAAGGCGGCGGCCACCTGCGTGTCAAAAATCGGACGCGGCAGCACGCCTACGGTATGGAGCATGACCTCCATATCCTGCGAGCAGGCGTGGAAGACCTTGGTCACGCTCTCGTCGGCCATAAGCTCGGCCAGCGGCGATAGGTCGTCGATTACCAGGGGATCGACCGCTACACTCTCGGCAGGGGTGGCAATCTGAACCAAACACAGACGCGGATGGAACGTGCGCTCGCGCAAAAACTCGGTATCGACGGCAATCGCGTCGAACTCACGGGCGCGCTGGCAAAAGTCGAGTAGAGCCTGATGTGTGGAAATGTACATATCAACCCATCGAATAAGGTTAGGCCCGAAAAACACGGGTAGGATATCGGCATTGCCTTACAACTATACTCGGTTAGTCACAGAACGGGAACGTAAGTATGCGCTGCCTTATCATCCACAACCCGGCATCGGGCCCCAGCTCAGATGAAATCTACGCATTCACGCACGCCCTTGCACAGGGCGGCGACGAAGTCGTGATGCGCTTTATCGGCGATGGCATGGAGCCCGAGGACGCCGTGGCAGACGTTCGCGAGTTCGACCGCGTGGTCGTCTCGGGCGGCGACGGCACCGTCTCCAACGTGCTCGACCAGATGCGCGGCTGCGGCGTCCCCACGCTCGTTTTCCCCTCCGGCACGGCCTGCCTGTTCTTTAACAACATCGGCAATGCCCCCGAGGCAGCGGCGCTTGCCAAGGCATGTCGCGCCGGCCGCACGGTCAAAGTAGACATGGGCGAGCTCTTTTGGCTCGACGAGAACGGCAACGAAAAGCGCCATGGCTTTATCATCATCGCCGGTTCGGGCTTTGACGCCGAGATCATGATGAAGGCCGCCCCCACCAAAAACGACATCGGCGAGATCGCCTACTTCCTCTCCGCTCTCGCCACGCCCAACCCCACGGTGGCGCACTTTACCATTGAGCATGATGGCATTGTTGAGGAGCTCGACGGCATCTGCTGCATGGCGGGCAACACGTCTGTCATCCAAAACGACATCAACCTGTTCCCCAACTGCCGTATGAACGATGGCATGGTCGACATTGCGGTTATCGAACCCGTGCGCACCGTGCAGCTGCTGCCTACTGTGATCACCGCTGCGCTTGACCCCGCCGGCAAGGTACTCGGGCGCCCGCAGTTCAAGATCATCCAGACCAAGGAAGCCAAGATCACCTGCACCCCGTCGCTGGGCATGCAGTTCGATGGCGAGATTATCTCCAGCAATTCGGGCGTCTTTGGAGCCCGCGCGCTTCCGCAATGCCTCGACCTCATCGTCGACGAATTCTCGCCGCTCGGAAAATAGGAGGACCCCCGTGAACGACAACCCCATCCTTGGCTTTATCGTCATCGTTTTGGCCATGCTCGTCGGCTATGCCATTAACGTGATTCACCGTCGAAAGAAGTAGCCATTACTCTTAGACGGCCCGTGCAGCCCGGACCCCTCGCCGGCATGAAACCACATGCCGGCGAGGGGTCCGCTTTTTTCTTGACGCTTTATTTAGCTACATTTTTCGCTGGCGTTATACAAATTGATTTCCCACTAAATGAGTTCAATTTACCGTTAATCGCATATTTCGCTACGCTTATCGAGTAAATAACTTTCATGAATGTATATTGTTTCGAATTCGTTACGCTAAGGGGGTGTAATTATTGGGTGAAGCCCTCTGGAGACAGAGGGCTTTCGCGCGCTGGGAGGGAATATGAGTAAAACTCATCCCGTCAACGCGCTCAAGAAGCTTGGCATAGGCCTTGCATTTGGAGCTGCAACCATCATGTCCATGCCGACATCTGCGCTCGCCTGCACGCAGATGTACATGGGCAACAAGCTGACGGCCGACGGTGACACGTACTATGGCCGCGCCGAGGACTTCGATAAGCGCTACCTCAAGCACTTTGGCATTGAGCCTTCTCACGGCCCGGGGCATACGTACGGCTCGGACGAGTCCGCATTCATGTATACCTCGACCAAGACCACGTATCGCTACACCTATGTACGCGACCATCCCTCCCAGTGGCACGGGCGCTATGATGCCTACTCTGAGGCAGGCATCAATGAGAAGGGCGTGTCCTGCTCCGCAACGCTGACCACCGGCATGAATGCTGATGCTGAGGCAGCAGACCCCCTGACCAAAACCGGTATTGGCGAGTACAGCTACGGCAGCGTTATCTTAGGTGAAAGCGCCAATGCACGTGAGGGCGTCGAGCTCCTCGGCAAGATCATCGACGAGCAGGGCGCCTGCGGCAACGATCAGATTATCATCGCCGACAGCAACGAGACTTGGCTGTTTGCCGCACTTTCCGGCCACCAGTGGATCGCCATGAGGCTCACTGACGATATCGCCTCGCTCAACCCCAACATCGGCAACCTCAACTACAAGGTTGACCTCACCGACACCGCGAACTGTCTCCACTCTGCGACCATCGAGTCCATGCCTAAGGAGAATGGCTTCGCCAAGTACTTCGATGACGGTCAATTTGACGTTGCCCAGACCTACGGCGAGGCAATTAGCGAAAAGGCCATGCATTCTTGGGCCCGTTATGTCCAGGGTCGCGCCTACTTCGGTGTGCCGCTCACCGAGGGCACCGACTACGAGATCGTCAAGGACGAGCGCGAAGATGCTCGTGCCACGACCGGCGCCCTGGTTAGCAAGGCGCAGCCGCTGTTCTTCCAGCCCGGCAAGTCCGACTGGAACACCTTTGAGATGATCCGCGCGTTTGGCAACCGCGGCGAGAAGGTCCCGGGCCTCAACGCCAACACCGACGGCGCCTACGCCATTGGTACCGAAACCAACACCGAGGTCAATCTCTTCCAGATCCGTCAGGGCATGGACCCCGAGATCGCGACCATCCAGTGGGAGATGCTCTCCCGCGCCGCCTACTCCGTCGCCATCCCCTACTACTCCGCACTGCTCACCGAGGTTAGCCCGTACTACAGCGACCAGACCGTCTCCTTCGATCACTGCGAAGAGGAGGACATCGTGAACAACGAGGAGCCCGAGAACTCCATCAACTATGTCCTCATGGACATCAGCTCCCTGTGCTTCGAGCACCGTGAGCAGCTCGGCACCGGCGTTCGCACCTACCTCGACGCCCTCCAGAACGAGCTCGTCGAGCAGAACTTGGAAGTCGACGAGGTCATGCAGGCCACCGAGGGCACCGAGGCCCGTACCGCCCTGGCAAACAAGGCCGGCAATGCTGCCACCGAGAACACCTACGTCAAGTGCAAGGCCTTGCTCCAGGAGATGCGCGCCTATCTGAAGGCTGAGAACTTCGACCAGCCCTTCACCCCGAGCGACCTGAACACCGAGACCAACGGCCTCAAGGTGTCCATCACCTACGCCAAGGACGCTCTTGCCACCGACCCGGTAACCCCGGATCAGCCTGGCACTCCCGAGCAGCCTGGTACTCCTGAGCAGCCCGGTACCCCCGAGCAGCCCGCTAAGCCCGAGCAGCCCACCACCAAGCCCGAGAAGCCTGGCAAGTCGGACACCACGACCACGGTAACCACCAACAAGGCGAACACCAAGGGCGGCCTGCCCACCACCGGTGATCGTTTTGATGGCCGCGTGGTGGCTGCATTCGCCATCGCTGGCGTTGCCGTCATCTCCGCGGGCGGTTACTTCCTCTACCGTCGCAATAAGGAGTAACGTCCTAGCTGAGCGGGCAAGGCAGCAATGGCAGCCTCGCCCGCTCAGCCCGCTCTTTTGACCGGCGGGAAACCCGCCTGAAATCTTTTTAAAAAGATTTCCCCGCACACACTTCGCTGTGCTATAGTGCAGCGCAACAGCAACTAGGTGCGACCGCGCCACGGCATCACGAAAGGAGCCACCGACATGAAGAACACGATGAAGTCTCTCAACAACTGGTGGTGGCGTGATGCGAATACGATCGGTCGACAGTGAGTCCCTCACGCCTGTTTTTGCGCTCTAGGTGATTGGAAGGCCTCCGGTTTCGACCGGGGGCCTTTTTCTATCTCGAGCCCGATCGCATTCGCATCACGCGCCTCCGCTTTTCTCTTGCACCCCCATTCCGAAAGGATTTTCACCATGTCTCAGAACACCACCGCCGCCCAGCCCCGCACCGTCCAGACCGCCGACCGCGGCAAACTCGACGTCCGCGCTCTCGTCCTGCTCGCCATCCTGCTCGCTGCAGGCTTCATCCTCAACTTCACCGTCGGCAAGGCCATCTCGGGCATCTCGGGCGGCATGATCAGCCCCGAGTTCATCATCTCGGCCTTCTGCCTCACCATCCTGGTCGTTCGCCCTAACATCGGCCAAGCGCTCGTCATCGGCCTCATCTCGGCTGCCGTGATCCAGATCACCACCACTTCGCCGTTCGTCGATTTTGCCGCCGAGGGCATCGCCGCCATGCTCATGGCCGGCATCGTCAACGCCGCCGGCAAGAACGGTCAGGTCAAGCCTGCCGTCGCCATTGTTGCAACCTTCCTGACCACCTTTGTCTCCGGCGTCATCTTCATGGTCATCAAGATGGCCATGCTCGGCGTGGTAGGCGAGCTCGCCGCCGCCATGTTGCCCGTCGTCGCCATGACCGCCGTCTTTAACGCCATTCTGGTCGGCGCCCTCTACCTGCCCATCCAGAAGGCCCTTAGGCTCAACTAACCCGCTCGGCTTTACGAGCCACCCCATCTTGGCGTTCATTCGTCGCTCGCGTACCCAAGTACGCTTCGCTCCTCTTTCGCGCCAACCTGGGCCCCCTCGTAAAGCCGTCTCCGTGCTTCACCACCAAAGACCGTCCCAAACAACGAACTTTTTTGGGACGGTCTTAAACAACTGGTCATTTAAGACTGTCCCCAATGACTATGAAAGGTATCCATGGAAACGATCATCAACGTCGACGATGTCTCGTTCTCCTATGGCACGCAGACCGAGCAGGCGCTCAGCCACATCTCGCTCAGCGTGAACAAGGGAGATTTCATCGGCATCATCGGGCCCTCGGGCGCCGGCAAGTCCACGCTTGCCGCCTGCCTGTCGGGTGCCGTGCCCCACCACTACACCGGCACGTTCTTTGGGTCCGTCATGGTCGACGGCCACGACACCTGCGAAGTCTCGCTCACCGACGTCTCGCAAATCGTCGGCAGTGTGCTGCAGGATATCGACACGCAGATGGTCGCTTCGGTCGTCGAGGACGAGATGCTCTTTGGCCTCGAGAACTTTGGCGTTCCCCACGACCAGATCGAGCAGCGCGTGAGCGAAACGCTCGAGACCGTCGGCATCAGCGACCTGCGCGACCGCGAGATCGCCACCCTCTCGGGCGGACAGAAGCAAAAAGTGGCCATCGCCGCCATCCTCGCCATGCGTCCGCGCGTCTTGGTTCTCGACGAGCCCACCGCGGCACTCGACCCCGCCAGCTCCACGCTGGTTTTCGAGACCCTGCGTGAGGCCAACCGTGCACTCGGCATCACCATCGTCGTCGTTGAGCAAAAGGTCGCCCTGCTTTCGGAGTACTGCAACCGCGTGCTCGTGCTCAATCATGGCGAAATCGCGCTGCAGGGCGAGCCACACGAGGTCTTCGCGCATACCGACGAGCTCCGTGCCATCGGCGTCGACTGCCCTCGCGTCACGCGTATCTTCAATAGCCTCCAGGCCGATGGCCTGGTAAGCGGCACCCCCTGCTTGGATGTCGATGAGGCCGAGCGCCTGATTTCGGGCATCGTCGACCCCGCACACGCGGCTATCGAAGCCCAGGCGCCCGCCGGTTCCCCGCATGCACCGTCGTTGCGTCCTCATGCCAAGGACGCCGAACCCGTACTCACCTTCGACCATGTTGAGTTTGCCTATCCCAATGGCGGAGCCGCCGTACACGACCTTAGCCTGACGCTCTATCCTGGCGAGCTCGTGGGCATCGTCGGCCAAAACGGCGCCGGCAAGACCACGCTCACCAAACTGCTCACAGGCCTGCTTAAGCCCGCCTCGGGCAGCGTGCGCGTCACGGGACTGGATACCGCAGCCGTTCCCACGAGCCGCATCGCTCGCGAGGTCGCGACCCTCTTCCAAAACCCCGACCGCCAGATCTGCAAGGACACCGTGCTCGACGAGGTCGCCTTTGGCTTGGAGCTTGGCGGCATGGACCGTGCCGAGGCTCTGCGTCGTGCCCAACTCGTCATCGACCGCTTTGGCTTGCCGGCCGACGAGGCGCCCTTCTCGCTCTCGCGCGGTCAGCGACAAATGGTGGCGCTTGCCTCCGTCGTAGTGGTTGAGCCCAAGATCGTCGTGCTCGACGAGCCCACGAGCGGCCTTGATTACCGCGAGTGCATGACCGTCATGGAAACGGTGCGCACCATGGCCGAGCGCGGTTGCGCCGTTATCATGGTTTGCCACGATATGGAAGTCGTCTCGGATTTTGCCGAGCGCATTGTGGTAATGGCCGACGGTCGCATCCTCGACCGCGGCCGCACGCACGAGCTATTCTCGAACATCGATCTCATGCGGCGTGCCTACGTGGAGCCTCCCCAGGTTATTGAACTCTCGCGCCGTCTGGCATCTTCCGTCTCGCCCGCTTTTGCGCAGGTGAGCGAGGTCACCGATGTCGTTCGAATTACCAAGGAGATGGTCCACCGTGGTTAACGTCATCGACTACATGCCGGGCGATACGCTACTGCATCGCCTGAACCCCGTCGTCAAACTGGGCCTCGCCGCCGCCATCATCGTCGGCATCTTCTTGTCCGACACCTACGTGGCGCTGTTGGGCTTTTTGGCACTCACCCTTGCGCTGGGTGCCTATGCCGGTGTCATCGACCGTCTGCTCTCGCTGCTCAAGTTGCTGATTCCGCTCGCGCTTATCATGCTGGTGCTCCAGCTGGCCTTTATGCGCGATGGCAACGTGGTGTGGAACTTTATCACCGACACGGGTCTCATCACAGGATCGAAGGCCTGCCTGCGCCTGCTGGGCGTGGCGTTACCACTCATCCTCATGCTCATGGTGACCAAGCTCAACGACCTTGCCAACGCCTGCGTCGAGGTGCTGCACGTGCCGTATCGCTATGCCTTCACCTTTACCACGGCGCTGCGCTTTGTGCCGGTGTTTGGTCAGGAGATGAACGCCATCATGGAGGCGCAGACCGCACGCGGCGTCGAGTACGACACCAAGAACCCCATCAAGAAGCTTAAGCTCATGCTGCCACTGTGTGTGCCACTGCTCATCTCGAGCGTGGGCAAGACCGATGCCACAGCCTTGGCGGCAGAACAGCGCGGCTTCTATCTGCGTACGCGCGCCAGCTCGTACAAGCGCTACCCCATCAAGGGCCTGGACATCGCCGTACTCATCGTCAGCATCGCCCTCATCGCCATCGGCTTCCTGTTCTAGTTCACCACCGACAGCAACCGCCCAACGCAAAAGGCCTCGGCTCGCACCAAACGAGCCGAGGCCTTTACTGTTTCACCAGATAAAACCTACCAACATTAACCTGTCCCTTTTTGGCGGGTCGGAAGCTAGAGGCGGTAGGGAGCGCCGCTACGGATGATGGATTCGCGCACCAGGACGTCCATGGCGTCAAGGGTAATCTCGGGCATCTCTCGGTACTTTTGCAGCACCGAGAGCTCGGTGCAGGCCAGAATGACGCGGTCGCAGCCGCTACGGGCGAACTCCCACATCACGCGGTCGAACTTATCCATATCGGGCTCACGTCCGGCCTTCACATCATCGTAGATAAGCGACATCACATCGTTCTGACGTTTCTCGCTGGGATAGACGACCTCAACACCCGCAGCCTCGCATTCGCGGCCGTAGACGCCCGCGCCCACGGTTCCGTCGGTGCCCATGATGCCGATCTTGCGCACCGGCTCGGCCGGCATACTCAGGTTGGGGTCGAACTCGCACTCCCCCATCACCGCACCAGCAAGGGCATAGCGAACCGACTCGCGCGGCATGTGGATAATCGGCACCTTCGTAAACGACTGGATCTGGTCGTAGAAGTAGTGTGACGTGTTGCAGGGAATGGCAATGTGCGCACAGCCCAGCGACTCGAGTGCCTGGGCACACTCTTTCATGGTCGCCAGCAGCTTGGCATGCTCGCCGGTCTTAATGGCAAGCGTGCGGTCGGGCATGGTCGACTTGGAGAGCACCACCATGTCGATATGTTCCTGATCGCAGGCAGCAGCCGTATGACGCACTACCTGGTCGTAGTAATACGACGTGGCCTCGGCGCCCATGCCGCCGATAACTCCCAGCTTTTCCATCGCCGCCTCCTTGGTGACGCTTGCGCAATTGCGCGTATCATACCCGCGCCCGCCCGATGTAAACCGGACGGGCGCCGCACTCATCTACTTGTAATACGTCTTGAACAGCTTAAAGTGGCGCAGCTTGGTGTGCCACATGCGCAGCCAGCGGTTAAAGACAAAGTCGCCCTTCATAAACGAAGGGTCGGCGCCCTTGCCTTCCTTGTCCAGGCGATGCACCTTAGCGCGCAGCTCGGGATCCTTGACGTACTTGTCGACGACGCCCATGGGGACGACCATCCACAGTGCCTCGTCCTGCGCCGTCACAAACTCCGGCTCAAACGGGCGGTTGAACACATACTCGTCCACCACATACTTGGCAACGTTAAAGCCGCTGTTAGTGACGTAGTAGTTGCTGCGACCTTGGCGCGTGTTGAAATCGAAGAACTTAAACGAGCCGTCGCGCTCGTCGTACTTAACGTCAAAGTTGGAATAGCCCACAAAGTGAAGGTCCTCGAGCAACTTGCGCACGCCGCCCATGAGCTCGTCATTGGGCTCGGTGATGATACAGGCGTGGTTGCCGACACCGTGAGGCTGATGCTCCTCGAGCAGCACGTGACCCAGGCACATCATGCGCACCTTGCCGTTACGGTCGGAATAACTGGTGAGCACGCGCATGTACTCGTCGTTGCCGGGCACGCGATCCTGCAAGATCAGGTCGTCGGTGTAGCCGCTGGCATACGAGTCGCGAATGACCTGTTCCAGCTCGGCACGGTCGGCAATCTCATAAGCCTTTTTCTGGCCCTCGAACTCGTGCTGCCACCACATGATGCCGTCAGAAGGCTTCAGAATCATCGGGTAGGGAAAATCGATCTGGTCGAGTACTTCGGCAGGCGCCTCGCCTTGGGCGTTCAGCATCGCCATGGTGAAGGTAAAGGTATGCGGATAGGGCACGCCATGCTTCTCGCACAGCTCGTAGAAGATCTCCTTCTTCTGACACTGCTCAAGCATGCTATAGGGAGCGTAAGGCGCGACGATATTATCCGCCAACTCATGGGCATCCTTGGCCTGAGCCACGAGGGCAACATAGTTATCGCCACAGCCCACAAGGACAATCGTCTTATCGGCATGCGCTTGGGCAATGCCGTTGACGATCCTGAGCATCACGGGCATGGTATCGATATCCACGTTGGGCGTGTAGTCGATAATCTGGCTGCGGTACGCGGGACCCGTCTGGTACTTGCCAAAGACCAGACTCTTGACCTGGTACTCCTCATAGAAGGCGCGCGCCACCGAATAGGCGTTGATGTCGCCACCGAGCAGCACGGGAATAAACTCGCGCTCTGTAAACTGCAATGCCATGGAAACTTCCTATCATGAACTGCCCACACAACGGGCGGTCTTTGCGCAACTGATTTATTCTAGCGTGCCAAACCGCCGGTGCCCAAAGCTCCACCGTATCTATGGCAATCGACGTAATCGTCCAGCACGAAGGCCAACACGAAGACGGCGCTCACCGTTGTATGACAATGGGCAATGAACCTACCATTGTTGTAGGATTCAGCGTATTGACATCCTCAAACGAAAGGCGCGCACGTGCCCCAAGACCATCCGACCGATAACCCCATCCTCAATGCCGCGAAACGAGAGCTGGAGGAACGCGCACAAACGGCCGTTCCCCTACGCACGGCAAACGACGCCTACGACAGGCCCGCCCGCATCGTCTCAATCAACACGTCGGCGCACAAGGGCACACGCAAGTCGCCCGTCGCCGATGGACACGACACCGTTATAGAGCAATTTGGCCTCGCCTCCGACGCACACGCCGGGCATTGGCACCGTCAGGTTTCCTTTTTGGCCGCAGAGTCCATCCAGACGGCGCAGGCCCGCGGACTCGATGTGCGCCAGGGTGACTTTGGGGAGAATTTCACCACGCAAGGCATCAATCTACTCTCGCTCCCCTTGGGCACGCAGCTCAAGCTTGGCAGCGAGGTGCTTGTCGAAATCAGCCAAATCGGCAAGGCCTGCCACACACGCTGCGCCATCTACTATCTCGCCGGCGACTGCATCTTTCCCCACGAGGGCGTTTTCGGCGTGGTACTAAAGGGCGGAGAGGTCTACGCCGGCGACGATATCCAGGTAATCAAACTCGGCGACGGCACCTGTTCGTTCACCCCCGCCGAGGCCCTCGAAGAGATTGAGCGGGCTCGCCAGAAGGGCACGCTGTAGTTATAAAACCCCACGTTGAGATGGCTTTTACAGCCCAAAACTCCTCTCAAACAGGGCTCTGTAACGTTAAAGTTGAACTCTATGGTTTCTCAACAATTCATCATAACTGCAGGTCAAAGCCAAAGCCTCAAGTTCAACTTGACCCTTTGGGACCTTTAAGGTTCAAGTTGAGGTCGAAAGCAGTAGTAGAATACCGTTCGAACCATAACCTACGATTGATTGCAGAGGGACTGGATGCAGCATTCGAATCATCGCACCGCAGCGCTCATTGCGTCGAAGCCGGCTCGTATCATCACGAGCGCCGCGCTCGCCGTTGCGCTGACGGCCACGCCGATGCTCTCCCCCGTTGCGGCGTATGCCGCCTCGCAGGCAACGCAGGACCAGCTTTCCGCAGCCCAGCAGAAGATCGAAGCCGCTACGAGCGCCTACAACGACGCCCGCACCAAGCTCGATGACCTACAAAAGCAGATTGACTCCAATGAGGCAAGCATCGAGGAAATCGAGGCTAAGCTTCCCGAGCAGCAGGCCAAGGCAAGCTCCGCCATGCGCGATCTGTACAAGTACCAGAAGGGCACTAACCCCATCGTGAGCTTCCTGGTCAACGCGCAGAGCCTGGGTGAGTTCATCACGACCTGCAAATACACCAACCAGATCACGAGCTCGAGCGTCGACGAGATCGAAGAGCTCAATAATATGCAAACCGAACTCGAGCAGAACAAGGCCGAGCTCCAGCAGGCCAAGTCTCAGCTTGAGGCGGAGCAGAAAAACGCCGAGGATGCGCTGGCGCAGGCCCAGCAGCTCCGCAGCGAGGCACAGGCAAAAGCCGAGCAGGAAAATGCCGCCGAGCTTGCCAAGCTTGAGGCCGATAAGGCCGCTGCCGCCGAAAAGCTCTCGGGCGAGGGCGTAAGCGGCAGCAATTCCAGCAGCCAGGCCACCAACACCAACACCACCATCGACACCACGGTGAACAACGCCAATACCGGTAGCTCCGATTACGATTCGTTCATTAATGAGTGGACGAGCCGCATCGACAATTATCTCGCCGGCTCCCCCATGGCAGGCCAGGGCTATAACTTTGCCGTCGCCGCTTGGAATACCGGTGTCGACCCCCGTTGGTCCCCCGCCATCGCCTGCATCGAGAGCACCAAGGGTGCTTATTGCGCCAATTCTTACAACGCCTGGGGCTGGAGTGCACGTGGCGGCGGTTGGCGCAGCTTTGGCAGCTGGAGCGAGGGCATCTCCGCTCACGTTGCCTATCTGGGCGCCAACTACGGCTCCACCCTTACCCCGGCAGCGGCCAAAAAGTACTGCCCGCCCACGTGGCAGGACTGGTACAACAAAGTCGCCGCTCAGATGAACCGCATCTAAGTGCAACTGCAAAGGGCCCCAATGGGGCCCTTTTCTTTTAGGTAGCGGAGGTATCGACGACGCCGGTCGCATTGGCAACCGCGACTATGACGATCATGCATAGGAGCAGCACACCCAATGCCTTGAGCAAGAGCTTCGCGAGCTTCTTGCCGCGATAGCTGTCGAGCAATGCGAATCGCCGACGAAGACGGCGCTTATCGAGCAGCGCAAAATGCATAAGCACCATAAGGCCATCGACAAAGATAAAATACTCGATTACGAGAAGCCACGTCGGGTAGCTTTGGTTTGCTCCCGTGGGGTGAAAGACGGCAAAGTGACTTCCTGCAAAGAACACAAGCAGCGAAAAGCAGACGAGTGTATTCCAAATGCGCCCCAGAGACTCCGGAACGCGAGAGAGCAGACCGCATGCAGCGGAGGCGGCAGGCCCAGGATGCCCTGTGGGGTTCTTGAGCCCTTGGGGCGTCAACACCGTCTCCGATGCCGGAGTACGGACAGGCGCAGGAGGCCGCACGGGGCGACTCAGGTCGTATGCCGCGCGCGTCGCCCGTCCCAACGCTTCCGCACTCGCAAAACGTTTGGCCGGGTCAAGCGCCATCGACATGCAGATGACATCGGCAAGTGGAGTGGGAATGCCGCGCGCCTCGCATTGCTCGCGCATGTCGAGCCCTGGTTTAGGGTCGACTCCCGTCAAGCAGAAGAACAACAGGGCGCCAAGTGCGTAGACATCGCTGCGCACGCTCGTCTGCCCAAACCCGTACTGCTCGGGCGGCGCATAGGGTCGCGTGCCGAACTTGACGGTGTCGGCATCGGCGCCATCGCGCCATACGCGGGCGATTCCCAAGTCGATAATCACCAGCGATGAAAATGTCAGGCCGTCATCAAGCGTATAGTTGGCACCTGTCACGATGATATTCGACGGCTTGAGGTCGCGATGGATCACCGGCGCCGGCGTCTCCCCCGCCATTGCAAAACCGGCGTGGAGCTCGCCCACGGCATCGCATAGGGCAGGATACAATTCACGCACATAATCGGGAGTGGCTCCCAGACGGTCCACCAGCGCCCCGAGTGTCTCCCCTTCGATGTATTCCATAACCACGTTGAGCTCGTCGCCCACACGACGACAATCGACGATTCTGGGCAGGTGCTCAAAACGCCTGCCTGCCCGCTGGGCGGCAAACAGACGCTCGTATGCCCCGCCGATTTGAGCCGAAGCATCGATGCGTTTACGGACAAAGGGGCCGAGCGAACCACCGCCGGTTCCTTCAAAGTACACGAGCTCGGTTGTTTCAACGGACGAGCGCTTAAGTACACGCTCCACGCGATAGCTGTCGTCGCGATCGAGCGACGCCAGGTGCTCGGCAAGCGCTGCGGTCAGCTCGTCATCGAAATATGTTGGGGTCTGAGTATCCATAGCCTCCATCATAGCGCAGGGCGCAGACGCCCCATGGCATCCGCGCCCCGTTCGTTTGCATCCTTGTTCGGCAGCTCCGCCGGCTCAGATATCAGCCGCTAACTCACCGTTTCCTCGCCAAAGCGATACAGCTCTTCATTGACCTTTTGGAGGCTACACCCGCGATCGATGCAAAAGATGATAATCGCATCACGGCGATCCTTGCAGTTAAGGACGCTTGCGCCGGCAGCCGTCAGTGCACGGTTGGCCTCTTTGAGCGTCAGCGCCGTCGCAAAGGCAATCTGCAGCACCTTATTGCGACTCGGATGACGCGCACCGGCAAAGATCTGATAGCCAAAGGTCTCATTGAGATCAGCCATACGGACCACGCGCGAGCGCTCCAAGCCCTTTTCCTGCAGTAGCTGCTTCAGGTAGTCCGAAAGCGACGGGGCGGCAAAGTCGTGCTCCCTGATATAGCCATCGATGTTCGGCGCGTCGAGAAGTTCATTGAGTAACTCGTCAGTCAACTTTTTATCGGGCATACGACTTCACCTCCCATACGGCGCAACGGTAGCGACATGCTAGGCCAACACCCAGCTTGCAGTGGTAGACTTATCAAACATGTTGGCAAAATACAGTGCCTTCTTGATATCGCCATCAAAGTAGATATTGCCCGCCACAGAGCCACCAGCGGCAAGGGTACCAGACTGCAGCTCATCGGAGCCCTCGCTGTAGTAACCCTGATTCTGCTGAGCGCCGTTGGCGTCCTCGCCCTTCCAGTCGTAGATGTTGTAATCTGCGCCCTCATCACCATTGTTGACGTACGTGACGTGAATGCCCGTCATGGTCGAACCGTCATAATTTGTGAGGCCGGGCTGGACGGAATCGACAACGACGGAAAGACCGGCAGCCGTGGTCACCGTCGCACCAACCGCCAGGTCAGTCGTAGACTGCTCTTCCTTCTTCGCCTCTTCCTTCTTGTCGCCATCGCCAGCGTCCTCGGTGACGGTCGCCTTATCGCTACCACAACCGGTAAGAAGACCGGCAGTCCCCAAGGCGACGGTGGCGAATGCGCCCAGTGCAGCGCGACGGCTCAGCAGCACTTCGTTTTCAAGCTTTTTCATCATGCATCCTTCCTACGATCCGGCTACCGTGCCGGCACACAGCACATCGTAGGAAGGATTAAACTTGAATTCATTAGCTGAGAGCTAAGGCTGCGGTAAACGGCCAATGCAGTTATCCAAACGCCGAGCAAACGCACTTTGCGCAACCGTCTGCTGGCAGTGCATCAACCCACCGTGACGGATTCCCCGGTAAAGGTGCTCACAAGCAACAGGATAAAGAAGGCCAAATAGCTGATGCTCAGCAGGTAGGCGATGACCAAAAAGGCAATCCATCCTACATTGGTCTTACCGTCGGCGCGGCGCTGCTCACGACTGCGATAAAGCCAAATCGTCACGCCGATAGCAGTGATAAACAGTACGAGTGCCGCCGTAGCCAGCCCAGCAAGCACAAACATCACGCCAATGCTCACAGCGATGACCGGAAGCAGTAGCAAACCGCACCCGCATCCACCCGGACTATATACGGAAGACTGTCGGCATCGCCTCATCGCCACCCCCCCATCATCTTTGAGCACTACAGTGCGATGGCCTGCTGAACAGGAACGATCTTATCGAGTTCCGGTTCAATCCGCCTTTTCTCGGCCTCAAGGTCAAACGCCACCTGAGCGCGCAGCCAATAACCATCCGTCAGGCCAAAATAACGGCAAAGACGGAGGTCGGTGTCGGCCGTCACGCGACGTTTTCCCAAGACAATCTGCCCGATACGCTGAGCCGGAATCCCGGTCTCTTTCGCAAGGCGATATTGAGAAATGCCCATGGGAACAAGAAACTCCTCTTTGAGAAGCTCACCAGGAGTCACCGGCGACAACAAATCGGCCGAAGGCTCATCACTTGTGATAATCGACGATTTCGACATTCCAAGCCATCTCCTGTCTCCACTCAAAGCAGACCCGATAGCGCTCGTTAACACGGATGCTATATTGACCGGCACGATCGCCCTTCAAAGCTTCCAGGCGGTTGCCCGGTGGAACGCGAAGATCATCAAGCGAAGCACAAACCTGCAGTTGGCGAATCTTCCTCAACGCAACACGCTCAAAGGGCACGAACCTCCTGACCCGCATACCCATGGCAAAGCGTTCGGTATCCTCATCTTTATACGATGCAATCATAGTATCGCCTTACGTTAGTAACGTCAAACGTTTCTATAGACTTACATCTCTATTATATCGTACGTTTGTTCGTGTTTTCTAGAACAAATACTCCTTCACGCCTTAGTCAAGCAAAAGCAATCGTTTGTAGACATCGAGGCCTTTGAGTAGGATTTCCTCGTCGAAGAGCATGCTATCGGTATGCAGAGCGCTTGTGGCATAGGCTGGGCAGCCATCAGCGTCGATCGGGTTTTCTTGTCCCTCTGGCACGCCCGTGCCCAGCAAGAAAAACACGCCCGGCAGATGGCGCTGATAGAACGCGAAATCCTCGGCGATTAGCAGCGGCTCGTCCACAAGTTGCAGCTCGGACAAGGCAGGCGCAATGTGGGCGAACAGCTCGGGGTCGTTATCGACTGGCGGATAGCCCTCGGCAAAGTCGAGATCATACGTGCAGCCCGTTGCGGCACAGGCATCGTCCAGCACGCGGCGCACTCCTTCGCGCGCCCGGTCGAACATGTCGTCCGTAAACACACGTAGGCTGCCGGCAACATGGGCCTCCCCCGCCACCGCATTGCAGACGGTGCCGGCCTGCAGCAGGCCGAACTTACCAATGCAGGGCTCGTCGACACCCAACTCGTCCATGAGCTCGCGCTCGGAAACCAAGAACTTGGCAGCCGCCAGCGCCGCATCGTGCGACTCCTCGACCGGAACGCCATAGGTCTTGGCGATATGGATGCTCGTCCCGTGAATATGAATGTGTGTCTCACTCGAACGCGCCAGCAACGGACCGGAGCAGCTCGCCAACGTGCCGGCGGGCAAATCGGGCCATACATGGAAGCCAAAGATGCGATCTGCCCCATAGCGCTCGAATACGCCGCTCTCGCACACTGTCTTGGCGCCACCGGTCGTTTCCTCGGCCGGCTGAAACACAAAGAGCACGTTGCGCTTAATGGCGCCCGGCCGCTCACGGATCGTACGGTCGACAAAGGTTGCCGCCGCAAGCGCCATGGCCATGTGTCCATCGTGTCCGCAAGCATGCATCTTGCCGGGATGCGTCGAGGCAAAGGCCGCGCCCGTTGCCTCGGCAATGGGCAGCGCATCCATATCGGCGCGAATCGCCGTGGCATGCACGGCACCAACACCAGCGTCGAAGAAAGCGCAGACGCAGCTGGGACACGGATGGGTCACCTCGCAGGCGAGCGGAGCGAGCACGCCCTCGATATAGGCGATGGTTTGCGGAAGATCGAAGTCGAGCTCCGGAATGCGGTGCAAGTCGCGACGATAACGACGGAGTTCTTGGAGCTCGGTCATAGGGATTCCTTTCATGAGACGACTCGATTGACACCTATTGTGACGCAGGATTGTGGCACCCTTGTTTCTAGCATGATGCTGCATTTTTTAAACGTTATATACGAATACTCTTGTTTGGTAAAGTGCAACGTGGTAGGGTCTTTACCACTTGATAGAGGCGCGGGCACGAAGAGCCGCGGGCGAGTCGGCAGACTTTGACCCTGCGGGGAGGCGAAACCCGCCGAACTGGGCATTTCGGGCACGAACAGCCTGGTGGGCCTGCGGGAAACACCCGCAGGACTGTCTGCAGCAATGCGGGAGCGCTATCCGGACATTGGGTCCACGTTATGCGGATTCGATGCGCAGATGGCGCCGTCTGGATAGCGAGGTTTACGGGACATGGCATTGACCCCCAACGAGGCATATGCGGCCAAGCAGCCGTTTGTGGACAAGGAGACGCTCGAGCATATCGTCGAGCAGTTCCCCACGCCGTTTCATCTATACGACGAGGCGGGCATCCGCCGCAACATGCAAGAAGTGCGCGACGCCTTTGCATGGAACCCGGGCTTTAAGGAATACTTTGCCGTCAAGGCCAATCCCAACCCGGCGCTCATCTCCATTCTCAACGAATACGGCTGCGGCTGCGATTGCTCGAGCTATACCGAGCTCATGATCGCCCGCTCGCTGGGCATTACGGGACATGACATCATGTTCTCGTCCAACGACACGCCGGCGGCGGACTTTGAGCTCGCCGACAAGCTGGGAGCCATCGTCAACTTTGATGACATCAGCCACATTGAGTTCTTTGAGCGCGTTGCGGGGCCCATTCCCAAGACGGTCAGCTGCCGCTTTAATCCGGGTGGCCTGTTCCAGCTCTCCAATGGCATCATGGATAACCCCGGCGACTCCAAATACGGCATGACCACCGAGCAACTCTTCGAGGCCTTCCGCATGCTAAAGGTCAAGGGTGCCGAGGACTTTGGTATCCACGCATTCCTTGCCAGCAACACCGTCACCAACGACTACTACCCCAAGCTTGCGCGCATCCTCTTTGAGCTTGCCGTGCGCCTGGAGCGCAAGACCGGCGCACACGTCGCCTTCATCAATCTGTCCGGCGGCGTCGGCATCCCCTATCTGCCCGAACAGCAGGCCAACGACATTCACGCCATCGGCGAGGGGGTACACACGGCATACGACGAGATCCTGGTTCCTGCCGGCATGGGCGATGTGGCCATCTGCACCGAGATGGGCCGCTTTATGATGGGCCCCTACGGCTGCCTGGTCACCAAGGCCATCCACGAGAAGCAGATCTACAAGAACTATATCGGTGTCGACGCAAGCGCCGTCGATCTGATTCGCCCTGCCATGTATGGCGCCTACCACCACATTACGGTGATGGGCCAGCCGGGTGGCGCCGACAAGACCGTAGCACCGGTCACAAACACGTACGACATTACGGGCAATCTGTGCGAGAACAACGACAAGTTCGCTATCGATCGCAAGCTACCGCATATCGACATGGGTGACCTGCTTGTAATCCACGATACCGGTGCGCATGGCTACTCCATGGGCTACAACTACAACGGACGGCTGCGCTCGGCCGAGGTCCTGCTGCGCCCCGATGGCGCGGCCGACCTCATCCGCCGCGCCGAGCGCCCGGGCGATTACTTTGCCACGCTCGACGTGCTGCCGTGCGGCCGAGAGCTGCTGGCCAAGTCGCGCGCCGAAAGTGCCCGCCGTCGCGCCGAAGACGAGCGCCTGGCAGTCGCAGCTCAATGGAACAAACGCATCCAGATCGCGGAGGCGAAGGAGAAGAACATGGACATCCGCAATCTCGAGGGCTCAATCGTCGCCCTGGTTACGCCGTTTAAAAAGGACAGCAGTGTCGACTTTGACGCGCTCGAGCGCCTTATCGATTTCCACTTGCAAAATGGCACCGACGCCATTCTCACCCTGGGCACCACCGGTGAGAGCGCCACGATGACCGATGACGAGGACAACTCCGTCGTCGCCGCCGTGGTCAAGCATGTTGCAGGACGCGTCCCCGTCATCGCCGGCTCGGGCTCCAACTCCACGCAGACCATGCTCACCAAGTCGCTTACTTACCAGGGCTTGGGAGCCGACGGCCTGCTGCTCATTACCCCCTACTACAACAAGTCCAACGAAGAGGGTATCTATCAGCACTTTAAGGCCGTCGCCGATGCCGTTGACATCCCCTGCATCCTGTACAACATCCCCGGCCGCTGCGGCTGCGGTATCAGCGAGCGCAACGTAGAGCGCTTGGCCGCGCACCCCAACATCATGGGCATCAAGGAGGCCTCGGGCAACGTCGCCTACGCGGCCAAGATCGCCCACCTGCTGTCAGACGACTTCCGCATGTACTCGGGCGAGGACGCGCTTACCGTGCCGCTCATGAGCCTGGGCGCCTCGGGCACCATCAGCGTGTGGGCAGACGTTCAGCCGCAGCTCGTGCATGACATGTGCCGCGCCTATTTGGACGGTGACGTGGCACGTGCCCGCGATATCCAAATTGCCGGCCAGCCGCTCATCAATGCCCTCTTTAGTGAGGTCAACCCCATCCCCGTCAAAGAGGCGCTCGCTCAGATGGATATGATCGAGGCAAACTACCGCATGCCGCTGTGCCCCATGGCAGACGACACGCGCTCTGCACTTACCGATGCCCTGAAGGGAGCTGGTCTGCTTGATTAAGACTGTCATTATGGGAACGGGCCGCATGGGCTCGCTCATCCGCACCACCGCCGAGGGCGTTGTCGACGCCGCCGGTCAACCCGTTTTTGATATCGTGGCCCAGATTGGCTTCGATTTGAGCGAACTCGAGAACGCACCGGCTGCCGATGTGATTATCGACTTCTCGAACGTCGTGACCTTCGATGCCGTCGTCGCCTATGTCGAGCGCACGGGCGCGGCGCTGGTCTCGGGCACCACAGGCTACACCCCCGAGCAGATGGATCGTCTGCGCGAGCTGGGCCAGAACACCCGCGTTATGCACGCGGGCAATTATTCCATCGGCATCGCAGCCCTGCGTCATCTAGTGGCCCAGGCCACGCGTGAGCTGCCCGGCTTTGACTGCGAAATTGTCGAGGCTCACCACAACCAAAAGGTCGACGCCCCCAGTGGCACCGCCAAGCTGCTGCTCGACGCCGTCGTCGAAGCTGAACCCGAGGCAGGCTACCACCCCGTCTATGGCCGCGAGGGCATGTGCGGAGCGCGCGACCCCAAGGAGATCGGCATGCACTCGATGCGCGGCGGCACCGTAGCTGGCGTACACGAGGTGGGTTTCTTTGGCCAGGACGAGGAAGTCACGCTCACCCACCGCGCCACGAGCCGTCAGATCTTTGTCAACGGCGCCCTGGCAGCCGCGCAGAAGCTCGTCGTCCGCGAACCCGGCTTCTATACGTTCGACCAGGTCATGTTTGCCTAACCAGGTATCAACCGAATCCACCCAAAGGAGAGATAGCAAATGAGCAACGCAGCCGAGATGGATGCACAGGAGATTATCAACTACATCGCCACCGCGCCCAAAAAGACGCCCGTCAAGCTGTACGTGCGCGAGAAGCCGGGCATGAAGGTTGCCTGGGGCGACGCACATGTCTACGGCGGTCGTCGTGGCAAGACCGTCTTTGGTGACTGGGATGAGCTTAAGGCCATCCTGGACGCCAACGCCGATTCTATCGATTACTACGACGTTGAAAACGATTGCCGCAACTCCGCCGTGCCCATGCTCGACCTTAAGGGCATCAACGCCCGCATCGAGCCGGGCGCGATCATCCGCGACCGCGTCGAGATTGGCGACCGTGCCGTCATCATGATGGGCGCCATCATCAACATCGGCTCCGTCATTGGCGAAGGCTCCATGATCGATATGGGCGCCGTGCTGGGTGGCCGCGCCACCGTGGGTAAGAACTGCCACATCGGCGCCGGCACCGTATTGGCGGGCGTCGTGGAGCCCGCAAGCGCCACGCCCGTCATCATCGAGGACGATGTCATGATCGGCGCCAACGCCGTGGTCTTGGAGGGCGTGCGCGTGGGCAAGGGCGCCGTCGTGGCTGCCGGTGCCGTGTGCGTCGAGGACGTCCCCGCCGGCGCCGTCGTGGCCGGCGTTCCCGCCCGCGTCATCAAGATGCGCGACGAGAAGACCGACAGCAAGACCGGCCTGGAAGAGGGCCTGCGCCAGCTGTAGAAGTTACGCGGTTTTCACCAAACCGCGTAACTAGTCGACGCTGCAAACGCCCCAGAGCGGCAATCTGGCGTTCAATCGTCGGGCATGACCAAAAGGTCAATGCCCTCCTCTTTCACGTCACCTTGCTCGCTCTGGGGCGTTTTCGCTGACGCATGCCCAACCTGCGGCGCAATGTCAGCAACCAAGCCGAAAACATAAAAGGCCGAAGTCCCGAAGGGCTTCGGCCTTTGCTTTCTCGCTGTAGGCGCAACGCAACTTATCGATTCTCGATGCTACCGATATTTTTGAGCTCGATGGAAATGAGGCCGTTGGGCTCGTTGACGAACTCAATGTACTCGGAGTTCGAACCCATCTCGGCCGGGAAGCTGATCTCGATGCCCGTGTCGGTACGGATCTTGTGGTTGCGCACGGCCGCGCGTTCGACCTGCTTGCGCTCCACGGGCACACGCTCAGGCACCTTCTCCTCAGTCAGTGCCGCGCGCACGCTCTCCTTGATAACCGGCTCGTCCTCAAAGACCTCATCGACGATATCCCAAGGCGGCAGTTCCTCGTCATCCTCAACTTTCTCGGCAACAGCAGCCTTAACCTTGGCGAGTGCTACAGCCGTGTTGGCACCGTGCTCCTCGGCGACTTCCTCGACCACACGCGTCACGGTGTCGATGACCTCCTTGCCCGATACCCCCGTGTCGCACTGCAGCAGGCCATCGGGAATGAGCATGCGATCCTCGCCGGCAATCTTGCGCTTCTTATCCACATAGCCGATCTCCATGGTGCTTGCACGCACGATTGCATAGCTCGGCACCTTTTGCGAGGGATTCGGCAGAATGGCGTAGTGGCGCGCAATGTCGTTGCGCACCTCGCCCTCTTCGCGACCCACCTCGTGCATAAAAGCCTGCTTGGAGCCCAGCAGCATCACGGCAAACCAGCGGGCATCCTCATCGTCATCAAAGTCCGCCACAAGCACGTCAGTGGACTCGGCTTTCTCGGCCTTGGTAAGTTCGGAAGAGATGAACTCCGCAATCTGCTGAGACAGATCCACGAACTCACGCTCACCAAAGAAATAGCCCTTGAGCTCGCCGCCGAATGCGGAGTTCTCGGCAAACGTGGCACGCTTGTTATCAGCCGAGGTACGAGCGCGCCGCAGGTGCGTGGTTACGAAATTACGCACGGTGCGGCTCTCGATATCGAGCTCGCGCTGGCTCATAACGTTGACGGCAGAGTCAAAGTCCAGGATATGCAGAATCGCGTGATTGATTTTCATATACGGCATTCCGTTCTAGATCGATTTCGGCACGAACCAGTATAGCGGTCGATCCCGCCCCAGGCGCATCGAAGATTGGTGCATCGGGGACAGGTTGCTTTGCACCAATGGTTAGCGCAGGAGCTCGGACTGCCAAGCCTCGAGCTGTTCTGCCAAGCTCTTGCCGGCAGCGGGCATGTCGATCTGGGGACGTTTGGGCAGAAGCGCACACTTAAGAATCGCAACGATAGTCTGCGAGACAAAGCGTCGCGTATCCTTGTCAAAGCCTTGCGCAGCCTGGAGCATCACGGGCAGGCTCTCGCGCAGATTCCCAGCGATATCCGCAAACCGCTCAGCACCCGTAGCCTCAAGCACGGAGAACAACGCATCTACAAAACGCTCGCGCTCGTTAGGCGACACTGCAAGCAGCATCTCGCGAATGGAACCATCAACGTATCGAGCACCGGCGGACAGGCGCTCACAGTACACGAAGTCGCGACCATCAACCACCCAGCTAAAGGGATTGTGTTGCAGCAGGCTGAACTCGGTGCTCTCAACGATGGCATAGTCCTCCTGTGTCTCGAACATCATGCCAAAGATCGACGACCGAGGTAGCGTCTTGTCGATTCGACCGGATAGGTCGGCGAAGGCGTTGCCGCTCAGAAACTCCTCGACGAAGCCCGGACCATCATGGGAATACGCCCGTTCGATTCGCTCACGGGCGACATCGGGGCACATCGCCGCACCGTACACCGCAAGGTTTCCACCCTTGGAATGACCTCCGCACAAAAGCGGCCCGTCAATCGCATCCGCCGCCTCGTCTACATAACGCGCCGCGGATTCCTGGGCCGGCACAGGACACCGGAACGCCATGTTAAAGTCCTCTTTCCAGCCCACAATCGTGCTGTCGGTCCCCCGGAAGGCAAGATAGCTAAACCCCGCCGGAAATCGGAACGTCATGGCCGCAAACTGCTCCGTTGTCTCGGCATCACTCACGCTACGATAGCCGCAAACACGAACGCCACGGTAGCGAGGGCTTGCTGCCACAGCCTCCAACAGGGCACGACTCCCCTCCGGATCCCACAGGTCGCCAATCATGTCTTGGTAGCACTCGGCGCGCAGCAGCTCGCGTACGTCTAGGCCCTGCCAGTTCGTCAGCTCCGCCATATCACCCGGCAAACGCAAATAGGACAACCACGCAAAGACCAGGCTATCCACCGCGCAGAACGGCCGTTCCTCAAACGGATCAAACGCCGTCTGGGCATAGGTCAAAAAATTAGGCGAATCCGACATGGCCCTCCCATCAACTATGGTGCATTGGGGTGGTGCAAAGTAACCTGACCCCCCCTCGCACTAAAAAGGCGCCCGGACCGTGTGGCCCGGACGCCTTTCATTGTAGCCTGTTGCCCAAACGAGCCGAATTTAGCAGGAGAAGTCGACGCTGTCGATGATGTCCTTGAGGGCCTTGGCGGAGGCGGTGAGCTCATGCTGCTCGTCATCGTTCAGCGGCACGGGGACGCGGCAGACGACGCCGTCGCGGCCAACGACCGTCGGCATGGAGATGGCCAGATCGGACAGGCCATACTCGCCCACCATGAGCGAGGAAACGGGCAGAACGGTCTGCTCATCACGCATAACAGCGGTGCAGATGCGCTTAACGGCCATGGCGACGCCGTAGTAGGTGGCGTGCTTCTTCTCGATGATGGTGTAGGCGGAGTTCTTAACGTCCTCGGCGATGCGCTTCTCGGCAGCCTCATGCTCCAGGTGGCCGTGAAGCTCGCAGAAGGTGTTCAGCGGCACGCCGGCAACCTGGGCGCTGGACCAAGCGACAAACTCGGAGTCGCCGTGCTCACCCATGACATAGGCCTGAACGTCGCGCGGGTCAACCTCGACGTGGGCACCAAGCATCTGCTGCAGACGGCCAGTGTCGAGCACGGTGCCGGAGCCGATGACATGGCCCTCGGGCAGGCCGGACATCTTGATGGCAGCATAGGTCAGAACATCAACCGGGTTGGAGACGATTAGCAGAATGCCGTCGAAGCCGGACTTCTTAATCTCGGGGATAATGGACTTAAAGATGTTGACGTTCTTGTTGACCAGGTCCAGGCGGGTCTCACCGGGCTTCTGGGCAGCGCCAGCGGTGACGACGATCATGGCGGCGTCGGCGACATCGGAATAATCGCCGGCGTAGATCTTCATCGGCTCGGCAAACGTCATGCCGTGCGCGATATCCAGAGCCTCACCCTCGGCGCGGTTCTTGTCCACGTCGATGAGGACCATCTCGGAGAACAGACCGCTCTGCATCAGAGCGAACGCCGAAGACGAACCGACGAAACCGCAACCGACAATAGCGACCTTCTTCTCGTTAACCATTAGAAACTCCCATCTCTCTCCACAAACAAGCCGCCCGGGAACGACCCGAGCGGCTTGCCGTAATCCCAATACATCCAATCGGGACTTTGATTATGCTCCTATTCGCAGCCAAAAATCGACCGTTTACCGAAATTGTTTGCAGAATTCGTAAAATAACTGCACGAAATCGGTTTCGAGCTATTGACGAGTCGAAATAGGTTTCTAATACAGGCCCGCCTCGCGAATGGCCTCGACAGCCAAAGCGATCTGATCGGGCGGCAGGACCAGTGCCATACGCACGTGCCCCTCGCCCGAAGGGCCAAAGCTCGCGCCCGGCGTCACCACAACGCCGGCCTTCTCCATAAGCTCCTCGCAAAACGCCATGGAATCGGTGCGACCACCGGGAAGCTTGGCCCACACAAACATAGAGCCATGCGCGTTGGGACGCTCCCAGCCCAGGTCCTCAAGACCGTCGCACAGGGCATCGCGGCGTTCCTGGTACTTCAGACGCTGCGCCTCGACCTCATCGCGCGGGCCATTAAGGCACGCGATGGCGGCCTTCTGAATCGGGAAGAACATACCAAAGTCGATCTGGCTGCGCAGCTTGGCAAAGGCAGAGACCACATCCTCGCGACCGACCAAAAAGCCGATGCGGGCACCGGTGACGTTAAACGACTTGGAAAGCGAGAAGAACTCCACGCCCACCTCAAGCGCACCGGGATACTGCAAGAAGCTGCCGCCCGGCTCGCCGTCGAACACGATGTCGGAGTATGCGTTGTCATGGACGATGAGCAGGTCGTGCTCGCGGGCAAAAGCGATGATCTCCTCGTAGATCTCGGGCGTGCCCACCGAGCCCACCGGGTTGGCGGGCAGCGACACGATCATGTACTTGGCACGATCGGCCACCTCGGGATCGATGCCTTCCACATAGGGCAGGTAATTATGCTCGGCAACCAGCGGATAGTACTCGAGCTTGGCATCGGCAATCTTGGCACCCGCCTCAAAGACCGGGTAGCACGGATCGGGAACCAGAATGGTGTCACCCGGATCGAGCAGGGCCAGGCCCAAATGGCCCACGCCCTCCTGCGTGCCGTTGCACGACTGCACCATAGACGGCGTAATGCCCGAAACGCCAAAGCGACGCTCATAGTAATCGCACACGGCTTGCTTGAGTTCGGGCAGGTCGCGCAGGGCATACTTCCACATCTCGGGATCTTGGGCTGCCTGCGTGAGCGCCTCGACCACGTGGTCGTACGGCTTAAAGTCGGGCGTGCCCACGCTCATGTTGTAAATGGTCTTGCCCTGAGCCTTCAGCGCGAGAAGCTTGTTGTTGAGCGAGGCGAAGACCTCCGCGCCAAAGCGGTCGAGACGCTGCGATGCCTGCATGGTGCCACCTTTCGATATAAAAAACGCGGCGCTCCGACAAGAGCGCCGCGCGATACGGGCCATCAGATTGCAAAAGTGTAACGCTTGCAACCCCCGTATTGGTTCAATTTAGCCAACCTTAGTCAACTGGATTGAGCGCGTCGATCTGCGCAAGCCACAGACACGAGCTAGCGTCACTCGGCATACGCCAATCGCCGCGCGGGCTGAGCGTCACCGATCCCACCTTGGGACCATCGGGCAGGCAGCTGCGCTTAAACTGCTGGGCAAAGAAGCGGCGGTAGAACGTACGTAGCCACGTGTGGACGGTCTTGACATCGTAGACGCCCTCAAAGCTCTTGAGCGCCATGTGGTAGATCTTGCCCGGCTCAAAGCCAAAACGTAGCAGGTAGTAGAGGAAGTAGTCGTGCAGCTCGTACGGGCCCACCAAATCCTCGGTCCTCTGTGCAATCTCGCCATCGCCCGTGGGCGGCAGAAGCTCGGGGGACACCGGCGTATCGAGGATATCGAGCAAGACCTCGGCAATACGCCCGCCAAAGACATCGGCGGCATAGCGCACCAGATGGCGCACAAGCGTCTTGGGCACGCTCGCGTTGACGGCGTACATGCTCATGTGGTCGCCGTTATAGGTAGCCCAGCCGAGCGCCAGCTCCGACAGGTCGCCCGTGCCAATGACAAAACCGCCAGCCTGGTTGGCCAGATCCATCAGGATCTGCGTACGCTCGCGGGCCTGGCTGTTCTCGTAGGTCACGTCCTGCACGGCCGGATCATGCTCGATATCCTTAAAGTGCTGTTCCACGGCAGCATGGATTGAGACCTCGCGGAAGCTCACACCCAAGTCACGAGCGAGCGACTCGGCATTGGACTTAGTGCGGTGCGTCGTGCCAAAACCGGGCATGGAAACCGCCGTGATACCCGTGCGCGGCAGCCCCAGCGCATCGAAGGCACGCACGGTCACAAGCAGCGCTAGCGTGGAGTCCAAGCCGCCCGAAAGGCCGATGACCGCAGCCTTGGTACCTGTGTGGGCGAGGCGGGTCTTGAGGCCCGCAGTCTGTAGATCAAGGATCGTCTCGCAGCGCTCGGCCAAGTCGCCGTGGTCGGCCGGCACAAAGGGCGCGCGCGGGAAGACACGGTCGATGTCGCAGGCATCGCGCAGGACAGGTTCGTCCGTCAGCACGCCCTCAAACGAAAATTCAACGGTCGTGGCCTCCGGCGCATCGTCCGCGCGCGTCCACGTCGTCGAGCGGCGGCGCTCGGCAACCAGACGGTCAAGATCGACATCGGCCACCGCCATATCGCAGGTAAGAAGCTTCGTGGCGGCGAGCTTAGATCCGTTTTCGTAGACGAGGTTCTCGCCCGCAAAGACCATGTCGGTCGTGGACTCGCCCTCGCTCGCATCTGCATAGGCATAGGCACAGTACAGGCGCGCGCTCTGGTTGGATATGAGGCTGCGTCGGTAATCTGCCTTGCCGATAATCTCGTCCGAGGCCGACGGGTTGAGGATCACCGTCGCACCGGCAAGCGCCATCTCGGTCGAAGGGGGCGCCGCCACCCACAGGTCCTCGCAGACCTCAATACCGAGCACCAAATCCTCGGCACCCTCGTCACAGCAGCGGTAGACAAGCTCCGAACCCAGCGGAACCGGACCCTGACCGGCAAACTCGACCCACACGGGATCTGCGGGCGCCGGAGCAAACCAGCGGCGCTCGTAGAACTCGCCATAGTTGGGCAGATACTTCTTGGCCGTGAGGCCCAAAAGCTCGCCCGCGCAGCACACGGCGGCGCAGTTGTAGATATTCTCGGCAACTGCAACGGGAAGACCGATGGTAAAGACAATCGGAAGCTCACGAGTCTCATCGAGGATATGCACCAAAGCAGCCTCGCAGGCATGCAGCAGCGTGCGGTTATGGAACAGATCGGCCGCGGTATAGCCAGTCAGATTAAGCTCGGGCAGCACCAGCGCGCGAACGCCGCGCTCAACAGCCGCGCGAACAGCCGCTAACGCAACCTCGGCATTGCCCTCGACATCGACCACGCGAATCTGCGGCGACGCCGCCGCCACACGCAAAAAGCCATCAGACTGAGAAAGGTGAAGATTCATAAGAATGCTCCCGTGCGTAGACGCCATTCACAACAATTAGCAAGCCCTATTGTAGTTCAACCGCCGGGTGTAACCGCATCCCACCAACTTGGTGAGCTATTGATGAGTTGATGGTATCTGTTAAACGTCACGCACGATTCACATCTGGTGGGTACCCTGAGGGCTACACGAAACGAAGCAGATTTACACCGGGAGGACCCCGTATGACAACCAAGTACACCGACGCGCCGCGCACGCGCGTCATGACGCCGGCATCGCTCAACAACGGCGTGCACGAGAACCATTCCATCGGACAGACCATGGCCATCGCGCCCAAAAAGGGCCTGTTCGACGACATTTCCATTCCCCAGATCATCGCCGGCGCCGCAGCTGCCGCCACGAGCGTCGCGCTTGCCTCCAAGATTGGTATCGCTGGTTCAGTAATTGGTGCCGCCGTGAGCTCGGTTATCACCGTTGTGTCCTCGCAGGTCTACCGCCACTTTATCTCTGCCAGCGCCGAAGCCCTCAAAGGTACGCACGCCGCCGTCGACTACCCCGCCGGCGCCTATGAGCCCGTTGAGTTTAATGCCGAGGAGCACCTGGGCGGCGCCGCGACTACGCAGGAGATGCGCCAGATTGCGGGGCGCGCGACCACGGCGCGCGTTGCTCCCGACAGCCTGCGCGCCAAGGCGGCGGCAGAGCGCAGCCAGACGCAAAAGAAGGTCATCGTCTTCTCGATCGCCATCGCCATTGTCGCGGTCATCGCCTGCGCCGGCGCCATCCTTATCACCACCGCCGGTGAGGGTCTGGGCGAGCGCCCCGAGCCGATTCTGTCGTCGCGCACGACGGAGAGTGATGCAAATGGCAACACCCAGTCGCAAGACCAGCAGGCACAGACGGACGGCACGCAGGACAGTTCCACCTCTGCCGATTCGTCCTCGAACACCCAAAACCAATCGCAGGGCACCGATTCCTCTACGTCCAACAGTGGCACGCCGTCCGGCACGACCGACTCAAGCCAAACGACTGACGGTTCGCAGCCGAACACGGGCGGCCAGACGAGCGACACCACATCGGGAACGGGCACAGCAGACAGCAACAACAGCAATTCGAGTGGCACCACATCGGGCACGACATCTGACAGTTCAAGCCAAGGCACGACATCGGGCAACTAGGCGCTGCATCCCCAGATAGGCAACCTGTACAACGGGCGCGAATCGATAGCGGTTCGCGCCCGTTTGCCTTGGGTGCCGCCATGGCGAACGCTATGCGATGGTAAGATGCTTTACGTGTGTAAAGAGGAGATTTGCCATGAGCAAGACAATAGTTAGGCCCACGCTATCGCTGGGCAACCACATCTATCTGTATCGCCTGCTGCGCGATGCGATTGGGTGCGGCAAGCAAACGTTTATGACGCAGGTCGAGGAGGCACTCGCCGCTGGCGACATGGCCGCTTATGACCTGGGCTTCGAGTCCACGCGCGAGCTGCTCGAGGAGCTCGATGACTGCATTAAGCTGACCGTCTTTAAGGGCGGTCGCCTGTATGCCACCGTCATCGCCAACGAGGCATGGGATGCCGCCCTTGCCAAGGGCGAGGACAAGCCCAAGGCTGCCAAGGGTGCCAAGCAGTCCTACAAAAAGAAAAAACGCGGCGAGAAGGACCTCAAGGCCGTGCGTCCCAAGCACGTTAAGCGCTCCGAGCCCGAGCCCGTGGCCGAAGTCGCTCCGGAGCCCGAGCCCGAGGCAGAGATCGAAGTCGCTATTGAGGTAACGGCAGAAGCCGAAACCGAAATCGCCGCCACGACCGACCCCGAAGTCATATCCGAGCAGGAAGCCACTGCCGAGCTCAACGAGGCTCCCAAGTCGACAACCGAAGAAGCCGCTGACCAGCCCGAGACGTCTGCGTTCCAAAACAGCGATGTCTTTGGCGACGAGGCCGAGGACAATCAGCCCGACGAGCCCGACGAGCAAGGCGCTACTGAGTCGACGCCGGAGCCCGAGACGCCGCAGCCCGCCATCTCGCTCACGGTCGTCTATGACCCCGAGAACGCCAACGCCGGCATCACCACCATGGCATCCACGCCCATCGAGGCAAAGTCGAGCGTCGAGAACGAGAACGCAACGCAGGTTAAGGTTGAAACCGCAGCTGTAGACGCGCCCGTCACCGAGGAGCCCGCAGATTCCACGATCAAGCCGGAAGCGACGCCGGAGCCCGCACCCTTCATCGAATCCGTGCCCGCCTCTGCTTGCGACCGAATTCCCTCACCGGCACCGGCTTCGGTACCCGTAGCGGCCCCAACCCCCGCACCCGTAGCGCCCGCCATCCCCGAGGACTTCCCCATCGATTTCGCAACCGAAGTCTTCTGCCCCGGTCCGCTTCTGCACCAGTTGTCGACCTATCTCCCCTACGGCGACGGCGCCCTCGGCATTGTCGGCGAGTACTACTGGATCGCCCGCGAGCGCGGTACCATCGAGGCCGCGCGAAACCGCGCAATCTTCCCCCTGCGCTACACGCAGGCCGGCGAGCGCCACGAAGTCACCGTGCGCATCCGCCGCAACACCACCGGCGGTCTCGGAGCCGCCTGGGCCATCGACAAAGTCGAAGAACCCGAGCAGTAACGACAAACGGCTCAAATCCAAACCCGGATTTGAGCCGTTTTTATTAGCATTCATCGATGTTTCGTGACCAACAGCGAGCGGGCCGCAAGTGCCCCAGGTTGCCGTGAAAGAGGAGCGACGCGTACTTCGGTACGCGAGCGACGGTTTGAACGGCAAGATGGGGTGCTTGCGGCCCGCGCAGCGTCGAGCAGTTACGCGGTTTGGTAAAACCGCGTAACAAATTAGTCACGCGTCAGCTTGCGGTGGATACGATGCGGCTGGGCTGCGTCCTCGCCCAGGCGCTCGATACGGTTGGCCTGATAGGCCTCGAAGTTGCCCTCAAACCAATACCAGTTGCCCGGGTTCTCGTCGGTGCCCTCCCACGCCAGGATGTGCGTGGCAACGCGGTCCAGGAACATACGGTCGTGGCTAATGACCACCGAGCAGCCCGGGAACTCGAGCAGCGCCGCCTCGAGCGAGGACAGCGTCTCGACGTCGAGGTCGTTCGTGGGCTCGTCGAGGAGCAGCAGGTTGCCGCCCTGCTTGAGCGTAAGCGCCAAGTTCAGACGGTTACGCTCGCCGCCGGAGAGCACGCCGGCGCGCTTCTGCTGGTCCTGGCCCTTAAAGCCAAAGCTCGCCACGTACGCGCGGCTGGGGACCTCGGTCTCGCCGACCATCATGTGGTCCAGGCCATCCGAGACGACCTCCCACAGGTTCTTATCGGGGTCGATGCCGGAACGGTTCTGATCGACATAGGAGATCTTGACGGTCTCGCCCACCTCGAGCTCGCCCGAAGTCAGCGGCTCCAGACCCACAATCGTCTTGAACAGCGTGGTCTTACCGACGCCGTTGGGGCCGATGACGCCCACGATGCCGTTGCGCGGCAGGGTGAACGAAAGGTCGTCGATGAGCACGCGGCCATCGAACTCCTTGTGCAGATGATGGGCCTCGAGAACCTTGTTGCCCAGACGCGGCCCGACGGGAATGCGGATATCGGTCCAGTCGAGCTTCTGGCTTGCGCGCGCCTCGGCCTCCATCTCCTCATAGCGAGCCAGACGGGCCTTGTTCTTGGCCTGGCGAGCCTTGGGCGAGCTGCGTACCCACTCGAGCTCAGCCTCCATGCGCTTGGCGAGCTTGGCGTCGCGGTTGCCCTGTGCCTCGATACGCGCGGCCTTGGTCTCCAGATACGTGGAGTAGTTGCCCTTGTAGGGATAGAGGTGGCCGCGGTCGACCTCGCAGATCCACTCGGCAACGTTATCCAGGAAGTAGCGATCGTGTGTGACGGCAAGCACCGCGCCCTGGTAGTTGTGCAGGAAGTGCTCGAGCCACAGGATCGACTCGGCGTCCAGGTGGTTGGTGGGCTCGTCGAGCAGCAGCAGGTCGGGAGCCTCGAGCAGCAGCTTGCACAGGGCCACGCGACGGCGCTCGCCGCCGGAGAGCACGTTGACCGGCATGTCGGAATCGGGCAGCTGCAGGGCGTCCATGGCCTGGCCGAGCTTGGAATCGATATCCCAGCCGTCGGCGGCGTCAATCTCGTCCTGGAGCTTTCCCATCTCGGCCATGAGGGCGTCCATGTCGCAGTCCGGATCGCACATCTCCTCGCCGATCTTGTTGAAGCGATCGACCTTGGCGATCATGTCGCCAAACGCCATGCGCACGTTCTCGATGACGGTCTTGTCGTCGTCGAGCGGCGGCTCCTGCTGCAGGATGCCCACGGTGTAGCCGGGGGTGAGCTTGGCATCACCGTTGGAGACCTCCTCGATGCCGGCCATGATCTTGAGCAGGGTCGACTTGCCCATACCGTTGGGGCCCACGACGCCGATCTTGGCACCGGGGTAGAAGCTCAGGGTCACGTCGTCAAGGATTACCTTGTCGCCATGGGCCTTGCGAGCCTGATACATCTGATAAATGAACTCCGCCACAGTCATTTCTCCTTATCTAGCTGCGGAAATCTTCTCCCCCTCTCCGTTTTGGAAAAAGCGGAGAGGCAGTCCACGCGTTCTAATAAAAAGGGGCATGGTTGCCCACACCCCCTAATACTACCTGGGAAAAGTCCCCCGGAACATACTATGAACTGCGTACGCTAGTTTTCCGCAACCTTAGCGAACGGCCCGCTGCGATTTGCGCCACAGCAGATACGAGTAGACGTAGACGGCTCCGACCGAACCAAACGCCAGAACCGCAATCACCGCGGCGACGACTTCACTCGAAAGCACGCTGCCTGCCACGCCCATCGCAATCAGGCCAATACCCAGCACCATAAAGCAGGCGCCGCCAAAACGCTGCGTACGGCGCCAGTTCTCGGGATCGGCAAGCGCCCAGGGTGTCTTGATACCGAGCGTATGGTTCTGCTTCACACGCGGCAAGTAGTTGCCTACGCCGATGAACAGCAAACCGACAACACCGGAAATCAGCACGTTAACCGAACCGACCGCCGGCACCACGCCCCAGACCGTAAGCTCTCCCAGCCAGCTTATCGCGCACATGAACAAGGTGAAGGCGATTACGAAGCCCTGGTAGAACTTGCCCGAGGTTCGATATGCCTCACCTTTGGGGTCGATGCGCGGCACCACACAGAACATTGCGAGAAGCGCCAGAGGCAGCACGCCGAGCGCGGAGGCCATCCAGCTAGGACCCCAACCGTCGACGGCGCCGTTCGCGCCCCAGTGCGTGGGAATCTGCGCCGGCAAGCTCGGCATCACCATGAGGTGCGCTACGACATTGGCGACGCACAGAGCGACCAGCGCAATCCACACGCGCGACGATACCCCCGTGGGGTGAATGCCCTTGTTTTCGTTATTCATCCTTATCACCTTCCGTGTTTGTAAAGCCCATAAACCAGCCAATTAAATCCTGCATGACGGTGGTGTTTAAGCTGTATACGATGTTTTGGCCATGGCGCTCATCGGTCACCAACCCGGCGTTTTTGAGCGTCGCCAAGTGATGGCTCAGTGACGGCTTACTGATGTCAAAATGCTCGGCAAGCTCTCCGGCCGTACAATTGCCCTCGTGCAGTAGTTCCAAAATGCGCCGCCGCGTAGGATCGTCAAGCGCCTTAAAACCCTCTCCCGGCATAAGACCTCCTCTCATCATCTCTCATGACGCGCACACTATACTCGATATTTAGATGTTTGTCTAACTATCTAATCTTGTACTCAAAAAAAATAGCCGCCTCCGCGTAATGCGAAGACGGCCACTTCTCACGCTACAAACGTGTTTTAGAGTTGGCCAACCCGCTGCAACGGGTGCCATCTGCTTCAATCTTATGCGAACCCCGATCCCATTTCAACAAGCCCAAGGGCTCAAATGGAATCGCGATAACACCTATAATGGCGATAGCTAAAACACGATTCGCTTCCCCATCGGAGGATGTCTATGACCGAAACCGCTGCCGCTCTCGTCGAGACACGCGACACCAAGCTCGAGATCATCATGGGCCGCGAGGCACTCGATAAGCTCGCCGATGCTACGGTGTTGGTGCTCGGCTGCGGAGGCGTGGGCTCCAACTGCTGCGAGGCACTCGCCCGCGGCGGCATTGGTCATTTCGTCATTCTGGACAAGGACATCGTCGCGCCCAGCAATATCAATCGCCAGGCTATCGCCTTTCACAGCACCATCGGCAAGCGCAAGGTCGATGTTATGGAAGCCATGATCCACGACATCAATCCCACCGCCACCGTTATCAAACGCACCGAATACCTGCTGAGCGACAACATCGACGAGTTCTTCGCGAGCGTTTTGGAGCAGACGGACGGCAAGCTCGACTACGTCGTCGACGCCATCGACACCATCTCGGCCAAGCTCACCATTGCCAAATATGCTCAGGACCACGACATTCGTTTGGTTAGCTCCATGGGCGGGGCCAACAAGCTCCATCCCGAGTGCCTCCGCTTTGCCGACATTTTCGATACGGTACGTGACCCCATGAGCCGCATCATGCGCAAAGAATGTAAGAAGCGCGGAATCAAGAGTCTGCACGTGCTGTTTAGCTGCGAGGAATCGGTTAAGACCCAACCCCGCGACCCGTCCAACATCCACGAGCGTACCGAGTTGGGTACCGCTAGTTTTATGCCGCCCATCATGGGTCAGATGATTGCCGGCGAGGTTATCCGCCAGATCAGTGGACGCGGCACCGAGCGTGTGCGCGCCGACGGCCAACGCCTGGACTAGCGGAGTGCGCCGAGATGGAGCCCCGGTTATTTGATGCACACTGCCATCTTGATTTGATGGCTCACCCGGACGCCGTTGCCGATGAGGCGACGGCACTGGGCTTGGGCCTATTTGATTGCGGCGTCGATCCACGTGACTTTTCGGCCGCAAACGAGCGCGCCCATCGCCAACCAAGCATCATCGCCGGCATTGGGCTTCACCCCTGGTGGCTTGCCGACGGTCGCTGCGGTCCTGCCGAAATCAATCTGCTTTGCGAAGTTGCAGCCCAAGAGCGCTACATCGGCGAGGTGGGACTCGACTTTTCTGCGCGCTTTGCCGGAAGCGAGCCGCTGCAAACACAGGCACTTGACCGGCTCTGCGAGGCTCTCGCGCAACATCCTCTTACCGGGCGTGTGATATCAATTCACGACGTTCGTTCGGCAGGAGCCGTACTGGACGTCCTCGAATCGCATGGACTACTCATCCCAAACCCCGACTCCCCCGCTATCATCTTCCACTGGTTTAGCGGTACTTCGGACGAACTCGTCCGCGCGCGTAATGCGGGCTGTTATTTTTCCGTGAACGAGCGGATGCTCGCCACCAAGCGCGGTCGCGAATACGCCCGACAGATCCCACTCGATCGTTTACTGCTCGAGACCGATGCGCCGGCGGAGGCAAACACCGAAACAAGCGCACAGTCGCTTATCAGATCGCTCACATGGACCTCAGAACGCATCGTCTCACTCAAAAACCGCGACGCAGAGTGCATCGAGTCGGCAGTTTTAGCAAATGCGCACTCTGTTTTTGACCTTCGCTAGCCCCGGTGGGCAAAAAATGCCAAATATGAGTACTGTTGCAAATCCAGTCACATTATTTTACGGCAAAATAGTGCCTTGATAATGTACAGCTATCCATTATCAAGGCACTTTAAGGTGGTTAAAGTCATTTTTAGCAGGTTTTAATCACTCGCAGACACCCAACTAGGCCCTCAATAGCTTAATTTCGCTGTTACTAAATTAGTGACAGTACTCATATTTAGCATTATTTGTCCATGGAGTCCCGGGGGGCGACAATTCGACTCCCCGGGACTGCTCACCTATTCGGAAATCGGCACTCCATGGCCCCAGGAGCCTTCCATGCCGCATACGGTCGAAGCAAACCCCGCCGCAAAGTCGAGTGCACGCTCGATGGCCTCGGCACCATCCTCGCCACGCTTGACGGAATCGAGATAACACATCAGGAACGAAGTCAGGAATGAGTCGCCCGCACCCATGGTGTCCTTCATATCCGTTACCGGCTTAGCCAGTTGGCGGTAATAACGATCGCCATCATAGGCAATGCAGCCCTCAGCGCCAGCCGTTGCCGATACGAAACGCGGACCTAGGCTCCTCACCCATGCCAGACGCTCGCGAATCTCATCCTCACTCGCGGCGTCTGCCGCGCTAAAGAACGCGAAGTCAACGTAGGGAGCAATCTGCTCGTAGTACTCGTCGGTCGAATCGTCCGAGAAGTCAAACGAAACCGTGATGCCCGCGGCCTTCAACTTGGGAAGTTCACGCTCGGTAAAGCAATAGTTGCCCGAGTGGACTACGTCGAACTGCTTCACGTACGCAAGGTCAAAGCGATCGAGCACATAGCGCGCATCACCACGGATGCCGCCCTCATTGGAGCCAAGGAAAACACGGTCGCCGTTAACGACGGTCACGCGTGCCGCACCGTTCTCGCCGATGAGCTGCTTGCACTTGGCAAGCTCAACGTCCTCATCCTCAAGACTCGCAATCACATGCTCAGCAGCAGCGTCATTACCAAGGATGCCCATATACGCGGAGCGCGCGGCGCCGCACTTCTTGGCATACACGGCAAAGTTCACCGCATTGCCACCCGGATACATTGTGTGGATATGCTCGTAGCAGTCGACGACGTTGTCGCCAAACCCCAGTGCGCTCACGTTAAATGCCATGACGCCGCCTCTCTCTTATGCCAACGGAACCACTGTTGTGACAGCAGTACCGCCCAGAATCTACGCGAGTTCCAGCAGCTCCGGCAGCTGGTCGATAATCTTGTCCGCGGCATCCTGGCTAAAGCCAAAGCGCTCCTCGCGCTTGGCAATAACCGTCAGGCCGGCTCGCTTACCCGCGGTAATGCCCGGAACGGAATCCTCAACGCAGCAGCAGCGATTCGCGGGCAGCCCCAGCAGGTCTAGCGCATGCAGGTAGATGTCGGGCTCGGGTTTACTCTCCTTAAACTGCTCGCCGCTCACCACATACTCAAAGGCATCCGACAGCCCGCATGCGTTGAGCACTTCCTCGATGCTAACCATGGGAGACGAGCTGGCAAGCGCCACGCGAACGCCACGGCGCGGCAGCTCTCGAATCGTATCCACGGCGCCTGGGTTAATCAAAGCCTGATAGTCGCGCGGACGCTCATGCGCCCACTCGTCCCAACGGGCCAACGCTTCCTCGCCAGTGAAGTGCCCCTTACCGGCGCGCTCAAACCAATCGACCAGCATATGCAGGAAGAACTGATGCGAGGTACCGACCTGCCCATTCAACTCCTCTTGAGTCAGATTAAGCCCAAGCTCCTTGGCAAACGCGGCAGTCTCGCCCAGGTAGTAATACTCGGTATCGACAATGACGCCGTCCATGTCAAAGATAACGGCGTCGAACGGAAATGCGGACACGGCACCCTCCCTAACAAAAGGGCGCCTGCAAGCAGGCGCCCAAACCATGCATTATCGGCGATTCTAACCCAGCAGCTTATCCAGCGCCATTGCAATACCATCTTCGTTGTTATCGGCGGTCACCATCTGGGCCACAGCCTTAACCTCATCGACGGCGTTACCCATGGCAACACCGGTGCCGGCCCACTCAATCATGGACTTGTCGTTCTGGCCGTCGCCAAACGATACGACCTCGCTGGCATCGATGCCGAGTTTGGGCAGGGCACCCTCGAGCGCACGGGCTTTGTCGATACCGTGCGCCGTGTACTCAAAGTACCAGTCGGCCGTAAACATGCCCGAAAGCGTCTGCTTAAAGGGCGCATACATCTCCTCGTAATGCGCCTGCAGGTAGGCCGGATCGCCCGCCGTCAGCAGCTTGTCCACGGGATAAGCATCAGCGACCTCATGCAGGCTCTCGACCTCGCGGATCTTAAGATCGCACGCATCGCGCTCGTATTTGACGATGTTTTTCTGCGAGCCGTCAGGCAGCGTGATCATGCAGCGGTACGAGTCCTCGACGTGCAAATCGCGACCGAGCGAAATCATAGGGATCACGTCAAAATTACGCAGGTGATCAATCAGGCGATGCAATTCGTCGGCAGGCATAGCCTGATCGAACAGCACCTCGTCGGTCTGGGCATCGACGACGTGTGCGCCGTTAAAGGCAACTAGCAGACCGTCATGGTTTTGGAGGTCGAGCTCCTGCGCCAAGGCGTGGAGCCCCCATGCGGGACGGCCCGAAGCCAAAATGAGCTTAATGCCCGACTCCTGCGCCGCGAGCAGCTTCTCGCGCGTACGCGGGCTAATCACTTTCTGATCGTTGGTGAGCGTACCGTCGATATCCATCGCGATGGCTTTGATTGCCATATATGCCTCCCTGTCATTGAACAACCTTGTCTGAGCCATCATACAGAACACCCATCGCGACTCCGTTTACAACGGGCAAAAAGTCATATTGTCTCGAACATGAACGGCGTGTGGTCGTGAAGCTTTATCGTTCAGGTCAAATACGTCTGCTAGCGACGCTCATCCGTCGGTGCGCCCTCGACGATCGCGATGCCCGCCGATGCACCTAACGCGCTGGCGCCGGCCTCGATGAATGCGCAAGCCTCTTCGTAATTATGGATACCGCCCGCCGCCTTGATTGCCACGGCATCGCCGAGCACCTCGTGCATCAGCCGCACGTCCTCGAGCTTAGCACCGCCAAAGCTTCTGCCAGTCGATGTCTTAAGGAATCCCGGCTTGGCCTCCAGCGCGATCTCGCATACACGGCGCTTGGCGGCGTCGTCGCCGTCCAGTTTGCACATCTCGACGATCACCTTGTCAGTGATGCCATGCGCGCGACAAAAATCAGCAATGGTAGTCATCTCGCGCTCGATGGCATCAAAATCGCGGTTCTCAACCGACTCCTGATTCAAAACGTAGTCAATCTCGGTAAAGCCACACGCAGCGTATTCCTCAAACCTCGCAAGCTTCTCCTCAAGCGTCATAGTGCCCTGGGGAAAGTCGATAGCGCCGGCAAGGATGATGTCAGAGTCCTCGAGCATGGCGCGGCCCGTCTCGTACTCCTGCAGGTTCGCAAATACGCAGCGAAAGTTGTACTTTAACGCCTTCTCGACATATTGCTCAAACGTGTCCTCGGGGGCATCGATATAGTCGATGTATTTGTTGATGGATTTGGTAAGCGTCATGCTGGGCCTCCTTGTTCAGGACTGACAACCGATTCGTGGTTTCACGCGAAAAACCACGTTCAATGTACGCCCGGCATGCAAGGACAGCGTCCGCATTCCGACAAGTGGTATGAAATTAGCTGTAAACGTATATTTACAGACAGTGAATGGCACCGCACGCGGATGCCGACAGCAAGACATCCCCCCCCTCAATACACCCTCATGCCCATTTAAATAGCAAGGGGCCCGTATCTGTTGGGATACGGGCCCCTTTCGGCCATGACCTATCTCAGCAGCAAAGACCACTTGCGGTGAGCGCGGTAGAACTCGATCGCACCATCTTATCCGAGCCGGGGCACGTTCGCATAGCGTGGCGCGTGACGGTTGCAAAACCACCCCATTTGAAACAAAGGCAAAAAAGTACTTGCAAAGACGCGTTCCGACATATAAGTTGATAAAAGACCGCCGTTGCGGTTTTAAGTAGATCGAGCATATGAAGTTTCAGTTTTTAGCGTGTAAGAGAAAGAAGATCGGCAAAGTACAGCCCCAAACGCAATGACAACTTAATGAGGTAACTGCCACATGTGAGGCACCCGGGGCATTGCTGTCTCGATTTTGAGCACGATGCCTTCCGCCTTGCATGGGCCGTTCCATCCCGCCCCTGCAGCAACTGCCTCACGGGCTCATTGAAAACCGCATAGCACCCCAACGTCAGCACATCACCCACGGCAAGCACATCACTCACGACAACCAACACATCAACAAACAGCACGAACATCAACCGATTGGAGAAGCTATGACAAACCACCACGCTGAAGACGGCGATAAGAAAAGCATTCTGGATACCCGCATTGAGCGAGCATATGCAAACGAATATGACGCCGCCTTTGCCGCCGCGACCATCAAGAACTACGCGTCGCTACCGCTCGCGACGATCTTGGCCGACCACCCTCAACTGCTGAAGCGCTGCACAAAGATCATGGGCGACCCCGACATTCGCAAGCTGACAGACCCCTATGCCCCAAAACGCGACAACGATTCGTACGTTCTTACCGTAGGCTGCCTAGCCCATATGCTTACGGCGCTTGACACGAAACTCAAGCTCGAATGGGAACCCGACGAGCGTCATGAACTCGAAAGCAAGCGGAACACCCTGCGCACCGCACTGTTCCTTCCGTTGGACGGCCTCAAGCGCTGCAACGTCGAGCTCAATACACAGGCGCGGCAAAAGCCCGGAACCACGGGGCAGAAAACTCCAAGACCCCATGCGGCCATCGTCGACCGCAACCGATATAACCGCATGACCGCGCATTTTTCTGCCGAGGGAACAGCCATAAGGACGCTAATCGACCTGCTGTGCCTCCTGAGCATCAACGAGCTATTTGAGGGCTATCTCGCCCTTGTTCCCGCGACGGCACCCAAGTCGGTAGCAAAGATCATCGAGACCTGCAGACGCCAGTTTGAGCGCCATCGCAATGGCAGCGAGATGAACGCCAGCATCGCGCAGTACTACGCGGCTCATTACAAAAATGACGGATGTGCCCCTGTCGAGCATCAGCTGCGGCTCGCCTACACCACGCCCGCCGCAACGCTCTATCGCTTTGGAGCCCTTGGCGCTTGCGAGCCGCACGAACAGGCAGTCTGCCCCACAACCGAGCTCGATCTCAGGCTCGGACGAACCCTGTAGCCCGCCAGCCCCTCCGCGGGCAACAATCCTATTCCACAACACAACCAACAGAAAGGAGTCCTCATGGACACCAATCATTCCCCCATCATCAGCCCCCTCACCATGCGTGAATCCGCCCGAGGTATCACGCTCACCAGCATTTACGATGAGATGCTCGCCCGTCGCGAGCTCTCCGTCATGGGAAACATCGAAATCCCGATGGCCCACGACCTATGCCAGCAGATCCGCCTGCTCGATGCCACCGACCCCAGCCGCCCCATCACCATATTTGTCGCCAGCGCCGGCGGAAGCGTGCGATCGGGTCTTGCGATCTATGACGCCATGCGCCTCGCATCGTGCCCCATCCGCACCGTCTGCCTGGAATTCGCCGCGTCCATGGGCGCCGTGATTTTTATGGGCGGCGACGATCGCCGTATGGCGCCCCATGCAGAGCTCATGATTCACGACCCGCTGATCCCCCAGGGGGCAGGCGGCTCGGCACTTGCGCTGCAGGAAACCAGCCGGCGTCTCATGCAGACCCGCAAGACCCTCACGCAAATCCTCTCGGACCGCAGCGGCCTCACGCCCAAGCGCATCCAGTCCCTCACTGCAAAAGACACCTACCTTTCGGCCGAGCGCGCCGTCGAGCTCGGCTTTGCCCACGAAATCCTCTCGACCACCAAGGAGGTCGCCCATGTCTAACCTCACCAGCCGCCTCGCCGCATCTGAGTCCGCATCGTCCACCATCCTCGCCAAGGATCGAACGCTTTCCTGCGACACCCGCCAAACGGAACTCAACAACAACGCACTTGTGATCGGCCCCTCGGGAGCCGGCAAGACCCGAAACGTCCTCAAGCCCAACCTGCTGCAAATGAACGCAAGCTACATCGTGCTCGACACCAAAGGCACGCTCTGTCGCGAAGTGGGACCCGTGCTGGCAGCCCACGGTTACCGCGTGCAATGTCTCAACTTCGCCGACCTCAACACCGTCCCGGCCCTTGCGCCCGGCATCGAGCGCTGCGGTTACAACCCCCTGAGGCACATTCGCCGCAAGGCGGACGGCAGGCCCAACCAGCAGGACATCCTCTCGGTGGCAAAGGCCATCTGCCCCATCGAGGACAACAACCAGCCTTTTTGGGATCATGCGGCGGCAAACCTGCTGTCGTGTCTTATCGCCTACGTCACCGAACAGCTACCCGCCGACGAGCAGACGATCAGCTCGGTCATCAAGCTGATCGAGCACCTGCAGGACGGTGCCACGGGTCGATTGTTTGACGACCTGATCACGACCGACCCCAAAAGCTATGCCCTCTCGCTATGGCGGCGCTACGCCATTACGCAAAATGCCGAGCGCATGCACGCGAGCATCGTCGGCATCCTTGCCGAAAAGGTCATGTGTCTGGGATTCGACGGTGCGGCACAGCTCTATCGTGAGTGCCATCAGGTGGACTTCGCTTCCATGGGACACACCCCCTGCGCCCTGTTTGTAACCGTGAGCGATATTGACCGCAATCTCGATCCGCTGACCGGCCTCTTTATTTCGCAGGCGTTTATGGGCCTCATTCGTGAGGCCGATAGGCAGCCCGACGGCAGCCTGCCCGTGCCCGTGCGCTTTATGCTCGATGACTTCGCAAATCTGCAGATCCCCCAGATCGACAACGTGCTCTCGATTATCCGAAGCCGCAACATCTGGGCAACGCTGCTGCTGCAGTCGACCAACCAGCTCGATGCGCTCTATGGCGAGGCACGCGCACGCTCCATCATGGGCAACTGCGACACGCATCTGGTGCTGGCGTTCCAGGATCCCGAGAGTGCCCGGGTGTTTTCCGACCGCGCCGACGCGCTGCCCAGCACGCTCATGGCGACGCCGATCGATCGCTCGTGGCTCTTTGTACGCGGTCGCACTCCCGAACAGGTCGAGCGCTTTAGGCTCGAAGACCATCCGCTCTACGGGGAGCTGCCCGAGGCGCAGCGAGGCCATGCGGAGGCCGAGATCTAGGCGCAGGGTTCTCGCAGCGCGCGACGCCCCGGCGATGTTCCACAAAGGCCGTGCGCCCCGGGACCACGGCAAAAGCAAAGGGGCCCGCATCCGATAGGATACGGGCCCCTGACTATAAGGCGCGATACGTTAACAGCAGCGACTACTTGCGATGCGCGCGATAGAACTCGATGAGCGCCTGGGTCGAAGCGTCCTGCTCGGCCTTGGCGGCGTCGTCGTGGAAGGCCGGGGTGATCTGCTTGGCAAGCTGCTTGCCCAGCTCGACGCCCCACTGGTCGTAGGAGTCGATGCCCCAGACCGTGCCCTCGACAAACGTAATGTGCTCGTACAGGGCGATGAGCTCGCCGAGCGCGAACGGGGTCAACGTGTCGCCGAAGATCGAGGTCGTCGGGCGGTTGCCCTCAAAGCAGCGGGCCGGGACGATCTGCTCGGGCGTGCCCTCGGCGCGCACCTCGTCGGCCGTCTTGCCAAAGGCGAGCGCCTTGGTCTGGGCCAGGAAGTTGCCCAGGAACAGCTCGTGCACGTCCTGACCGCTGTCGGTCGCAGGGTTGGCAGTGTTGGCGAAAGCGATAAAGTCGGCCGGAACCACCACAGTGCCCTGGTGCAGCAGCTGGTAGAAGGCGTGCTGGCCGTTGGTGCCGGGCTCGCCCCAGAAGATCTCACCGGTATCGGAGGTCACGGCGCTGCCGTCCCAGCGGACGTGCTTGCCGTTGGACTCCATGGTGAGCTGCTGCAGGTAGGCCGGGAAACGGTGCAGGTACTGGCAGTACGGCAGCACGGCGTGGCTCTTGGAACCGAAGAAGTTGACGTACCAGACGTTGAGCAGGCCCATCAGCGCGACGGCATTGTTCTCGAGCGGCGTGTTGCAGAAGTACTCGTCGATGGCGTGGAAGCCCTCGAGGAACTGTTGGAAGCGCTCGGGGCCGAGCACGACGATCAGCGACAGGCCCACGGCGGAGTCAACGGAATAGCGGCCGCCAACCCAGCTCCAGAAACCGAAGGCGTTGGCGGGGTCGATACCGAAGGCCTCGACCTTCTCGAGTGCGGTGGAGACGGCGACGAAGTGCTTTGCCACGGCCTCGGCGTTCTGCTCATCGGAGCCGTCGATGGCGCCCTGAGCCTTGAGCTGCTCGAGCATCCAGGTCTTGACTTCGCGGGCGTTGGTGAGGGTCTCGAGCGTGGTGAAGGTCTTGGAGACGATGATCACGAGCGTGGTCTCGGGATCCAGGCCCTTGAGCTTCTCGGCCTGATCGTTGGGATCGATGTTGGAGATGTAGCGGCAGTCGATACCGGCGTCGGCATAGGGACGCAGGGCCTCGTAGGCCATGACCGGGCCCAGATCGGAGCCGCCGATGCCGATGGACACCAGGTGCTCGATCTTCTTGCCGGTAACGCCCTTCCACTCACCGGAGCGCACGCGCTCGGCGAAGGCATACATGCGATCGAGGACCTGGTGCACGTCGGCGACGACGTCCTGGCCGTCGACGATGAGCTGGCCCTTCTCGCTTGCCGGGCGGCGCAGCGCGGTGTGCAGGACAGCGCGGTCCTCGGTGGTGTTGATGTGCTCGCCAGAGAACATGGCGTCGCGGCGCTCCTCGAGCTTCACCTCGCGAGCAAGATCGCACAGCAGCTTGACGGTCTCATCGGTCACCAGGTTCTTCGACAGATCGAAGTGCAGGTCACCGGCGTCAAAGCTCAGCTTGTTCACGCGGTCGGCGTCAGCAGCGAACCAGGCCTTGAGGTCGATACCTTCGGCCTCGAGCTTCTCCTGATGGGCCTCGAGTGCCTTCCAAGCGGCAGTCGACGTAGCATCGATAGGTGCGGCAACAGTTGCCATAGAGTCCTCCTCAGCATACGGGCGCACGCCTCCATGCGCCCGGACATTCAGATGCCACTATTCTAGCGCAGGTCAAGACTACAATCAGCGAGCGTTGCCAATCGGCCCCCAAACGGCAACCGATCAAAAAGAGACAGGCTTATTTTGGCAGGTCAAACGCTTTACCAACCAAAAATAACCCATCCCTTTATGGCAAATATTAGGCCACGGCGCAGACGCTACCGAGCAACTCACGCAGAGGAGACCCGATGCCCTCCAGCAGTTCGGGCGCGATAATGGCAAAAACGGGAACCTCGCCGGTGCCCACGACAGCAGGCACCTTGCCCTCCGAGACAATGCATCCATAAGGGACAAAACCATCTTCGCCGGCATCGAGCGCCGCCATGCGACGCGCGAGTTCGCGCGCAAAGCCGGCAGCATCGGCATCGCCAATCGCCAGGACAAAGTCCACGCCTTCGTCGGTCGCCAGGGCCACGGCTTCGTCGACCAGTTCGTCTCCCCCGTCGCCCTCAAACGAGCCGCAGCGGAAAAGCACACGCTCGAGTAGGGCTCGAGCGAGCGAACCAAGTGCCGCCGAGACAAGCTCATCGCGCGTATGCTTGTCACCGCCCAACACGACCAGTGCCTTGGTGCCAGCGTAGTGGGCAACCAATCGCCCGCACCAGCGAGCCACATCCCCATCCGCAACCAAGCGCGTCGGCATACCAAACCCATAATTGACCATCTTTCCCACAACCCTTCCGTGCGCATAGGCGGTATCAATCGTTAGGCTCATGCTACGAAGCAAGGTTTTCCGAGCTGTTTCGCACTCTTTAGAGCTGCGTTAAAACCCGATGCAGTTGCACGACTATACCTGGCAAAAAGGAACAGGTTTTGACGATGTCCGGACGAGCGGGTATTATCGAACAGATATTCGATAAGAACATGTGTTTGATGGGGGGACACGGATGGCGCACGAGCAGCACACCTATATCTGCATCGACCTCAAGACGTTTTATGCCAGCGTCGAGTGCGTCGACCGTGGGCTCGATCCGCTCACCACCAACCTAGTCGTTGCCGACGAATCGCGCGGACGCACGACCATCTGCCTCGCCATCACGCAGGCCATGAAGGACTTAGGTATTCACAACCGCTGCCGCCTATTCGAGATTCCCGACGGCATCGACTACATCAAGGCCGTACCGCGCATGCAGCACTACATGGAGGTGTCGGCGCAGATCTACGGTATCTACCTGGAATACGTCAGTCCGCAAGACGTTCACGTCTACTCAATTGACGAGTGCTTTATCGACGTGACACCCTATCTGGACCTCTATCACACCGACGCGGAAGGCTTCGCCTGCATGTTGCGCGACGAGGTCCTGGCGCGCACCGGCATCACGGCGACGGTCGGCATCGGCCCCAACCTATTCCAGGCCAAAGTTGCACTCGATATCACCGCCAAGCACGTACCCAGCCGCATCGGCATACTCGACGATGAGACCTTTCGCAAGGAAATCTGGCCCCATCGTCCCATCACCGATATCTGGGGCATCGGCCCCGGCGTGGCAGCACGACTCGAAAAATACGGCGTCTACGATCTGATGGGCGTCGCGGCGCTCGACGAAAACCTGCTTTACGACGAGCTCGGCGTCAATGCCGAGTATCTCATCGACCACGCCTTCGGACGCGAGCCGACAACCATCGCCGATATCCAAGCCTATCGCCCGCAAGCAACTTCGACCACCACAGGACAGGTGCTCTCGAAGGGCTATGCCTACGAGCAGGCCTACACCGTCTTGCGCGAGATGGTCGACAACGCCGTGTTGGACTTGATCGATAAGCACGTGGTCTGCGACAGCATCTCGCTCTTTGTGGGCTACGCGAGCGAGCGCGCCGACATACGCAGGCTTGATGCCAGCGGTACTGCACAATATGTGGACGGATGCGGACACCTGCGCTCGAGTACGTCGAGCATCGAACCCACCGCAACCGCCGGCCCCGAGCTCGCGCCCCGTGCTCCCAAGCCCGTCCAGCGCGATGACGAACGGCGCCGCCTGGTGCGCGAAGCGCAGGCAATCGATGGCATCTTTGTGGGAGAGCATGGTGGCAAACCGCGTGGTGGCTATGCCGCGCTCTTTGCGCACTCCAACGCCTCGCGCAAGCTGCCCGAGCGTACCAATTCGTTTAAGAAGATCATGGGCTATTTCGATGAGCTCTGGGCGCAGACTGTCGATCCCAAACGACCGGTCAAGCGCATCAACCTGGGCTTTAGCAATCTTGTGCCCGAGGAATTTGCCACCATCGATCTGTTCAGCGATATCGAGACCGATGAGCGCGAGCGCGACCTGGCGCGCGCCGTCCTGGCCGTGAAAGGCAAGTACGGCAAGAACGCGCTCGTCAAGGGATTAAGCTTTACCGCCGGCGCCACCGCGCGCGAGCGCAACGATCAAGTTGGAGGACACCGTGCCTAAACCCAAACAACAGCCCATGCGCCCGCCGACCGCCTTCGAGCGCCTGGCGGACCCCGAGGGCAGACGCCGCGCAGCCGACCCCAACCTCACTGCCAACGGTGCCGTGCGCGCCAACCGCGCCGCACAGTTTATGCCCTTTGCCGCCCTCACGGGATACTACGAACTCGTGCGCAAGCAGGAAATCACCGTCGAGCAAAAACGTGAGCTCACGGAAGAAAAAGCCCTCGAGCTTTCGCAAAAGCTCGAGGGCCTCAAACGCGGCGACTTGGTGCGCGTCACCTATTACGATACGTACGGCTATCGTAGCCGCACGGGCATTCTCGACGAAGCGTTACCCGCATTCAAGCTGCTCAAACTCAGGGATATCGCCATCAACTTCGACGATATCCAGGACATTGAGCTACGCGGACGAGCCTAGCGACGAGAACGCTTGCGCAAGACGAGAGCAATGCCAAGCACTGCGGCAGCTGCAACCAGCAATCCCAAGACCAGCGTGAGGGTCGAGTCGCCAGCGCGAGGCAGCGAGCCGTCCTTCGGAGTCTTCTTAGCGGTCGTCGTGACGGTGGTCGTGGTGCTGCTCGACTGGTCGTTGCCACCCGTCTGGCTGCCGCCAGGCTGATCGCCGCCACCCGGCTGCGAAGGATCGGTGGGTTCCGTCGGATCCGGAGTACCGGGATCAACCGGATTCTCCGAATTCTCCTTGCGCTGGATCCAGACCTGGCAACCATAGAACGGGTTGGCGGTACCAAGGCACAGACCCTGGTTGGTCACCGCAAAGGTGCGCAGACCATGGTTATACGGATCGTTAAAGCCATTGGTCGTCAGCGTCGTAAAGTTCACGCCGTCCTCGGTCACATACATATCAAAGCCGCGCTCGGCATCGCGCAGGTAACACATGCACGTAAGGACACTCTGCAACTTCTTGAGGTTCTCCTCGCTCAGCAGCTTATCGAGCGCATCCTGAATATCGCTCGGCAGCTCGGTGCCATAGGCATCCTCGTACTGCTGCTTAAGGCTCTCATAGCTATCGAGCATGTCCTGATACTGGTCGGCAAAGGACTTGAAGTACGCGATCTCGCCATCGATCTTCTGGACATAAGCGGCGTCGTCCTCAAAGTCCTGGGACATCGTCGCGGCCTGATCGCAAAGACCGCCCGCGGCATCCTCCAGCGCATCGCTCAGATCGCCAAAGCCCTTAGCAACCTCGGTCTTCTCGTCATCGACATCGACGGCCTTGTTTGAATCATCAACCTCAGCAGCTTCGTTCGAATCATCGACCTCGACGGCCTCGTTTGAATCATCGTCCGCAAGCGTGTTCACGGGAACGATGGGGTCGTCAGGCGATTTCTTGTCGAGCAGGTGATTGAGCAGGTCCCTAAGGCGCTGAACCTGAGAGTCCCACTTCCTCGGGCGTCATATCGATAATGTCGCCATTGGAGAACTGGCCGATCGGCTCAAGCAGGCTCGCGGTATCAAAGGTACCGATATACAGCTTGCCGTCGAACTTCTGCATGCGCCAAATGTACTGGTTCTCGTTTCGGCCAAAGCCCGAAGTCAGGCCGGAAATACCGCCCTCGGGGAACATGTCGGTGCGATCGCCAACGACGAGCTCCATGTTCTCGTCCTTGTCCATGCGATAGATGTTAACCGACTGCTCAAGATTGGCATTCACAAACGAGCAGTCAACGCCACCCATGCTGCTCTTGCCGCCCTCTTCGGTGTTGGATTTGTTGAACAGGATGCGCTCGAGGGCAATCTCCTCGTCGTTGTATTCACCGATATAGAGGTAGTCGTTGTAGACGATGAGGTTGGCAGCGCCAGAACGGGTACGGGCAGGATCGATGCCAAAGCAGTACTTTGCACCGTCCGTCTTCTGATCGCCGACAATGGGAGTCCACGAATAGCTGCCGTCGGCATTCTTGTCGCCACGGACCATGGCAAACGACTGCATGGAATTATCATCGGGAGCGTTCTCGGGCGTACCGGTGCAGATGGTCGCATAGAGATGGCCATTGTACGAGACCATATCCCAAATGGCGCCGCCGTAGATGCTGTCCTGATAGCGAATCGCCGGATAGCCAAACAGCGTCTCCGAGTTGGCAATCTCGGTGAAGCTGTCCTGGCCCTTCGAGGGGTCAGACGACGTCAGGATTGTCGACACAAAATTACCGTTCGCGTCTTTACCCACATTACTGATGACGAGCTGGCCATCATGGACGCACATGCCGCGGATACCGGTAGAAATGCCCTGCTTGTAGGCAGCACCGTAATCCTGCATGCTCGAAAGGCCCTGATAGACAACTTTGTACTCATCCGTCTTAGGATCGATCTCGTATACAGCAGGCAGGCCGCCTTTGCCGTCATTGGTCCTGACGCTGCCGCAGAAATAGAGCTTACCCTTATAGCTCACGGCATTGCGGAACAAAGGAGCGACGCCGTTGAGCGATTCAGAGAGTAGCAGCTTGGTCTCACCGGTCTTGGTATTGATCTTGACCAAGATGCCGCCGCTGTCCTTGTCGGCCGTGCCGTCCTCCTTCTGCTGTCCATAGAAGAAGGTACCGTTAAACATGGCCTCCAGCGTCAGGCGCATGGTTTCGACATCAAAGGAATCGCCCAGCGTGCTGTTCATGAGCGTCAGCGTGTTGCCCATCGCCGCATAGCAGGTGCCCACATAAAGCCAGTCACCATAGCTCGCAGCCGCCCAAGTGTAGCTCTGGCCGCGATCGCCTTCGTTGTTGGCCGTATTACCATCGGCGCCCGGAACGGCAACGGCACCGTTACCCTGGTAGTCGACGATGCCATCCGGCTGCGACGTTCCTACCGTAGGATGCGAGAGCTTCTCAAAGGAATACCCATTTCCCGCATTGTAGGTAACGGCACCCGATGCGTCTTCGGCGTGCGCCGGCAGCGGCGATACCAAGATAGCGGCAAGCGCTGCCACCAAGCCAAGTGTTCCCACTCGTCTCATAAGGTTATAGCCTCCCCTGTCCTAAAGCCCAGTTTTAGCATTCTTCATTTCTGTCCACGGTTAATTGCAATCTGAGCACAGCAATAATCAGTGTATAAATATACACCTGTAATTTTTTGGACGGGTTCATAGATGCTCGATTGGTAGCGAATTCCGCGCAAACCGTCACCAAACTCCACTTTTGCCGCATCTAAAGGTTATTTTTGCGCAAATTTTTGGATGCCGATAGTCACAATGGGCAGGAGGCTGGTACCCACCGGAGAGGGCAACGCCTACATTTTCATAACGTAATAGCCCGCACCCCTCACTGCCGTCTCGAGTGTGTCGCGATCAACCGGGCGCTTCGAGCGCACGCGTGCCGTGTGGTCCGCGTACGTTACCGTAGCCCACACGCCATCAAGCGCATTGAGGGCATTCGTCACATTCCGGGCGCAGCCGTCGCAACTCATGCCGCCGATAAGGAGTTCCTCACGATAGGGGTAGTGGGACTCGTCGGTGTCTGCCACCACAACCTTTTTGGCCTTCTTGCCGCTCGCACCATCGCTGCAGCAACTCTTCCCGTGTGTCGAAGCGGCAATGCGACGCAGTCCAAAAAACATGCCGACGGCAATGACGGTCAGCACGATGAGATTCGCAGGGTTGAGCAAGTCACTCATGCGTTCCCCTTTCAGTAGCACTATCTAGATACCCCCATGGGGTGTCCCCATCTTAACCCAAAATCATGTCCGTTCGGTCAATTAGTTTTCCTCTTCAAACTTTTTTGTTGACCATGGCTTACTTTCGTGTATAAGTTTTCCTAGGCTAACAGTTTAGATCCGTAAGGAGCGACGTGACTCGAACCATAGACATCCCAACGTTTCAGGCAGCAGTCGTGCGCAACTGCTCCCCCACGCTCGCGGGCATCAAGCCGGCATCGCTCTTTACCTATCCAGGCACCTACGCCCACGGGGACGGCTCGACCGCAACAGAAACCATCGCAGAACGCCGAGCACGCCTGCTCAACGTTATCGCCCAGTGCAACCGCGAGCTTGACCCGCTTGGCATCCACCTGAGTGTTTTGGTCTGGCGGCCCTGCGGAGCGCTCGTGTACGTGTACCGAGCCAAAAGCCTCACCACCTATTTCGCGGACCCTCGCGCCAAAACGGCGCTCGCCTCGGAAGGCTACGACACGAGAGACCTTTCGACATGCCTTGTGCATTTGGCATCACGCATCACGCTCGCGAGTAATAACGTCGCGGAATGCGCCTGTAGCCAGACTCGATGCGCACTACCCCAGCAAGCTAGCTGCAGCAACGACTGCACCTGCGAGTTTCCGCACGAAATAGGCTACTTCCTAGGATATCCCTACGACGACGTGCACGAGTTTATCGTCCAGCGCGGCGAGAACTATAAGGTCTTTGGGGCCTGGAAGGTCTACGCAAATGTCGAGCAGGCACTTGCGACGTTTGATGCCTACCGCGCCTGCACCCAATACTTCACCTTTGTCTATCAGCAGGGCTACAGCTTGGCGCAACTTGCCCAGGCAACCCGATAGAACATAGAAGCCGTGGCAACCTGCCGCACAACTGAAAGGACTCAACATGAGCAAGATCGCCGTCGTCTACTGGAGCGGCACGGGCAACACCGAGGCCATGGCAAACCTCGTTGCCGAAGGCGCAACCGATGCCGGCGCCGAGGCAGAGGTCATCTCCTGCGCCGACTTCTCCGCAGACAAGGCCGCTGGCTATGACGCTATCGCCTTCGGCTGCCCCGCCATGGGTTCCGAGGAGCTTGAATATGATGAGTTCCAGCCCATGTGGGATGAGGTCAAGGAGACCCTCGGCGACAAGAAGGTCGTCCTCTTTGGCTCTTATTCGTGGGCCGAGGGCGAATGGATGGACAACTGGAAGGCGGACGCCGACGAGGAGGGCGTCAACGTCGTCGATTCCGTCATCTGCTACGACGCCCCCGATGATGAGAGCGAAGCGGCCTGCCGCGCCCTTGGAGCCGAGCTCGCCTAGCGGCAATGAGCTCCGCCCGCAACGCGCATTGCAACAAAACACATTCTCGTCCCAACAAAAACGGGAGCCGGATCACATCCGGCTCCCGTTTTCTGCTATGTCAGTCATATAAAGCGGCTACGAGATATTGCCCAAGAACGCCTTGGTGCGCTCGCTCTTGGGGTGGTCGAAGACCTCGCTCGGCGTACCCTCTTCCACAATGACGCCGCCGTCCATAAAGACGACGCGGTCGGCGACATCGCGGGCAAAGCCCATCTCGTGCGTCACGACGATCATGGTCATACCGTCGTGCGCCAGGTCGCGCATGACGCCCAGAACGTCGCGCACGAGCTCAGGGTCGAGCGCCGAGGTGGCCTCGTCAAAGAGCATCACGTGCGGGTTCATCGACAGGGCGCGGGCGATGGCCACGCGCTGCTGCTGGCCGCCCGAGAGCTGGCTCGGCATAAAGTCGATGCGCTCGGCCAGGCCGACCTTGGTCAGCTCCTCGACGGCGATCTTCTCGGCCTCTTCCTTGCTGCGCTTGAGCACCTTTTGCTGCGCAAGCATGACGTTCTTTTTGACCGACAGGTGCGGGAACAGGTTGAACTGCTGAAACACCATGCCCAGGTGCGTGCGCACTTTGTTGAGGTCGACGCCCTTGGCACACACATCCACGCCCTCGACGACAATCGAGCCGCTCGTGGGATGCTCCAGGCGATTGATGCAGCGAAGCATCGTCGACTTGCCCGAGCCTGAGGGGCCCAAGACCACAACGACCTCACCCTTGTGCACATCCAGATCGATATCGCGCAGGACCACGTTGTCCCCAAAGGCCTTCTGGAGGTTCTTGATGCTGACGACGACCTCGTTCGAGTTATTGGTTTCGCTCATGATAGGACCTCCTTACAGACCGGCGATGTGATCGGCGGGCGTCGCGACAACCTGTCCGGCGCTCTTGGCGGGACGCTTCTTCTTGGTCTCGGCCGTGCCCAAAAGCCTCGCCTCAAGACCGCTCACCAAGCGAGCGAGCGGCAGGGTGATGACCAGATAGAACAGGGCGGCAACCACGTACGGTGTAATGGAGCCCGTCGTGGCCACGATGGTACGGGCGTTCATGACGATCTCGACCACACCCACGGCGGCAAGCAGCGACGTATCCTTGTAAAGCAAGATAAACTCGCTGGTCAGCGTAGGCAAAACATTACGGAACGTCTGCGGAATCATGACATAGAGCAGCGTCTGGAACGCGTTCATGCCCAGCGAACGCGCAGCCTCGTTTTGGCCCTTGGGGATCGATTGAATACCGGCACGGAAGATCTCGCATAGGTACGCAGACGAGTTCATGGCCATGACGATAACGCCAAGCACATAGTCGTCCACCTTGACGCCGGCAAGCGGCAGGCCAAAGAACGCGATGTAGATCTGCAGGAACGCCGGCGTACCGCGGATGATATTCACATAGATGCCGGCAAGACAACGAAGGATACGCGACTTGGAAATGCGCATGAGCGACAGCGCAAAGCCAAAGGGAATGGCCAACGGAAATGCCACGAGCACGATCGAGAGCGACATAAGGAAGCCCTTAAAGACGATCGGCAGGCTCTGAACCAAAATGACCGGGTTCAGGAACAGGCGCAGGAACATGTTGGAATTCCACGCCTCGACCCACGGCTGCTCCTTAAGATCGGCCAGGAAGTTATCGAATGCCGTCACGCCCTTGATCTCGACGGAAGGAATCTTGGAAATCTTCTTGGTCGAACCGTCGGCGAGCGTATAGGTGCCGCTAAAGGCCTCTTCGCCGCCCTCGACGGGAAACGTCACGCCGTAAACCTCGACACGGAAAAAGCCGCCGGCAGGCGCCGTCTCGCCAAAGTCGATCTTGAGCGTCTGGCCGTCAGCCTTGCACGTGGGCTTCATGGGCGTACGATCCATGAGGTCCTCGCCCGAGAGCATCGTCAATCGCGTGTCATCGGTACCAAACGTCGTGCCGTCGACAAACGTCAGCGAAAGACCGCTCAGCTCCTCGTCGACATCGGCCTGAACTTCCCAGGTAATGCGCGTCTCGGTGCCGCCGACCACAGCGCTGCCCGAACCGGTATTGGGTCGGGCGGTAATCTTTGCGGTCTCAAGCGCCTGGGCGGTCGTGGGCACGCAGGCCCCCGCGCATACCAGGGCGAGCGCCACAGCCAGGGCACAGGCCAGCTTTTGGAGCATCGAGGGCAGTGGAAAACGCTGCTCAGCGGCCCCTTTGTTCAGTCGAGACAAGGTGGCTCCTATCGTAGAAGTTGCCGGCAAAACGAGACGGATACGCTCTCCGTCAAGAGAAGCGCAAAGGCCCTCTCCGCCAAAACGGAAAGGGCCCGCGCGCAATCAAGTAGCTATTTTACTTGATATTGTACTTAGCCATGAGGGCGTCGACGGTACCGTCGTCGGTCAGATCCTTGATGGCCTGGTTGATGTCGTCCTTGAGCTTGGTGTTGCCCTGGTTGATGGCGATGGCGTACTCCTCGCCGGTGCTGATCTGCTTGATGGTCTGGCAGGTGTTGAACTGCTCGGCGGTCAGCTGGCTGGCAACGGAGCGGTTGGTGACTACGGCATCGCCCTTATCGGACTGCAGGGCGCTGAAGCACTCGGTGGCGTCCTTGTAGGGGACGATCTTGGCCTTGGGGAAGTTCTCCTGGGCAAAGGCCTCGGCGGTCGAGCCAGACTGGACGATGATGGTAGCGTCGGCGTTGTTGAGCTTCTCGCTGTAGTTATCGGCCGTAATGTCGGTGTTATCGACCTTGGTCACGATAGCCTGATCGTCCATGTAGTAGGAATCGGAGAAAGTGACTTCCTTCTCGCGCTCGGGCGTGTCGGTGATAGCCGCGATGGCGACGTCATACTTGGCGCCCGAAGCGACGCCCGGAACCAGCGTGTCGAAGTCGTTGTTGACGTACTCGACATCCAGACCCAGCTTGTCACCGATAGCCTTGATGAGCTCAAGGTCAAAGCCCTGGTAGTCGCCGTTGTCATCCTTGTACTCAAACGGAGCGTACTCGGCAGAGGTGCCGACGGTCAGCGTACCGTCCTTGACGAGTGCATACTCCTTGGAGCCGTCGACCTTCTCGACCTTAGCGTCGTCAGAGCTGCTGGAACCGGCATCGGAACCAGAGGTGGCGTTGGACGAGCCACAGCCCGTCAGTGCGAGGGCGAGCGCCATGGCGCCCGTGGCGGCAAATGCGCCAAGCTTCTTGAGCTTCATAATCAGTCTCCTTCCGGTGACCCCGTTTGATTCAGAGGTCTGCAAAAACTGTTGGATATTATGCACCCGTAAATGCGAAACTGCAATTAGAAAACTGATTGAAACAAACCCATAACGTGAATGGAGCACTCCACTTTATGACAGTCATTACTGCTGCAACGACCTTAACAGTTTGATTTCAGCCGCATAACCTGCAAGTTCGTTCGGTGTCTCCAAAATGAATGGCAATGCGCGCAAGCGGCCATTCGATACAATATTCTGCATAACCTGCATACCTCCACCAAACTCTTCACTACCCAGGTAGCCCTTGCCGATGCACTCGTGACGATCTTTATGGGCGCCACAGGGGTTCTTCGAATCGTTGATGTGTACGGCATGCAAGCGCTCGATACCCACCACACGATCGAACTCGTCGAGCACACCGTCAAGATCGTGGACGATGTCATAGCCGGCGTCATTCACATGGCAGGTGTCTAGGCAAACGCCCAGCTTGGCCGACAGCTCGGGGCGCTCGGCAGCAACGCCCTCAATGATGCGCGCCAGCTCTTCAAAGCTACGGCCCACCTCGGTACCCTTTCCTGCCATGGTCTCGAGCAGCACCGTCGTCTGCTGCCCCTCAAACATCACCTGACACAGGGCGTCGACAATCATCTGAATGCCGGCGTCGGAGCCCTGCCCCACATGCGCACCGGGATGGAAGTTGTAGTAGTTGCCGGGCAGCGCCTCCATGCGCCGCAGGTCCTCTGCCATAGCCTCCAAGGCGAACTCGCGCGCCCGCTCTTTGGCAGAACAGGGGTTGTAGGTATACGGGGCATGCGCCACCAGCGGTCCAAAGTCGTTTTGCGACATAAGCTCGCGCAGAGCCGCCACGTCATCCATGTCAAGTTCTTTTGCCTTGCCACCGCGCGGGTTGCGCGTAAAGAACGCAAAGGTATTAGCGCCAATGGACAACGCCGTCTCCCCCATTGCCCGATAGCCCTTCGTCGTCGAAAGATGACACCCGATCGTCAGCATCTCCAGCTCCCCTTCATCAGTTGCGGTGAAATACGGTCTATTGGTGCCTTATTTTGGCGCAAACAGACCGTATTCCACCGCAAGTTATAAAAGGGGCATCAGGAGCAAAGGCCTCCAGGCATTCCAAGCGCTGGCGCCATGCCCCCACGCCCTAAAGTTTCAAGCGAATCGCATCGATGATGTGCGCACAGCGCTGTGTGGCGGCAAGGGGCATGACGGGACTCTCGAGTTTCCCCGCCCGGATGAGCTGGGTCGCATGCTGGATTTCGCCGTAGAAATCATCGACCTCAAACGGGGCATTTATTTCGAGCATTCGTCCGTCGGAGTACTTCACATAGGCGAGCTCGGGACGATGGAGGCGCTCGATTTCCAACGAGCCTCGCTCGCAGTCAATCGTTAAGCGGCTTTCATATGCAGCTTTGCCGTCGCACGCCATATGAATGGGTATGCCGCCGACGCTCATACGAATCTCGTCGACCCAATCAACGCGGCCGTCCGATACGTCACGCCAGCAAACTTCACGAGACGAAACATCGCACGCACCCGCAAGCAGATCATCAAACCACCCGACCGCATAGCAGCCCATGTCATATAGACAGCCACCCTGCAACGGGTCGAGCAGATAACTCGAAGGGGGCTCACCATAATCAAGTTTTTGCACGCTTTCGATCGAAACGATACGGCCGAGCTCACCCGACGCAAGCAAGTCCTTCACGCGAGTGCGCATCGGGCAAAACCGATTCTTCATCGCCTCCATAAACAGCACGCCGCGCTCACGGGAAACGGAGGCGATCGCATGGGCCTCTTCTTCATTCAAAACGGCCGGCTTTTCGCACAGCACGGCCTTTCCCGCGCGTAGTGCCCGACAGACCCAATGCGCATGCATGCCATGCGGAAGAGCCAAGTAGATTACGTCGACATCGGGGTCGGCAATCAACGCATCATAAGCCGCATCGCCGTTATCGTCAGCTGTGGCATAACTGTGCACGGCATCAATCGAAAACGCCCTGCAAAACTCCTCAACATGCGAAGGAGTGCGACCGGCGGCAGCCACAAGCCGTGCCCCGTCCACCTCCTTGAGCGACGATGCAAATCGATGCGAAATGCGCCCAGCGCCCAAAACGCCCCAACGAACCTCACGCGAATCATTACGTAAACCTCGGTCACCCACGATAGCCTCCCATCAGTTGCGGTGAAATAGTTCCTGTTGATGCCTTATTCTGCCGCAAACAGGAACTATTCCACCGCAAGTTATAAAAGGGTCATGAGGAGCGCGTTTTGCCGAAGGCCTTAAGCACTGCCGTCACGGGGCCAGGCTGGAAACGTCGGCGCACGTCATCGAGACGCTCGGGGATATCGATATGCTGTGGGCAGTGGCGCGCGCATTTGCCGCACTTGACGCAATTGCTCACCAGCTTGGCCTCGCTTGTACGCACCGCGCTCGCCGTAAAGTACTGCGATAGACCCGTAAACCAGCTGTGCGCATAACTCGCGTTGTAGGCGGCAAAACATCCAGGGATATTGATGCCTTTAGGGCACGGCATGCAATAGCCGCATCCCGTGCAGGGCACGCGATTCGATTTTTCAAACTCATCCAGCACGTGCGCGATCGTGTCGAGCTGAGTAGCTGTCATCGAATCCGGCAGGGCCCGATCGGCCAACACCACGTTCTCATCCACCTGCGCGGTATCGGTCATACCCGAAAGCAGCATCGTCACCTGAGGATGATTCCACACCCACGAAAGACCCCAGGCGGCAGGAGTGCGCAAATGCGGGTCACGGGCACTATCGAGCACAGCGCGGGCCCGTGGCGGCAGCTTGCCCGCTAAACGCCCGCCCAGCAGCGGCTCCATCACAAACACCGCGAGGCCTCGCTCGGCGGCGGCCATGAGTCCCGCCGTTCCCGCTTGGTAATGCTCGCCGGCATAGTTGTACTGGATCTGGCAAAAATCCCAGTCATATGCGTCAAGCATCGTAAGGAAGTCAGCCGCGCTGCCGTGGTACGAAAAACCAATCTGGCGAATGCGCCCCGCCGCCTTTTGATGCGCGATCCAGTCCTCGATGCCCAACGCCACCACACGTTCCCACTGGGCGGGCGAGGTAATGTTGTGCATGAGGTAATAGTCGATACGGTCGGTCCGCAGGCGACGCAGCTGCTCGTCGAAGAACCGATCGAAATCCTCCGCGCATTTGCACGAAGCATGCGGCAGCTTGGTTGCGAGCAAAACCTGGTCGCGCAAGCCCAGGCGCTCAAGCGACGCACCCACGCACGCCTCGTTACCGGGATAGAGATAGGCCGTGTCCAGGTAGTTAATCCCCTGCTCCACCGCACGGGAGATGATGGCGTCGGCAGTCTTCGCATCCGGGCGTCCCGGCGCACCGGGAAACCTCATGCAGCCCAGCCCCAACGCCGAGATACGGTTGCCGCTTTTGGGGTCAACGCGATATTGCACGGCCCCTCCCTTCGCCATCAGCGCCCCGGCAAGGCGAAACACAATGGTCACGCAGCCGAAACATCGTGGAATCGCAATCGAGAACGTATCGTAACGCAGCAGAAATCGAGCCGTCACGGCACCGCTTTAACATCAGCAAAAAGCCCGATGAAAGGAGACGAGCGTGACCACACGCGAGGACGCCTACCCCTACCCCGGCGAGCAATACATCCTCTCGGTCGACCGCTATCAGATCGAAGTCATGGACCATCTAAACGAGCTTCCAGCCACGAGCGCCGTCATCTTCTGCACCTTCCCCAAGGTCCGCGATGGCGTCGGATACCCCGCCCGCGTCTTTGCGGTCTGCCCCGCAGTGTAACGTCCAGGCAAACGTTTCTTTTTTATAACAGCCGCCCCGCGCACCCATCAATCACCCCGGCAGCATACAATCCATCAGGCGCCCCTTACGCGGGCGCCTTTTATATGAGGAGATGATTCACATGCAGATCAACAAGGTCGCCTTTATCGGCAAGGGCGGCGTCGGCCTGCTCTACGGCAGCATGATTGCCAAGGCCCTCGGCAATGACGCCGTCGAATACGTTATGGATGACGCCCGTTTTGAGCGTCACGCGGGCGATGTGCTCACCGTCAACGGAAAGCCTTGCGATCTCACGTCCGTCCGCGCCAGCGAGGCAGCGCCCGCCGATCTGGTCATCCTGACGGTCAAGACCACCGGTCTCGACCAAGCACTCAAGACTATGGAGCGTGTCGTGGGACCCAACACGCTCATCGCCTCGCTGTGCAACGGCATTACGAGCGAGCAAAAGATTGCCGAGCGCTTTGGCTGGGAGCACACCGTCCTGGGTATCTGCCAAGGCATGGACGCCGTGTTCCTCAACGGAGAGCTCACCTTTACCAATGCGGGCGAGATTCGCTTTGGCGCGGCAGCGGGCACCAAGCCCGCAACTGTTACCGCCATCGACGAGCTCTATACGCGCTGCGGCATCGCCCATACCGTCGAGAGCGACATTGCGCACCGCATGTGGGCCAAACTCATGCTCAACGACGGCATCAACCAGACCTGCATGGCCTACGGCGGGACCTACGGAAGCGCCACGGAGCCGGGCTCCGAGCAGCGCCGCTGTTTTGTCTCCGCCATGCGCGAGACGCTTGCGGTTGCCAACGCCGAGGGCGTTGAGCTGACCGAGGCAGACCTGACGCAAATGGTGCACCTCATCGAGGGAATCGACCTCGCCGGTATGCCCTCGATGGCGCAGGACCGCATCGCACAACGAAAAACCGAAGTCGAGGAGTTCGCGGGCACCATTTGCCGCCTGGCCGCCAAACACGATATCCAAGTGCCGCAAAACGATTGGCTCTACCAGAGGATTCGCGAAATAGAAAGCAGCTGGTAGTGCTCGGCATACTGTAGCCAGCAGATCCAATGGCAAAGCCGCCGCAAGGGGCACTCCCCTCGCGGCGGCTTCCTTTTTCATCTTTGGCCAAAAATCAGCTTCACAACGGTTAGAGCTGCGACTCCGACGCCTGGTCCTCATCGTCGCGACAAAGGACTACACCTGCACTTCCCAGCAGCGTGGCCGCGATCAGCGCGCCGACCACGATAGGAGCAGCCCCGCATGTCCCCTGAATGCCCGCGACGAGCGCGGCCGTGGGACCAAGGCAGCCAAGCATCAACGCGACGGCGGCAACGGCGATATCTCGAGCATTCACAAGACCACTTCCTCCAAGAGAAAGACCTTATTTCTCAAGAACCAGTGTGCCCCGCATCCATACGCCCAGCGTACCGCCACGGTAAGGGCTCTGTTAACTCAAACGCATACATAGAACGGACGTCCTTACGTTGCCCTAAAGCTCGGTAAAGACGCCCGTCCGCCAAATATCCGTGATGCAGAAAAATTACCAACCGGTGTAGTAATCGGTGGTTCCGGCAGCGCAGCCGGAGTCATAGACCTTGCAATCACCCTTGGAGCCCGTAAAGGTCGAGCCCTGGGCCATATCGCCCGCGGCAACAACGTAATAGCCGTCGGAATCGCGCCAGAAGCCCTCAGAATCCTGAGTCCATTCGCCCGTGCGATAGTGATAAAGCACATTGCTGCTGTAATAGGTCTCGCGGCGACCGTTGTAGTTATTGACACCCGCAGAGCGCGTCAGGCCCGATCCGTTCGCGTAGGACGCGGCAGACGCGTAGGACGGAGTGTAACCGGCGTTGTAGTACGAAGCCTGGGCGGCCTCGGCAGCCTCCGCCTCGGCGGCAGCAACCTCGAGCGCTTCGCGCTTGGCATCCTCAAGTGCAGTGCGCAGCTCGTCGAGCTCGGTCGACTTCGCGTCGACCTCCTCCATCGTCAAAAGACTGCCCGCGCCATCGATACAGCCCTGCAGCACAGCGCGCTCGTCATCGGTGGCATAGTCACCGTACATGTTCATGATGATCTGAGCGCGCATCTCCAGGGAATCGCGCTTGGCCTCCATCGAGGCGTTCCACTCCTGCATGGAACCATAACCATCGCCGCGATAGTCAACGGGCTGCACCAGCGTCGTCTCGGACGGCGTAGATCCAACCGTATCGGACAGTGTTGCGGCGTGGGCATCAGTTGCACCGGCGCCCGCCAAAAGTGCCACGGTCAGAGCGGCGGAAAGGGCGGCGGCTTTCGGTTTTCGTGAATCAATCCTCATGTAGCTGGAAACCTCCGTAGTGCGTTTTTGCTGCGTTTGAGCTGCGTGTGATTCGATCGCGCTGCATAGTACCCCGAGCAAATCGCGACCTGCGGTTTTACTTAAAAGGCGCACGTCAATTGCGTAAAACTCACATCCTCTCAACAGGAGTTTTCCACAACTCGAATGCATAAAGCGTGTCAAAAACCCTGTTTTTGCGCCCTCTCTATGCAAAAAAGGCGCCTGTGCAACCATTGTTCGCACAGGCGCCTTGAGCAGGCATTTTATACAGTTATACCTATCGAGTCGCAAGGGGTCCTTGCACAAGTCGCCTTACTCGTCCAGCGCGGCGAAGGCCTGCTTCAGATCCCAAATGATATCCTCGGCATTCTCGGTACCGATGGAAAGACGGATCGTGGAGGGCGTGATGTTCTGCTCGGCGAGCTCCTCGGCAGACAGCTGGGAGTGCGTGGTGGTAGCCGGGTGCACGACGAGCGACTTGACGTCGGCCACGTTGGCGAGCAGCGAGAACACCTGCAGATGATCAATGAACTTCCAAGCTGCCTCCTGGCCACCCTTAATCTCAAAGGTAAAGATCGAGGCACCGCCGTTGGGGAAGTACTTCTGATAGAGCTCGTGATCGGGGTGCTCAGGCAGGCTCGGGTGATTCACCTTGGCAACATGGCTGTCACCAGCCAGGAACTCAACGACCTTCTTGGTGTTCTCGACATGACGGTCAACGCGCAGCGACAGAGTCTCGGTGCCCTGGAGCAGGACCCAGGCGTTGAACGGGCTGATGCAGGCGCCCTCGTCACGCAGCAGGATGGCGCGGACATAGGTTGCGAAGGCGGCGGGACCGGCAGCCTCGGCAAACGAGACGCCATGGTAGGAGGGGTTGGGCTCGGCGATCTGCGCGTACTTTCCGCTCGCCTTCCAATCGAAGTTACCGCCGTCGACGATCACGCCGCCCAGCGAGGTGCCGTGGCCGCCGATGAACTTGGTTGCGGAGTGGACGACGATGTTGGCACCATGCTCCAGCGGGCGGAACAGATACGGGGTGCCGAAAGTGTTGTCGACGACAACCGGCAGACCGTGCTTCTTGGCGATCTCGGAGATGGCGTCGATGTTGGGGATGTCGGAGTTGGGGTTGCCGAGCGTCTCGAGATAGATGACCGTGGTGTTGTCCTTGATGGCGCCCTCGACCTCGTCCAGGTTGTGGGCATCGACGAAGGTGGTCTCGACGCCAAACTGGGAGAGCGTATGCTCCAGCAGGTTGTAGGAGCCACCGTAGATGGTCTTCTGAGCCACCACGTGGTCACCGGCCTGGGCAAGAGCCTGCAGGGTATAGGTGATGGCAGCAGCACCGGAGGCGACGGCAAGACCTGCCACGCCACCCTCGAGCGCGGCGATACGATCCTCGAAGACGCCCTGGGTGGAGTTGGTCAGACGGCCGTAGATGTTTCCGGCGTCGGCAAGACCAAAGCGGTCGGCGGCGTGCTGGGAGTTGCGGAACACATAGCTCGTGGTCTGGTAGATAGGCACGACACGGGAGTCGGATGCAGGATCGGCACTCTCCTGGCCAACGTGCAGCTGCAGGGTATCGAAACCAAAGGTGTGCTCGGGGTTGTTGATGAACTGGCTCATGATGATCTCCTTGATCGAACAAAAGTAAATAAAAAGAGAGAAGTAAGTCGCTGTCTCCTGATCACGCCGACGGGCGCAAACAGGAGCCCGGCATTCGTCTTGGTAAGCAATTCATATGCAGGCCTCCTTTCGCATCCCGGTTCCGTGGTCGGTTTAATTACCTACCGCCTTTGTGTGTTTTGAATAGTACGGGCATTGTTTCGCTCGGTCAATCACTTAAAAGCGCTAACTTGTTATCTGTTTTATAGATAACTATCGAAAGGACGGGCGCCGATGACCCTCCAGCAGCTTCGCTTTTTGATCGCCGTGGCAGAGTCCGGTTCGATCAACGCCGCAGCTCAGCGCCTCTATACCGCACAGTCCAATATCTCCAACGCCGTCAAAAGCCTGGAACAGGAACTTCATATCGAAATCTTTACGCGCTCTAGCCGCGGTGTTGCACTCACCAACGACGGCACCGAGCTTTTGGGTTATGCACGCCAGGTCGTAGAGCAGGCCGACATGCTTGAGGCCCGCTACGAGGACGGCGGTACCCCGCAAGCCCGCCTCGCCATTTCCGCCCAGCACTACGCCTTTTCGGTCGAGGCCTTTGTCAACGTAGTCGAGCGCTGCCGCGACAGCAAGTTCGAGTTCATCATGCGCGAGACCACCACATCGCAGATCATCGATGACGTCCGCGCGTTTCGCAGCGACATCGGCATCCTCTATCTGGACGACTTTAACGCCCGCGTCCTGCAGAAGGCCTTCGCCGATGCGCGCGCGAGCTTCCATCCCCTATTCGACGCGACGGTCCACGTCTTCGTTAGCGAGCGCCACCCGCTCGCACGCCGCCCTCAGCTGTCCCTTGCCGACCTCACACCATATACGCGCTACAGCTTTGAGCAGGGAACCTCAAACTCCTTCTATTACGCCGAGGAACCTTTTAGCTATATCCCTTGCGACCGCAACATACGAATCTCGGACCGCGGAACACTTACTAACCTACTTATCACGTCGAACGGCTACACCCTGTCGACCGGTGTCCTCTCCAATGAAATGCAATGGGGTATGGCATCGATCCCGTTAGCAGACGCCCCAACGATGCACGTAGGCTATATCATGCACGACGAGCGCAAGCCCTCTCCCCTCTTGCAGCAATACCTCGACGAGCTCAACCGCATCATCCATGCCAACTAACTGTCGGAAGACGGGGTAGAAATCGTAGATTGCTAGCCCTCGACGAACGCGGCGCTACAATGGTCACTCACACGAAACGTACCCAACGAAAGGAACCATGTGAAGGTCATCATCTATACCGACGGCTCGGCCCGATCAAATCCGGGACGCGGCGGCTACGGCGCCGTGCTCAAATACACCAACCCCGCCGGCAAGACCTTCACCTCCGAGCTTTCGCGCGGCTACGCCAAGACCACCAACAACCGCATGGAGCTCATGGCGGTCATCGTGGCGCTCGAGGCGCTCAACCGCCCCTGCGAGGTCGAAGTCCATTCCGATTCGCAGTACGTCGTCAACGCCTTCAACAAGCACTGGATCGACGGCTGGAAAAAGCGCGGATGGAAAACCGCCAACAAGCAGCCCGTCAAGAACCGCGACCTGTGGGAGCGCCTACTCACCGCCAAAAGTAAGCACAAGGTTGAGTTCATCTGGGTTAAGGGTCACGCCGGCCACGAGCTCAACGAGCGCTGCGATGAGCTCGCAACCACGGCGGCCGACGGCAGCAACCTCGATATCGACACCGGCTTTAACGAGAGCGACCTGTAATAGCGTTTTCGCGCAGCTTTATATCCCCACGCGCTACACTCATCCTGTAGACCAAACAACGCAAGGGGGACGTATGCTGCGCATCGCGACCATCGGCACATCCATGATCACCGACGACTTTATCCAAGTCGTCAACGCCAACGACCAAGCCGCGTTTGTGGGCACGCTTTCACGCGACGCCAATCGCGGTACTGCCTTTACCGCCGAGCGCGGTGGCGAGCGAAACTTTACGTCACTCGATGAGCTTGCGGCAGCCGTCGACGTCGACGCCGTCTATATCGGCAGCCCTAACGCACTTCACTACGAGCAGGCCCTTGCCTGCATCGCCGGTGGCAAGCACGTCATCGTCGAGAAACCCTTCTGCGCCACCGAAGCGCAGGCGCTGGAAGTCTTCCGCGCTGCCGAGGCAGCAGGTGTCGTGGCCCTCGAGGCCATGCGTCCCCTCCACGATCCCGCCTTCCACGCCATCGAGGACGCCCTGGGCGAGATCGCCCCCATCCGCCGCGCCTCATTGCGCTTTGGCAAGTATTCCTCGCGCTACAACGAGATTCTCGCGGGACGCGCCACCAATATCTTCGACTGCAATATGGCATCGGGTTCCCTCATGGACATTGGCGTCTACACCGTCGAGCCCATGGTCGAGATTTTCGGCATGCCCTCCGGCCTTACGAGCATGACTACTCTGCTCGACCCCACCACGCGACAGCTCACGCACGGCCCCATCGACGGCTGCGGTTCCATCCTCGCCAGCTACGGCGGTGGCCGCATCTCCGTCGAGCTCGCGCACTCCAAAATTACGAATGACCTGCTGCCCTCGCAGATAGAAGGCGAGCGTGGCACTATCCAGATCGACCATCTGTCCACGCCCCGCAACGTCCGCATCGACTATCGCGGCGACGTCGTACGCGGCTCGGCGACCGAGGCACCGCGCGAACAGGACGAGAACGGCCGCGTGCTCGACCTGCCCAAATCGAGCAACACTATGGAATACGAACTCACAGACTTTATCACCGCCATCGGCGGCATCGATAACGTTAAGGAAGAGATTTGGGAGACCCCGGCGGGACGCCACGAGCTTGGCCACTACCGCGATGTCACGCTCGTCTCACTGCGCATCATGGATGCCGTGCGCCAGCAGGCCGGCATTACTTTCCCGGCCGACGCAGGCAAGCAGGCATAGCGATGGGCCTCTTCGATACGTTCTTCTCCAGCGTCACCGGCGGCAGTCGAGAGCCTCAAAAACCATCAAACTTCGAGCTCGAGCTGCGCCGCAGGCTTACCGTACTCGCAAGCGACGAGGCCACTCAAGACACTCCCCTGCGCTATTTCCTGCACTGGACGGGGCAAGTCCAAGGCGTTGGTTTTCGCTTTACCAACACCAACCTCGCGCAGGCACGCTCCCTCACCGGCTGGGTGCGTAACATGGAAGACGGCTCAGTCGAGATGGAGATACAGGGAGCTCCGGCAAACATCCTATCTCATCTCGAGGCGCTTCATGCCTCCTACGAGTGCATGGGAACGCGTTTTCGCCTCGTAGACGCCCAGGCCCGAGCCCCACTTGCCAATGAAGACGGTTTCAGTCCTCATTATTAGTATTGTGTGCTAAATACGGTATCATTTACCTACGACCGTTAATAGAAAAGAGGCGAGGCGCATGGCGGTGCAAAGAAGGAATACCAGGCAGCGAAAGCTGGTTCTTGACGCCGTGCGCCAAAGTTATAACCATCCCACCGCCGACGAAATCTATAACGCCGTGCGCGAACAGGATGACAAGATCAGCCGCGGCACGGTCTACCGCAACCTCAATCTCTTGGCAGATGCCGGAGAAATCCTCTCGATCAAGACGCCGGGCGGGAGTCGCTTTGATCGCACCATCGAGCCGCACGCACATATCATCTGCACCTCGTGCAGCCGCGTCATCGACGTGCCGCTCCCCTTCGATGCCCAGCTCGACGCCGAGGCGTCCAAGCAAATCGGTTGGCACGTCACGTCGCACTACACCATCTTCGAGGGTCTCTGCCCCGACTGCCGGTAGATGTTTGGGGCATGCCTACTCGGCAAGTAGACGACGCAGTTCTTCTTCGACCGTGCGCACGTAGCGGACGCGGTCGTTGATGCCACGCATAGAGGGGTTGCAGCTCTCCATCAGATAGGGATGGCCCACGACGTTGAGCATGTCGCGGTCGTTTTCGTTATCGCCAAACGCCATCATCTCATCGGGCGAAATACCCAGGGCACGACCGTAGTCGGCAAGCGCGGAGCCCTTGCCCGAACCGAAACCGATAAAGTCCGTCCATTCGGTTCCCGACGTCATCACGTCAACACGGTCGCTAAAGAGGCGCTCGAAATACTCCAGGGCCGCCGGCTGATCCACCTCGGGCGTCTGGAAGGCGATCTTAATGACGTCCTCGTCGATGTCCTCGGGGCGGTCGACCACCGCCACATCGCAGTGGACCTCATAGCGCAAATGGTCGACGAACGCATCGTTGCCGCTCATGGTGTAGAGGTGTCCCTCACACGAAAGGGTCACGTCGGCATGGGGATACGCAACCACGGCATTCGCGATATCCATAGCAAGACTACGCTCCATGGAACGCTTGACAACGGCACGCCCCTCGCTCATCACCAGGGCTCCGTTCTCGCATACATAGGCGAGCTCATCGGCCACCGGGGTAAACAGATAGCGCAAGCTCGCATATTGACGACCGCTCGCCGGCATAAACACGATACCGCGACGATGCAGTTCATCGATGAGCTCAAAGGCCTCGGAACGCGGCTCGCGCTCCCCCCGATGCAGCAACGTGCCGTCCAAATCGCATGCAATCAGCTTGATTCCCTCAAGACCCATATGCTTTCCCCCCAAAGCACCTCATCAACAGTAAGACGGACTTTGAATAGCTGCCTCTCAAAGTCCGTCTTACTCATACGCACGTTAACCGCGCGCCTTTTTTACGATCGTAAAGTCGGGAGCCATACTCACAACGGCATCCGCCGCACTCGACGCAAAGCGCCGGTCCGCATCGAGTTCACGGGTAACCACCGAGAGCCAAACGCCCTCGACGCCCCGGAGCATGCGGCCCAAAACAGGCTGCACCGGCGTATACATGCGCACGGTATACTCGTCCGAATCGCCTCGGAAAAGCGGCGCGTGCATATTGCCGATCTCCCAGCACGCATGCGCGAGCGCAATCGGGTCCATGCGGTCGACTTCGACCAAATAAACCTCGGCACTGCGCAGGCGCACGACAACCGCCACGGGCACCATGCCCGAACGGTCGATGGCGAGCACATCGCCATCGGCAAGGCGATCGCCATCGGCAGCGCCCAGCCGAATATCGACCGTACGCCCCAGCTCCGTCACGCCCACAAATGTGCGGGCATCGGCCTGGTCCCAATCGAGTAGTAGCTCATCGACCTCAAAGACACCGCCCAGCTCCCGGCGAAGCAAAAGCTCATAGGACGGGTCGTTGAGATTTCCGAGACACGCTGTCGAAACCAGATTCACAGGCATAGCCTAGTCCTCGACCTCGACGAGCTCGATATCAAAGTTGAGGTCCTTGCCGGCAAGCTCGTGGTTGGCATCGAGCGTCACGGCCTCGGGCGTTACGTCGATGACGACGGCGGGGACGGGCATGCCGCTCGGCGTGGACAGGAAGAGCTTCATGCCCTTCTCGATCTGCTCGATGTTGGGAACCTGCTCGGCCGGGAAGGTAATAACCATCTCGGGATTGTGCTCGCCGTAGGCATCGGCAGCAGGAATGTGCACGGTCTTCTTCTCGCCCACCTGCATGTCGACAACAGCGGCGTCGAAGCCCTTGATCATCTGACCGGCGCCGCAGGTGAACTCCAGCGGCTCGCCGCGATCGTAGGAGCTATCGAACTGCGTGCCGTCGTCGAGCGTGCCGCGATAATGAGTCTTGACCTTCTTGCCCTGGTTGGACATGGTAACCTCCGTGATAAGGGCGGCGCACAACGCGGGCCGCCGTGAACATATGGCGCTAACTATACCCTAGTCATACAATTCAATGACAGTTTGCAAAGAAACGCTGCAACCGGAGGAACCATGGCATATCCCGTATTTGACCTACACTGCGACACCGCCGACCGCATCGGCTGGGCCACGCTCGATCTCGACCTGCGCTTTACCGCCGGCACCGACGGTTATTTCCCCGGCGACGAAACGCATCCGCAAGATTTCGACCTCATCGAGGGCAACGCCTGCGCCATCTCGCTCGCAAAGATCGGCAACACGCCATGGGCACAGTGCTTCGCCACGTTTGTCCCCGATGAGATTCCCACCGCCCACGCCGCGCGCTTCCAGGCGCAGATCATGGCGCATATGAGCGGCCAGGCAATGCTCAACCACGACCGCATGGTCAACGTACGCAGCGCGGCAGACATTCGCCCCGCGCTCAAAGACGGCAAGGTCGCCTGCATCCACACCATCGAAAACGCCACGTTCTTTGCCGAGGACCCCGCGTTGATCGAGGTGCTCAAGAGCTTGGGCGTACTCATGTCATCGCTCAGCTGGAATGCGCAGGGACCGCTCGCGAGCGGACACGATACCCACACCGGCCTCACCGCCGCCGGCATCGAGGCACTTACGCAGATGGAGCACGCCGGCATGGTGCTTGACGTCTCCCACCTCAACGATGAGTGCTTTGACGAGGTTGTCGCCCACGCCACACGTCCCTTCGTCGCCAGCCACTCCAACTCCCGTGCGGTTTGCGGCGTCAAACGCAACCTTACCGACGACCAGTTCCGCACCATTCGCGACATGGGCGGTATCGTCGGCCTCAACTACTGCAGCGAGTTCCTTTCCAACGACGCAACCGACAAGACCGCCGCAGACGTCACCTTCGACCAGCTGGCGGCACATATCGAGCACTGGCTCGACCTGGGCGGCGAGGACGTCATCGCGCTCGGCGGCGACTGGGACGGTGCCACGGTGCCCGCCTTCCTCTCCGATGCCAGCAAGATGCCCGAGTTCCAGAACATGCTCTCCAAGCACTTTGGCAAGACCGTGATGCAGAAGCTCTGCAGCGATAATGCCCTTGCCTTCTTCGAGCGTTATTAATTTCACATCCCCTGAGCGAGCCGGCATGCCGAACGGTCGACATGCCGGCCCGTCCCCAATCTGAAGGACCGCTTTTGACGCAGCAGTTTACGATTTCCGTATCCCGACCGGATGGGACGCCCATCCCCGTCGTCGTTACCAAAAAGTGCGTCAAGAACTTCAACCTACGCGTCACATCGAGCGGCGAGGTCCACGCCAGCGCACCACTTGGCGCCAGCCGCGAGCGTATTGAAGCGTTTGTGAAGCGCAACAGCGCCTGGATTATCAGCCGACGTGCCCAGCGCGAGCAACGTCAGGCGACGGCGCGAGAGCCGCTCAGTCCCTCGTCCATCATTGCACTTTGGGGCAAGCCCATCACGGTACAGGATGCACTCGATCATAACTTTGCATCACCCGCACCGCGGCCCAAGCAGGCTACCTTCGCAAGTTTTATGGGTACCGACGAACCAAACGGACGTCCGCAGGCCAAGTGGAACGCGACCCTCGACGGCTTAACGCCCAGTGAGATCCAAGCCCATATTGACCAGCTCTATACGTCCGAGGTCACATCGGCACTGCGCGATATGGTGCACGCATACGAAATCGCAATGGGTGTCGCCGTATCCCGCGTTTCCGTACGCAGCATGAAAACGCGTTGGGGATCATGCACGCCCAAGACCGGAGCCATTCGCATCGCACGCGAACTTGCCGCCTATCCCATCGAATGCCTCGACATGGTTGTCGCCCACGAGCTCGTCCACTTGCTCGAGCCAAGCCACAACCAGCGGTTCCACGTCCTGCTCGACACATACTGCCCCAACAATAGAGCACTTTCTCAGCGACTCAAGCAGCCACCCATAGAGACGTATTAGAACCGGTTAGCGCACGCGCTCGATCTCGACGCCGCAGCTTGCCAGGGGAAGACCGACGGGCGCCCACGGCTTATCGAGCTTTATGCGCACACCAAGCAGCAAGGGATAACGACGCAACAGCATCTGGGCCACACCCTCGGCTGCCGCCTCGATAAGTTTAAACGTATGCTCGCGCAGATACCCATCGACATCGTGGCACACCGAGCCGTAGTCAATCGAGGCGTCCAGGTTATCGTGCTCCCCCGCTGCACGCAGGTCGGCATAGAGCACCAAGGACACGATGAACTTCTGGCCCAGCGCGTTCTCTTCGGGATACACGCCGTGGTTGGCAAAGACCTCGAGACCGTCGATAGTAATGCGGTCAGCATGGCGCAGATCGTCATAGCTCACGTGGGGAACCGCCGTTGCGGTGGATATTTCGCCCCTTCCACGGCGGGCGAGCTCGGCGCCTTCAGTCTTGGTTGCATTCTCGGGCAGTTTCTTGTTGCTCATCGCGATCGTCTCCTTCGTTTAGAACCCCGACCGCGTAAACTAACTACACGCGAATCGACAGGTTCTTTTTATCATCGCTCCAGTTGCAAGCATTGCGCGCGGGGCATGCAAAGCAGGCGCGCGACGCTTTGTCGGCTGCATAGAGCAGGCGCTCGAGCGGTTGGCTGTTCACGCGCAGCTTTCGATGGCCCAGAATGGCCGTCTTAATGGCTGCGGCATCGGCCGGCTCAAACGCTACGTCATCGGGCATGCCGCCGAGAATCGCATCAGCGACGCGTTCGCTTGCAACATCATGGGATATACCCGATTCGTACTGTTCATCTTTGCCGATATCGTGAAGAAGTGCCGTGGCGTAGATGACCTCGCGGTCAAATTCGAGATCTTCCTCGAGATTCTTAATCCACATAATACGAGCGACATCCAGCAGGTGGTCAATACCGTGGCGGCAGAAGATGCGCCCCGATTCCAACTGTGCAATGTTGCCCAGGTGCCGCCGGAACAGGCCGTTGGCACAGATGTAATCGATACGAGGCATGACGCCAAAAGGCGCCAGGCCCGAAGCCATAAAACCGCGACGCGGCGTTCCCTCGTCAGTATTCGATGTAAAGTCGTTGACGACTCTCATAGTTAGCGTCCCAGCATCCTAAAGAATCGCTCCTCGAGCGACGGATCGGCCTCAAAGACGCCGCGACGAGCGAGCGTCACGGTCTTGGTGCCAGGCTTTTGCACGCCGCGCATGGTCATGCACATATGCTCGGCTTCCATGAGCACAATCGCTCCCTGGGGAGCGAGATACTCCATGAGGGCATCGGCAACCTGTGCACACAGCTGCTCCTGCAGCTGCAGACGACGGGCATAGACCTCAACCGTGCGGGCAAGCTTAGAAAGCCCTGCGACACGGCCGTTGGGGATATAGCCAATGGCAGCCTTGCCGTAAAACGGCAGCAGATGATGCTCGCACAGCGAGTAAAACGTAATGTCGCGCTCGATAACCAAATCGTTCGAAGCGACGGCAAAGGTTTTAGACAGGTGTTCCTCGGCACTCTGGTCCATACCGCCGGCGATCTCACCATACATACGGGCAACGCGCGCCGGGGTCTCCAGCAGGCCCTCACGAGTTGGATCCTCGCCTATGCCCTCAAGCAATAGCTTAATGGCGGCCTCGACTTTTTCCTGATCGACCATCTGGGCCTCACTTTTCCGATTTTGCGTTCGCGCTATGGTACCACGCCCTTTGGCATCGGCCACAAGCTACATAGTATGGGTCGAATAGACTGGATCGTCCCGCCAAAGTTCAACCGCATCACAAAGCGCAACACCCTCGCGCTCAGCACGGTCGCGCGTAGCGTTCATATCGATCACACGCTGGTTACTCGAGCCCCTAAAACGCAATGAGATATCGTACAGCTCCTGAACAAACGGGCCATCCACCAACATATCGAGGCAGGCAAGGATACGGTCCGTCGCCTCGGTATGGTGACGACCACCCGGCATAAGCTCCTCGAGCACGTCGCCGGTAAAACACCAAATGGTCTTTCCTGACCCCGCGGGATAGGCCGCACGCACGCGTTCGATAAAGTCAACAAGCCCCACCTGATTCTCGGGCTCCATAGGCTCGCCGCCCAGAATCGTCAGGCCGTCAATAAAGGGATGATCGAGGCTCTCGATAATCTTGTCCTCGACGGCACGATCGAACGGCTCGCCCGCAGCAAAGTCCCACGCGACAGAGTTAAAGCAGTTCTTGCACCCACGACGGCACCCACTCACAAACAGAGAAGTACGAACGCCTTCCCCATCAGCAATGTCGAAATACTTAATGTTCGCGTAGTTCATAGGTAACTCTCCCGGGAGGCCGGGACATATCATCCCGTCCTCAAACATTCTCGGCCTGCGGCCTGCGAAACTGCGGGCGGGACGATATGCCCCGGCCTCATGCAAAGGGTAACTCAATGAACGAAGCGAACATCGAGTATAGGGTTCGAGGTCCAATAAAAACTTTGTTGCAGCCCAACCGTCATCGCAAGCAAAACGTTGTTGCAAGTCAACTCATTTCCGCTAAGAACTTCGAGAAGTGAGCAGACCGCATGCTGCATCTCAACTACGTCAACTTGGCTGAACCGAGAGGGCCGCTTGGGCTTTTGCTCGATATGAGTTCCGCACGCAAAGAAGGCCACTTAATGTGGCCTTCGTCTTGCGCAGGACTGTCCGAAATAGCGAGCAAATGCCCAAGCGGCCCTCTCGGTTCAGCCCCGGAGCGGTATTAGAGATGCAGCACGCGGTCGCGGATCTCCTCGGTTCGACCCTGGTTCCAGAATTGAGTACCGATGTAGCCGCACGTACGACGGGCGACATTCATCTTCTCCTGATCGCGGTTGCCGCAATTGGGGCACTCCCACACCAGCTTGCCGTCATCCTCGACAATCTTGATCTCGCCGTCGTAGCCGCACACCTGGCAGTAGTCGCTCTTGGTGTTGAGCTCGGCGTACATGATGTTGTCGTAGATGTACTGCATCACGCGAATGACAGCCTTGAGGTTGTCCTGCATGTTGGGAACCTCGACGTAGGAGATGGCACCGCCCGGCGAAAGCTGCTGGAACATACCCTCGAACTTGAGCTTATCGAAAGCATCAATCTCCTCAGACACATGGACGTGGTAGCTGTTGGTGATGTAGCCCTTGTCCGTCACGCCCGGGATGATGCCAAAACGACGCTGCAGGCACTTGGCGAACTTGTAGGTCGTCGACTCAAGCGGGGTACCGTACAGCGAGAAGTCAATATCGCTTTCGGCCTTCCACTCGGCGCACTTGTCGTTCATGCGTTGCATGACGGCCATGGCAAAGGGCGTGCCCTCCTTCTCGGTGTGGCTGTGGCCCGTCATATACTTGACGCACTCATACAGGCCGGCATAACCCAGACTAATGGTGGAGTAACCGCCCACGAGCAGCTTGTCGATCGTCTCGCCCTTCTTCAGGCGGGCGAGGGCACCGTACTGCCAAAGAATCGGTGCGGCGTCAGAAAGCGTACCCATCAGACGCTCATGACGGCACAGCAGGGCGCGGTGGCACAGCTCAAGGCGCTCGTCGAAGATCTTCCAGAACTTGTCCATGTCCTGATGCGAGCTCAGCGCGACATCAGGCAGGTTGATGGTCACGACGCCCTGGTTAAAGCGACCATAGTACTTGGGCTTGTTCGGGTCGTAGTTCAGCGCGTTGGCAACGTTGTTAAAGCCGTTGCCCGAGCGGTCGGGCGTCAAGAAGCTGCGGCAGCCCATGCAGGTATAGCAGTCGCCGTTGCCGGCGGTCTCGCCCTTCGACAGCTTGAGCTCGCGCATCTTCTTCTCGGAGATGTAGTCGGGAACCATGCGCTTGGCGGTGCACTTGGCAGCCAGCTGGGTCAGGTAGAAGTACGGGGAATCCTCGTGAACGTTATCGTCCTCGAGTACATAGATGAGCTTGGGGAATGCCGGGGTAATCCAAACGCCGGCCTCGTTCTTAACGCCCTCGTAGCGCTGGCGAAGCGTCTCCTCCACGATCATGGCAAGGTCGTGCTTCTCCTGAGGCGTACGGGCCTCGTTAAGATACATAAAGACCGTCACGAACGGCGCCTGGCCATTGGTGGTCATAAGGGTCACGACCTGATACTGAATCGTCTGGACGCCGCGACGAATCTCATCGCGCAGGCGATCCTCAACAACCTCGCGGACCTTTTCGGGAGATGCGGAAACGCCGAGCTCCTCGAGCTCGCGGGCGACCTCGCCGCGAATCTTTTGACGGCTCACCTCGACGAACGGGGCAAGATGGGTCAGCGAAATCGACTGGCCACCGTACTGGGAGGAAGCAACCTGAGCGATGATCTGCGTCGCGATGTTGCAGGCAGTCGAGAAGCTGTGCGGCTTCTCGATCAGCGTGCCCGAAATAACAGTACCGTTCTGGAGCATATCCTCCAGGTTCACCAGGTCGCAGTTATGCATGTGCTGGGCAAAGTAGTCCGAATCATGGAAGTGAATCAGACCCTCATTGTGAGCATCCACAATCTCCTGGGGCAGCAGCACACGCTGGGTCAGGTCCTTGGAGATCTCGCCGGCCATGTAGTCACGCTGAACGGAATTGACGGTCGGGTTCTTGTTGGAGTTCTCCTGCTTAACCTCTTCGTTGTTGCACTCGATCAGCGACAGGATCTTGTCATCGGTCGTGTTCTTCTGGCGCTTCAGGCTCTGAACATAGCGATAGATGATGTAGTGGCGGGCAACCTCGTAGCAGTCGAGACGCATGATCTCGTCCTCGACCAAATCCTGAATCTCCTCGACCGAAACAGTGTGGCCCGCGTTCTCGCATGCCTCGGCGACGTTTTGTGCCGCGTAAACCACCTGGCGGTCGGTAAGACGAGAGCTCTCCTCGACCTCCAAGTTTGCGGCACGGATGGCATTGACGATCTTATCGATGTCAAAGACAACCTCGGTGCCGCTGCGCTTGATGATCTTCATCCTCTTGCCTCTTTCGCATCGTAGCCTCATTGCGCTTCAGAGCCAAACGATGCCCGGCAGGGCTTACCCTGTCTTGCGGCGCCGTCGCGCAATCTGTGTTTTCGATAACCATAGGCCCTCATGCGGACAATCCTCGCAGCCAATCAAGGGGCTCAAAGATCCATCCAAATAATGGGGCGAATAAGGTTCTCGTTCTCTGTCCGCCATCTATCATACGACAAAGAGGCATCTATATCCTGTATTCTTTTTTTAGGTCAAACACAACATATAGTGTTTCAGCAGGTCAAAGCAATTGGTCAATTTGCAGACGCATTATAAATGAAGGCCTCTTGGCAGACTGCTAAAACGTTATCAACCCAACTACCTGCACAGCAGTTTTGAAACCCCCTCAACCGTGCCGCCGCCAAATAGCACCAAAACCAAGCTGCTCGCGCCAAAAGAATCCAAAAGATTGTCCTTGACCAACATGTTGCGGTCATGATGGGCCAGGACACATGCAATCTGCCGGCACCCCTACGGGATACAAAGACCATCGCGTACGGACCTTGGATCAATATTTGATGACTTATTTGGCGGCGCGCTTGGTGGCAAAAAACAAAACAGCCCAGAGGACATAGCCTCTGAGCTGCGAACATTTGGTGGGCGTTAGAAGATTTGAACTTCTGACCTCTTCCGTGTCAGGGAAGCGCTCTCCCCCTGAGCTAAACGCCCAAATGGAGCGGACAACGGGGCTCGAACCCGCGACCCCAACCTTGGCAAGGTTGTGCTCTACCAACTGAGCCATGTCCGCTTACGAGGATTAATCTTACGTGATGCCCGCATCCTATGCAAGAACTTTTTTTGAAAAGTTTTGCGACGCCCTCGCGAACCTCGCGAAGACATCAGCCACCACGGAAGGCGCAGGCAAACGCAAACTCGCCGCAAGAGGCCCTTACATCTCACCGAGCATGATCCAGGCAGAGCTGTCCTGCGCGAGTCTGCCGTCTGCAAGCGCTGATGAGGTGAGCAGGACCCTGCCCGCCGGCAGCTCCACGGGTGCTGCACCGAAGTTCGTCACGCACGCCCAGCCGTTATCGCGGCGATAGGCGATGACGCCGCCCTCAGCGCCCTCGGCACCATCCGCAAGACCGGTGCGCCCGTCAAGATCGAGCCACGCAAGATCGTTGGCGCACCCGCGCAGCTTGCGCCGCAGCCAGAGGGCGTCACGATAGAGCGCAAGCATCGATGTCGGGTCCGTTTCTTCCCTATCGGCAGCATAATCGGAAAACCATGCAGGCTGCGGCAGATGGGGCGCCGCATCAGCGTCCGCCGGCGAAAACCCAAACGATCCGCCCTGCGCGGGATCGTCCGCCGCTACCCACGGCAGGGGCACACGACAGCCGTCGCGCCCCTTCTCGCGCTTCGGTCCGCGCGTATTGGTTGCACTGGGATCTTCGAGTGCAGTCCACGGGATATCAGCCACCTCAAAAAGACCGAGCTCCTCACCCTGATACACGTATGCCGAGCCCGGAAGCGCCAGTTCAAGCAAAAGGGCCGCCCGCGCGCGGCGCTCGCCGAGTTCACGGTCCTCGTCATAAGACGACCCGTCGCGTAAGAGCCAGTCGAGCGCAATCTGGTGGTAGCGCGTCGCCTTGATTTGCGGCAGGGCATAGCGCGTCGCCACGCGCGGCACGTCGTGGTTGGAGAGTACCCAGGTCGAGGCGGAATCGGATTCGATAGCTGCCTTCAAGCCCTCCTCGATTGCAGCGTGCATGTCATCATAGGTCCAAGTGGCCTTGGCAAACTCAAAGTTGAATGTCTGGCCAAGCTCGCTGGGACGCGCATAGAGATACTGGCGCTCAGGCAGCACCCACGCCTCGGCAACGGCGCTGCGCGGCGGATTATAGCGGTCGAACACGCGGCGCCACTCGCGATAGATCTCGTGGACCTCGTTGCGGTCCCACAGCGGATGGGTGCCGTCGTCAACCATGTCATCGCCCTCGGCGAGATGCCACCGGTCGAGGTCATCGCGGTCGAGATCCTTGGCGAGACCGTGCGCCACATCGATGCGAAAGCCATCGACGCCTCGATCGCTCCAAAACGCCAGGACGTCGCAAAAGAACGCGTGAACCTCGGGGCATGACCAGTCAAAGTCCGGCTGCTCGGGCGTAAACATGTGCAGATACCATTGACCGTCCGCAACACGCGTCCAGGCGGGGCCGCCAAAGTTGGCATTCCAATTGGTGGGAGGCAGCTCGCCATGCTCGCCGCGACCATCGCGGAAGATATAACGGGCGCGCTCGGGCGATCCGGGGCCGGCGGCAAGAGCGGCTTTGAACCAGGGGTGCTGGTTGGATGAATGGTTGGGCACGATATCGACGATGACCTTGATGCCGCGCGCGTGAGCCGCAGCGATCATGTCATCGAAGTCGTCAAGCGAGCCGAGACGTGGGTCGACATCGCAGTAGTCCGCCACATCATAGCCGCCATCGACAAGAGGCGAAGGGTAAAACGGGCTCAGCCAGATGGCCTCGATGCCCAGCCGCTCAAGATAGTCCATCTGCTGGGTAATGCCCGCGATATCGCCCAGACCCGAACCGGTCGAATCCTTAAACGAACGCGGGTAGATCTGATAGATCGCGGCATCGGACATCCATGAGCGCGAAGAGGACTTTTCTGCAGCCATGGGGTGAGCCTCCCTTGCAACGAGGTTTTGCGAGATGCCCACGATGATACGCCCAAAGCTGTCATTCGAGGCAAACAACGCCACAGCCACACCCCAAAACGCTCGCTCCCTCTCGGGCTCGAGCCTCCTGGGACGAATCGATCGATTAGTGAAAAGAACGGAAGACTCACTCCCCCGGCCACAACAGCGAGCGGGCTCCGGGTGCCCCAGGTTGCCGCGAAAGAGGAGGGAAGCGTACTTTATGTACGCGACCGACGATTGAGGGGGCAAGATGGGGTGCCCGGGGCTCGCGCAGCGTCAACAAAAAACGCGGTTCGTTAGAACCGCGTAAGATAGTTGGAGCGGACAACGGGGCTCGAACCCGCGACCCCAACCTTGGCAAGGTTGTGCTCTACCAACTGAGCCATGTCCGCATATGTAAAACAAAACGGGCGCCGGAGCGCCCGGATGTTGCCTGGAGGCGAAGCCCGGATTCGAACCGGGGGTAAAGGCTTTGCAGGCCTCTGCCTTACCACTTGGCCACTTCGCCGAAAAAGGACCGCCTAAACGGTCCGGAAATGCAATGGAGCGGACAACGGGGCTCGAACCCGCGACCCCAACCTTGGCAAGGTTGTGCTCTACCAACTGAGCCATGTCCGCTTG
>NZ_JADMWW010000001.1:223950-272129 GCF_015548375.1 Collinsella aerofaciens
GGAGCGGACAACGGGGCTCGAACCCGCGACCCCAACCTTGGCAAGGTTGTGCTCTACCAACTGAGCCATGTCCGCTTGCGGGTTATTAATTTACGCGAGTTATCCAAAAGACGCAAGTACTTTTTTCAAAAAAGTTGCCGGCCGCGTGTTCTTGGTGGCTAAACGCGCTAAAGCGATTGGCTAGGCACGCGATTCCAGTGCTCCGCTAAATAGCTTCACCATCTGCACGCGCGTGCCGGTGCCGTCTGTGCGACGAGCAACCTCCACGTTATCGACGAGCATACGCATAAGCTTGATACCACGGCCGCGTTCCTCAGATGCGACCGGTTCGCTCGCTCCATCGATAGAATAGCCGGCACCCCGATCAAGCACCTCAACCACGACGCGATCGCCATAGGCCTGAACCGTCAGGACGCACCCGATACCGCCCGCATGGTCATAGGCATTACCCAGCGCCTCCCCCGACGCCAACGCGACATCGTAGCGCTCGTCGCGGCGCAACGGAAGCGATTCAAGGAGTTCGGCGATGCGATGTCGATAGTATGGAAGATTCTCGATACCCTGTCGGACCTCGACGCTCTTGCTCCATCGTGGCAACTCTCCCACCGGAATAGCGGGAATCGACTCACGCGCCGGACCCGCAACATGAAGGATGTCGACAAGTCGGGCAATCTCCAAAAAGCGAACGACCTCATCGGAGGCGTTAACGAGCGAAAGCAGGCCCTCTCGCCTCATGAGCTCTCTGGCACGTGTAAGCAAAAACGCCAAACCCGTCGAGTCGATAAAGCCCACGGCCTGGCAATTGATGACAACGCGACGCACGCCCCGGTCGATCAGATTATCCAACCGTGGACGCAGCACGGACACCGAGGCGATGTCGACATCACCCGGTGGCGTCAAAACCGCTATGTCATTCCACTCATTCATACGACCATGGTTCCCCAAAAGAGCTCGCTCGATGCATACATATCTGCAGCTGCGCAGATTTTGCCCGTCAAGTATCGCGGTCTACGATCGACCCCGTAAAAACTCAAGGGAAACCAGCGCAATGTCATCGTCCAGCGCCGACTCGGTAAAGCGGTCAAGCTCTCCCAAGACCTTGCCGCAGATTCCCGATACGCCCTCACCCGAGACAGAGAGCAGAAGGTCACGAAGGCGCTGCTCACCAAAGAACGCTCCGGTGCGGTCGCGGGCCTCAATCGTTCCGTCCGTATACATGAAGAGCATGTCGCCGGGAGCGAACGTAAACACGCCTGTCTCGTACACCATGCTCTCAAAGGCACCGATTACGCCCGATTGGCATCCAAGCAGCTCGACCTCTCCCCCACGGGCCTCGCCGCCACCCAGCGGCATCGACTCTGGCCTAATGACCATGGTCGGAGGATGGCCCGCCGAACAATACGTTGCGCGTCCGGCTTTAAGGTCAATCTTGGCGATAAAGGCCGTCACGAACGTCTCGACCCTCGAAAAGCCCATGAGCATGCTGTTAAGGGAGCGTGCCATGCGGGCCGGGCCAGCGCCCTCCCAGGCATATGCCGTCAGGGCCGTCTTGACGAGCGCGGACATCGATGCGGCCTCAATGCCTTTGCCAGACACATCACCCAAAATCATGACGGCGCAGTCGTCGGGAAGTCGGATGAGCGTATAGAAATCGCCGCCGACCAACGCCGAGTTCGTGGCCGACAGGTACACCGAATCGGTTGCGATACCCGGAACATCCCCCAGGGAATTTCTCATGCCGATCTGGAGGGTCTGAGCGATATGGCGCTCCTCGCGCTTTTGAGATTCGCCTTCGTAGATCAGTTCAAAGTCATGCGCCAAGTGCACCAAGTAGTCATATTCAAGGTCATCAATCGGCTCTTGGCTACCATCACGAAGCAGCAGCGCGCGCGTCGTCGGGCTCTTCGCAACAGAAGCAGGAACAATCGCGTCGTTACTGTGCTTGCCATCACCCTCAGAGCGCGGGCGCCCCGCCTCGATGCCGGAGTCGACGTAGAGACCTTGACAAGGCAGACCATGCGCCCTAAGCCAGCCTCCCATAGGCATCGATTCGTCAACGCGAGTTATACGAACGTGTTTAAGGTCCTCGGCACTCGTACCGCCCAAAACAGATGCCTCAAAGCCATCAGGGCCAGCCCCCAGACGTGCCGCTGGCGCCGTCGTGGAAAAGAAAAGCTTCTCAGGGTCGTCCGGCAAGGCAACGCGACTGCCGCCTTCAAAATCTATGACGTAGGAATCCAGACTGGCGTCATACTCAACAGGGCAAAAATGGCAGTTAAGCATATTGCAGATCTCGGACGATACCGCCTGGGTAGCCGCGGCAGAATCGTCTAGAAAGGTAAACAACTCATCACGCAAGACATTGAGCGAGCGGCCAAGCTCGGCCGTACGACGAGAGCGAAGGCTCGATGCCATGCCAACCAGCTGGATAGACAGGTAATCGCAAATGACCTCGAGTACATTAACGTCATAGGCGAGCGGTGCCTGGGGGCGTTTCCAACCAACTTCAAGCACGCCAAGGATCTGCGTACCGTAAAAAACGGGAAGACAAATCTCGCTGCGGTACGGAGGCATATCCTGCACGCGCAACAGGTGCTTAGAACGATTGTCCAAGTCCATGAACATACCGGAGGCGGCCCTATCGCCCTCAAGGTCCTGTTGAATCGACAAGCGACAGGCACGCGACTCGCGAAGAACATACGTCGGAATGCCAGCGCCATACGGCAAAAACTCAGGCAGGTAGCTGTCATACAGCTCCTTGGAAACACCGCGAAGCTTAAAACCGCCGCTCTCAGAAAAATAGATAGCGGCACCCGAAGCATCGAGCGTTCCTACAAGCTGGTTCAAAACGATATCTAACAAACTGGGCAGCTCATCGGAGCCCACCGTGCTCATAATGACCGACAATGTACCCGAGAGACGCTTATTCGCCACTCTAAGCTCCGAAAGCGCACGCTTGAGCTGACGGTCGTGCGAATACTGTTCTTCGATGCTATGGAGTGCCACCAGAACGCGCGGCGCACGGCGGCCAAAGATTCGAGGCGGCGTAACCGAGCCGGCACAAACCAGGACGGGAATAAACGATCCGTCACTTAACTTGAGCATCAACTCGCTCTTTGTTCCATTGGTCTCAAAAGGAAGCCGATGCTCTGTCGCGCGTTCAAAAGCCGACGAGTACAAGAGGTCTTTAACGTCCCCGTTGATCACATCGGAACGCTCCTCGCACATCAAGTCGAGCAAGCGATTATTTACATGCAAAATGGTTCCGTCGAGCTCGCAGATAATGACAGCATCGCTCGTGATCTCGACCAATTGGGCAACGTCCGCCCACTCATTGCGCTCAAGCGTTTCCATCGTGAACCTCACCGTCTATCGGTAACAAAAAAGCCTCCGAAGAGGCTTCTCAAATGCGATGGTGTCGGAGGCGGGACTTGAACCCGCATGACCAAAAAGCGGTCACTAGCACCTCAAGCTAGCGCGTCTGCCAATTCCGCCACTCCGACATGCTATGTTGTTGATTCGCGGTTCGCTTTGTTGAACCCGCGCGTTCAACGAGGAAGATAATAACCTATGATTCGAGAACTGTGCAAGCACTTTTTTGAAAAAAGTTTACGAATTTGTAAATGCGCAGGTAAACTGACCTGTTCGGGCAGGAATGAGGTTGCTTTCCAACGCGTCCTCGGGCATGCGGCATTATTTTGATCCGCGCTTCGCGCTACAAAATAATGCCGCCCCCTGCGGAATGCGTTGGAAAGCAGCCTCATTCCTGCCCTAGGGGCACGTACTCCAGGCACGGTTCTCAAACATGTTCTGGGGACTGATATAAATTTAGTGGCTCGGCCTTGCCGAGCCCTTATATGAGGAGGCCGGAGCTAAGGCTCCGGCCTCACACAATTCCCTATCAGATTAAGCGAGCGATCAGGGAATCGCACTCCCCCTGCCGAGTTAACGTAGGGCCCGCCCTGGTGTTACTTTTCAGAACACTCCGCACTGATATTTTCTGTATTGAAGACGTCGATGATGCACCCGTATACCATTGACGTCGACACCATCAGATGCGGACCGCGCGGTGACCCCACATTCCGCTGGCGCCCACAGGGCTGCCCTCGTTTCCTGACATGTCCCGCGCGGGCCGCGGCGAGCCGAGACCGCCGCATGACCTAATAGGAGCATGGAGCGATACCGCGGACCCGAACAACCGCATTCTATCGCGCCCCGTCAGTGTGCCGTCTGCCCGGTCCAGGCGAGCACGGAAAGAACGGAGCGAGACATGAGAGCCGAATCGACGCCCGGCGCCCGCGGGCCGGTCTTCTGCGGGGTCGACACCCACGCCGACTCGCACTGGCTGTGCGTCCTGGACTGGAGGGGCCGCAAGGTCCTGTCCCGCCAGTTCCCCGCCGACGCGGCGGGCTACGAGGCGCTCGCCGGGGCGATCGCCGCGGTCGGGGAGCCGGCCTGCGTCGCGATGGAGGGGACGTCGTCCTACGGGGCGGGCCTCACCAGGCACCTCGCGTCTGTTAGCGTCAATCTATTTTTCACCAGTTTCGCTAAACAGGCGCACCGTTCGCGCAAAGGCGGTTTCACCGGTTGCGCTAACGTATTTTCACCGATTCCGGTCACGGCTTGACGGGCCCGTCCCTCGGCAGGTCCTTCAGCCTGTAGGACCTGCCGGTTATCTTGACCAGGTGGCAGTGGTGGCACACCCTGTCCGCGATCGCGCTCGCCGCCACGTCGTCCCCGAACACCCTGCCCCAGCCGCTGATCCCCACGTTGGTGGTGATGATCGTCGAGCGCTGCTCGTAGCGCGTCGATATCAGCTGGAACAGCAGGTCCGCGCCAGCGCTGCCGACGTCGAGGTAGCCGAGCTCGTCGATGATCAGCAGCCTCGAGTGGGCGTAGTACTTGAGCCTCTTCTTGAGGATGCCGCGCGACGAGGCGTCCTCCAGGTCCTCGACGAGCCGGGCGCAGTCCACGAACCTGACCTCGCGCCCCGCCCTGACCGCCTCGATGCCAAGCGCGACGGCGAGGTGCGTCTTGCCCACACCGGGGCTCCCCACGAACAGGACGTTCTCGGCCCGCTCGACGAACCTCAGGGTCGCGAGCTCCTCGATCTCGGCGCGCGGGACCGACGGCTGGAAGTCCCAGTCGAAGTCCGCCAGCCCCTTGACGTAGGGGAACCCCGACGACCGTATGCGCTGGTTGGTGATCCTGACCTCCCGGGCGGCGACCTCGACGCGCGTCATCTCCTCGAGGGCGGAGGTACGTGGCCAGGGAGGCGTACCGGGCGCTGATGCACCCGCACGAGATCAGGAGGCCGGCGGACGCGTCGGCCCTCGTGGCGGCCAGGCGCGCGGCGAGGGTCAGCCAGGTGAGGGCGGCGTCCATACTGGGCACCAGCGAGAAGTACATCTCGATGCTGGAGAGGGGCCAAAGGGAGCTCAAGCCCATAAGGAGGGCCTACGAGGCATGGGTCGAGGCCGGACTTCCGCTCGATTGGGACAGGCAGGCCTTCGAGGCCGAGCGCAAATTTGATTCTAAAAAACACCTTGCCAAATAGGAGCGTCAGGACGCAAGAAACCCCCGCCGCACGAAGTGCGCAGCGGGGGTTTCTTGCATGTCCGAGGACGTTCTGAAAAGTAACAACAGGGCGGGCCCGGACGAGAACAAACAACTACAGGTCGATGTGCGATTCCTTGATCGGGAACGGCTCCGCGAAGTGACAGGCGCAGCAGTGGCCCGGGGCAACTTCCTTAAACTCAGGAAGCTTCTCGGAACAGATGCCCTGCGCGATCGGGCAGCGCGTGTGGAAACGGCAACCGGTCGGCGGATCCAGCGGTGACGGCGGATCACCGGCAAGGATGATGCGCTTACGGGTCTTCTGGATATCCGGATCGGGAACCGGCACGGCAGACAGCAGCGACTGCGTGTACGGATGGTGAGGCTCGCTATAGAGCGTCTTCCAGTCCGAAACCTCGACCATCTTACCCAGATACATAACGGCAACGCGATCGGAGATGTGCTGTACGACGGACAGGTCGTGTGCGATAAACAGATACGCGGTACCGAACTTGTCCTGCAGTTCCTTGAGCAGGTTCAGAACCTGGGCCTGAATGGACACATCCAGAGCGGATACCGGCTCGTCACAGATAATCAGCTTGGGCTTCAGCGCAAAAGCGCGGGCAATACCGACACGCTGACGCTGGCCGCCCGAGAACTCATGCGGATAGCGGTTGATGTGCTCGGGGTTCAGTCCAACGACGTCGAGAAGCTCACGGACGCGCCCAATGCGCTCCTCCTTGGTGCCCACGCCGTGAATGGTCATGGGCTCGGAGACAATCTCACCGATGGTCATACGAGGGTTGAGCGAAGCATAAGGATCCTGGAAGATAAACTGCATCTCACGACGCATGTCCTTGATCTCATGCTTGCTCATCTCGGCAACATCTTTGCCCTGGAAGAACACCTTGCCGGCGGTCGGCTTGGTCAGACGCATGATGGTGCGGCCCGTGGTGGATTTACCGCAACCAGACTCGCCAACCAGACCAAAGGTCTCGCCAGGATAAATCTCAAAAGAGATGTCGTTTACAGCAGAGACGACGCGCTTGGAAAAACGCTTGGCGAACATGCCGGACTCTGCGGGAAACTCCTTGGAGAGGTGCTCGACCTTCAGCAGTGGAGTGCGCTCGTTATTGTCTGCCATTTACGCCTCGCCTCCCTTCTTGGAATCCTTGCGCGTACGGGACGTCTCAGGAGCGTTCTTGAGGAACTCGGGGTCACTGGAATAGTGGCACGCAGAATAGTGACCGGACTCGGTGACAACGCGCTCAGGGCGCTGCTTGCGGCACTTGTCCGTCGCGTAGGGGCAACGAGGAGAGAAGACGCAGCCCTCAGGCAGGTTCATGAGCGAAGGCGGGTTGCCGTGAATCGGCGTCAGCGGCTTCTTCTCTTCGATTGCCTGCTCCGGGATGGAGCGGATAAGACCCCAGGTGTAGGGGTGGCGGCTCTCGTAGAAGATTTCCTCAGCAGTACCGAACTCAACGGGGCGGCCGGCGTACATAACCATGATCTTATCGGCCATATCGGCGACAACACCCAGGTCATGGGTAATCATGATGATGGCGTTGCCGTTCTTCTCCTGCATCTCCTGCATGAGCTCGATAATCTGAGCCTGGATGGTAACGTCCAGGGCAGTCGTGGGCTCGTCGGCAATCAGAATATCGGGATCGCAGGCAAGGGCCATGGCAATCATGACTCGCTGACGCATACCGCCAGAGAACTGGTGCGGATACTCATTGACGCGCTTCTCGGGCTCGGGGATACCCACGAGGTCCAAAAGCTCGGTGGCACGCTTGAGCGCCTCCTGCTTGGAGTAGCCACGGTGCAGACGAAGACCCTCGCCCACCTGCCTGCCGATCTTATAGACCGGGTTCAAGGAGGTCATAGGATCCTGGAAGATCATCGCGATATCGTTGCCGCGAATGTGCTGCATCTCTTCCTCGGTCATTTCGAGGATGGAGCGGCCGCGATAGCGAACGTCACCGCCCTCGATCTTTCCCGGAGGCATCGAGATGAGGCCCATGATGGTCATGGCGGTCACGGACTTACCGGAGCCGGACTCACCGACGACGCCCAGGGTTTCGCCGCGATCGAGCGTGTAGGAGACACCGTCGACAGCGCGAACAACGCCATCCTCGGTGTGGAAATACATCTTAAGGTCATCGACCTCGAGCAGATGCTGGCCCTCAGGAACCGGCTGGTCCTTCAGGTCCACATAGTTCTTGTTCTTCTTCATCCTTATGCGTCCTTCATCTTGACGTCGAGGGCGTCGCGCAGACCGTCACCCAGCAGGGTGAAGGCGAGCACCGTCGAGAGAATTGCCAGACCGGGCATGATCATCATCCAGGGAGCGGTCAGAAGATACTGCTGACCGTCCTGAATCATGGAGCCCCACGAAGGCGTAGGCGGAATAACGCCCATGCCGAGGAAGGACAGAGCGGACTCGGTCAGAATGGCGCCACCAATGTTCATGGTAGCGTAGACCACGATGGAGGCGACGGAGTTCGGGAAGATGTGACGCACGACGATACGAGCATCAGATGCACCCATCGCGCGCGCTGCATCAACATAGTCGTTTTCCTTGACCGTCAAGATTGCAGAGCGGAAGACGCGCGCAATCGAAGGCCAGCCAAGAATGCCGATGGCGATAAAGACGTTCTGAAGACCACGGCCGATAACGGCGATCATGGCGACAACGAACAGCACGTACGGGAACGCCAGGAAGATGTCCGCACAGCGCATGATGATCGTATCCCAAATGCCGCCGTAGAAACCGGCCAGGGCGCCCATGACCAGACCGATCAATGTGGAGATGGCGGTGGCCATGATACCGACAGAAAGCGAAACGCGTGCACCGTAGATAACGCGGACGAGAATGTCGCGACCGAGGGCATCGGTGCCAAACGGGTGCTCGGCACACGGAGCCAGTAGCGATGTCTCGGCCATGGTGGTCGAATCGGAAGCCGTCGGCGAACCGAGCCAGGGCTTAGCCCACAGATCTGCGGTCAGGGCAACCACAACGACGATGATGATCCAGCAGACACCGATAACGGCGAGCTTGTTCTTACGAAGACGCTTAAAAGCGTCGCCCCACAGCGTGCGGGACTTGGCGGGAGCAGATGCGACCTTGGTGGCGGTAGCCTGCTCCTGAGACTGAGAATCAGTTTCCTGCATGAGACGTACCTCCCTTAGGCCTTATCCGACGGACCGCCAAGGCGGATGCGCGGGTCGAGGAATGCATAGCTAATGTCGACGAGCAGGTTGATCACCATGACGACGACAACGATGAGCGTAACGCCGCCCATAACGATGGGCCAGTCACGCATGCTAATGGCGCGATAGACCTCATAGCCGATACCGGGCCAGTTGAAGACCGTCTCGGTCAGGATGGCGCCCGAAAGCATGCCGCCAAAGTCGACACCAATATAGGTAACGACGGGGATGAGTGCATTCTTAAGCGCATGCTTGACGATGATCGCACGATTGGAGAGACCCTTGGCCTTTGCCGTACGGATGTAATCCTGGTTCATGACGTCAAGCAGCTGCGAGCGCATAATGCGCGCAGCATAAGCGGTCGAAACCGAAGCCAGCGTAATGGTCGGAAGCACATAGTGCATCCAATCCTGATACTGAGAGCTGGAACCGCCGGCACCCGAGATCGGCATGGAGATTGCACCGCCCGTGGCGTCCTTGAGGATGACGCCAAAGAACAGCTGCAGCAACATACCGAGCCAGAAGGCCGGGACCGCCACGAGGATCGACGTGGTGAGCGTTACCAAAATATCCCAGAAGGAATAACGCTTTACCGCCGAAATGATACCCGCACCGATACCCATAATTGCCTCGAGCACGATGGCGCACGCGGCAAGTTTGACCGTATACGGATACTTCTGGGCAAAGATTTCCGTAACCGGCAGCTTGCGCTGATACGAATTGCCCAGATCGCCATGAAGCAGGCCGTTCATGTAATACAAGTAACGGTCCACGAGCGACGTTTGAACGGGGTCGCCGTTCTCGTCAAGGATCGCGTTGCCGTCCTCGTCCGTCTGGACCAGGTGATAGCGAACGCGAAGCTGAAGCTCCACCTCGGGGGACAGAGCCTTGTCTCCACCGATCAGCTTGATCGGATCTCCCGGCACGATATTCTGGAGGGCGAACAGAATCAGCGTAACGCCCAAAAACACCGGGATGAACTGAAGCACACGTTTAACGATGTACTTACCCATACCACTCCCCTATCTAGGGATTAACCTAAATGGGATGCCGATCGCCAGACCGGCATCCCAAAATTACCATCAGCCAGTTTACCCCAGGTTAGGGAGAACTGTATGTTTCCCATGAGGTCTACGTAAATACTTGACCCTCACGGAAGCTGCAAACTCTTAGGCGAGCTCAGCGGTACCCAGATCGGCGTGCTTCTGCGGATCGACATAGAGGTGCTTGATGCGATCGGAGCCGGCGACAGTGTGCGTGTAGAACATAATCGGGATGACCGGGCAGTCGGCAGCGACCATTGCGTCGGCCTCCTGCATCTTGGCGACGCGCTCCTCATCGTCAACAATAGTACGAGCCTCGTCGACCTTGGCGTCGAACTCGGGGTTGCTGTAACCAGAGCGGTTGTCGCCACCGAGGGAGTCGGAGTGGAACAGCGGATACAGGAAGTTGTCCATGATCGGGTAGTCGGCAATCCAACCCAGACGACCGAACTGATAGTTAAAGTTCTGATACTGCTCGAGCAGGGCAGACCACTCGGGGGTATCGGAGACAGCGGTAACACCAACCTTGGCGAGGTCGCCGATGATGGACTCCATGATCTCCTTGTGACCGCCGTCCTGGTTGTAGGAAAGGGTCACGCTAATGCCACGATCGCCGTTAGCGCCAGCGGGAGCAACCTTGTCGAGGTACTCGTTAGCCTTGTCGACATCGTAGGCGCAGAACTCCCATGCGCCCTCCTTGTAGCCATCGATGCCCGGAGGAACAATGCCGTCGGCAGGGGTACGGGTACCCTTGAAGATGGTCTTGCAGATGGCCTCACGGTTGATGGCCAGGGAGATACCCCTACGCAGGTCGGCGTTGTTGAACGGCTCGGCCGTGGTGTTGCAGGTCAGATAGTACGTGGAAGGCTCGGCGCCGAGCAGCATGCGCTCGCCGTCACCCATGGTGTAGCCGTCCTTGGACACGCCGCGATCCTTCTTGGCGGCATCGATCTGAGCGACGGGAACGTCGCAGACATCGAGGTTACCGGCCTGGAACTCCTTGTAAGCGGTCTCCATGTCCTTGATGACCTGGAAGTGGATGCCATCGATCTTGGCCTTGTCGCCATAGTAATCGTCGAACTTCTTGACGTTGATCTCCTGGCCATCCTCCCACTTGCCGTCCATCATGAACGGGCCGTTACCGACCGGGGCAAGGTAGAAGCTCTTGACATCGGACTCGGCGCACTCGGGAACCGGCGCCAGAGCCGGGTGAGAGGCGACGAAGGGGAAGTCGGCGTAAGCGGAAGACAGCTTGACGACGAGGGTCTCATCGTCGGGGCACGTAACACCGCTGAGCTCGGTAGCGTTACCGGCAAGCAGGTCGTCATAGCCCTCGACCATGGAAAGGTGATAGGAGACCTCGGAAGGGCCGTACTCGGTAGCGATGGCCGACTTGGTGTTGACCAGACGCTCCCAACCGAGCTTGAAGGACTTGGAGGTAACGTCGTCACCGTTGTGGAACTTGGCCTTCTTGATCTTGAAGGTAAACTCGGTGGCGTCGTCGTTGGACTCAAAGGACTCGCAAGCCAGCGGAACGATCTCGCCCTTCTCGGCGTCGTAAGAGGTCAGAGCGTCAAAGAGCTGATACTCGACCTGAGTGCCCTGGTCCTCCTGGACGTTGTAGGGGTCGATGCAGACCGGGTTGTTGATGTAGAAGTTCAGCGTCGAACCGGACTCAGAACCGGAAGCGTCGCCGCCCTTCTTGCCGCATGCAGCAAGAAAAGCCATGGAGCTCGCAGCAAGGGTACCGCCAACGAAGGCGCGACGACCCATAACGGGCTGGTGGAACATAGAATCAGCCATGCCATCCTCCTTATGAGATAGGACAAAGAAATGTTCAGTCGGACACATGTCGAGACAATCCGATCCGAACCATCAAAACGCCGCCCGTTGCTATGGCTGGTTATGCACAACGGACCAACGTTTCGCAATATAGTAGCGCATTTTATGCACGATTTGGGGCTAATTCCGGTCAACGGTCAAGAATTTCTTTAGTTGGGCGAAGTATGTGGGGATATTTTGACTCTGTTACAAATATGTAAACAAAAAGGGTCCCGCACTTGCGGAACCCTTTTCAATTATTTTATGCGGCTCGTGTTTAGTAGCCCACGATGCCTTGCGGGAAGAAGAACATGCACAACACGACGCACACGGCAAAAACGACGGCCATAATTACCGTCAGGCGATCGAGGTTCTGCTCCATGACGCCTGTGGCAGAGCTGGAGTTATACAGCGAGCTAGCGATCATATCCGAAACGCCGGTGCCCTTACCGGAATGCATCAGGACGAGAATCGTCAACGCCACGGCAGAGACAGCCCAAACGACAAACAGCAGAATCTGGAACGGACCCATAGATAAGCTCCTTAATAGAACAATTCAAACTCCAGTACTGTACCACAATCCCCCGCTCTCCCCTACCTGCCACTCGGGGACGGGGCAGATATGGCAGAAATAGCTCTTGATTTTCATCTATTAAAGTGATTTGAGGGCATTTCGAACGACATAGCGTCCAAGCCCCGTAAGACGGCCAATCTGTCGTTCACTAAAGCCAGCCTCATACAGCCTGCGAACAGCTTCGGCACGTTCAAATGGACCGGGAAGCCCCATAACATCATGGGGATCCATGCCGTCTAGGACTCCCCTAGCCTTGTGCTCCTGCTCAAATACCGTCATCGAACGGCCAGAATTCAATACATAGGTATCCTTGCGGCCCGATTTGCTAAAGGATTCAAAATTTCCCCGTCCGCCGATTAGACTAAATAGGATGCTCCGATCCAGGTGGCCGCCTTCACCAAGGTAGGCTTGATAGCTGCTCCATTGGTAGGCCTCCGGGCGGCAACCAAGCTCAATCGGATTATCGTGAATGTAGCGAATTGCCTGCATAAAATAGTCATTAGACTCAATAGGCTTACTTTTATAGCGATCCTGAAATACGGGGCCGCAGCGTCCGGTCACCCTGTTGAAAAACTGACCATAGAGGGTTCCTATGTAATGGACGACCTCCCACATATGGTCCTCGCGATCAGAAAGCAGCATATGCACATGGTTGTCCATGAGGCACCAGGCGCATAACGAAGCCTTGTACTGCGTGCATGCTTCACCCGCTACGGACATGAAAAACCTGCGTTGATAATCCTCTTCGAATAGGTACTGCTTGCCACAGCCTCTCATCATCACATGGTAATAGCCGTAGGGGGACTTTACTCTGGCCTGCCTTGTCATTGCTGGACCTCACAATCCGCATGCATGTTTGCATCAAACTCTACCCAGATAGGCATTAATACAAGGTTGGCAACGAAAGAAAACTAGTCAGCGGCAAACCATCACAGGCAAACGGGAAGTCAAGCTTTAGAGGAAAAATATTTCTACCATTTCTACCCCGTCCCCAAATGGCAGAAAAAAGGGGTTGCCCGAATATGGACAACCCCCTTACTAGAAAACGGTATTTGTTTTCTCTTAGGCCTCGGTGGCGAGCACGCGACCCGTCATCTCGGCGGAAGGCTCAATACCAGCCATGGTGAGCATGGTCGGAGCGATATCGGAGAGACGACCGTCCTCGATACCGGTGAGCTGTGCCTTCTCATCAACGATGATAAACGGCACGCGGTTAGTGGTGTGAGCCGTAAACGGATGCTTGGAACCGTCGGAAGCAACGTCAAACATGTGATCGGCGTTGCCGTGGTCGGCGGTGATCAGCGCAAAGCCGCCCTTGGCGAGAATCGCCGGGACGACCTTGGACAGGGCATCGTCAACAGCCTCGACGGCCTTAACGGCGGCGTCGAAGACACCGGTGTGACCAACCATGTCGCAGTTCGCGAAGTTCACAATGTAGAAATCAGCGCGATCCTCGTTGATGGCGGCAACAAGCTTCTCGGTAACCTCGGGAGCGCTCATCTCGGGCTGCAGATCGTAGGTAGCGACCTTGGGGGAAGCGACGAGCACGCGCTCCTCGCCCTCCTTGGGCTCCTCGATGCCGCCGTTGAGGAAGAACGTCACGTGGGCGTACTTCTCGGTCTCGGCGGTGTGCAGCTGCTTCAGGCCATTGGCGGCGATAACGTCGGCCAGGACGTTCTCGGGGAACGTCTTGGGGAAGGCGACCTCGACGTCAAACGTCGGATCGTACTCGGTCATCGTCACAAAGTGAGAAAGCTTAATCTGCTCGCGCTCAAAGCCGTCGAACTCCTTGTCCGTGAACACGCGGGTCATCTGACGGGCGCGGTCGGGACGGAAGTTGAAGAAGATGGCCGCATCGCCCTCGTGGATGCCCTCGTTGTGGGCAGCGAAGGGCTCGACGAACTCGTCGCCGCGCGGATCCTTCTCGTAGTAGGCCTTGATACCGGCAACGGGGTCGACATCGGCATCGGACGCATTGACCATGACGTCGTAGGCGCGCTGGATGCGCTCCCAACGGTTATCGCGGTCCATGGCCCAATAACGGCCCGACACGGTGGCAACGCGAGCGTCGCAACCGGTCTCCTCGGAGATCTTCGCCAGGAAGGCGCAGAACTCGCTCATGTAGCCGGCACCGGACTGCGGGTCAACGTCGCGGCCGTCCATAAAGGCGTGGACGCGAACGGTCTTGACACCGTGCTCGGCAGCCATCTTGACCAGAGCCTCGACGTGGTTCATGTGAGAATGAACACCGCCAGGACTCATAAGGCCCATGAGATGGAGAGTCTTGCCGTCAGCCTTAACGTCGTCCATAGCCTTGACGAAGACCTCGTTCTTGGCGATGGAGCCGTCCTTGATGGCGTTGTTGATGCGCGAAAGCTCCTGGAACACGATGCGGCCGGCACCGATGTTGAGGTGGCCCACCTCGGAGTTGCCCATCTGACCGTCGGGAAGGCCCACGTCCTCGCCCGAAGCACCGAGCGTGGTGTGAGGATACTTCTCGTACAGGCTATCAAGGAAGGGCGTCTTGGCAGCGGCGACGGCGTTCTCGCCATCGGCCGGAGCAAGGCCGCAGCCATCCATGATGATCAGGAGTGCAGGAAGATGACGCTGTGCCATATGTCCTACTCGCCTGCCTTGACGACCATAGAGGCAAAGTCGGCAGCCTTAAGCGAAGCGCCACCCACGAGGGCGCCGTCAACGTCGGGCTTGGCGACGAGCTCGGCAATGTTGCCGGGCTTAGCGGAACCACCGTACAGGACGCGGATGCCGTTAGCGAGCTCCTCGCCGAACATCTCCTTGAGGGTCTCACGGATAGCGCCGCAGACCTCCTGAGCATCCTCGGCGGTAGCGGTCTTGCCGGTGCCGATGGCCCAGATGGGCTCATAGGCGACGACGACCTGCTTGGGGCAGGTGATCTCAAGACCAGCAAGGCCAGCCTTGACCTGGTTCACGACGTGCTCGACATAGGTGCCGGCCTCGCGGACCTCGAGGGACTCGCCGCAGCAGAAGACGGGAACAAGGCCGGCGGCAACGAGAGCCTTGGCCTTCTTGTTCTGGTCCTCGTCGGTCTCGTGGAAGTAGTCACGACGCTCGGAGTGGCCGATGATGCAGTAGGTGCAGCCAGCGGACTTGAGCATGTCGCAAGAGGACTCACCGGTAAAGGCACCCTTGGCCTCCCAGTACACGTTCTGTGCACCGAGGGCGATGGGAGCAGCCTGAATACGGTCATGAACCGTGGTGATGTCGATGGTCGGAGGGCAGACGAGCACCTCGACGCCGGCCGGAACCTCGGGCAGAGCCTGAGCCAGCTCGTCGGCGAGCTTGGCGGCCTCGGCGACGTCGTTGTTCATCTTCCAGTTACCAGCGATAAGAAGGGTGCGATTAGGCATCGAGAAGCGCCTCCACTCCGGGCAGGGCCTTACCCTCGACGAGCTCCATGGAAGCGCCACCACCGGTGGAGATCCAGCTCATCTTGTCGGCCAGGTTGAACTTGTTGACAGCTGCGACAGAGTCGCCACCGCCGATGATCGAGGTGCAGTCGGCCTCGGCGACAGCCTCGGCGATAGCCTGGGTGCCGTGAGCGAAGTTGTCGAACTCGAAGACGCCCATGGGACCATTCCAGAACACAGTCTTGGCGCCCTTGACGGCCTCGGCGTAAAGCTCCTCGGTCTTGGGGCCGATGTCCATACCCTCACGATCGTCGGGGATAGCGTCGGAAGCGACAACCTCGGGGACAGCGTCCTCGCCAAAGTGATCGGCAACGCGGTTGTCGATGGGGAGCAGAATCTTGACGCCCTTCTCCTCGGCCTTCTTGAGCATCTCGCCGGCGCGCTCGACCCAGTCCTCTTCCTTGAGGGACTGACCGACGGACAGGCCCTGAGCCAGGAAGAAGGTGTAGGCCATACCGCCACCGATGATCAGGGTGTCAGCAGAGTCGATGAGGTGATCGAGAACGCCGATCTTGGAGGAAACCTTGGAACCGCCGACGATGGCAACGAAGGGGCGCTCGGGCTCGGCGAAGATGCCGGTCAGCGTGTCGACCTCCTTCTCGAGCAGGAAGCCGGCGACGGCAGGCAGGTAAGCGGCGGGGCCCACGACGGAACCCTGGGCGCGGTGAGCGGTGCCGAAGGCATCGAGAACGAAGACGTCACCATAGGAAGCGAGCTTCTTGGCGATCTCGGGATCGTTCTTCTTCTCACGCTTATCGAAGCGGACGTTCTCGAGAACGAGAACCTTGCCCGGCTCGACGGCAGCGACAGCCTCGGCAGCCTTCTCGCCGTAAGTGTCGGCGACAAAGGCGACGTCGAGACCAGAGAGCTCGGCGAGCTTCTTGGCGACGGGCTCGAGGGACAGCTCGGGCTGGAAGCCGGTGCCATCGGGACGGCCGAGGTGGCTCATGAGGATGACGCGAGCATTGTGCTCAACGAGATAGTTGATGGTGGGCAGGGCAGCCTTGATACGGGTGGTGTCGCCAACGACGCCATCCTTGATAGGCACGTTAAAGTCAACGCGGACGAGAACGCGCTTGCCGTCGACATCGATGTCGCGGACGGTCTTCTTGGTAAAGGCCATGTTTGCTTCTACCTTTCGTACGTGTCTGCCTCCCATTACGGCAGACGATTTCTTATAAAAAGGGCGCGACCCTAGGGTGTAAGCCCTATAAGGCCGCGCCCTTCTTTAGACGCTCAACGAGCTATTCGCTAAAAGCTAAATTAAGCAACGAACTTCTCGAAGTACTTGATGGTGCGGACCATCTGAGAGGTGTAGGAGTTCTCGTTGTCGTACCAAGAGGTGACCTGAACGAGGGTCTGGCCGTTGCCGAGGTCAGAGCACATGGTCTGAGTGGCGTCGAAGATGGAGCCGTGGGTCTCGCCGATGATGTCGGTGGAGACGATGTCGTCCTCGTTGTAACCGAAGGTCTCGGAGATGGTGGCAGCGTAGGCCTTCATAGCAGCGTTGACCTCGTCGACGGTGACCTTCTTGTCAACGACAGCGTAGAGGTTGGTGATGGAGCCGGTCGGCGTCGGGACGCGCTGGGCGGCACCGATGAGTTTACCGTTGAGCTCGGGGAGAACCAGGCCGATAGCCTTGGCAGCACCGGTGGTGTTGGGGACGATGTTGACGGCGCAGGCGCGGCTACGACGCTTGTTGCCCTTGCGCTGCGGGCCGTCGAGCGGCATCTGGTCGCCAGTCCAGGCGTGAATGGTGGTCATGATGCCGGACACGATGGGAGCGAAGTCGTTCAGACCCTTGGCCATCGGGGCGAGGCAGTTGGTGGTGCATGAAGCAGCGGAGATGATGTTGTCCTCAGCGGTCAGCGTCTCATGGTTGACGTTGTACACGATGGTGGGCAGATCGCTGCCGGCCGGAGCGGAGATGACGACCTTCTTGGCGCCAGCGTTGATGTGGGCCTGAGCCTTAGCCTTGCTGGTGTAGAAGCCGGTGCACTCGAGAACGACGTCGACGTCGAGGTCGCCCCAAGGCAGGTTGTTGGCGTCGGCCTCCTTGTAGATCTTGATCTCCTTGCCGTCAACGGTGATGGAATCCTCGCCAGCAACGACCTCGTGATCGCGAGCGTAGTTGCCCTGCGTGGAGTCGTACTTCAGCAGGTAAGCGAGCATATCGGGAGAGGTGAGGTCGTTGATAGCGACGATCTCGGAGCCCTCATGACCGAACATCTGACGGAAGGCCAGACGACCGATGCGACCGAAGCCGTTAATAGCAACCTTTACTGCCATTGTGTCTCCTTTCGTAAGGCCCCCGCAAGCTACAGCGCCTGCCGTTGAGGCCCACAAACTAACCACTCGCCTAATATACCTTTTTTTTGACTTGAATTTCACGAGAATGCTCGAAATTGAAAATCAAATTTGCGTTAAAACGCTTTAAAGAATAAAATAGCAGCTAAATCCGTATATAAGTCGATACTTTAACCTACCTGTTTGCTTCAATGAGCTTTTCAAGCCGTAAAACACGATGGTAGAGGGCCGACTTCGACAAGGGAGGGTCAGCCATCTCCCCTAAATCACGCAGCGAAAGATCGGGATAGCGCTCGCGCAGGTCGCAAAAGACCGCCAAGGCATCCGGAAGCGCATCGCGAAGGCCTCGCTGCTCGAGCTCATCGATAAGCGCAAGCTGATGCTGGGCGGCACCCGCACTTCTGGTCTGGTTGGCGAGCTCGGCGTTCACGCGACGGTTCACATCGTTCTTAACCAACTTGACCGCGCGCGCCTCCTCAATCTCGGCAACGCTGCGCTTGGCGCCAATCAGCTTTAATAGATGCTCGATTTCCTCGGCGCTCTTAATGTACACGGCATATGACCCCCGCCGTGCATTAACACGAGCATGGACCCCAATCTGCTCCAACAGATCGCAAAGCCCCTTGGCATATTGCTCGCCCTGCACAGCGATCTCCAAATGAAAATCGCCGCGTGGATCGGCCACGAAGCCGCCCGCGATGAGCGCGCCGCGGATATAGGCAAGTCTACAGCAAGGACGGGCAACGATATGTCGGGGTACGCCGGCGACAAGTCCTCCCCTACGGTCGAGGATACCCAGCAGAACCAAGGCCTTATCCAGGTCTGGCTGATCAGGCAAGGTGATGAGGTAGTTTCGAACCTTATGCAAGACAGATTTACGGACGGTGAACTCCGTTTTGAGCTTAAGGATACGATGCGTCAGCGTGATCATCGTGCGCGCGACGGCTCCCGTCTCAGTCGCAACCGTCAAACGATACCGCCCAGAGCCGGTAAGCGAGAGCGTACCGCTCACGCGCGTGAGGGCGGCAAGCGTCGACAAGTCGCAGTATTCACATTCGGGTTCGCAGCGCGCGAGCTCGTCACGCACCTCGGCGGTAAACGACATGCAGGCCTATGCCTTCGTGTTAGCGCGCGACAGGTCGCGGTGGGAGATGCTCACATGATACTGAGCGCCTTCCAGGTAACGGGCCGTGGCCTCGGCAATGGCAACGCTGCGGTGCTGGCCGCCCGTGCAGCCGATGGCGATAGAAAGCTGTGGCTTGCCCTCCGCGATATAGCCCGGCATCACCGTATCGAGCAGCTGTGTCCAAGCCTTCCAAAACTCCTGCGTCTTGGGATGGTCCAGAACAAAATCGGAGACCTTTTTATCGAGACCGGTCATCGTGCGCATCTCGGGATCGTAGAACGGATTAGGCAGGAAGCGGACGTCGATCATAATGTCCGCCTCGACGGGCATGCCGTGCTTAAAGCCAAACGAGAACACGTGGACGTCCATGAGCTGCTGGTCGGACAGCTCGGAAAATGCCATACGTAGCTTGTTGCGCAGCGCAGAGGTGCGCAGACGGCTCGTGTCGATAATCATATCGGCTCGGTCGCGCACGCCCTGAAGCTGAAGGCGCTCGCGCTGAATGGCATCGGCCGTAGTCTCCCCCGGCTTGGCAATGGGATGACGGCGGCGATTTTCGCTGTAGCGACGAATCAGCACCTCGTCAGAAGCCTCCAGGAACACGATGTCGCAGCTCATCTCGCGCTCTTCGAGCGCGGCGACCGCATCGAGCAACTCGTCAAACAGTCCCTGGCTACGCAAATCGCAGGTGACAGCGAGATGCCTGCCCACGCCCGTATTGATGCCGACGAGCTCGGCAAGCTGGGCGATGAGACGCGGAGGCAGGTTATCGATGCAAAAATAGCCCATGTCCTCGAACACGTGCATGGCCTGTGTGCGGCCCGATCCGGACATTCCGGTGATGATGACGATATCGGGGATGCGCTCCGAGCGCTCCGCCGCATCCATGGCATCTCCCTTTTGCATGTGCTGCCTCCCGAAAACAAGCGCGGGACCCAGCAACCCGGATCCCGCGCGGTCAATTGCCTAAATTGAGTATACCGCCCCGAGCGGATACGAGGCCTGTCTTACGCCTCAAGCGCAGCCTTGAACCAACTTGTAATACTCGTGGGGTGCGTGATGGCGGTGCCGACGACAACGGCCCAGGCGCCCGCATCAATCGCGGCGCGGGCCTCCTCGGGCGTGTGCACGCGGCCCTCGCAGATGATGGGAAGACCGGGGAATTCCTCGGTCGCCTGACGCAGAAGCGGCAGATCGGGGCCATCGGCCATGGTGCAGTCGATAGCGGCAACACCATGAGAAAGCGTGGTGGACACCAGGTCGAAGCCCATGTCGACAGCACGACGAACATCCTCGATGGTGGCACAGTCGGCCATCAGGAGCACGCCCTCCTCGTGCAGCGGACGGAAGGTGTCCTCGACCGACTTGCCATCGGGACGCGGGCGATCGGTGGCGTCAATCGCCACGATATCGGCACCCGCGGCAACGCAGGCGCGAGCGTGGCGCAGCGTCGGCGTGATGTAGACGCCCTCGTGCCCATCCTTCCACAGGCCGATAACAGGAACCTCACAGCGGCCCTTAATGGCGGCGATGTCGGCAAGGCCCTGGCAGCGAATGGCGGCGGCGCCGCCGAGCTCGCAAGCGCGAGACATTTGAGCCATGGTCTCGGGCGTACGAAGCGGCTCGCCCATATACGCCTGAACGCTCACGACGAGCTTGCCCTTCAGGGATTGAATCAAAGGATCAACGGTCATGTTCGACTCAACCTTTCTCAAAACAGCCTTCTGAGACACCGCACCTTGACGTTAAAACCGTCGCTCGCGTACCGAAGTACGCTTCGCTCCTCTTTCACGTCAATCTGCGGCACCTCAGAAGGCGCACTTGGTAGTTATGTTTACTTCAACGATGCAAGAAGGTGTTCGGCGGCACCGATGAGCGGAGCATCGCCCTCCAGAGAACCGATGAGGATCGGCGTGTCCTGAAGCGGATCGAGCGCCTGGCTGGCATAGCCCTCGTGCACCGAATCCTTCCACGTCTGCGAACGCCAATCGGGACCTTGGTGAATCACGCCGCCCGAAAGCACGATGACCTCAGGGTCCAGGATGTTAGCGAGCGAGCCCAAGCTGGCCCCCAGCGCAAAGCCGGCGTCATGGATGACCTCGGTCGCCTTTGCGTCGCCCGCACGGCACAGATCGTTCACATCGCGACCGACCGAAGGACGGCTGGGGTCGACGCGGCCAAAACGCTCATCGTACATTCGACCAATGGAAGTGCCCGAAGCAACCGACTCCAGATGGCCGGAACGCCCGCAGGCGCAGGGAATGCCGGCGGCAGCCGAACACTCAATGTGGCCCATATGACCGGCAGCACCATGGAAGCCCTGCATCACGCGGCCGCTCTCGACATATGCGCCGCCGATGCCCGTGCCGATGCCAAGACACAAGACGGAGAACTTGCCCTTGCCGACGCCCCAGTGGGCCTCGCCCAGAGCATGAGCCTGCACGTCGCCCACAACGGCAACGGGAAGACCGAGGTCCTCGCGCAGACGCGGCCCCAACTGAACGCCGGACCAGCCGGGCATGATCTCATTGGCATACGCGATGGCGCCCGTCTTGGGATCGACGACGCCGGCGGCGCCGATACCGACGCCAAGGACCTCGACATCGGGATTCGCCTCGAGAGCGGCCTTGATGGACGCCTCGATACGCTGGAAGACGGCCTCGCCGCCCTCTTGGGCCTCGGTGGGAACCTCGGCCTCAAAGACGGGACGGGGCACACTACCGTCAGCCGGGTACTCCATGATGGCAGTCGCGATCTTAGTTCCGCCGATATCGACAGAGCAGACGTACTTGTTCTCCATGTCGCTCTCCTTAGGAGATAAAAACAACTACAGGAAATGAAGGCTGCGTTATCGCCGCAGCTTGGTAAAGGTTTCCCGGGTGTCCGAGGTTGGGGTGAAAGCGGTCGGGCGTTGACCTAATGGGTCACGCTCGACCGCTTGAGCCCCAAGATCGGGTGCCCGGGGAAGCTTTACAGGAGACCGTTGTCCTGGAGGACCTTCTTAATAGCCTCGACGTTCTCGCCGGTCATGGCCTTCACCGGGCGCGGCATGGTCGGGCTGTCGAAGATACCCATGAGGTTCATAGCGGTCTTGAAGGCGCCGACGCCACCGGCATAGCCCTGGACGCCCGAGGTGACATCCCAGATATGCGAAATCTCATTGAGGCGATCCTGCTCGGCCTTGACGGTAGCCCAGTCACCAGCCTGAGCGGCCTTCCACTGACGCACGTAGCCCTCGGGCTCAACGTTGGCGAGACCCGGGACGGAACCGTCGGCGCCACCGAGGTAAGCGCCGTCGACAACAACCTCGTGACCGGTGAGGATGCTCATCGGATGGCCGTTCTTCTCGTTCTCCTGAACGAGGTAGCGGAACGAGATGTCATCACCCGAGGAATCCTTGACGCCGGCCAGAACGCCCTCGGCACCGAGCTTGGCAAGGAGCTTCCAGGGGAGCTTGGTGTGGACACACACGGGGATGTCGTAGGCGAAGATGGGCAGGTCGAGTTCCTCATGCAGGATGCGGAAGTGCTCCTCGACCTCGGTCATGCCCTGCAGGGCATAGAACGGGCAGGTGGCGACGAGAGCATCGGCGCCCAGCTCCTGAGCGACCTTACCGTGCTCGATCATGCGCTCGGTCTCGGTGTCGATGATGCCGACCAGAACGGGAACGCGGTGGTCGACGATACGGACGGCCTCGGCGATGATCTGACGGCGACGCTCGTCGGTGGAGAAGACGACCTCGCCCGAGGAGCCCAGGAAGAACAAGCCATCGACGCCGGCATCGATCATGCGGTTGATGCTGCGCTCAAAGGAGGCAACGTCGAGCTGGTGATCTTCGGTATCGGGAACAACGACGGGAGGGATAACGCCGGTGAATTTCTGAGTTGCCACAAGAATCTCCTTAGTTGTCTGGCGGGCAGCCCTATGCCGCCCACTCTTGTTGGCAGTGTCCAGGCCGCCTAGGCCAAAGAACACGGGTAGAACGTTTGGTTAAAGAAGTCGACGACTTCGTTTTCGAACGCATTGATGCGCTCGTGAGCGTATTTGGCATAGACGATATGCCTCCGGTCACACTCAAGACCGTTGAATACGGCAAACTGGCCCTTGGGGTCGCTCGCGGCATCCATGAGCGATGTGCCCATGAGCACCGATCCGCGCACCCGAGACGACAGCGCCTCAAGGCCACCGGGAATTGGATTGGCAACCGCCGTGCAGGCGAGGCCCCGCTCGTCCAGAGCAGAAACCGCCAGCGCGACTCCGCCGCCAAGGCCCTCGCCCCATGCAAAGATGCGGTCGGGGTCCATGCCATCAAGATTGCGCGCCACCTTCGCCAACGCGCAACCCCAACGGACGCGCTCGACAAAAGCGGACGAAGAAATCCCCCGCTGCAGGTCGTCCGCACCAGCAACATCGTCATCCAGCGCGAGGACGGCATACCCCATGGCGGCAAATCTCGTCATGTGATGCCAGCCGCGCACAGGCCGATCGATGTCGTGGAACATCAGGCACAGCGGCACGCGCTCAGATACTCGGGCACGACCGACAGGCTCGATCAAACGAGCGTGAATCGCATCGTCACCGAGCTCAAAGGAGACCTCCGAGTAACGGGCGCAGGGGTTAACAAAGTCAATCGCCGTAATGGCCAGGCCTTGAATCTCAAGATTCGAAGCGCATGTCTCTAAATCAGAAACATCTGCTTGGACATCACCGCGCCAGTCCCGATATTCTGCGAGCCTTGACGAAACCGTTCCAGGAATTCCCACGAGCCCGGGGACAATCAGCTCGTCAACATTGCTCTCGCACTTAGACATGAGCCTCCCCTCCCTTGCAGAAAAACGGAATGATCAAATCGTCAAAATCCTGAATCTCCTCGTGGCCAAAGCCTTCAAAGAGCTCATGACGCTTTTCGCAGGTCAGGTTGTTATAGACCGCAAACTGCGTCGCTGGCGGACAGACGATATCGGCTGTGCCAGTGCCAAACAGCACGGGGCATTTGACCATAGGGGCAAAGTTCTTGGAATCGAAGTACGCCAGCTTGGCATAGGCTTCGTCAATACGAGTCGAGTCCTCATCAAACCAGCGAGACCAATAGCGCAGGCCTTCGTAGGCAATGTCGTCGGCATCCAAATCCCAGACCAGGCGGAAATCCGACAGGAAGGGATAGAGGATGGCGGCACGATTGATAAGCTCGCTATTAAGCGCACAGGTCGCAATACCCAAACCGCCGCCCTGCGACGCGCCGTTCACAAACACACGGGCAAGATCGATGCCCTCGAGCTCACGAACAATACGGCACAGGATTCGAATATCTTGGTGTAAGCGGACATAGTAGAGGTTGGCCGGGTCGCCGTCGATGCCGGCGACGATATGCCCGGCAACCGTTGTGCCCTCAAATCCACCAATGTCCTCGGAGGGACCTCCTTGGCCGGGGCAGTCGAGGGCGATGAGTGCCATGCCCATGCCCGCAAACGACGCCTGCTCAAACCAGCTGCGGCTTGCACCCGGATACCCATGAAACTGAAGCACCAATGGCACGGGCTCGTCCGAGACGGGTTTAAGGTACTTGGCATGCAGGCGAGCGCCACACATGCCGGTATACCAGAGGTCGAAAAGCTGGCAGGTCGCGGCATCGGTGACCGATGCCGTCTCGATCGCATAGTCAAGCCCGACGGCGTCGGCCTCGGCCATGCGATCCTTCCAAAAGAGATCGAAATCTGATGGACGGGGCATGGCGCCTCGATATTCACCAAATTGATGTTGTAGCTCCTGAGCACTTGGCATGGCTCGTGAACCCAACCTTTCGAAATCGCAACGGAGGTGCGCCCGGCAAGGGAACCGGGCGCACGGGAGGGAAAGCGAGGTTACTCGCCGAGCTTGGGATGCAGCAGCGACGGCGCAGCGCCGAGCAGCATCTTGGTGTAGGGGTCCTGGGGGTGCTGGAAGACCTGCTTGGCCTCGCCCTGCTCGACGATCTTGCCGCCATTCATAACGATGATGTCGTCAGAGATATAGCGGACCGTCTGGATGTCATGGCTGATGAACACCATGGCCAGGCCGAGCTCCTTCTTAAGGTCGGTGAGCAGGTTCAGAATCTGCGCGCGGACCGAAACGTCCAGAGCCGAGGTGGGCTCGTCGGCGATGATGGCATCGGGGTTCAGCGACAGGGCACGGGCAATTGCGACGCGCTGACGCTGGCCGCCCGAAAGCTGGCCGGGAAGAACCTCGGCAGCGGAGCTGGGCAGACCGGTGAGCTCCAAGAGTTCCTTGACGCGCTTCTCCTGCTCGGCCTCGGTACCCAGGTTGTGGACGCGCATGGGGTCGAGCAGCTGCTCGCGAACGACCATGCGGGGGTTGAGCGCCGTGGCCGGGTTCTGGAACACGACCGAGATGACGCGACCCATGTGGCGACGGTCCTCGGCGGTACGTTTGGTAACGTCCTTGCCCTTAAAGTAGACCTTGCCGCTCGTGGGGGCCTGCAGGCCGCACATGACGTTAGCGGTGGTGGACTTACCGCAACCGGACTCGCCGACGATGCCGATCGTCTGACCGGGCATGAGCTTAATCGTTACACCCTGGACGGCGTGAACCAGGTTGGGGTGCAGAATCGAGCCGGTACGGGTCCTAAAGGTGACGTGGACGTCATCAAGGAAGATGATCGGCTCGACGCCGTTGACTGCGGTATCGCTCATCTACATCACCTCCGCGTGAGGGGTCAAACCATTTGCCTTGAGCACCTCGTCGGGGAGCTCGGAATAGAAGTGCTCGGTGCCGGGCACGCGCTTGAAGACCGGACGGGTATCCAGGCCAATACGCGGATGGCTCGAGCGGGGTGCGAAGCGATCGCCCTTGGGGAAATCGCGCGGGCTGGGAACGGCGCCGGGGACCTGGTGCAGACGGCCCGAGCCGCTCTCGATGGACAGAACGGAGCCCAGAAGACCGCGGGTGTACTCGTGGATCGGGTTGGTGAGCAGCTCCTTGGTGGGTGCCTGCTCGATAACCTGGCCAGCGTACATAACCGTGATGTTATGGGCAACCTCGGCGACCAGAGCCAGGTCATGCGAAACAAAGATCATGGCAAAGCCGAGCTTGGCCTGAAGATCGTTGAGCAGCTTGATGACCTGCTTCTGGACGGTAACGTCCAGAGCGGTCGTGGGCTCGTCGCAGATGACCAGCTTGGGGTCGCGGGTAAGGGCCATAGCGATCAGGACACGCTGACGCTGGCCGCCGGAAAGCTCGTGCGGATAGCTCTCGAGCGTGCGCTTGGGATCGAGGCCGACGAGCTCCAGGAGCTCCTCGGCGCTGCGGGTTCCGCCGCGCTTGGTGAGCTGCTTCATCTGGGCAGAGATGAGCATGGAGGGGTTGAGCGAGGACAGGGCGTCCTGATAGACCATAGCGATATCGGTACCGCGCAGGCCGAACCATTCCTTCTTGCTCATCTTGAGCAGGTCACGGCCCTCCCAGAGAACCTCGCCGGAAAGATGCTCGTCATCGTCGGTCAGGCCCATGATGGCCAGCGTGGTGATGGACTTACCGCAACCGGACTCGCCCACCAGGCCCATGGTCTGACCAGGACGGACGTCAAAGTTGACATGGTCGACAACGTTGATATCACCGTGATGCTCAAACTGAATGCAGAAGTCACGGACCGAGAGAATCGGCTCAACGGACTCGTCGGGCACGTGGCGATCGTCACGCTTGAGCTCGACATCGCGCAGGGCGCCAAGGCGAGCGGAGAGGGACTGGGCCTGCTCCTTGTAGGCGCGAACGGGGTCGGAGACCAGCAGATCGGCCTCGCGACGCTTGGAGGAATCGGTAGGATCCAGGGCGGCGGAGGGAGCAGCGGCCATGGCGTCGGTAATGCCCTCGGAAAGGATGTTGAGCGCCAGGCAGGTGATCATGATGGCCAGGCCCGGGAACAGCGCCTGCCACCAACGACCGGCGAGCACGCCGCCGCGGGCGTCGGCGAGGATGTTGCCCCAGGTAGCGGTGGGCTCCTGGATACCAGCGCCGATGAAGGTCAGCGAGGCCTCGAAGATGATGGCGTCGGCGACCAGGGTAACGGTGAAGACCATGATCGGGGCGATGCAGTTACGCAGAACATGCTTGATCAAAATCCACGGAGCCTTGGCGCCGGAAACGATGACCGCGCGGACATAGTCCTCGCCGTACTCGGACACGATATTGGCGCGCACGATACGGGCAATCTGCGGAGTGTACATAAAGCCGATGGCGAAGATGATCGACGGCACGGAGTTGCCCAGGATGGAGACGAAGACGGCCGCGAGGGCGATGCCCGGGATGGACATGATGATGTCCAAGATACGCATGATCGTCTCGGAGACGGCCTTGCGCGAAACCGCTGCAAGGGCGCCCACGACCGAGCCGCAGACCAGAGCCATGGCAGTGGCGCCAAAGCCGATAATCAGCGAGTAACGACCACCGTAGAGCATACGCGACAGAATGTCGCGACCCTTATCGTCGGTACCGAAGATAAATCCGTTGCCGGGAGCCTGGCGAGCCGTAAAGATCTCGACCGGGCTATAGGGGGCAAGAAGGGGCGCCAGAATCGCAGTCAGGGCGACCAGCACCAGCACGACGGCTGCAATCTTAGAAGACAGCGTCATCTTCTTCCAGCCACCGAGCTTGAGCCCCTTGGAGGCAGCCTTCTCGAGCTGCTCGGTTTGCTTCTCTCGAATCTTTACCATAATCTACACCGTCCTGATGCGCGGGTTGATGAGCAGGTAGAGCATGTCAACCACGATGTTGATGATGATGAAGGCAAGAGCAACGACGATGACGACGCCCTGAACCAGGTTCGCCTCGTTGCCCTGAACGCCCTGCAGAATCGCGGTGCCCATGCCGGGGAGGTTGAAGATAACCTCGATGACGACGGCGCCGCCCATGAGGTAACCGATCTTAAGACCGAGGGTGGTGACCGGGGTGATCAGCGCATTGCGAAGAACGTTGATGCCGACGACGACCTTCTCGGGAACGCCGGCGCCGCGAGCCATACGGACATAATCCTTGTCGAGCTCCTCGACCATGGCGGTACGCACGATACGAGTCATCTGGCCCGTCAGCGGAAATGCCAAGGCGATAGCGGGCATGATCATACGTCCCAGATAGCCAACCGGATTCGTGGTGAAGTGAGGCAGAGCACCCGATGCCGGGAGCACCTTAAGGTAGGAAGAGAACAGCAGGATCAACAGAACGGCAAGCCAGAACGACGGGGTTGCCAAGCCGGCGATGGAAAAGACGCGGATCACTTGGTCCGGCCATTTGTCGCGATACAGTGCCGCGATGACGCCGAGCAAAAACGAAACGACCGCACCGATAGCAAGACCGATAAAGGTCAGCTGCATCGTGACGGGCAGGGCCGTGGAGATGCGCTTGGCAACGGAGTTGCGAGCAGCACCATAGGTGCCCATGTCGCCATGGATCAGATCGCCCATATAGCGCACGTAGCGCACGGGCCAGGGGTCGTCCAGACCATACTTCTCATGGTACTCGGCAACCGCCTCGGGCGAGGCACCGTCACCCAACGCCGTGTAGGCGGGGTCGGTCTTGGAGAACGACATAAGGAAGAACACCAGGACGGTGACGCCCAATGCCATGATCGGCAGCGCCACAAGACGCCTTCCAATCAAACGTAGCAAGTTGTTCACGTTCTCTCCCCTTTCTTTTGTCGGTAGGACCAACTGGTATATGAGTACGGATACTCATTACAAGACCCGAGCGACATCGTTGCCGCCCGGGTCTTTGTTTCAACTATGAGGATACGGTCCCAACGACCGACATCCTGCATACAGACTCAAGCGAGTCTTACGCCTTGACGGTCGCAACGCCCCTGAAGGACATGCTCGTCGTGCCGATGCCCTTGAAGCCATCGAGGGCCTCGCCGTTGGGTGCAGTGGACGGATCGTCCCAGGAAGCGGAGACGGTCTTGACGTGGACAACGGGGTACAGAACGGCGTTGTCGGCAATGATGTCGAAGCACTCGTTCCACTTCTTCTGCTGCTCGTCGCCCTCGGCGGCAAGAGCCTCGTCCATGAGGCCGTGGAGCTTCTGCCACTCAGCGGACTCCTTCCACGGGCAACGGGTCTGCATCCAGACGTTGTCGCCGTACCACCAGTTGAGCAGCAGGTCGGGGTCGGCGCCGAAGCAGGAAGGATCGCCAGGGGCAAGGAGGATATCGTAGGCCTCGCCGCCGTCGATGGCAGCGTAAGTGGCCGGCGAGGTATCGGTCTGGATGGTCACATCGAAGCCGAGAGCGTCGAGGTCGTTCTTGACCTGGGCGGCCATGCCCTTAATCTGCTCGTTGTCGGTGGTGCGCAGGGTGATGGCACCCGGGGTGATGCCAGACTCCTCGATGAGCTTCTTAGCCTTCTTGGCGTCGGTCTTGTACACCGTGGAAGCCTCATGATAGTTGGTGAAGCTCTTGGGCAGGTAGCAGCTGGCAGCGGTGGCAAGGCCGGCGAAGGTGTTGCTGACCATCTTCTCGGTGTCGAGCGCATACATGACAGCCTGACGGACCTTGACGTTGTTCCAAGGCTCCTTGGCGACGTTGAACATGATGAAGCGGGTGCCGAAACCCTGAACGTTGTCAATCTTGCAGCCGGCGCTCTCGAGCTGGTCGACGGCGTCAGCGGTAACGAGCTCCATAACGAGCGTGGAGCCCTCCTGCTGAGCGGTAACGCGAGCAGTGGGGTCGGTCAGGATGCTGTACTGGATCTTCTTATCCTCGGCAGCATACTCACCGTTGTACTCGGGGTTGGGAACCAGGGTGATCTCGGTATCGGAGATAGAGTCGTACATCCAGGGGCCGGAGCCGATCGGCTGCTTGGCGCGATCCTCCTCGGTCTGGGTGGCCGGGGTAACGCGGACGATGGCCAGACGATCCTTGAGCAGGGAGAAGTTGGGGACCTTGGTCTTGACCGTCACGGTGCTGGCGTCCTTGGCCTCGATGGACTCGAAGGGCTGGAAGAACGGAGCATAGGTAGCGGAAGCGGCGCAAGCGGTGTAGGAGGCAACGACATCGTCAGCGGTGACCTCGGTGCCATCGGAGAACTTGGCGCCCTTGCGGATGGTGACCTCGAAAGTGGTGTCGTCCACAGACTTGGGATCGTCGGTGGCGAGCTCGTTGAAGGTGCTGTAGTCGTGGTAATCGATGCCGTAGAGGCCCTCGACGACGTGCCAGTTAGCACCCAGGCCCACAGCGGAGCCAGTGCTGGCGGGATCGAAGCTGGACGGAGCGTAAGCGGAACCAGCGGTGATCACGCCGCCGCCACGGTTGGCGGAATCGGTGGAGCCGGAAGCGGAACCCTCGTCGCTAGAGCTGCCACCGCAGCCAGTGAGACCAAGGCCGGCGACAGCAGCGACGCTGCCGGTGAGGCCGAGGAACGAACGCCTGGACATACCCTTGTTGATGATGGCCATGTCTTCTCCTATCAATAGAGAATCTTACTCGGGAGCACCTAGACTTGCCCCCGCGCAACTTGCGGACGATATATACCTTACCTACCGACGAACCCAACTGAGGTGCCGCGCTCGGCGACCGATACATACATACGCTTGAACGGTATTTACTACCGTTCACCGAATTCATTGACAAATGATTCGCCAGACAGTATGTATCGACGAGGTGAGATATCAGTCTTCGTCAACCCGCAGGATAGCAGGGTTGTTCACCATGACTAGTCAAACGTTTTAGCGTTAATAAAACCCGAAACCAGCATGCAATCATGGCGAAATAAATGGTTGAAAATCACGCAATCATGTATATCAGTAGTTTAGGCTCGTGTTTAGCTATCGGAATGGCCAGCCGCCGCCTCGGCGCGCTCGGCATTCCACGCAACGAGCGCCTCGTGGACCGCCTTGGCAACATCGGCAGGTATGCCGCGAACTTCCGCGATCTCTTGCTCGCTCGCCGCGCGCAAACGCTTCATCGAACCAAAATGGCGCATAAGGGCACGTTTTCTGGTGGGTCCCACGCCTGGAACGTCATCGAGTACCGAAACTGTCATGGCTTTATCGCGCAACTCACGATGGAATGTGATTGCAAAACGGTGCGATTCATCGCGCACCTGTTTAATTAGATAGAGCGAAGCAGACCCGGTCGGCAGCACGACGGGAGTCTCGTCCCAAGGCACAAAAACTTCCTCATCGGCCTTTGCCAAGCCACAAACTGGTATATCGAGCCCAAGAGCCTCAAGTTGCTTGATCGCAGCGGTCAATTGCGGCTTACCGCCATCGACAACGAGCAAATCGGGGCGCGAGCCAAAACGCTCGTCGGCCATGCGCTCGGGAGCATAGCGTCGTCCCAAAACCTCGGACATCGACACGAAGTCGTTTGCCTCGTCCAATTCGGCCTGAATTTTAAAACGACGGTACTGGCTCTTGTCGGCGCGTCCGTTGGTAAACACCACCATCGAGGCGACCGTAAAGGTGCCATGCAGTGTAGAGATATCGAAGCACTCGATACGCAACGGCGGCGATGGCAGCGCCAACGCACTTTCGAGCTCCAGGAGCGCTTGATTGGTGCGGTCGTCAGCGTACCCCGTTCGCATCATGTAGCGCATGAGGGCATGGCGCGCATTTTTGGATGCCATATCGAGCAGACGGTACTTTTCGCCACGCTGCGGCCTATGGAGATGGCAGGAACGCTCACGCTTGCCCGCAAGCCACTCCCCCAGCGCCTCCGCATCCTCAAGCTCGACGGAAAGGTTGACCTCAGCTGGAATATCAGCCGTCTCGTCGTAATAGCGCTTAAGAAAGCCCGACTGGAGCTCTTCCTCGTCAACATCAAGACCCTTGTCGAGAATGAACTCGCAGGTGCGAACTGTTCGGCCCTCGCGAACGACGAAGACGCAAGCGGCGGAGATGGTCTCCTCGCGATAGAACCCGATGACATCGATATCGACACTGGAGGGAAAAACGACTTGCTGACGATCGTCCAGACCCCTGATGACCTCCAAACGACGTTTGACGCGTGCCGCGCGCTCAAAGTCGAGCGCCTCGGCGGCATCCGTCATCTCGGAGGTCAGCTCATCGACGACATCCTTGCGATGGCCCGACAAAAAGCGCTCGACACGCTTGACGTTCTTGGCATAGTCTGCCGGGGAAATCGCGCCGACACACGCACCCGGGCCGCGCCCGACATGGTAGTCAAAGCAGGGACGCCCGTTTTGTGCGCAAATCATATTGACGATGTCTTCCTCGCCCTTGTGGGACTCGATGGTACGGCGACAACGACGCCACTCCGCACAGGATGCAGAGCAGATGGGGATAACCTTGCGCAGCGTATCTATCGTCTCACGTGCCGCACGGCTATCGGTATAGGGTCCAAAATAGCGCGTTCCCGGCTTATGACGCTCACGCGTGTATTTGATCGCGGGATACAGGTCGCCCTTTGTAATGGCGATAAAGGGGTAGCTCTTGTCATCCTTGAGGTCGACGTTAAAGTACGGATGGTACTGGCCGATCAGGTTGCGCTCGAGTACAAGCGCCTCATGCTCGGTTTCGACAACGATGTAGTCAAAGCTCGCCACCAGCTGCATCATCAGCGGGATCTTTTGACGCTCATCCTGCAGTGTCACGTATTGACGCATGCGGGCGCGCAGGTTTTTCGCCTTGCCCACGTAGATGACATCGCCCTTGGCATCCTTCCAAAGGTAGCATCCGGGCTGTGTGGGAACGCGCGAAACCTGCTCGGCAAGCGTTGGTATGTTGTCGTGACCGGCCACGCGCACCTACTTGCGACGAAGCAGCGCCGAGACCTCGGGCATCTTAAGGACGACGGCAAGGCCAAAGGTAACAACAAGCGAGGCGACACCCGCAACGCAAACGTAGCCAAGAGTAATCAGAATCGAGCCGCCAAGTGCCCCGACAAAGTGTTCAAGCGCCCACATGACGCCGGCGCCTGCGGCAGCACCTAGGCCACCGAGCAAAAGGCCAAAGAAACCGCCATGTAGGATAGATTTGACCTGAAGGCCACGCAGGCGACGACGCAGCCACCACAGCGAACAGCCGACCAAGATCACGTAGTCGACGACATACGAAAGCGCGATTGCCGGCATACCGAAGCCCAGCACAACGCCAAACAGCAGAACCGAGCCGGCCTGGCCGATGGCGGAATACAGGCAATAGCGGCTATAGGGCTTCATGTCGAGCAAGGCAGAGAAGCTCTTCTGCATCAACACGACCACGCCGTAGAGCGGCAGCGAGAGCGCCAGGTAGACAAGGTACTCGGACACCAGCGCCACGCCGGATTCATCGAACTTGCCAGCACAGTAGATCATATTGAGCGGACGTGCGAAGACAATCAGGTACAGTGCGAACGGAATCAGGAAGAACAGCATCTGGGCGACGCCACGCGAAATGCCCGTGCGAACGCTGTCGTAATCCTTCTCCTGTGCGTCATGAGAGAGCTCGGTATAGAGCGCCGTCGAAAGCGAGGCGGCAATCAGCGCGTAGGGCAGCGTGTACCACAGGCGCGCATAGGCGATGACGGAAGGACCCGTCTCGGGCTGGACCACCAGCGCGGCAGCGTTGGTGATAGAAGTCGAGACAAACATGCACACCGTGGCGAGCAGCGTCGGGATACCGAGCGCAATCGTCTGGCGCAGCGCGGGGTCCTTAAAGTCGATATGGATATGGGGATGCACGCCGTGCTTGCCAAGCGCGGGAATCTGACATGCCATCTGAACAAAGACACCGAGGGTCGTACCGGCCGCAATCAAGATGATGCCGGCACGTTCGCCAAACTGTGCGGACACGGGCGCAAAACCCATAAAGCTCGCAATGACGATCACATTGTTGAGGACCGGGGCAAACGTCGACCAGAAGTAGTCGCGGTGTGCGTTGAGAACGCCCGAGAACACCGAGCCCAAACCATAAAACAGAATCTGGATGGCAAAGAAACGGAACATGAACGCAGCGGTATCCATGCTGCCACCGTCACCCGAAAGGAACGATTGCGTCCAGATAAAGCCCGGGGCGAACACGGTCCCCAGCAACGAAATGCCACCCAGCACTAAAAGCAGAATGCCGAGCAGGTTGCCCACGTACTCGTTCGAGGCCTCGCGACCCTGCTCACGCCTCACGCCCATGTACACGGGCAAAAACGCCGTCACGAGCATGCCACCCATCACGAGTTCGTAGAGCATATTGGGCAGGTTGTTGGCGACCTGATAGGAGGACGAGAGTAGCGACATGCCGACAGCGGCCGCCATTGCCCACGTGCGGATAAAACCGGTGACGCGAGACACGATAGTCAGGATGGTCATAAGCCCGGCGGAACGACCAACCGTGGAGTAGTCCGACGAGCCCATGTCGTCAGTGTCATCTCGCGACGAAGAAGCTTCGGATGAGGGTGTCTGAGGCGCAGATTCTTTTGCAAAATGAGCTCCGCGCTTCAATTCTTCCTGCGGCATCGCTCAGTCCTCTCTCGTAATCGCGGCAACCGTCGCCCCGCAAAATGCAATTAAATCATCGGGTGCAAGCTCGAGCTGATAACCACGCTTGCCTCCCGAAATAAAAATGGTATCCCAAAGGACACACGTCTCATCAATGAGCGTCCGGTAGCGTTTTTTCATACCGACCGGGCTGCAGCCGCCGCGAACGTAGCCAGTCGCCGCAAGCAAATCCTTCACATGCATCATAACCAAGGACTTCTCCCCCGCGGCACGCGCGGCGGACTTTAGATCGAGCTCATCGGCAACAGGGATGCAGCACACGACATGGTCGTTGGACGGCGTCACGCAGACCAAGGTCTTAAATCCTTGACCGGGCTCCTCGCCAAGCTGCTCCGAAATCGCGACCCCCAGGCCCACCGACTCATCACCATCGTCTTCGTACGTATGTAGAACATAGGAAATGCCGGCGCTTTCCAGCTCGCGCATCGCATTGGTTTTTGGCGTCTTTACAGCCTTTGCCATGACATATCCTTTCCCTCGCATTCGGACGCAAAGATTAAGTATATGTCCAATTCGGCTGCATACGTCACTTCGGCACAGCAAGCGCCATCGAATCACAAGGAGTCGATGGCGCCCATAAACTGAATCGCCTATTTATTGAGCATCAAGTTGAGCCTGACGCTCCCGGTCACGCCTGAGCAAAGGCGCCAAAAACTTGCCCGTATAACTCTGCGGACAGTCCGCAACCTGCTCCGGTGTGCCCGAAACCACGACGGTTCCGCCGCCGTTACCGCCCTCGGGACCCATATCGATCAGGCGGTCGGCAACCTTGATGACATCAAGGTTGTGCTCAATCACCAGCACCGTGTTGCCCGCATCGACCAAGCGCTGCAGCACATCGAGCAGCTGGCGGACGTCCTCAAAATGAAGACCGGTCGTCGGCTCGTCCAAAATATAGAACGTCTTGCCCGTCTGGCGTCGATGAAGCTCCTTGGCGAGCTTCACACGCTGCGCCTCGCCGCCCGAGAGCGTCGTGGCGGGCTGGCCCAGGCTCACGTAGCCCAAGCCTACATCGTACAGCGTCTGGAGCTTTCGCTTGATCTGCGGGATATTCCCAAAGAAGGCCAGCGCCTCGGTGACGCTCATGTCGAGCACGTCCGAGATGGTCTTGCCACGGTAGGTGACCTCGAGTGTCTCGCGGTTGTAGCGTTTACCGCCGCAAACTTCGCAGGGAACGTAGATATCGGGAAGGAAGTGCATCTCGATCTTAATCTGCCCATCGCCCTTGCACGCCTCACAGCGCCCGCCACTCACATTAAAGGAGAAACGACCCGGCGAGTAGCCGCGCGCCTTCGACTCCGGCGTACTCGCAAACAGCGCGCGAAGATCATCCCACAGGCCGATATAGGTAGCAGGGTTGGAGCGCGGCGTGCGGCCAATCGGCGACTGGTCGATATCGATAACCTTATCGATGCACTCGATGCCCTCGATTTTTTTATACGGACCCACAGGGCGCGTCGAGCGGTGAATGGCATTCGTAAGGGCAGGCGCAATGGTGTCGGTAACCAGGGAGCTCTTGCCCGATCCCGACACGCCGGTAACAACCGTAAGCGTACCAAACTCGATTTTGGCAGTAACGTTTTTGAGGTTGTTGGCTCGAGCGCCCGTAATTTTAAGGCAGCCGCGACCGGGCTTGCGCCGTTCATCAGGCACCCGGATCATTCGTTTACCGGTCAGATAAGCGCCCGTCATCGACTCGGGACACGCCATGATATCGGCAGGCGTTCCTGCCGCAACCACGTGTCCGCCGTTCACGCCCGCACCGGGACCCATATCGATCACGTAGTCGGCAGCGCGAATCGTATCTTCGTCGTGCTCGACGACGATGACGGTATTGCCGATATCGCGCAGGCGCTCGAGCGTCTTGATCAGGCGTTCGTTGTCGCGCTGATGAAGACCGATCGAAGGCTCATCCAGAATATAGAGCACGCCCATGAGGCCCGCACCGATTTGCGTTGCCAAGCGAATGCGCTGCGCCTCGCCACCGGAAAGCGTCGCCGAGGCGCGATCGAGCGTCAGATAGTCGAGGCCGACGTCGACCAGAAAACGCAGACGCTCCAAGATTTCCTTGACGATGCGGCCGCCGATAAACTGCTGGCGCTCGGTGAGCTCCAAGCTCTCAAAAAACTCGAGCGACTCACGGCACGACAGGCAACAAACCTCATAAATCGACTTACCGCCCACGGTGACAGCAAGCATCTCGGGACGCAGACGGGCGCCATGACAGCTCGAGCACGGCTCCTCGCGAATGTACTTCTCCAGACGGGCCTTGGTGTTCTCATTCGTCGTCTCGGTATAGCGCTCGTACAGGATATTGCGCACGCCCGAGAACTTGGTGTCCCACTGGCTGCGGCGCCCATCGAGCTTTTGATAGTCGACCGAAATCTTCTGGTCGCCCATGCCGTCTAAAAACGCGCGACGCACCCGCGGAGGCAGATCCTCCCACGGCGTATCGACGCTCACCTTGAAGTGCTTACAAACCGCAGCGAAAATCTGCGGATAGTAGTTAGAGTTGCCAAACAGGCTGCCAAAGACCCCGTCGGCGATCGACTTCGAGGGGTCTTCGATTAGGGCCTCGGCATCGACCGTCTTCTTAAAACCCAGGCCATCGCACTCGGGACATGCGCCATAGGGCGCGTTGAACGAGAAATCGCGCGGCTGCAAATCGTCGATGGAGTGCCCGTGCTCCGGGCACGCCAGCGCCAGCGAATACTCAAGCAGCTCGCCCTCGGTTCCCTCGGGAGCATCGCGGTCGGGCAGCATGTACACGTTTACATTGCCGTGCGCCAGCGCCGTCGCCTGCTCAACCGACTCTGCGATGCGGCCTAGGGAGTTCTCTCGAATTACGATACGGTCGACCACGACCTCGATATCGTGCTTGAACTTCTTGTCCAAATCGATCGAGTCGTCGAGGGAGCGCACCTCGCCGTCGACGCGCACGCGGCTAAAGCCTTCCGCGCGCAGATCCTCGAACAATTTGGCATACTCACCCTTGCGTCCACGAACCACCGGCGCCAGCACAAACGCGCGACGGCCTTCCCCCGCCGCCAGCACCTTATCGGCAACCTGATCGGTCGTCTGACGCTCGATGACACGCCCGCACTCGGGACAGTGCGGCGTACCGACGCGAGCGAACAGCAGGCGCAGGTAGTCATAAATCTCGGTTACGGTACCAACCGTCGAGCGAGGGTTTTTAGACGTCGTCTTCTGATCGATCGACACGGCCGGCGACAGGCCGTCAATCGAATCCAGATCGGGCTTATCCATCTGGCCCAAAAACTGGCGCGCATAGCTGGAAAGGCTCTCGACATAGCGGCGCTGGCCCTCGGCATAGATGGTATCGAACGCCAGCGAACTCTTGCCCGAACCGGAAAGACCGGTAATGACCACGAGTTGGTCGCGCGGAATAGAAACATCAATATTGCGCAGGTTGTGCTCACGCGCACCGCGAATAACGATAGAAGTATCAGACATGGAAGCTCCTTGCCTCCTATACATCGAATCACACTGTCAGTGAGTTTAGCGCACTCAACGCGCACAGGTGTTCGTAATACAAGAATCGCAGACCTTTGGCTTTGTGTGTCGAGCGCTTTGTTTCTCGAAATGCCCTAGAAAGGTTACAGTAGTCTAATAATTAACTTACATTTGCTGAACCAGAGGAACGTCCATGACCGAAGATATCCCCCTTGAAATCACTTCGAGCGACATGGCCAATCTGCCCATATTCATTGCCGTCCTTATCGTAGCCGCCGTCGTCGTGCGCGTATATTTTTCAATCAAGCGAAATGAAAAGCCGCCCATTGCCCGCGCCTTTTGGTGCGCGACGCTCCTCATTCCGCTCGGTGTGGTAGCTGCCTGGATTACGAATCAATTGCTTGTAAACGAAGACAGCTCCCTATGGATTCTTTCCTATTCGGCACTCGGTGTCGCTGCCGTCGTGCTTCTTGTCGAGCCCTTGATTTCGAGATTCATCGACCAATCCGATTTCGCAACGGGAACGATTGCTTGCACCTGTCGCGACGTTCTCGTCATCGCCGCGGTTTCGGTGCTCTCGTTCGTTTCGCTCGAAATCACCTGCAACGACACGTTCTATCGCATTCCCGCCAATTCATTTGGTTTTTCCGTCGGACTGCTCGCGACGATCCTGCTCTCTCTTTATTTGCTAGGACAACGGCACGGGGGGATCATGGCCCTTGTGCCCATCGCCTGCTGCATCCTTGGCATTGCCGAGCACTTCGTCGTGACATTTAAAGGCGAAGCCATCCTGCCGAGCGATATTTTGGCCCTGGGCACCGCAGCGGAGGTAAGCGAAGGATACGAGTTCGCCTTTACCGCCGGTATCGTCACATCACTCGCGCTGCTCGAAATCTCCTTTGGGCTTCTTTCGCTCATCCGGCCGCGAAAACTCCGTACGCCCTCTCGCGTCTTCCCCGTCATTGCCGGCAATCTCTGTGCCTTCCTGTTGGTGGCTGCCATAGGTCTCTCTGGCTTTTCCAGCATCGACTTGGAACAGGCGCTCGACTTTGGATTTGACCGCTGGCAGCCCATTACGACGTATGTGTCTCAGGGCTTTCTCACCTCGTTCACCGAAATGGTCAACGAGCTGCCCATAGAAAAGCCCGAGGGCTATACGTCCGATGAGGCCCAGGACATCGAGCGGGAGCTCGCCGCCGCCTATGACAGCACATATGGCTCGAGCGAGCAGCGCGCCGCCGCCGTTGCTCAATTCAATGAAATCAAGCCGACGATCGTCGCCGTCATGAACGAAAGTTTTAGCGACCTTTCGTGCTTTGAGCAGCTCCAGGCGGCCGGGTATACCGGCCCCGCATTCTATAACTCACTTCCCGACACGCTCGTGCGCGGCACTATGCTCGCCTCGGTCGCAGGTGGCGGAACAGCGAACTCCGAATTTGAGTTTTTGACCGGAGCTACGACCGCCTTTGTCGGAGTGGGCAAGATTCCCTATCAGCTATATCAGATGAATGATGTCAACAGCTTGGCAAAGGACCTTAAAGAACTTGGATACACCGCCACTGCCATGCACCCGCAAAACCCCGTTAACTACCATCGAGATAAAATCTATCAGCAGCTGGGCTTTGGAGATTTCCTATCTATCGCCGATTTCGAAGGTGCACCCTATTACCATGCCGGCGTATGCGACTACGCCACCTATGACAAGATACTCGACCTGCTGAGGACCGACGACGCCCCGCAGTTTATCTTCGATGTCACGATGCAAAACCATGGCGGATACGATGTCGGCACCGTTCCCGCCGAAGAGCTGACGAATTATTGGGTCGAGGGGGCCAGCGAGGGCACCAATACCGCACTCAACACCTACCTCACCTGCATCAACGCATCCGACCGAGACCTTGAGTACTTTATCAACGAGCTCCGCAATATCGGTCGACCGGTCGTGCTCGTCTTCTTTGGCGATCATCAGCCGAGCGCCGCAACGGCTCTCAACGATGAGCTGTACCCGCAGGAAGACACGGCAAGCCACGCTTTCCGCATTTATCAGTCGACCTATTTTGTCTGGGCGAACTATGAAATCGCCGGCAATACCGAGCTCAACGTCTACGACACCGTCGGTGCAAACGAGATTGCAGCCATAACCCTTAATAAGATCGGCGCTCCGCTCACCGATTACCAAAAGGCCTTGCTTGCAACAAGGTCCGATGTGCCGACCATCAATGTCGCCGGCTATCTCGGAGCCGACGGGCTGCGCTATGACTTGGAATCGAAAGACAGCCCCTATGTCTCGACGATCGACAAGCTGCAGCGCATTCAATACCTTGAGTTCGCCAGCAAGGTTCAGTAAGCTCGCCCGTGCGCTGGAGTGACATAACATTGCAACGCACGCTCCCGGACAGACACATCACGAATGACTCCCGCTCGCAAACGAGGGTACAATGACGCTCGTGTCACACCGCGGGGCTTCGTCCCCAACATATACAAAGGAGTCATACATGGGTTGCGAGCATGCACAGGCCGCCGGCGGACAAACCGCGCCACAGGAATTTGAAGAAAACACGTTGTCCGAAGTCAAGCGCGTCATCGCCGTGCTTTCCGGCAAGGGCGGCGTCGGCAAGTCATTCGTCACCGGCGCCATCGCCACCGAGCTCGCCCGTCACGGTCACAAGGTCGGCGTCCTCGATGCCGACATTACCGGCCCCTCTATCCCCAAGATGTTCGGTATGAGCGGACGCCACGTCCATGCCCTCGGCAACCTTATGCTGCCCGAAATCTCCGAGCACGGCGTCAAGGTTATGAGCTCCAACCTGCTGCTCCAAAACGAAACCGACCCTGTCCTCTGGCGCGGTCCGGTTATCGCGGGTGCCATCAGGCAGTTCTGGAGCGAGACCTCCTGGGGTCCCATCGACTACCTGCTGGTCGACATGCCTCCGGGAACGGGCGACGTCGCCCTCACCGTCTTCCAGTCGCTGCCCGTCGATGGCATCGTCATCGTCACGAGCCCGCAGGATCTGGTCTCAATGATCGTCGCCAAGGCGGTCAATATGGCCGAGAAGATGAACGTCCCCATTCTGGGTATCGTCGAGAACATGAGCTATATCGAGTGCCCCGATTGCGGCAAGAAGATTGAAGTCTTTGGCAAGAGCAAGCTCCCCGAGGTTGCCGAGCGCTACAACCTCGAGATCCTGGGCCAACTTCCCATCAATCCGGCACTCGCCGAGGCCTGCGATAAGGGCGAAGTTGAGACCGCACTGCCCGACGGCATGCTGCCCCAGGCCGTCTCTGCCGTCGAGGCCATTGCCCCGCACGAGACCGACGAGGCCTAAGTGAACGCAAACGCCTTCTATGACGTCTTGGTAATCGGCGGCGGGGCCTCGGGTCTCGCCGCCGCCATTACGGCCGCACGCGCCGGCAAAAGCGTCTGCATCGTTGAGCGCGATGTTGCCTGCGGCCTTAAGATACTTGCGACCGGAAACGGCCGCTGCAACCTTTCCAACGAATCAATCGATTTCCAGCGGTATAACCACCCCGCATTCATCGAATCCGTCATGGGACCTCAGCCCGAAGAAGAGCTAGGGAACTTCTTCTCCTCGCTGGGCATCATGACGACCTCCGAGGAAGGCCGCCTGTATCCGCGTTCCCTTCGCGCCGAATCGGTGCGCGATGCGCTTCTCAACGCTTGCGATCGCTTGGGCATCGCCTTGATCTGCGGGGCAAACGTTGTCTCGGCATCCAAAGCTCCCGAGGGCTGGGCACTTCAAATAGACCGTCCCGCGCGGACACTCAAGGCAAAAAAGCACGACGACCGAAAAACGGAGGTCCGCTCGCTTCGGAAGGCGCTTGCCGACGCACCTCGCAAGAACGAGACGCTGCAGGCAAAGGCTGTGGTTATCGCCACGGGCGGCGGCCCTGCCGACATCGCGAGGACGTTCGGTCTTTCCCTCGCGCCGCAGCACCCCGTCCTCTGCCCCGTGTCGGCATCGGTCGCTGGCGATCAGACGGCCCTCAAGACCTTGGATGGCCTGCGCGTGCGCGCCCGTCTGGCGCTCACCCGCAATCACGATGAGCTCTGGCGCGAAGACGGCGAAGTGCTCTTCCGGACCTTTGGCATCTCGGGCGTTGCTGCCTTCAACCTCTCCCGCCGTGTCCAGCACGGCGACACGATTCTGCTCGACGTTTTCCCCGACCTCTCCAAAGGCGAGTTGCTCGATATGCTCAACCAGCGAGTTGAGCTGCTCGGAGACTTTTCACCCCACGATCCCCGCTGGCTCGACGGCATGACTGCCCCGCAGCTCTCTCACGTCGTCTGCACCGCATTCGAACAGTGCCATCCCGGGTCGCACGATGTCATCCATTTGATCTCGATCCTCAAGCACTTTAAGCTGCTCGTCGAGGGAACGGCGGAGGAGCGTTCGGCCCAGGTCACGCGCGGCGGCGTGCCCATCGAGAGCGTCTCAGCTCCCAGCCTCTGCGTGAGCAACGCGACAGGCGCCCCGCTTTACATCTGTGGCGAGGCGCTCGATATCGATGCCGATTGTGGCGGCTTTAACCTTGCTTGGGCCTGGATCTCGGGCATTCGCGCTGTAAGCAGTCTATAGCCGCGCAGTCTATAATCAAAACGCATTCGGGCCGTCTGGGACACCGGGCGGCCTCTTTCTTGCATCTAAGGAGACCTTGATGATCGAAATCACCCAAGTCCACGCGTCCCTCGACGAGGCCGGCGACGAAACTGCTTGCCTTGCTATTGGCATACGTGCCGCCAAGCGAGCCCTGCGATGCAAGGATTCCCAGATTAAAGCCATCGAGATCCATCGCAAGTCTATCGACGCCCGTAAAAAGCGGGACGTCCATTTTATTTTGAGTTTTCGAGTTGAGCTGACAAGCCTCCGCCTTGAGCAGGAAGCAGTCGATAGCGTTGCCGAGCGCGACCGCTCGCGCATCCGCATGGTCGATGGCGCGGCGCCCTCATTCCCCTCCCCTGTCCCCAACGCACCCAAGGAGCGTCCCGTCGTTGTCGGTGCCGGTTGCGCCGGCCTCTTTGCCGCCCTCACCCTTGCCGAAGCGGGCCTTAAGCCTCTGCTTATCGAGCGTGGCGACCCGGCGCTTCGACGCTCGCAGACGATCGATCTCTTTCTTAAGGAGCGCATCCTCGACCCCGAGAGCAATATCCAATTTGGCCTGGGCGGCGCGGGAACGTTCTCGGACGGCAAGCTCAACACGGGAACCAAGAATCCTGCCCATCGCCTGATTCTCGAGACCTTCGTCGAAGCGGGCGCCCCCCGCGATATCCTATGGGACGCCAAGCCGCACATCGGCTCCGACATCCTTCCCACCGTCGTCACCAACATTTCCCAGCACATCGAACAGCTCGGCGGAACCGTTCTCTATCGCACAAAGCTCATCGATATTCGCACCGATGCATCCAGCGCCATCGCCGGCATCGATGTTCAATCGCCCCAAGGCACCGCAGGCGAGGCAATCGCCACGAAGCACCTCATTCTCGCCTGCGGCCATTCCGCTCGCGACGTATTCGAGCTTCTGAAGAAACATAACGTAGCCCTCGCGCAAAAGACCTTTGCCATGGGCGTACGAATCGAGCATCCGCAGCACGACATCGACCGTGCGCAATATGGCCCTTCGGCGGGGCATCCGGCGCTCGGGGCGGCCCCCTACAAATTTGTCGCCCATCTCCCCAACGGCCGCAGCGTGTTCTCATTTTGCATGTGCCCTGGCGGACAGGTTGTCGCGGCTTCTTCCGAGCAGGGCCATCTGTGTGTCAACGGCGCCAGTCTCAATGCCCGCGACGGACGCAACGCAAATGCCGCCCTGCTCGTTAACGTCACACCCGAGGACCTTCCCAACGATGACCCGCTCGCCGGCATCGAGCTCCAGCGTGCCTGCGAGGCGGCCGCCTATCGCCTGGGCGGCTCCAACTGGAGCGCGCCGGCACAGCTCGTCGGAGATTTCCTTGCGGGACGCACCAGCACGGCGCCCGGAAAGGTGAAGCCCACCTATCCACTTGGCGTGACCTGGACGGCAATCGACGAAGCCCTTCCGCAGCATATCGTCGAATCGCTTCGTTTGGGAATCCCCTTGCTCGGCAAAAAGCTGCGCGGCTACGACCGCCCCGACGCCGTCCTCACCGGCGTGGAGACACGTTCGAGCTCGCCTGTCACCGTCACCCGTGACCGAACATGCCGCGCCGTATCGACCCCGGGCCTCTACCCTTGCGGCGAGGGGGCTGGATATGCCGGCGGCATCATGAGCGCGGCCACCGACGGCATCCGTTGTGCTGAAGCCCTGATCGCAGACCTCTAACGCACAAATTCCAGCGCGCAAAAGACATAGGCCCCGAGCTCCACAGGGAACTCGGGGCCTGTTCGCGGCTATTTCTTAAACCGTGCACCCTGGCGTTTTCTGCCCGATGCGAACGTGGAACCCTTGCGGGCCTGCGAGCGTAAGCGCTCGATCGTCTCGTCCTCAGACGCACCCTCGAGCATCGCCCGAATCTGGACGACCGCATCGCGCAGACGTGCCGCCTCCTCAAAGTCCATGGCGGCGGAAGCGTTACGCATGTCCTCCTCCATGGTCTCGACGATCCGCACGAGTTCATCATGCGGTAGTCCTTCCAGCTGCTCGGCAAGCGTCTGTTCGGGCGCCGCCGTCTCCGGCACGGCACCCTCACCATTTTCATCGGGCGTATAGAACGCGCCGTGACCCAACGAATCGCCTTTCGAGCGCCCCTTGGAGCCCACGGTCTTTTCGGCCTCGGCAATAAAACTTGAGATGTCGTTGATGGCCTTGCGCACCGTCTTGGGCACAATGCCATGTTCTTCGTTATATGCCATCTGAATCTCGCGACGGCGCTGCGTCTCCTCGATGGCCTCTTTCATCGAATCGGTCACAACGTCTGCATACATGATGACATCGCCATCGGCGTTACGGGCCGCGCGGCCAATCGTCTGAATCAGCGAACGGCGGTTGCGCAAGAAGCCTTCCTTATCGGCATCGAGAATTGCCACCAGTGAGACCTCGGGAAGGTCTAGGCCCTCGCGAAGCAGGTTGATGCCAACGAGAACATCGATCTTGCCCTCGCGCAGCGTTCGCAGGATCTCGACACGGTCCATCGTCGCTGTATCGGAGTGCATGTAATTGACCTTAATGCCGGCATCAAGCAGATGGTCGGTCAGGTCCTCGGCCATGCGCTTGGTGAGCGTGGTCACCAGCACGCGCTCCTTGCGGGCAACGCGCTCGCGAATCTCGTCCTCAAGATCGTCAATCTGCCCACGAACCGGACGCACATCGATCTTGGGGTCGAGCAGACCGGTCGGACGAATAATCTGCTCCACGTCGTTTTGGCTCACCCGCAGCTCGTAGTCGCCCGGCGTGGCCGAAACATAGATAAACTGGGGTATCCTTGCCTCAAACTCATCGAAACGAAGCGGGCGATTATCGAGTGCCGAGGGCAGGCGAAAACCGTGTTCCACCAGCGTCACCTTACGCGAGCGGTCACCTTCGTGCATGCCGCGAATCTGCGGCACCGTCACATGGCTCTCATCGATGATGCAGAGCATATCCTTGGGAAAGTAATCGATTAGGGTAAACGGCGGCTCACCCGGCTTGCGACCGTCCAGATGACGCGAGTAGTTCTCGATGCCGTTGCAAAAGCCCATCGTCTCGAGCATCTCAAGATCATAATCGGTGCGCTGCTGCAGACGCTGCGCCTCGAGCAACTTGTCGGTCGCCTTGAGCTCCGCCACGCGCCTCTCGCACTCTTCGCTGATCGATTTCAGAGCCGCCTTGACCTTCGGCTTCTCGGTCACGTAGTGCGATGCCGGCCATACGGGGATGGCCTCGTACTCACGAAGCATCTCACCGGTGACCTCATCGATCTCGGCAATCAGCTCGACCTCGTCGCCAAAGAACTCAAACCGCAACGGATGCTCGGCATAAGGCGGATACACGTCGACAACATCGCCGCGCACGCGGAACGTGCCGCGTGCCAGGTCATAGTCATTGCGATCATATTGAATGTCGATAAGTGCATGGATAAAGTCATCGCGCTCGAGCGGCACCTTCTTGTCGACGTTTGGAGCCAGACCCGCATAGTCCTCAGGAGAGCCAATGCCATAGATACACGAGACCGATGCGACAACGATCACATCGCGTCGAGAGAGCAGCGATGCGGTCGCCTGATGTCGCAGCATCTCAACCTCTTCGTTAATCGAGGAGTCTTTCTCGATATATGTATCGCTTTGCGGCACATACGCCTCGGGCTGATAGTAGTCGTAATACGAGACAAAGTAGACCACAGCGTTATTGGGAAAGAACTCTTTGAGCTCGCTCGCAAGCTGAGCAGCGAGCGTTTTATTCGGAGCCATGACCAGCGTCGGCTTTCCCAGGGCCTCAATAGTCTTTGCCATCGTGAAGGTCTTGCCCGAACCAGTCACGCCCAGCAAAACCTGATAGCGGTCTCCGTCCCTCACGCCCTGCACAAGCGACTCAATGGCTTTAGGCTGGGAACCGGCAGGCTCATAGGGAGAAACGACCTTAAACGGCACGTCAGAGCCTTCAACGCCAAAGCGCTTAAGTTCACCACCAACGCGTTCTACTTCAAATTCCGCCATGGATACTCCTAACTCATATATCTGCAGTATACGCAGGCGGCAGGCATAGTCCTATACGAACCGATCGGGATAGAGGGTCTTGTAGCGAGCCCAGGCATTATTGACACGAATCAGATACGCCTGCGTCTCGGGAAAGGTAATTGCATTATGAAGCGACGTACCCTGCTGCGCCCATCCGTCGACATTGCCCATGCCGGCGTTATAGGCGGCGATGGCACTATCCGTCGACCCGTTGAAATAGGCGAGAAGATACGAGAGGTATGCGCAGCCAAACTCGATATTCGTAGCCGGATCGTTAAGATTGTCGGCCGAATACTCCCCTCCGTCGACAAGGCCCTTGGCAATCATATCCTGGGCAGTCTCGGGCATCAGATGCATCAATCCCTGAGCACCCTGATTCGACTCGGCCTCGGGATCCCAATTCGATTCCGACTTAATGACAGCGCACACCAGATACGGATCCAGATTATGCGAAATACTGGATTGCTTTACATACGCCTCGTAGTCAATCGGATACAGCGGCTTAAAGAAAGCGGCAGGGGCACACGAGTAGACGAGCGAAATAAGGCCGAAGACGAACACAACGGCAAGTGGCGCCACGCGATACCACGTAAAGAAACGTGCCTTAGGCATCGGCCTCCTCCTTATCCGGAGTATCTATAAACCCGTGGCATGCAAGCCATGAGTCAAGCTGCTCAAAGAGCGAATTATCGCCTGCGGCATTATCAATCACCGTTGTAGCGAGATTGCACAGCGCAGACTCATCGGGCTGGCAAGCAGAACGAGCATCGAAATCGGATGGCTCCATGCCACGTTGAATAGCGCGCTCGCGACGAACTGACAAAGGGGCGCTGATGACCAAAATTTCATCAGCCAAGCCAAATGCATCCTCAAAACCAGTCGGAGCAGAAACCTCGACCACCGCAAAAGGATAACGGGGAGATGAAACCGTACAACAAACCGGATCGAGAATCCTAAGCGAAAGCTGTTCAATCAGAATGGGATGCACGATGTCATTGAGCCGTGCGACCGAATCAGGAGAAGCGAAAGCTCGAGAAGCGAGGATGCCGCGGCGAATGCCGCCTTCCTCATCCAAAATGTCCCAACCGAATTCATCCGCGAGTGTATTGACGATATCAGAGCCCGGCACATACAGCGATTTTGCAAGCTCATCCAGATCGATAAGCATAGCGCCACGAGATTCGAAATAGCGGCAGGCAGTTGACTTACCCGAAGCAATATTGCCCAAGACAAATACGGTAAACATCAAGCCCTCCCTAACGCCAATGCGAGTAATTATCGCTCAAATACACTAGATGGACTCAAAATACAGCCAAACAGTAAGAGCACATACGGGGGAGCTAGGTCCCAAAGTACAACGTATATACAACGCAAAAAAAGGGGAGGCCGCGAGGCCTCCCCCTTCTAAGTTCAAGCGCACGGCTCGGTGCCGTCCACCGGTCAGCGGCGCCCTGGCCTCCCACGGGCTGACCCCGCAGTACTCTCGGCGCGATGG
>NZ_JADMWW010000020.1 GCF_015548375.1 Collinsella aerofaciens
GTATTACGAGCTCCTGTGCGAATTGGAGAGAGCGCTCCCGCAAACTGCCTCTTGACAACTTATAGGAGCGTCGGTTTTATGTTTCGCTATGCGGGCTGTGCTTGGCTATTGCAAAATAGTCTACTCACTTAGGTTTGAGGGCCGTTCGCTGGCGCCTATTTGCGCTTGTTTGCCAACGCCGCGACCATCAGAAGCCCCTAGGACTCTTGCGGTAGACGCTTCTTGCCCTTGCGGGCACGGTTTCTAAAGTTCTCGACGGCCTCTTCCATGCCCAGAGGCACATAGGCGAGCTCATCGAGGTTATCGGGCAGGTAGCAGGCTAGGCTTTGCTCCTGCGCGCGGCCCGCCGCGAGCTGTTCATCGCTGGGCTGCGCTCCAGGTGTGGCGCAAATGCCATAGACGGCGGCACCCATCTCGCGCGTGCGGCGCTCGTACTCGGTCTCGGGATGCTCGGGATGGTCGCGGCGGACGTCGTCGCTTACCCAAAGCGTATCGTAGCCGGCCGCGGCAAACTGTCCCAGGGCGTAATCGCGCAACGGCTTGCTATCGGTGCGCAGTGTGACGGTAGCGCCGGCTGAAAAGAGCGGGCGGTAGAGCATCAGATGGTCGACATGGACGAGTCGTTTTTTAGCGTACTTGGCCTTGGGCTGCGGCGTGGGAAAGTTAATGGTGATGGCATCGAGCTCGCCTGCGGCAAACAGCTGTGGCAGCGATGCGGCGCCTCGGGGCAGGACGAGTGCGTTGGATAGCCCCTGTTCGCAGATTTTCTGCGCGGCATAGGCGATGCAGATGGGCTCCTGGTCCATGCCGATAAAGAGGGTGTCGGGCTCGCGGTGGGCGCGCTCGACCAGATAGGTTCCCTTGCCACAGCCAAGATCCAGGTGAAGGTGTTCGAAGGGCTTGCTGCCAGCTGGCGCGCAAGCCTCGCGCCAATCTCCGGCATAAGCCTCGGGGTTCGTCTCGATCGCATCGGCGTAGCGCTCCAGGCGCTCCTCGAGCACAAAGTTCTTAGGCGTGCGAACGTGGACGGCTCCCATGAGGCTCCTTGGTCATAAGTATGGAACGCATAGCTGCGCGTTCCGTCAATGGGTTGAAAAAGGGTGGGCATAGTTTGCCCGAAAGATGCGGTGCGGCTCGGCGGCGAATCGTCGGTGCCTACAGACGTTTGAGAATCACATAGCGGTTGAGCTCGCCGCTGCGACCGTCGGCATGGAAGCGCTCAAGCTCGCGCACGGGGACCTCGCCGCTCTTGTAGAACGTACGGACGCCGCGCACCAGGTCGGTGATCTGCTGATCGTCAAAGTGATGGCAATAGCGGTAGGCGTGGCGGTCGTTTTGCCAGCCGATGAGGTGGTCGCCGGCTTCAAACTGCGCGGAATCGTAACCTTCAAACGGCGGGGTGAGCTCGGCACGGGCCTCGGCGCGAACGGCCTTGCGCGCCATGCGCTCGTCGTTCATAAACTCCCAAAAGCTGATGGCGATGATGCCGCCCGGGCGCGTCTGGCGCACCAGGGCGTCGAGCACGCGTACGCGGTACTCGCACGACGGCACGTGGTGCATAAAACCAAAGCAGACCGAGATGTCGGCGAGCGGGGCGTCGAAAAGCACGTCGGGTGTCTCGGCGGGGTTGAGCTTCATGAGGGCGTCGAGCACGTCGAGTTCCTGGAAGTGCAGGTTGGGAATGCGCAGGGCGTGGCCATGTGCATCGATGGCCAGGTCTTGGCACGAGTCGACGCCATAGAACTCGAAGGGGCAGCTGGCATCTGCCGAGGGGTTTGCGCCGTCGACGCCCTTGGCGGCAAGTGCGCCGCCGGCGGCAAAGTTCTCGAATCGCATGTTGCCGCAGGCAAGATCGAAGACGCGGACGGGATGCTCGATCGTGGCGACGTCGAGCTGCTCGAGCGCTATGTCCATAGTGCGCACCCAGCCGGGCCACGGTGCCTGGCGCGTATCGGAGAAGGAGGCGGAGTGCTCGCGATAGAACGTATTGTTGAGCTGAATGAGCGATGAGGCGAAATCGCGGTTCACGGCGCGGAACTCCCTCCGTTGGCGGTGCGGAATAAACAGTACGACCATACTACCGTTAACGCCGCAACGGGGACAACCGAGCTGCGGGTCATTGCTTTGTTTGGACACATTTCCGCAGCTCATATATGCCCGCAACCGCCGGTTGTCAAAAATCTCACTAGAATAGGTGGCATGCTTTTGGCGGTGGCGGATAGATTTTTAACTGTGCAAGGCGCCTTAAGAACAAAAACGGTCCGGCGGCACGGCTGGCATCACATAGGAGGAACCATGAATGTAGAAACTGCGCAGCGGCTCGCCGACCTTCGTCGCAGCAAGGGTTTTAGCCAAGAAGGGCTGGCGCGAAAGCTGGGGCTGTCGCGCCAGGCGGTCAGTAAATGGGAGCGTGCGGAGAGCTCGCCCGATACCGAGAACCTGATCTCGCTCGCAAAACTCTATGGCGTGAGTTTGGACGAGCTCCTTAATCCGAGCGATGAGATCGAGGACGATATCGAGTTTGAGAACGAGGACCGCGCCCGTCAGCGCGAGGCCGTGGCAGCGGAGCGCGCCCGTACCCATGAGGCAGCGGCACGTGCTACCGAGGCGGCAACACAGGCGAGTGATGCCGCCGCCAAGGCGGCGCAAGCGGCAAGCTGGAGCGCGCAGGCCGCCAATGCCGCTACGGCGCAGGTGACGAGTGGCGGCGCAGCTGGCTCGACTCCGGTGAAAGGTCCGTTCCAGTCGTTTCCGTATTGGGCCGTGTGCTGGCTGCTGTTCTTTTTGCTGATGTTCCTGTTTGGTGGCTCCTTTGCCGCGCTGATCTTCTTTACAATCCCCATCTATCACTGGGTGGCGCGTGCGCTCGATGGCGATTGGGCACGCGGGGATATTCAGGTTGGTCCGGCGCCGGAGGCGGCTAAGGCTCAGGATGTTTCCGCTGCGGTTGATACTGACGTGGCTTCCTCGACCGCCGCTGAGCCGAGCGCCAAAGAAGGTGATGAATGATGAAGCTCTCGCATGAGTCCAAGGTCCGCCTGGGCGTCGGTATCGGAGCGTTCGTGCTCATCATCGGGCTTATCTTTGGCACTTCGCGGATATTGTTTCATTTTGATGGCCCGTGGGATCTCGGCGATATTGCATCCGGTTTGTCCGGTATGGACGATGTGGTTGACGGGGACGATTCTTTGGATGGCGGTAACTATTCCGCTCAGTCTCGGCAGCTTTCGAGCGAAACGTTTGATGCCGACTCATTCCAGTCCCTTGACCTGGATGTGACATCGGGTGAGGTTGAGATCAAGTGCGTTTCCGGCGGGCAGGTGCGTGTCATCGAGAGCGGTCGTGTTGCAAAGGGGGTAGCTACCTACGATGCTGCCACTCAGAATCTGGCCGAGGTCAAGGGTTCTACACTCACGATTAGCCAGTTCGACTGCGATGACGAGCGCGCTATCGATCGTTCGGTCACCATCGAGCTGCCGCGGGATGTTGCGGATAACCTGGTCGGCATTACGGCGAGGGTGGGGTCGGGAGAACTGACGGTCGCGGACATTGCATGTCACGACTTCGAATTGACGTTGGACTCGGGAGACGTTGAGTTTGCGGGCACCGTAACCGACACCTTGGATGCCGAGGTCGGTTCGGGTGATGTGGCGTTCGAGCTCTACCAGGCCCCCGCGAAGTCGATGGACGTAAGCGTGGGCTCGGGCGATGTGGAGATGACGGTTCCGAACTCTACGGGCTTTAAGGCGAGCCTCACCGTGGGCAGCGGTGACTTTGAGAGCGATTTCCTTCCGCTTGGCTACGATGGCGAGACCATATTGAATGCTGAATTCGACAACGGTGACAAGTCTGCAACGTATCGTTTTAAGGTCGGTTCGGGCGACATGTCGTTCGAATCGGTGTGACATGCGGTTTTCGGAGATCGGTGCATATAGGCATGCTCTTTGATGGAGGCGCCGGGGCCGTGACTGGCTCCGGCGCCTTTGCCTTTACAATGGGGGCATGGAACAGATTATTTTGAACATACTCGAGGCTCTGCGTCGCGGTGAGACCGTGGACGACAAGGCGCTCGTCAAACTGATACATGCCGAGGCGCGCCGTGAGGGTGCCGACAAACGAGATCTGGCCAAGCGCCGTCTGCTGCCGTTCTACCAGCGGGTTAAACGTGAGAAGCCGGCTCGTTGGGCTGGATGGAATGTCGATGCCGAGCTGGAGCGTCAGCTGCTGCAGGTGCTGCGCATGAAGCCGCGCCGCACGGCTTCGGGCGTGGCGACCATTACCGTCATCACCAAGCCGTGGCCCTGCTCGGGCGATTGCCTGTTTTGCCCCAACGATCTGCGCATGCCCAAAAGCTATCTGCATGCCGAGCCGGCATGCGCCCGTGCGGAGCAAAACTGCTTTGACCCGTATTTGCAGGTGAGCGCTCGCCTGACCGCACTTTCGCAGATGGGGCATGCGACCGACAAGATCGAGCTTATCGTGCTCGGTGGCACCTGGAGCGACTATCCGCAAGGTTATCAGACGTGGTTTATGTCCGAGCTTTTCCGTGCGCTCAATGACGATGCCGTCGCCGGCGTGGCGGCAAACCCCATGTTGGCGCGTCCGGGCATCAGCCGTGCCGAGGCGGGGCGCCTGCTCGATGACGCTCCCGCCGATGCCCTGCCGCCGGTGGTAACAGAGCGCCGCGAGTGCTATCGGGCTGCCGGCATTGCGACAGACGAGGCCAAGCTCGCTGCCGGCGTTGCCGACGAGCAGGAGCGTGTGGATGCTGCCGTGGGCGGCTATAACCGCGCGGTGCGTCGTCTGTACGGCCCCGGTACGCCGTGGGGCGAGGTCACCGAGTGGCAGACGGCAACGATGGAGGAGCTCGAGCGTCAGCAGCGCATCAACGAGACGGCGAAGCATCGCGTGGTGGGACTCGTTATCGAGACGCGCCCCGATGCTGTAACGCCGCAGGCGCTTACGCTCATCCGCCGTCTGGGCTGCACCAAGATACAGATGGGCATCCAAAGCCTTGACCAGCATCTACTCGATATCAACGAGCGTCGCATTTCGGTGGCGCAGATTGAGCGGGCGTTTTCGCTTGCGCGCCTGTTTGGCTTTAAGATCCATGCGCATTTTATGCTCAACTTGCTGGGCGCCACGCCCGAGGGGGACAAGCGCGACTACGAGTGCTTTATGACCGAGGGGGCCTTTATGCCCGACGAGGTCAAGGTCTACCCGTGCGCGCTCATCGAGGGCTCGCGTCTGGTGGGCTGCTATGAGCGCGGCGAGTGGCGTCCCTATACCGAGGAAGAGCTGCTCGATGTATTGGCCGACGACATCGTGGTGACGCCGGCGTTCTGCCGCATCAGTCGCATGATCCGCGACTTTAGCTCCGACGACATCATGGTGGGCAACAAGAAACCCAACCTGCGCCAGCTCGTTGAGAACCGCTTGGCGGCTCGTGGGGAAGGCGCGACGGTGCGCGAGATTCGCTATCGTGAGATCAGTACCGCGGGTGCCGACTTGGACGAGCTATCTCTTGATGAGGAAGTGACGTACGAGACACCGGTGACTTACGAGCGCTTTTTGCAGTGGGTGACGCAGCAGGGCAAGATCGCGGGCTTTTTGCGGTTGTCGCTGCCCGACCATTCGTTTGTTGCCGCGCATGCGGACGAGTTGCCGACGACGCCGGACGAGGCGATGATTCGCGAGGTGCACGTGTATGGCATGGCGGCACGCGTGGGTGACCAGGGCCAGGCGGCGCAGCATCACGGGTTGGGGCGTTTGCTCGTAGAGCGTGCGTGCGAGATTGCCCGGGATGCCGGCTATGCGCGCATCAACGTGATCAGCGCGATTGGTACGCGCGAGTACTATCGCCATCTTGGATTTTATGACCATGGCCTTTATCTGCAAAAGGAGCTCTAGATGAACAAGCCAAGTGTTTCTGCCGGCGTCGTTGCCGGCGTTGCTCTGGGGGCCGCGGCGCTTGGTGCGGCCGCTGTCGCTGTTCGTGCTGCCTGTCTGCAGGTCGCGCGAACCCGCAATGGGTTGGCGCGTGTGAAGCGCGTGCACGATGAGTGCGGCGATGAGATTCGCGTGTTGGTGCAAGGCGGCGTCTACCAAAGCGCGAGCTATGTCGGTGAGCGTTGGGCCGAGCCCGTCTTTGCGTACTATCGTGCGTTTGACGACGTGTTTGAGTCCGAGGATGCGATGCGCGACGCTTATGGTCACGGCATCGACCGTATGCTTATGCTGGGCGGCGGCGGGTTTGCCTATCCTAAATTCGCCCTGATGTCGCACGAGGGCTTGCGCATGGACGTCATCGAGTATGACGGAGAGATTACGCGCCTGGCGCGCCGCTGGTTCTACCTAGACGAGCTGGAGCGCGCGGCGGGCGATCGCCTGCGGGTGATAACCGCTGAGGCTCGCTCGTATCTGGGTGTGACGAGCGTGGGCCATCGTCGCTACGACGTGGTCGTGAGCGATTGCTTTGGCGGTGCCGAGCCCGTGCGCGAGCTGGCGACCGTTGAAGCGTTGCGTTTAGTGCGGGGCAGCCTAAATGTTGGGGGCGTCTACGTCGCCAATATCGTGAGCGCAAACGAGGGGAGCGACGTGACGTTCCTGCGCGACTGCGCTGCCACGGCACTCGAGGTATTCGCCCATGCCTGGGTGGTCCCGTGCGGCGATGCGGAGTTCGGCGGCGAGGAGAACTACCTGCTCATCGCCAGCGACGGCAACTACGCCTTTGCCGAAGCCGTGCCCTTCGACACCGACTTCATCGGCACCGTTCTTCACGACAAATAGGTCTCCCCGTCCCAAAAAGACTGGTCTTAGGCGTGGTCGCGCCAGCCGAGAACGCGCTGCTTCATGCCTTCGATGTCGAGCACGCCTTCGGCAAAGCCTTTGCGCACGAGCTCCTCGGGAACGTACTCGTCGTAGCGATCAAAATAAGGCACCTCGCCGGGATAGACGAGCTCGATGGGATTGAAGTCCTTCTCGGCCTCGGCGGCGAGCACCTCAAAGAACGTCTCCTCGTCAGCCTTCATCTTAAACTGCATAAAGTACGGGCGCGATGGGTCGAGTCCGCGAAGGCCCAGCTCCGCGGCACATTTAATCTTGAGCATACGTTCGAGCGCCAGAAAGGCGTAGCTGCCCAACCAGGGGAAGAGCACCCAGGTATCGCCGCCCAGGTTGATGAGTGGCTTGGTCCCTGCGCCCGAAATCTCGGCCGTATGGCGAGCCTGCGCCAAGCGGGCCCGCGCGTTACCCATAAGGTACGGATATGCCGCGTGCTCGTTGAGCGCCTTGCGCATGCGCTCGAGTACATGTGTGTTGATATCACCGGGGCAGTCGCCAAAGTAGGCCGGCACACGGCCCTTGACCTGCGTGGCAAAGACGGTATGGCGCTTCCAGTCCACTTCCTCGACAATCCAGCAGTGTCCGGCGATGGCGATGCGCTCACCGGGCGGTGGCGGGTTGACGATCGTGCCCAATTCGGCCGACTCGCTACGAACGGTGAACTCCTCGTTTTCCTGGAATACGGCGTAGAACTTAAAGTTGTTAATGATGCGCTCTCCCGCGAGACCCACGATGAGTCCGCCGCCCTCGGTGACCTGGATATGGTCGATCTTAATGAGGTGACGAAGCAATACGCGATAGTCATCGGCCGAGATGCGATGGAAATAGCTGAGCGTGAGCACGCGCTGGGCAAGTTCGGCCGGCGTGAGCTCGCCGGTGCTGGCGAGGGTCGACATAGTCTGGTGATAGAGCAGGCTGTAGGGGAGTCGATCGAGCTCGGGCGGCTCGACCCACTTTTCCTCGCGATAGAGTTGTACGAGCGCGATACCCTGCAGGAGCTTCCATGGAATGGTTTCGGGCATCATCGTGCGCGGTTCGGGCTCTTCCTCGCGCATGACAAACCACATCTCGGGCGGAAGGTCGCGGCGTCCCGTGCGGCCCATTCGCTGCAAAAAGGAGCTGACGGTAAACGGCGCATCGATCTGGAACGCGCGCTCCAGGCGGCCGATATCGATACCGAGCTCCAGCGTAGAGGTGGTGACGGTTGTCTGCGCCTGCTCCTCGTCGCGCATGAGCTCCTCGGCCGTCTCGCGCAGCGATGCCGAAAGGTTGCCGTGATGGATTAGAAAGCGGTCGGGCTCGTGTCGACTTTCGCAGTAGCTGCGCAGCATGGAGCACACGGCCTCTGCCTCCTCGCGCGAGTTGGCAAAGACCAAGCACTTGCGGCCGCGGGTGTGTTCGAAGATATAGCCCATGCCGGGGTCGGCGTTGTCTGGCGCTGTGTCGGTGGGGCTGAGAAGCGCCTGCTCGGTCGCTCGTGGGATGTCGACTTCGCCCTCGGGGGCCGAGGAAGTGCGACGGTCTTTGGGAGCGTCCTTGCCCCGCGCCTGCTCGCGACGTTGACGACGTTCCGCCTGTGTGAGCTGTCCGCTGTGGCGCATGTCTTGTCCGGATGCGGGCAGCGCCGCGGGTGTCACTACCTCAATGCGCTCGCACGCAAGCACTTCGGCCTCTTGAGGACCCATGCTCTCGAATCCTCGCTGCTGCGCCTGGGGACCCGAGTTGTAGAAGTGCTCCATGGAGATGCGCCACACGCGGCGCGGCTCCTCAAAACGGGGGATGACGCAGTTGCGTCCCGTCCCCTGCGACAGGAAGGCGCCCGTGCGCTCGGGGTCGCCGATGGTTGCCGACAGACCGATGCGGCGGGGCTGCACGCCTGCCATGCGCGAGAGCCGCTCGATAAGGCAGAGCGTCTGCCCGCCGCGGTCGCCGCGCATGAGCGAATGGACTTCGTCGATAACCACATAGCGCAGGTCGCAGAACATACGAGGGATCGCCATGTGCTTATGGATCAGGAGCGCCTCGAGTGACTCGGGCGTAATCTGCAAGATGCCGCTCGGTTTTTTGATGAGCTTAGCCTTGTGCGACTGCGAGACATCGCCATGCCAGTGCCAGACAGGGATATCGGCTTCTTCGCACAGATCGTTGAGGCGGACGAATTGGTCATTGATGAGCGCCTTGAGGGGGCCAATGTAGAGGGCGCCCACGCTTGCGGGCGGGTTCTCCCAAAACTCGGTCAGGATGGGAAAGAAGGCTGCCTCGGTTTTGCCGGAAGCCGTGGATGCCGTCAGGAGCACATTATCTTGCGTGTTAAAGATGGCATCAGCTGCCGCAACCTGGATAGAGCGCAAGCTCTCCCAATCGTGGGAGTAGATGAAGTCTTGGATAAACGGGGCGTAGCGGTCAAAGGCGTTCACGGGGCCTCCTCTCAAATACGAACCTCTTAACGCGGTGAGCAGTGGCTTGCCGCATCACTGCCTCGACGTTTGCCCAGATAAAGCCTGCCAAAATAAACCTGTCCCTTTTTGGCGGGTTAGATGGTGAATTCGGCGAAATTGCGGTCGCCGCTTGCGGTGCCGGTGTCGCCTGTTGCTGTTGCCGGCGGCAGCGCGTCGCCGCCGACGCTTTGCAGTAGCTCGGCCACGTTGGCGTCGGGGTTTTGGCATAGGATGTCGAGCAGCTCGATAAAGTCACGAATGACCTCACGCGGCGTCAAGTGCGTATCGGCTCCCACGCGGCCAAACTCAATCTTGAGAAAGTCCACCAAGTCGTTCTCGGTAAGCGTGGGCGTCCAGCCAAAGTAGCCGGCATGGATCTGCATGAGTTTTTCGATGAGCACCAGCAGCTCCTCATAGGTGAGTGGCTGCAGACGAATGATGGGCGCGAGCATGTCCTTAAGGTCCTCGCGCGCAAAACGGCCCTGAGCGAGTCGGCTGCGCAGGGCCTCGTAGGAGAACACGCCGCGGCGACGGTCCTCGATGGAGGTTGGCGTGCCACCCATGATCATGCCCAGGTACTGCGCCTTGCCCTGGAGCGTGTCGTTGTACATGGTCAGGATCTTCTCGTAGTTGTACTGGCGCGTAATGGCGTTGGGAATCTTATACAGATTCACGAGCTCGTCGATGAGCACCAGCATGCCCTTGTAGCCACTGCAAACCAAAAAACGCGCGATGAGTTTGACGTAGTCGTACCAGTCATCGTCGCTGATGATGGTTGAGGACCCCAGTTCGGCGCGAGCCTCGCTCTTGGTGCGGTACTCGCCGCGAATCCATTTGGTCACGCGGCTCATAGCCTCTTCATCGCCCTCGGATACGGCCATGCGATAGCGGCGGAGCATGCGGGTGAAGTCGAAGCCGTGGACCATCTCCTCGAGCGGGGCCAGTTGGGCATTGACGACCGACTCGTCGACGTCGGCGCACGAGGCGACCCAGCGATCCAAAATAAGGTTGAGCGCACCGCCCTCGGGGCGCGTCTTGGTCGATATATTGCGGATGAGCTCGCGGTAGGTGGCAAGGCCCTGTCCCTGACCGCCCTGCAGGCGGCGCTCGGGCGACAGGTCGGCATCAGCGACGACGAATCCTTCGCCCATGGCGTGCGTGCGGATGGTCTGGAGCAAAAAGCTCTTGCCGGCGCCGTAACGACCGACCAGAAAGCGGAAGCTCGCGCCACCGTCGGCGATGAGACTCAGATCGGTGAGCAGGGCGCGGATCTCGACCTCGCGCCCTACGGTGATGTAAGGAAGGCCGATGCGCGGGACCACGCCGCCCTTGAGCGAGTTGAGAATGACGGCAGCGACGCGCTTGGGCACGCGGGGTGCTGTGGATGCGGTATCACTCATGGTCTAGGTATCCTCTCACGTCTGCTTCGTAATCCTCGATGATCTGCGGTCCTGCCGCTCCAAACTCGATAACGGTGTCACCCACCAGGTCAAAGAGCGCCTCGTTGATGCTGTCGACGAGCATGTCCTCGCTCTGCTCCGATTGCACTACCGCCAATGTCGCTTGCGCTGCGTTTTGCTCGAGCAGCGCGCGAAGGAAGGCATCTGCGGCGGGCGCGAGTTCGGTTGCGGTGCCAGCGGGTGCAGTCGATACGACCGCTGGCGTCGGTGCGAGGAGCGGTGCCACGACGCCAAACTGTTCGGTGGAAATGGTTGGCTCGTCGGCTTTGTTGCGCTCCGTAGGCGCCGCGATCGGCTCGGCCATCACGTCGGTCGCAGGCTTGGCTTCCGGTTGCTCGGATTCCGCCGTATCGACCTCTGTGGGCACATCGTCCTCGCGCTCTTCGTCGATCAAAAGCGCTTCGCGCGTTTGCGCAGCGGCGCTCCGAATGTGCCCCAGCTGACTCAGATCGATATCGATCTTGACGGGCTGGTGTACGGCGTCCCACGAAAGCCATGCCACAATCTCGTCATCGATAATTTTGGCCAGATATTTGGGGACCTTTTCTTCCTTAAGGGGATGGGCGGGGTCCAGCGCCAGGCGCAGGCGTTGGTCGCAGGCGCGCATCATTTCACCGAGCTTGCTGCTCTTTTGCCTACTACCGTGGATGCGCATGCATTCCCAAAAGCCGTTTTGGCAACGGTAGATATGGATAGGATCCAGGCGATATTCGCAGTCCTCGTGGCGCTCGGGCGCAAAGAATACGGCCGAGGCAAACATGGTGTAGGGCATGGCCGTCTCCTCCCCAAATAAACTCGCCACGATGCCGGTCTTTCGGTGCGTGTCATAGTAGCGCGCCATGCGGACATACACGGCGCATGCCGCGTGGCGCAGATCGCGGTGGTGGCTGCGGTCGAGCCGCGAGTTACTTAGGTTGTACGTGGAGAGGGCGTTGATGGCGGCCATGAGTCGCTCCTCGCGCACCTCATCGGGCGGAAGGGGGAGCGTGGGCTCGGAGGTTTTGCGACGTTTGGGGGTCTGGTCGGACGGTGCCGGTGCCGGTACAAGGTCTCGTGCTGCGCGCCGCAGCTCGATAAGGGCGTTATCGAACATGACGGTTTTAGAGTCACGAAGCAGCTTGGGGTTGAGCCCATGGAATACGGCGTAATCCTGCAACCACACGCGTGCAAACCGATCAATGCCGGGCTCGAAGGCGCGATAGACATCCCAAAAGGCCTTGATCTTGTTAAAACCGTCGAGCGGGTCATCTACGCCAATGCCGCAAATCAGCTCATAGAGATACAGAAAGGCAAAGGATGTAGACGTTTCCTCGACGGTTCCGCGGCGCACTTGGGCACGCCAGGTAAAGTAGCCGCGCAACTGCCGGTCGCTCATGGCATTGTAGGTGGGAAAGTACGACTTAAAGGTGCCGTTGTAGGGACAGTCGTCCTCAAAGTCGGCCATCAGCAAGCCTTGGCGGTAGAAAAGCTCGGCCTCCGATAGCCAGCGGCCCGCGCCGCCCTTGGGGTCATCCTGCCAGCGCGATATCTCGCGCATCTTGCGGTATTGGTCGGGGAGGAAATTCTGCATCTGTCGGCCGGTTTTGAGAATCGGCTCGTCTGCGTAGATTTCGTTTGAGAAGCGGGCGGACTGATGGGTCCGGGCCTCGGCCATAATGCGCTCGATGAGCATCTTGATGTCCTGGTCGGCCACCGCTTCTCCTCTCCTAACGCAGCTTCGGTGACCTCATATCATAGCACAGCATCAAACAGGTGTTCGAGATACTGCTGCGTAGATAGATTTAGAACAGGAGGGCGTAGATGACGGCGATGACGACGGAGGGGAGCATATTGGCCGTGCGGAAGGTCTGAGGACGGATGAGGTTGACGCCGACGCAGAAGATGAGCATGGAGCCTACGAGCGAAAGGCTGTCGAGGGCTGCCGTAGTCATGATGGGGGAGAGTGCGCCGGCAAACAGCGTGATCGTCCCCTGGAACACGGCGACGGGCAGGGCGGAGAAAATGCAGCCGCGGCCAAGCGACGCCGTCATGGTGCAGACGATGATGCAGTCCAATGCGCCTTTCAGGGCAAGCGTTGACCAGTCACCGAGCAGACCGTCCTGGATCGATCCCACAATGGCCATGGCGCCGATACACACGGTGAGTGAAGTCGAGACAAAAGCGTTGGTGAACTCGTTATCGCCCTCGCTGCCGGTTTTGCGCTTGAGCCATTCGCCAAGGTTCTCGATGGCGGCCTCCAAGTTGATGGCCTCGCCGATGAGCGAGCCGAGGGCGAACGAGACGATGAGCATGGTGGTGCCGGTGGTCGCTAGCGCCTTCCCATCGATAAGGAGCATCTTTTGCATGGTGCCGCCAAGGCCGATAAACAGGACGCACAGCCCCGATGCTTTCATGAGCGTGTCTTGGATGCGCGGTGTAATGAAGCGGCCGCCCGCTAATCCCAAAAGACCGCCCGCAACTAAAAGCACAACGTTGATGATTGTTCCCAAGCCCGGCATGAGCCCTCCTGTATTGATGCCAACGTGGCAATCGTAGCAGAACGAAATGCGAGGTACATCGCGACTCATCTAATACGTTATATAAGTGGTATTAGGAATGATGCGCGGCATTTAAGCCTCAGGTGGTTGTCGGGACATAGGGATAGTATTCAAAGCGCAGTGTCATAAGCCGCTGTGGGGATTCAATAGCCGCGGCGATGATATTGGCATCGCGGGCACGATCAAACCCTTCGAGTTCGATCTGATACGAGACGTCTTGCATAATGTCCAGACGTCGCCAGGCCAGGAGTGTGTCGCCATCGAATTCCAAGGTCTTGCCTCCGTCTGGAGCAACGGCGTATAGACGCAGCTTGGCGGTGGTTGCAGGGTCGACAACTGTGACCTTTTTAATTTCGTTTCGAGTATTCTTGGCGCCCAACAAGGTGAGCAGTGTTGGGGCCACGACCTCGCCCGATGGCAAAAAGACGACTTCGATGGATTCAGGAAATGCGATGATAGCCGACTTGCGGACGGGCTGATTGGCGGCGGCAACTTCGATGTTCGCAGCGTCGATGACCTCTGTGTGGTCGAGCGCGGCAAGCACGCAGCAGTTACCTTCATCGATCTCTTGAGGATCAGCAAGCCCCAGACTGTCCGCGAGCTCGGGATCGTTTGGATCGGCAGCGGGCTCATTCGGCGCTTCGAGAGAAGCTGGGACGCTGTTTGTCGGCGACGGCGTGTCGCCCGCACCTGCTTCTTTGTCCGCGCTCTCTTCTTGTATGGTTGCGTTGATGGGTTCGTCGTTTGGGGGGAGCGTCTTGGCGTCAAACGCGGAGGGGAGAATTCCGATGGCTCCGGATCCGTTCCACTCCATTTCGAGAAGCGCCGGGTCGGCAAGAATGCGTTGCCTGCTTTGCGCGTGGGCATCGATTTCAATAGGGCCTGCCTCTATCCCTCGTGTAAGGCTGAGTGATCCGGCTGGCTTCTCGAAATGAGCGTCTGTGTCTTTGGTGCTGACGGCGTAGAACAGCAGGGACGCTTCTCCCGCCGCGATAACATCGGTACCGGCTTTGGTCAGCCGCAACGATGCCGTGAATGAGAGGGTGGGCTGCGCATCGTCTGCATTCGCGGCGGCGCAGCCCAGACATATACCGCCTCCTTTCTCGAAAAACGCACCGTCGAAGGCGACCTTCGCTCCGTTCGCCGAGTCATCGACCGAAGCGATGTCGATGCGCAGCTCTAAATTGCATGGATCGCCATCTGCATCGAGCACAACCGAGCGCCACGTGCAGACGGCGCACCCCGCCTGGGAGCCGTTTGCCTTGTTCGAACGCTTGATATCCACGACTATCGAGCCGTCCGTATTACGACGAAGGCATCCCGAGGTTGAGATCACGGCCTGTGCGATCGAAAAACGCTCGCACGCAATGGCGCTCGACGGATTTGGTGCGGAACTTAGGGCTACTGGTAAGGAGTCTGCCATGACGGGAGTCGCCCAAGCGGCGACAGGCGTTCCGGTTGCGAGCGCGCCGCAGAGTGCGACGACGGGCAAAAGGTTCTTCGATGCCATGGGGTCTCCTTAGCTAATTTAGTGCGGCCTGTCCGTGTTTTGTTTCTGGCTGCGTTTGATGTGCAGACCGAGGCCGGCGGTTCCCGCGCCTGCTGCTGTGGCGCCTGCTGCCAAGAGCCATCGTCTGTCGCCTGTCTGCGCCAACGGTTCCTCGCGGTCGCCGCGGTCGAGCTCCGAGAGGTCGACCGTCACTTGCGTGGCGGCCTGCGCCTGTTCTTGCTGGGCAAAGGCCATGGCTGGCCCAAACGCTAGGATGCTGACGGCGGCGGCCAGGGCGACGGCCTTATGCCGTGTGCGCACCGGGCTCGACCGTCCAGGTGATCGTCGCAACCTGATCGCCTTCGCCGGTTACGCGGAAGATGTCGCGCGTGACGCGGGCGACGTTTCCGCTTGTCTTGAGCTTGATTTTGTCCGTGCCGCCGGCAATGCCCTGGTAGCCCATGTCGAAGGCTGCATTCTTGGAAAGATCGAGGCCCGTCCCTTGCGCGGCGGCGCTGGCGTTCTGGAGCGCGCCGTCGGGGCCGACCTTAAAGTCGATGGAGTTCTGCGCGGTTCCGGCCTTGGCGTCGGCGGCAATGGTCCAGGTGTTCATGGCGTCGATCTTCATGTTGGTGACATGGATGCCGTAGGCCGAATGATTGTCGATGGTGGTCGCGTCTTCTGAGGGGCCCTGAAGCGTGCCGTCGGCCTTGGCGACGAAGGGAATAACCGTCGGAACTTTGAACTCAACGTTGTCGATCTCGGTCCTGACCATTACCTTCGTGGTTCCAACGCGCCCGGCTGCCATAGCTGGCGTCGGGGCGGCGCCCATTGCGAGCGCGAGCGCGAGCCCTGTGCCCACGACGAGCGCTCTGACTCCGTTCATGTTCCTGGTGATGTCCATGGTCGTTCCTTTCTATTCGCCGCGGGCCGTCCCCGCGATGATTGGACGAATGCTGGTGAATTGCATGCGGTGCCGTGTCGGCCGGAAGGCTAGTTCTCGGTTTGCTCAACCCGTACCTTGACACGTGTCGGATTGCCGTGGCTGTCGAGGGTCTTTGCATCGAGTGCCTGGATCTCGATGTACGCCTCGCCTTCTTTGATGTCGCCGGCGGGGCACGTCTCGATTGTCTTGCCGGTCTCGACCACACCGGATTCGTACATGGTCTCGTCGTTTTGGATGACGCGGAATCGCTGGGGAAATTTATTGTCTTGGACGTTTTGCACGTTGACGCGCAGTTTGCCGTCCTCCTGCAGCTGAGCGACCGGCGCGACCGAAATCGTCATCATGTTGTCGCGGACGATGGCGTCGAGCTCATCTTGGATTTCCTGGCGCGTTTTGCCCTCGGCCGTCGTAACCGAAGCGCCCGCCTCGGGTACGGGCTGCGACTGCCAAACGTATAGTCCTACGGCGACAAGGGCACAGACGATGGCCAAGCAGGCAACGATGAGCTTCTTGCGACGACCCAGGCCTGCAAAGTGGGGTGGCTTCTTCGCGCTCATGCGGCATCCTTGGCGGTATAGACGCGCGCAAAGGTGGACGGGTCCGCTCCAAAGAGCATGTGAAGCATCAGACGGCGCGAGTAGACGAGCTCGTCGAAGTCGGGAGGGAGCTCGATGTCGTGGATATGCGCGATGTGGTGGGCGAGCGCCGAGAACGACTCGGGGTCGCAGATCACATCGGTGGTAACGTGGTAGACCGTCGTATCGGGGAACGCCTCTTCGTCGAAAGGCAGGAGATGGGGATCGTCGTCGACTTCGATGGCGATGCCGTACTGGGGCCAGTAATATGCCATGGGAACCTCCCTGCTTCTGGGCCAAAACTTCTATCGGTTTTGGCTGTCGACGCCGACCTTATCAGCCGCTACTTGACCAATTTCTGACCAAATGCTTGACGGATTGGCGTCTCCGCAGGTAAAAGGCGGCAAAAAATACTCCAACTTTTTTCGAGCGACAATCGCGCGGTCGGCGACGGCGGGGCCATATGTGTCAAAAGCATCGTCTGCCGAGGAAATCAAGCCGCTCGCCGAATTGCACGAACGTAAAAAACGCCAATTATGGAGACGGTCTCGAACACGTCGACGAAACGATGCGGTAACATCTCCCTGCAAACACTGTAGTTAACTAAAGGGGGAGTTCGCGTGTCTGCAGCCATCAAACCCTTCAGCGACGAGTTCGAAGAATATGGTCGCGATGAATCTCGCACATCGGGCGAGGCGTCGAGTATCTCGTTTCCGACAACGGAGGACGAAGTTCGCGCCATTCTGCGAAAGCTCCATGCCGAGCATGTTCCGATAACGGTCCAAGGCGCTCGAACCGGTCTGGCTGCCGGCGCCGTGCCCCACGGCGGCCATATCCTCAACACTTCTCGCATGAATCGCTACCTGGGTCTTCGCCGCGACGAGCAAGGCCGTTTTCTGCTGCGCGTGGAGCCGGGCGTCGTGCTTTCGGAGCTGCGTAAGCAGCTGGGTAAGAAGGCATTGCCGACCGCCGGCTGGGATCAGGCATCGCTTGAGGCCTATGAGGAGTTCCAGGCAGCTCCCGAGCAGTTCTTTCCCACCGATCCCACCGAGGCATCTGCCTGCTTGGGCGGTATGGCGGCGTGCAATGCCTCCGGTGCCCGCAGCTACGCCTATGGCCCCATGCGCCCGCACGTTACGGGGCTTCACGTGGCACTGGCAGACGGCGACCTGCTCGAGCTCCATCGAGGTCAGGCGCACGCTGACGCACGCCACCTGTCGCTCGTGACGGCAGGGGACCGTGCGCTCGAGCTGGATCTTCCCGGCTATACCATGCCCAAGACCAAAAACGCGTCGGGTTATTTCGTTTCGGACGATATGGACGCCATCGATCTTTTTATCGGTGCGTGTGGCACACTCGGCGTCATTACCGAGCTCGAGATCGCCTTGCAGGCGGCACCTTCGGTCGTATGGGGCGTGAGCTGCTTTTTCGACAGCGAGGACAAGGCGGTGTCCTTTACCGATTCCGTGCGTCCCGTGCTGTCCCATGCCGCCGCTATCGAGTATTTCGATGCCGGTGCCTTGGATATCCTTCGCCGCCAGCGCGAGCAATCGACCGCGTTTGCCTCGCTGCCGGCATTCGACGATGAGGCAAAGGTCTGTGTCTATGTGGAGCTCGACTGCGACGACGAGGCGCAGGCGACCGAGGAGTTGTACCACTTGGGATGGGTTTTGGAGCTTGCGGGCGGCAGCGACGACGCGACCTGGGTTGCGCGCACCGAGGTCGATCGCGAATGTCAGCGGTTCTTCCGCCATGCCGTCCCCGAGAGTGTCAACATGCTCATCGACGAGCGTCGCCGCACCGACCCCACCATTACCAAGCTGGGCTCGGATATGTCGGTGCCCAACGCGCGCCTGGCCGATGTCGTTGCCCTCTATCGCCGCACGCTGGCCGAAAGCGGGCTTGAGTCTGCCGCCTGGGGACATATCGGCAACAACCATCTGCATGTGAATATCCTGCCGCGCGATGCGCAGGACTACCGTCGCGGTGGCGAGCTGTTTGCCCAGTGGGCTGCGGAGGTAACGGCTATGGGCGGCGCCGTCTCTGCCGAGCACGGCGTCGGCAAGATCAAAGCGGGCTTTTTGGAGACGATGTACGGCCACGAGGCCATGGTCGAATCGGCTCGACTCAAGCTGCAGCTCGATCCTGCCGGGCAGCTGGGTCGAGGCAACCTGTTTTCGGAGAAGCTCTTGGATGAACTCGTCCAGAAAGGGGGCGTGTGAAGATGAGCGATTTCCATATGGTGGTGTGCGTCAAGGCAGTGCCGGGAAGCACCGAGGTCAAGATGGACCCCAAAACCAATACCATCGTGCGTGATGGCAAGCAGGCGGTCATTAATCCCTTCGATGCAAGTGCCCTCGAATGCGCTCTGGCGCTCAAGGACGACTTTATCGGCTTTGGCATGGATGTACGCGTGACGGTGGTGTCGATGGGCATCCCTGCAACCGAATCGCTGTTGCGCGACTGCATTGCCCGTGGCGCCGATGACGCGCTGCTGCTGACCGACCGTGCTTTTGCGGGCGCGGACACGTTGGCGACCACCTATGCTCTCAAATGCGGCATCGAGGCGCTCGACGAGGACTTCGACCTGCTCATCTGCGGCAAGATGGCGGTGGATGGCGATACTGCCCAGATTGGCCCCGAGCTGGCCGGCGCCTTCGAGATTCCCTGCGTGACCGATGTGAGCTGCGTGCAGAGCGCGGGTTTTACGACGTGCGGTGCGCTTTCGCTCGTTCACGGTTGCGATGCCGGCGAGGAGACGGTCTATCTGGAGATGCCGTGTGCGATGACGACCGCCAAGGAGATCGGCCAGCTGCGTATGCCGAGCATCGCCGGCATTCGCGCGGCCGAAGATGCGGACGTGCGGGTGGTCTGTGCTGCCGATGTGCATGCCGACCCTTCGCGTTGCGGCCTTACCGGATCGCCGACGCAGGTCGTGCGCTCGTTTGTGCCTGACCGCGACCAAACGTGTGAGGCCATCGAGGGCACACCGGTCGAGCAGGCGGCAAAGCTTGCCAAGATTATCGAGGGGATGGCATAGATGAGCGGACTGATAATCGATAGCGAGGCATGTGTTGGCTGTGGCCGCTGCGTTCGCGCCTGTGCCTCGGGCGGCATTGTGGTGGAGGGCGAGCGCCCCAACCGCTGCGCCCATGTGACCGACGGCTGTATCTTGTGCGGCGGGTGCGTCGACGCTTGCCCCGTCAATGCCATTTCGATCGAGCGTGACGAGGCCGCCGGTGCGGTTGACCTCGATACGTATCGAGACATTTGGGTATTCGTTCAGACCGACGAGCACGATGTCGTGGCCCCGGTGGCCTACGAACTCATGGGCAAGGGGCGCGAGCTTGCCGATGCCCGCGGTTGCCGTCTGGTGGCATTGGCCGGCATGGGCCTTGAGAGTTCGCTTGAGGACCTGGAACATCTGGTCTGCGCCGGTGCCGACGAGGTCGTGGTCTGCCGCGACGAGCGGCTGCGTCAAAACGATGCGGAGGTCTATGCTCGCTTGATTTGCGATTTGGTGGCAGAGCGCAGGCCCGAGGCCATTCTGTACGGCGCGACCGCCTTTGGCCGTGAGCTGGCGCCCGGTGTGGCCGTACGCTTGCAGACGGGCCTTACGGCCGACTGTACGGTGCTTTCGATGGATACGGAGACGGGTCTACTGCGGCAGACCCGCCCGGCGTTTGGCGGCAACTTGATGGCCACCATTATCTGCCCCAATCATCGTCCCCAGATGGCAACGGTGCGTCCCGGCATCTTTGGGGCGCCCGAGATTGATTACAGTCGCTCTGGCAAAATTACCCAGGTATCGCTTGCGGATGATGTTAAGGCCCGCGTCGAGATCTCGATTGCCGCCGAGGAGTGGGGACAGCAGGCATCAATTGCCGATGCCGAGCGCCTGGTCGTGGTGGGCCGCGGCATTGGCTCCAAGAAGAATCTGCCTCTGATGCGAAAGCTCGCCGATGCGCTGGGTGCCGAGCTTGGTTGCACACGTCCCGTTGTGGAGGCAGGCTGGTTGGAGTATCGCCACCAGATTGGCCAGACCGGCGTGTCGGTTTCGCCCAAGCTCCTTGTGAGTATCGGCGTTTCGGGTGCTATCCAGCACCTAGCCGGCATCGGCGGCGCGGAGTGCATCATCGCCGTCAACGAGGACCCGGATGCTCCCATCTTTGGCGCTGCGCAGTACAAAGTTGTCGGTGACGCCGTCGAAGTCGTCGAGGAACTTCTGGCCCAGCTTGAGCGCTAGGCGCGCGCCAGCCAGGCTCGCATCTCTTTCTTTAGGCGTTCCCAGGTCGCTTGCGTGGCGGAATCGGTAAAGGGGCGCACAATGCCAAAAGGCGCGTCGAGCAGGCGGTAGATATCGCCCTGCTCGCGCGCCAGCGCGCGGCTTGCCGGATAGACGAGCTCAAACATAAAGCAGATAAGCCCTACCAGGTAGTCGGCGGCCTCATCGCGTTCATCGCGTGCAACGCAGCGGCGCTCGTCAAAGGCGGTGAGCGCCGGTGTCGAGAACCGGCTGGCGAGAAATGTATCCTCATCAACCTTGAGGATGGTATCGACGGTGCTGTCGGCGATGGTGCGCATGATGTCGATTTTGTCGCCATCGCGTACGATATCGCAGAAGTTCCGCGTGCGGGTGTCGAGTTCCGTGGGCAGGCGAAAATCGCTGTGGTGGGCGATGCTTGCTCGAATGAGTTCGTCTTCTACCGGATCGTCGATAAAGTCGCGGATACTTGTTGTCGCGGGCGCGTCTGCAGGCGTTTCGCCAAAGAGGACCTCGACACCCAACGTCGCATGGCTCATGCTTTCGGCGTCCTTAAACGTGTCCCAGCGTCGCAGCTGTTCAAAGCGACCCATATCGTGTAGCAGGCCGCAAAGCCACGCTAGGTCAATGTCCTGCGGTGACCAGTCCTGTTCTCGCGCTACGGCATCGCATACCTCGGCAACGTGGTACGTATGCTCGATTTTGAGTGCGATACGCGGATTGGCGGCATCGTAGGCATCGGTATAGGTCTTGAAGGCCGCGACTGCCGTCGTTCGATCGATAGCTGTCATAATGACTTCCTAAAAAGCTGTGTCTTTCGATCCGGTGGCAATTGTAGGCGAACTTTATTTCCGTCGGGCGATGATTCTGCCGTGTCGTCGAATGCGGCTCGGAAAGATTGTCGGGACGAGGAACGCTATGGTGCTCAAAATCGTTAAAACCATCTGGCCGGTGATGCTTACCTATGTTGCGATAGCCGCGCCGTGCGGCATTGGTTGCTAACGATTTGATAAGCCCTGGCGCTTTTGACGCCGGCCTGTGGCAGGGCTTGATTCCCTGGATTGTGGCTGCCGGCGTCGTGGCGGTGGCAATCAAGACAAAGTCGATGTTGTGGTGCTGCGTCTCGGGCATCGTGTTCTATATCGTTTTGAGTCTTGTATAAAAGCAAAGGGCGCGCTTACCGTCCCGGTCGACGAATCGAATTTCTCACCAAGCCGGTCTGCTTCTTCTGGTACCATGGTCAAACTTTACTGTAGCAAAGCGCGACGTGGGCTTTTGTTCTGCGTCAGCGGAAATGGGGGTTTCATGGCACAGGAAGCGACCGCCAACGAGCAAAAGAAATTCAAAGTACCGCGCATCCCGGGTGACATCATGATCTACCCGATGATCGTCGGTCTTTTGCTCAATACCTTCTGCCCGCAGGTCTTCGAGATCGGCGGCTTCTTTACCGCCGCCTGTCGCGGTGGTTCCAACACCATCGTCGCCGCAATTCTGCTGTTTGTGGGCGCCGGCATCAGCTTTAAGTCCACGCCGGGCGCTATCAAGACCGGCATCGTCGTACTGATCCCCAAGCTTGTTGTTGCGGCCGCCCTTGGCTTGGGTGTGGCATATTTCTTTAACGATAACTTCCTGGGCCTGAGCTCCGTGTCTATCATCGGCGGCATCACGTTTTGCAACATGGCGCTCTATACGGGCATCATGGGCGAGTTCGGCGATGAGTCCGAGCAGGGCGCTGTCGGTATCCTGTTCTTTACGGCCGGCCCCGCCGTCACGATGATCATCCTCGGTGTCTCGGGTCTCGCCAACATCCCCGTCGGCACCATCATCGGATCCATCCTGCCGCTTGTTATCGGCATGGTCCTGGGCAACTTGTCCCCGTTTATCAAGAATCTGCTGGTCCCCGGCGCCAATCCCGCGATCGCCGTTATCGGCTTTCAGCTCGGTGCGTCCATGAGCCTTTCGAGCTTTATCACCGGCGGTATTTCGGGCATCCTGCTGGGCCTCATCACGCTCTTTATCGTCGGTCCCATTACCTTTGCGTTCGAGCGCCTGTGCGGTGGTAACGGCAAGGCGGCCGTTGCCTGCTCCACTATCGCCGGCACGGCTATGACCACGCCGGTCGCCCTCGCCGAGGTCGCCCCGCGCTATGCCGAGCTTGCGCCCACTGCGTATGCGCAGATCGCCACTGCCGTCATCATCACGGCAATCATGGCTCCGATTCTGACCGGCTGGGTCGATAAGAAGTTCTGCCACGGCAAAGAGGATCTGTCGCCTGCCGGTGTCGAGGCCATCGAGGAGGCCGTCGCGACCGACATCGATGGCGAGTAATCGTCGACGCGAGTCAATCAAGCCGGCGTGCAATTCGCGCCGTTTGAGCGCCCGAACGAAAGCTGTCTTGCAGTGACGTTCGGGCGCTCTGCTATTATTCCCCTTACCCCTGCGGAGTAGGGGTGTTTATTGCCCAGACACGAATCGGGCGATTCTGACCACTTGGATATTGAAGGGATGGCGTCTAGTGGTTAAGGCACTCAAGATTGAGATATTCCTGCTATGCATGATTGTTCTTATCGGGCTTGCCGCGCGAAGTCGCCACTCCTTGTTCTCGAGTACCCAGCAGTTATTGTTTAGTACGCTCGGTTACACCTCTGCCGCGTACATGCTATTCGATATAATCTGGACGCTTTCGGACGGTGTGGGCGGCACGCTGGGCATTGCTGCCAACTGGATTTCCAACGCGGTTTCGTTTTCGCTCTTTGCCGCCGCGTGCCTCATTTGGTTTATCTATTCCGAGACGGTGCAGGGTTCTCGCCTTTTGACCGCGCGCTATAGGATGGCGTTTGTAACGCTGCCTGCGGTGCTGGTAGTCGTACTGGCGTTTACTAGCTACTGGACGCACGCCCTGTTCTATATCGATGCGCAGGGCGCGTATCGTCGCGGTTTTGTCTATATGATCCAGCCCATCGTCAGCTACTGCTACGTTATATATACGTCCCTGCATGCGTTTATACAATCTTGCAAGGTCGAGAGCCTACAAAAGAAGGCCATCTATCAAACCTTGGCATTTTTCGCCATTCCGGCCTTGGTGGCCGGTGTCTTTCAGGTCTTTTATTCGGGTCCCTGCCTTAGTGTCGGCATCATGTTAAGTATGTTGCAGCTCTACATTGTTTGTCAGGAGCAGCTGATCTCGACCGACCCGTTGACTGGCCTTAACAATCGCAACCGTTTTGAGACCTATATGCTGTCGCTGTTCTCGGGTGCTGACCAGGCCGATGATGTGTATCTGCTTATGATGGATGCCGACGGCTTTAAGCAAATTAACGACCGGTATGGACATGTTGAGGGCGATCATGCCCTCCAGGTCATATCTGCTACGCTCAAAGAGGTCTGCTCGGCGTCTGGTGGTTTTATCGCACGCTATGGTGGCGATGAGTTCGTGGTGCTTCAAAAGGCGACGGCGGAACAGGACATCATAGACCTGTGTTCGGCGATTAACGACGAGCTCGCTTGTGCCGAGGTGCCGTATGCATTGCGGATGTCCATCGGTTACGCGCGGGTCGGCGATAGTGTTGATACCTGGCAAGACTTACTTCGCGCTGCCGATGCGGAGCTCTACCGCGTCAAGGCCGAGAAAAAGAAAGCCGGCGTCCAGATACGCTAGAAAAAAGGGCGCACGTTGGCGTGCGTGGCGGCCATCAGCTCACCGATGTATTCCATTAAACTAAAGTATGTGAATCCCTCTGCTAAATAAGGGTAGCTCGCTAGGCTTTTTTGGGTTTGTTGACGATGATGATGCCGCCGCAGACCAATAGCAGGGCAACGATGACGGTAACGGGGCTCGTGCCAGCACCCTCGCCGAGCAGCAGCGCGCTCAGCAGCACACCAAAGACGGGGTTCATAAACCCAAAGACCGAGACGCGGCTGACGGGGTTGACGGCAAGCAGGCGCGACCACAGCGAGTAGGCGACCGCGGAGATAAGCGCCATGTAGATGATGAGCGCGATGGCGGGGGCAATCGCCGTAGGGGAGAGTGCACCACCCATCAAAAAGCCAATGGCGGTGAGGACCAGACCGCCGACCAAGAACTGCCACCCGGCAAGCAAGACGCCGTCGTGCTCGCGCGAGAAGATGCCGATCAGGCAGGTCGAAAGGGCACCCGCGACGGTGGAGGCCAGGATGAAGCCCTCGCCGTCGAGCGTAAAGCCAAAGGTGCCGTCCGCGCCCGAAAGGTTGACGAGCGCGACGCCGGCAAAGCCCAGTACGCAGCCGAGCACCTTGGCCGTATTGAGCTTCTCGGTGCGAAACGCCAGAGCGGCAAAGAGGATGGCTAGGAAGTTGGCGCTGGCCTCGATGATGGAACTCGACATGGCACTGGCGCGCGAGAGTCCCAGGTAGAAAAAGAAGTACTGCCCGATAGTCTGGAAGAGCGACAGGATACATATGGGCTTGATATCACGCGCTTGCGGAACGAGCGGACGGCGCTGGGCCACGCTCATGCCAACAATGACCAGCATGCCGGCAAGGGTGAAGCGCAGACCCGCGAAGAGCAGCTGCGAGGCGCTGTCGTGCGCGGGAATGCCAAAGAGGCCGTAGCCGATCTTGATGCAGGGGAAGGCGGAGCCCCAGAGCGCGCAGCAAACGAGACAGCCCAGGATGAGTCCGGGCAGGGTGGCGAGATACGGCTTGCGGCTTTCCATGATGTCCTTCCTACATGCGCGAAGCAAAAAAGAACCCGCCACCGGATGCGTCGGTGGCGGGTGATGTTACCCGAAGGGATTGTACCCGATGGGAAAGGTTTAGGCGAAGTAGGCTACGCCGCTCTCAAAGATCGGCATGAACTTATCGCCGGGGACATGCTCGGGCACGTTGCGGTACAGGTTGTCGCCGCGACGCTCGGCATGGCCCATCTTGCCCAGGACGCGGCCGTCGGGGCTCGTGATGCCCTCGATGGCGAGTGCGGAGCCGTTGGGGTTGACGGAAAGATCCATGCTGGGCTTGCCGTCCTCGCCCACGTACTGCGTGGCGACCTGGCCGTTGGCGATCAGCTGGGCGAGCACCTCGTCGTTGGCGACAAAGCGGCCCTCGCCGTGGCTGATGGCGACGGTGTAGGGGTCGTCCAGGCTGCACTGCGACAGCCACGGGGACAGGTTGGACGAGATGCGGGTGCGCACCAGGCGGCTCTGGTGACGACCGATGGTGTTAAAGGTCAGCGTGGGCGCATCGGGCGTGGCGTCGACGATGTCGCCGTAGGGCACCAGGCCGAGCTTGACCAGGGCCTGGAAGCCGTTGCAAATGCCCAGCATCAGGCCGTCGCGGGCCTTGAGCAGGTCGCGGACTGCCTCGGTGACCTCGGGAGCGCGGAAGAACGCCGTGATGAACTTGGCGGAGCCGTCGGGCTCGTCGCCGCCCGAGAAGCCGCCGGGGATCATGACAATCTGGCTTGCACGGATGCGGCGGGCAAGCTCGTGGGTGCTCTCGGCGACGGCCTCGGGCGTGAGGTTGTTGATCACGAAGGTGTCGGCCTCGGCGCCGGCGGCACGGAAGGCGCGGGCGCTGTCGTACTCGCAGTTGTTGCCGGGGAACACAGGGATGATCACGCGCGGGCGGGCGATCTTGGCGCCGCCGTACACGTGGATATCCTTGGCGCGGAAGTCGATGGTCTCGACCTCGGGGGTCTCGCCGGTGCTGCGGTAGGCGAAGACGCCCTCGATGCCGCTCTCCCAGGCCTCCTGGAGCTCGGCGAGCTCGATGACCTCGGAGCCGGTGTCGATGACATAGCCCTCGACGGTGGTACCCAGGGGCTCGACGACAACGCCGTCGGCGACCTCGGGCAGCTCGGCGTCCTCGGCGAGCTCGACGATAAAGCTGCCGTAGAGCGGGGTGAAGAGACTCTCCACGTCCACATCCTCGGCAAGCTCGATACCGATCTGGTTGCCGACGCACATCTTAAAGAGGCTCTCGGCGCCGCAGCCGTAGCCGGGCGTGGAGACGGCCAGGGCGTCGCCGTTGGCAGTGAGCGCCTCGACGGCGTCAAACGCGGCGAGCAGCTGCTGGGCGTCGGGGCGGTAGTCCTCGCCATAGGTGGCGGGGGCGATGCGGACGACGCGGTGTGTCAGGCCCTTGAACTCAGGGGAGACGGCGCGCGCCGCGCGGCCCACGGCCACGGCGAAGCTGATCAGAGTCGGCGGAACGTTGAGCTCGCCGGCCTCGTCCTCAAACGAGCCGCTCATGGAATCCTTGCCACCGATGGCGCCGGCACCCAGGTCGACTTGGGCCATGAGGGCGCCCAGGACGGCTGCCGTGGGCTTGCCCCAGCGCTCGGCCTCGGTGCGCAGACGCTCGAAGTACTCCTGGAAGGAGAGGTAGGCGCGCTTGTGCTCAAAGCCGGCAGCCACGAGCTTGGCGATGGACTCGACCACGGACAGGTAGGCGCCCGCAAACTGGTCGGCTTCCATCAGGTAGGGGTTGAAGCCCCATGCCATGGCGCTCGCCGTGGTGGTCTCGCCGTCCACGGGGAACTTGGCGACCATGGCCGAGCTCGGGGTGAGCTGCGTCTTGCCGCCAAAGGGCATGAGCACGGTTGCGGCACCGATGGTGGAGTCGAAGCGCTCGGAAAGGCCCTTGTTGGAGGCGACGTTGAGGTCGGTGACAAGCGAGGTCATGCGCTCGGCAAGCGTGGTGCCGGCCCAGCTGGGCTGCCACACGCTGCGGGCGCACACGTGGGCGACCTGGTGCTTGGGCGCGCCGTTGGAGTTAAGGAACTCGCGGGATAGGTCGACGATGGCGACACCGTTCCAGGCCATGCGCATGCGCGGCTCGGCGGTAACCTCGGCGATAACGGTCGCCTCCAGGTTCTCCTCGGCGGCGTAGCCCATGAACTCCTCGACGTCACCATCGGCGACGGCGCAGGCCATACGCTCCTGGGACTCGGAGATGGCGAGCTCGGTGCCGTCCAGGCCGTCGTACTTTTTGGTCACGGTGTCTAGGTCGACATACAGGCCGTCGGCAAGTTCGCCTACGGCGACCGAGACGCCGCCGGCGCCAAAGTCGTTGCAGCGCTTGATCAGGCGGCAGGCGTCGCCGCGGCGGAACAGACGCTGCAGCTTGCGCTCGACCGGGGCGTTGCCCTTCTGGACCTCGGCGCCCGAGGTTTCGATGGACTCGGTGTTCTGGGTCTTGGAGGAGCCGGTGGCACCGCCGATGCCGTCACGGCCGGTGCGGCCGCCCAGCAGAATGATCTTGTCGGTGGGGGCGGGGCACTCGCGACGCACGTGGCTTGCCGGGGTAGCGCCCACGACGGCGCCGACCTCCATGCGCTTGGCCACGTAGCCGGGATGATAGAGCTCATTGACCTGACCGGTGGCAAGGCCGATCTGGTTGCCGTAGCTGGAGTAGCCGGCGGCGGCAGTGGTCACGAGCTTGCGCTGCGGCAGCTTGCCCTCGAGCGTCTCGGAAACCGGGACGGTGGGGTCGCCGGCGCCGGTGACGCGCATGGCCTGGTACACATAGCTGCGGCCCGAGAGCGGGTCGCGGATGGCGCCGCCCACGCAGGTGGCGGCACCGCCGAAGGGCTCGATCTCGGTCGGGTGGTTGTGAGTCTCGTTCTTAAAGAGGAACAGCCAGTCCTGGTCCTCGCCATCGACATCGACCTTCACCTTGACGGTGCAGGCGTTGATCTCCTCAGACTCATCGACATCGGTCATGACGCCGGTCTTCTTGAGGTACTTGGCGCCGATGGTGCCCATGTCCATGAGACAGACGGGCTTGGCGTCGCGACCGAGCTCGTGGCGCATCTCCATGTAGCGGTCGAAGGCCTGCTGCACCACGGCGTCGTCGATCGTCACGTCATCCAGGACGGTGCCGAAGGTGGTGTGACGGCAGTGATCGGACCAGTAGGTGTCGATCACGCGGATCTCGGTGATGGTGGGGTCGCGATCCTCATCGCGGAAGTACTGCTGGCAGAAGGCGATGTCCGCCTCGTCCATGGCAAGGCCGCGATCGGAAATAAAGGCGGCAAGGCCGGCCTCATCGAGCTCGCGGAAGCCGTCGAGCACTTCGACGGGCTGGGGCTCGGGGGTCTCCATGTACAGCGTCTCGGGCAGGTCGAGCGAGGCGATGCGGGCCTCGACGGGGTTCACCACGTAGTGCTTGATGGCTTCGATGGCGGCTTCGTCCAGAGCGCCCGAGATCATATAGACCTTGGCGGAGCGCACGGCGGGGCGCTCGCCCTGGCTGATGAGCTGCACGCACTCACTGGCGGAGTCGGCGCGCTGGTCAAACTGGCCAGGCAGGAATTCGACGGCAAAGACGGCGCCATCGCTTGCGGGGAGCTCGTCATAGGTCATATCGACCTGGGGCTCGCTAAAGACGGTCGGCACGCAGGAGCGGAAAAGCTCCTCGTCGATGCCCTCGACGTCGTAGCGGTTGATGATCCTCAGGGCCTCGATGCCCTTGATGCCGAGAATTTCGGTCAGCTCGCCCTTGAGCTGCTGAGCCTCGACGTCGAACCCGGGTTTCTTCTCCACGTAGATACGAGAGACCATTGGTTCCTGCCTTCCTAATCGGTTGGGCGTACGGTACGGTATGCGGCAGCGGTCGGTTAACGGGGCAAGCCTCGCGGTCGCCTTGAGCCACATGTTTGTAAACCTCACTATGATACGACAGCTCGCGGCGCGTTGAGGACGGCGAGGGTGCTACAGTGAAGCGCAATCAAGAGAAAGGCATCACATGGCATTCGTTTCGCTCGCCATCATCGCACTCGTGGCCTTCGCAAGCCCCTTCATCGCTTCGGCGATCCCCGGGAAACCCGTTCCCGAGACGGTCTTTTTGCTCGTGTTCGGCGCGGTGCTGGGGCCTCATATGCTCGGCTTTATCCATGTAGATGCCGAGGTCTCGCTCGTGTCTGAGCTCGGCCTGGCCTTTTTGTTCCTGCTTGCCGGTTTTGAGATCGATCCCAAGAACATCACGGGCGTCGAGGGGCGCTACGGTATGGCCACGTGGGTCGTCACGTTTGGCATCGCCTGGCTTGCCGTGCGCTTTACCCCGTGGTTCTCGGTTAGCCATTTCGACGGTATCGCCGTGACGCTGGCACTCACTTCGACGGCGCTCGGCACGCTCGTGCCCATCATGCGCGAGCGTTCGCTCGCCGGCACGCGTGTGGGCGACTCCATCCTTGCCTATGGCACATGGGGAGAGCTCGGTCCCGTGCTCGCCATGTCGGTGCTGCTCTCCGCTCGTACTGGTATCCAGACGCTCGTGATCCTTGGCCTGTTTGCTGTGGTCTGCGTGCTGTTGGCCGTGGTCCCGAGCCGCTCCAAGCGCGTGGGTAGTCGCTTCTTTACGTTTGTCGAGGAACGGGCCGACACAACGTCGCAGACGTTCGTGCGCCTGACGGTGCTCATCCTGGTCACACTCGTGGCGTTCTCGGCCGTCTTTGATCTCGACATCGTGTTGGGTTCTTTTGCCGCCGGCTTTGTCTTGCGCTACATCATCCCCGAGGGCAACCATACGCTCGAGACCAAGCTTGATGGCCTGGCCTACGGCTTTTTGATTCCGGTATTCTTTACCGTATCGGGCGCAAAGATCGATCTGACGGCCGTGGCGTCGCGCCCGGGTTTGCTCGTGGGCTTTATCGTGGCGTTGTTGATTATTCGTGCCGTGCCCATACTTATTTCTATGAGCATTTGTCCTGCGACGCGCGATGTGTCGGCGTATGGTCGCATTACCGTGGCCCTGTACTGCACCACGGCGCTGCCGATCATCGTTGCCGTGACGAGCGTTGCCGTCAACGCGGGCGCGCTGTCGCAAGACATTGCGTCGGTCATGGTTGCTGCCGGTGCCATCACGGTGTTCTTGATGCCGTTGCTCGCGCAGCTCTTCTACCGCGTGGTCGACGCCGCGCCGGTCGCCGCCGTGGCAGAAGTTGCCGAGCATCCATCCGATGCGCTCGACATCCTGCGCGCCCACCACGACCTAGCGAGCTTGCTCGCGCGCGAGCATGAGCTGCTGACTTCGCATGGCCATGGTCGCGTATTCGAGGGCCTGCCTACGCTCGATACGATTGCCGAGCGTCTTTCCGCCGAGGCGGCGAGCGGCCACATCGATGCCCGCATCGTGGACGCGGCGCACCTGCTTGCCGATAAGACCTATGGAGACGAGGTCGACCCGTCCGAGCTGACTCCGCGCGAGCGTCGCCGCCTGGAGCGCGCCAAGCTCGCCGTGCGCGAATACCGCCGCCGCATGTTGGAGCTCTATGCAAGAGAAGAAGCCGAGGACGACGACGGCAAGTAGTCGATACTCTCTCGGGGAAGCCGCGTCCCGCTTTGAAGGCTCGGAACGGGATGTGGTTTCCGAAACGGGGGCCGTTGGGAAACTGTGTCCCGGAATGGGCGCTCAGAGTGGGATGCAGTTTCCGCGAGAGACCCGTTGCGGAAACGGTATCCCAGAATCGGCGTTCAAAACGGGGCGCTCTTTCCGAAACATGGCCCTGAGGGAAGCTGCGTCCCGGTCTGAGTCGGAATTCCGGGACACAGCTTCCCTTTCAAACAGAAGAAGGCGCGCTGCCTGCAGTTGATGCAGACGGCGCGCCTTCTTTGTTGGACTATGTTGAGGCTGGGAGCTGAGGCTTGTGGTCCCTTAAGAGCGGGCGGCTCCGTCGACGGGGAGCACGGCGCCCGTGACGTAGGAGGACATGTCGCTCGCCAGGAAAACAAAGGCGTTGGCGACATCCTCGGGCTCGCCCATGCGACCCAGCGGAATGGTGGCGACGATGGGCTTAATAACCTCTTCAGGCAGGTTGGCGACCATGTCGGTTTTGGTTACACCGGGTGCTACGGCATTGACGCGAATGCCCATGGGGGCGAGCTCGCGCGAGAGCGACTGGACCATGCCGTTGACGGCGAACTTGGACGTGGGGTAGCCAACGCCGGAGGGCTGACCGTACTTAGCGACCATCGAGCTCGTGGTGGTGATGGTGCCGCCGTGGCCGGCTTCGGTCATGATCTTGGCGGCAGCCTGGTGGCCATTAAAGACGGCGACGACGTTGAGGTCCATAACTTTGGCGAACTCCTCTGCCGTGTAGTTGAGCAGCGGCGAGCGCTGGGAGATGCCGGCGTTGTTGACGACCGTGTCCAAGCCGCCCATGTCGGCTGCAGCCTGGGTAAAGGCCTCGGTCACGGCCTCGAGCGAGGTGAGGTCGCAGGAGCGGCCCCAGACCTTGGCGTCGGGATAGGCGGCTACCAGCTTCTCAACCGCCGCGTCGGCAGTCTCCTGGCGCGAGCCAAAGACGGTGACGGCAGCGCCTTCCTCGATAAAACGGCAGGCGATCGCATAGCCGATACCGCGCGTGCCTCCGGTGATGATTGCTTTCTTGCCCTCGAGCAACATGGTGCTTCCTCTCATCGCGGGCGGACATACGCAGCACAGCATAGCGGCGGCAAAATACAGCTGCCGTCGCATATCGGCAAACGGTATCCACGGTTGCCGACGAACGGTCAAGTTGTTCAAACGTTAGTCGACCAGTTCGCTCGAAAAATGTAACTAAAGGGGGCTCCCATCCAATCGGATAGGAGCCCCTCATGCGTTGTTTGACTTGCCGAGAACCGAACTAGTTGGCCATGACGCCTTCGGTCCATGCCTCGACGTCCTCGATGCGCAGGACGTTGGCGACCTCGGCCACGCAGTCGACGCTGGCAAGCTCGGCGGCGGCAGCCTGGACGTCCTTCTCGAGCGCGCGGTGCGTCAGGAAGATGACCGAGCAGGCATCGCTGACGCCCGACTTGCCGTCCTCGACCTGGTTGATGAGCGAGATCGAGATGTTGTGCTTGGCAAAGATGTCGACCGTCTCGGACAGGGCGCCCACGCGGTCGGCGACCTTCAGGCGCACATAGTACTTGGTCTGGAGCTCGTCCATGGGCTTAAAGGCGAGGTTGTGACCATAGGGCTCAATCTCGGGCAGCGGAGCCACGCCGCGGCTGATCTGCTCGGAGAGCGACAGGATATCACCCACGACGGCGCTCGCGGTGGGGAAGGAGCCTGCGCCGGCACCGTAGAACATGGTCTCGCCCACGGCGTCGCCTACCACGTAGACAGCGTTCATGGCGCCGTTGACCTTGGCAAGCATGTGGTCGGCGGGGATCAGCGTGGGGTGCACGCGGACGTCGACGCCGGCGTCGGTGTTGCGTGCGATGCCCAGCAGCTTGATGGTGTAGCCGAGCTCGCGGGCCTGGGCAATGTCCTCGGCGCCGATGGTACGGATACCCTGCTGGTAGACATCGTCGGTGGTCACACGGGTGCCAAAGCCGATGGAAGCGAGGATTGCCGTCTTGCTGGCGGCGTCGAAGCCGTCGACGTCGGCGGACGGGTCGGCCTCGGCATAGCCCTTTGCCTGGGCGTCGGCGAGCACGTCAGCGTAATCGGCGCCCTCGGCGTCCATGCGCGACAGGATGTAGTTGGTGGTGCCGTTAAGGATACCGGCGATGGTCAGGATCTTGTTGCCCACCAGGTCGTGCTCGAGCGTGCTGACAATGGGGATGCCACCGCCGCAGCTGGCCTCGCACTTAATCTGCACGCCGCACGCGCGCGCCTTCTCGGCGAGCGTCTCGACATGACGGCCCAGCAGGGCCTTGTTGGCAGAGACGACGTGCTTGCCGTTCTCGAAGGCGGTGGTGAATATCTCGGTTGCGGGATGCTCGCCGCCGATCAGCTCGACGACGATGTCGACGGCGGGGTCGGTGACGACGTCGTGCCAGTCACTCGTAAAGGCCTCGCGCTCAATGCCTGCCGCCTCGGCCTGCTCCCAGGCAAGCGCGCAGGCGCGGGTCAGCTTAAGGTCGATGCCGTAGGCGGCCAGGTACTCATCGTGGTGGCTCTTGATCAGACGGGCCACGCCGCCGCCGACGGTTCCCAGACCGATGAGGCCGACGTTCACGGTGCGCAGGGGTTCGCTCATAGATAGCTCCTTCGTGCATCTTATGGATGGATTAACCGCTTAAAGGTTGAGTGCATTCTAGCGTGAAGTGCGGGCGCGTGCTTGCCTGGCAGCGGGAGCAGCATAAAACGCCACCCCCGAAACGCTGCGGAAACATTGGAAACACGCTCGCTACAAACGAACTTCCGTAACAAACTGTCAACGTTTGCACCATAAGGTTTGCCCTGTACCGCAAGACGGTCGCACCGCGGCCAGCGAAAAGGGGGACACCATGTTTAGCATCAACAACGTACTTAACCGCAGGAGTTTCTTGGCTGGCGCCGCGGCGCTCGGTAGCACCGCGGCACTCGCTGGTTGCTCGTCGGGTGGCTCGGACGGCGGCTCCGCCGATGACGGCAAGACCTTCAAGATCGGTGTCATCGGCCCTCTGACCGGCGCCGCGGCAACCTATGGCGTTTCGGCCGAGAAGGGTGCCAAGCTCGCCGCCAAGGATTTTTCGACCAAGGACCTCAAACTCTCGCTTAAGTCTGAGGATGACGTCGCTGACGGCGAGAAGGCCATCAACGCCTTCAATACCTTGTGCGACTGGGGCATGCAGGCGCTCGTCGGCCCCGTCACCACCGGTGCCGCCGTCGCTGTCTCGGGCGAGATCGCCGACGATATGCTCATGGTCACGCCTTCGGCCTCGTCGCTCGACGTTACCAAGGATAAGACCACGGTTTTCCAGGTTTGCTTCACCGATCCCACCATGGGCGCCAGCGCCGCGAAGTTCTTGGCCGAGAAGTACGCGGATGCCAAGATCGCCCTGTTCTACAACTCCGGCGATACGTATAGCTCGGGCGTTGCCGACGCTTTTGCCGAGCAGGCCAAGGCGTCCAAGCTCGACATCGTCGATACCGAGACCTTTAAGGACGACTCTTCCACGAGCTTTACCAACCAGCTCACCAAGGCCAAGGAGGCCGGCGCCACGCTCATCTTTGCGCCGATCTACTACACGCCGGCGTCCGTTTTGCTCAAGAACGCCAAGGACATGGGCTACGACATGACCCTCATGGGTACCGACGGCATGGACGGCCTGCTCTCTGTGGAAGGTTTCGATACCTCTCTTGCCGAGGGCGTACTGCTCATGACCCCGTTTTCGGCTGACGATGAGAAGAATGCCGACTTCGTCAAGGCCTATAAGGATGCCTACGACGAGACGCCCAACCAGTTTGCCGCCGACGCTTACGATTGCGTCCACGCCATCGCCGAGGCTATCGATAGGGCGGGGATTGACATTTCGGCCGACGGTGCCGACATTGCCGGCGACCTTGCCAAGGCCATGCGCAAGATCAAGATCGAGGGCCTGACAGGCGAGCTCACGTGGAACGACGAGGGCCAGGTCGAAAAGCCCGCTACAGCCTATGTGATCCAGGACGGCAAGTACATTGCCGCCTAAGTGCGCATAAAGCACGACCGGTGAGGCTGTTTTATTCAGGGCGGGGATGCCTGTAACAGAACGGAAACATTGCTTTTACACAATAAAGTGGCTTTACTGCATAAAATAAAAGAAATACGCAGAATTATGGATAAATGAACAAATCCAAAGAAAAGTTGAAATAATCGCCACTTTCCTTAACTAAAGCGTCTAGTATTTTGCGAACGCCGAACACGGCGAAGGATGGCCTGTCGGGTAACCGAAACCCGACGAGATTTGAGAGGAGAGCCGCATGTCGAGCCTCACCGGTAAGTCATTGAACCCTGTTATGAATCGCAGGAGCGTTATCGCGAGCGCAGCAGGTCTGGGGGCGATGTCCATTCTAGCTGGCTGCTCCTCCAACGGCGGCGACAGCGGTTCCGCTTCGAGCGACGCTTCGTTTAAGATCGGCACCATCGGCCCGCTGACCGGCGCCAACGCGTCCTACGGCAAGTCCGTTACCCAGGGTGTCGAGCTTGGCTGCAAGGATTTTTCGACCAAGGAGCTGCCGCTTGCCAGCAAGGCCGAGGATGACCAGGCCGATGGCGAGAAGGCCGTCAACGCCTTCAACACCCTGCTCGACTGGGGCATGCAGGCCCTCGTCGGCCCGACTACCACGGGTGCGTCGGTTGCCGTTGCCGCAGAGTGTGGTAACGACCCCAAGACGTTCATGATCACCCCGTCCGCGTCCTCCGAGGACGTCACCGACGGCAAGGATTGCGTCTTCCAGGTTTGCTTCACCGACCCCAACCAGGGTGTCAACGCTGCCAAGTTCCTGGCGCAGAAGTATGCGGACGAGAAGTTCGTGCTGTTCTATAACTCCGGCGACGCCTATTCTTCGGGCATCGCAGATTCCTTTAAGGCCCAGGCCGCTGAGTCCAAGCTCGAGATTGTTGACGAGGAGACCTTTAAGGACGACTCCGCCACGAGCTTTACGAACCAGCTGACCAAGGCCAAGCAGGCCGGCGCCACCATGATCTTTGCGCCGATCTACTACACGCCGGCGTCCGTCCTGCTCAAGAACGCCAAGGACATGGGCTACGACGTCAAGATGATGGGCTGCGACGGCATGGACGGCATCCTGGGCGTTGAGGGCTTCGATACCTCTTTTGCCGAGGGTCTGCTGCTCATGACCCCGTTCTCCGCCGACGACGAGAAGAACGCCGACTTCGTCAACGCTTACAAGGATAAGTACGGCGATACCCCCGACCAGTTTGCCGCCGACGCCTACGACGGCGTGCACGCGGTGGCCGAGGCCCTCAAGGAGGCCGGTCTTGGTGTCGACGCCGACCCGACCGAGGCCGCCGAGAAGCTGTCCAAGGCTATGCTCAAGATTACCGTTGACGGTCTGACCGGCAAGCTCACCTGGAACGATAAAGGCCAGGTCCAGAAGGAGCCCACGGCGTACGTCATCACCGACGGCAAGTACGTACAGGCCTAATTGGCCGCCTTACATAGAGCGGTTTTGATCCCAAGCAGGGGAGGTTTTGGCCTTCCCTGCTTGCTTGGTATCTAGGGACGATGTAACGTCCCTGTTTCATACATCAACTGGAAACCTATTCGAAAGGGGGATGTGGAACATGACGGTCTTTATCCAATACCTGGTCAACGGCCTGTCCATGGGCAGCGTCTACGCCATCATCGCGTTGGGCTACACCATGGTCTACGGTATCGCCAAGATGCTGAACTTCGCTCACGGCGACGTTATCATGGTCGGTGCCTATGTCTCGTTCTGCGCCACGTCGTATCTCGGCCTCCCGGGCTGGGCATCTGTAGTTCTCTCTTGTGTGGTCTGTACCGTTCTCGGTGTTCTCATCGAGGGTCTGGCATACAAGCCGCTGCGTCAGGCGGGCCCGCTGGCCGTTCTGATCACGGCTATCGGCGTGTCTTACTTCCTGCAGAACGCCGCGCAGCTTCTGTGGGGCGCCACGCCCAAGAACTTCACTTCGCTCGTCACCTTCCAGGTGCCGGAGTTCTTGGCCAAGTTCAACGTAAGCGCCGTCTCGCTCGTCACCATCGTCGCCTGCCTGGTTATCATGGCCGGCCTGATGTTCTTTACAGGTAAGACCAAGATGGGTAAGGCCATGCGTGCCGTGTCCGAGGACAAGGCCGCCGCTCAGCTCATGGGCATCAACGTCAACCGCACCATCTCGATGACGTTTGCCATCGGCTCTGCCCTTGCCGCCATCGCCGGCGTGCTCCTGTGCTCCTACTCGCCGGTGCTGCAGCCCACGACGGGTGCCATGCCTGGCATCAAGGCCTTCGACGCCGCCGTCTTCGGTGGCATCGGCTCCATCCCCGGCGCCTTTGTCGGCGGCATTCTCATCGGCATCATCGAGGCGATGGCGCAGGCCTACATTTCCACGAGCCTTGCCAACTCCATCGTCTTTGGTGTTTTGATCATCGTCCTGCTCGTCAAGCCTGCCGGCCTCTTGGGCAAGTACGTCCCCGAGAAGGTGTAGGTGAGCGTTATGAAGTTTCTTAAAGACAAGCAGACGCGTCATGATTTTGTCACGTACGCTATGTGCATCGTGGCCTTCGCCATCGTGTTCTTTATGCAGTCCAACCATATGATCCCGCGCATGATCGCCGGTCAGTTGGTTCCCATTACGGCCTACATCGTCATGGCCATTTCCCTCAACCTCGTCGTCGGCATCGCGGGCGACTTGTCGCTGGGCCATGCGGGCTTTATGAGTATCGGTGCCTACACGGGTATCGTCACCGCGGTCGCCCTCGAGAGCGCTATTCCTTCCGATCCGGTGCGCCTTATCATCAGCATCGTGGTCGGCGCCATCGCTGCCGCCATCCTGGGCTTCTTGATCGGCATCCCGGTCCTTCGCCTGAGCGGCGATTACCTGGCTATCGTGACGCTGGCTTTTGGCGAGATCATCAAAGAGATCGTCACCTGCCTCATTGTGGGTGTCGACTCCCGCGGCCTGCACGTGATCTTTAACATCACGGGCAACTCTACGATCGATGACCTGCACCTGCTCGAGGACGGCACCGCCATCATCAAGGGCGCGCAGGGCGCATCGGGCGTGTCGACCTATTCGACCTTCCTCGCCGGTGCCATCCTGGTCATGGTCGCACTCGTGATCGTGCTCAACCTGGTTCGCAGCCGTACCGGCCGTGCCATTATGGCCGTGCGCGATAACAAGATTGCAGCCGAGTCCGTAGGCATCTCCGTCACCGAGTACCGCATGATCGCCTTCGTGGCTTCCGCTGCCCTCGCCGGTGCTGCCGGAGCTCTCTTCGGCGGTAACTTCTCGCAGCTCTCCGCCACCAAGTTCGACTTCAACACGTCCATCCTCATCCTGGTGTTCGTGGTCCTGGGCGGCCTGGGCAACATGCGCGGTTCCGTCATCGCGGCGGCGCTGCTCACGGTGCTTCCCGAGCTACTCCGTCAGTTCTCGGATTACCGCATGCTCATCTACGCCATCGTGCTGATCCTGGTCATGATTTTTACCAACAACCCGCAGCTCAAGGCGTTCTTCGGTCGCGTCAAGGACCGCTTTGCTTCCAAGAAGGAGGTGACAGCCGATGCCCAGTAAATTTGAGTTCAACAAGGGCAAGATGGTCCCGTATCCTTCCGGCGCCATCGTTCCCGACCGTGACTTGGGCCAGCGCCCGGCACTTGAGTGCATCCACCTGGGCATCGAGTTCGGTGGCCTTAAGGCAGTCGACGACTTTAGCCTCACCATCGGCAAGACCGAGATCGCCGGTCTGATCGGTCCCAACGGTGCCGGTAAGACCACGGTCTTCAACCTGCTCACCAAGGTGTATCAGCCCACGCACGGCACCATCCTGCTCGACGGCGAGGACACCTCGGGCAAGTCGGTCTACCAGGTCAACCGCATGGGTATTGCCCGTACGTTCCAGAACATTCGCCTGTTCAACACCATGACGGTGGAGGACAACGTTAAGGTCGGCCTGCACAACCAGGAGCGCTACTCCGGCTTTGAGGGCGTGCTGCGCCTGCCGACGTATTGGAAGCACGAGAAGGCCGCCCACGAGCGCGCCATGGAGCTGCTGTCCATCTTTGATATGGAGCATCTGGCAAACGAGCAGGCCGGATCGCTGCCTTACGGCGCTCAGCGTCGTCTGGAGATCGTTCGCGCGCTTGCCACCAACCCCAAGCTGCTGCTGCTCGACGAACCTGCCGCCGGCATGAACCCGTCCGAGACCGCAGAGCTCATGGCGAACATCGTCAAGATTCGCGACACCTTCGGCATCGCCATCATGCTTATCGAGCATGATATGTCGCTCGTCATGAACATCTGCGAGGGCATCTGCGTACTTAACTTTGGCAAGGTCATCGCCAAGGGCACGGCAGAGGAAATCCAGAACAACGATGCCGTTATCGAGGCGTATCTGGGTAAGCAGGATAAGGGGGAGAACTAAATGGCAGAGCCGATGCTTTCCGTCTACAACATCAACGTCTGGTACGGCGCCATCCACGCCATCAAGGACATCTCCTTTAACGTTAACGAGGGCGAGATCGTGGCCTTGATTGGTGCCAACGGTGCCGGCAAGTCCACAACGCTCAAGACCGTCTCGGGCCTGCTGCGCTCCAAGACCGGTTCCATCAAGTTTATGGGCGAGGACATTACTCATACGCCCGCTGATAAGCTGGTTGGTAAGGGCCTGGCTCAGGTTCCCGAGGGTCGTCGCGCCTTTTTGCAGATGACGGTCGAGGAGAACCTGGAGATGGGTGCCTATACGCAGCCCAAGTCCACGGTGGCTCCGGGCCTGGAGCGCGTCTACGAGCAGTTCCCGCGCCTGAAGGAACGTCGTCGCCAGGTCGCCGGCACCCTTTCAGGCGGCGAGCAGCAGATGCTCGTTATGGGGCGCGCCCTTATGAGTAATCCCAAGCTGCTCATGCTCGACGAACCTTCCATGGGTCTGGCACCGATTCTGATCGAACAGATCTTCCAGATTGTCGAGGACCTGCACAAGGCCGGCACCACGGTGCTTCTGGTCGAGCAAAACGCGCAGATGGCGCTTTCCATCGCCACACGCGGTTACGTGCTCGAGACCGGCAAGATCACCATGACCGGCACCGGCCAAGAGCTCCTGCATGACGACAACGTCCGCAAAGCCTACCTCGGAGGCTAACCCACCTAACAAAAGGGGCGCTGACTATCTCAGTCAGCGCCCCTTTTTAAGTTGCGGTGAAATAGGGACTGAATACGGGCTCCAGAGGCCAAAAGAGTCCCTATTCCACCGCAACTTCATGGGGATGTGTGACAATGCCCGTCGGAAAACATCTGCTGTCTTTGGGGGTCTATCTATGCTGTACGAGTTTTGTGCCGAGAACTTTGAGCGGGTGCCGGCGGCTATCGATGCCGGTGCAAGGCGTATCGAGCTGTGCGACAACCTTGCCGTTGGTGGCACCACGCCTTCGGCCGGCGTTATCAGCGCTACGACCAACTATGTCCACGAGCACGATGCACGGGTGATGTGCATGATTCGCCCGCGTGGCGGCGACTTTCACTACGACCAGGACGAGCTGCGTATGATGGAGATGGACCTGGGCCTTGCCGTAAGCGCCGGCGTTGACGGCTTGGTCTTTGGCTGCTGCAAGCCCTGCGCTGGCGGATGGGCGCTCGACGAACTTACGCTTGGCGCCCTCGTGATGGCTGCGGGCTGCGCGACCGAGGAATGTAAGCGTGAGCCCATCGACATCACCTTCCACATGGCATTTGACCAGCTCTCGCCCGAGGCTCAGCTCGATGCGATTGATACACTTGCCGACTGCGGCGTTACGCGCATCCTCACGCATGGCGGCGCTGCCGGTACGTCGATCGAGGATAATTTCGATCACCTGGCTCGTTTAATCGAGTATGCGGGTGATCGTTTGACCATCCTTCCCGGCGGCGGCATCACTACGGCAAATCGCGACGCGGTCGCGGCGGCGCTAGACGTCTCCGAGCTCCATGGCACCAAGATCGTGCCGCTGGAGGTATAACCCGTGGCGCTGGTATTCGATGTTCAGCAGGCGAGCGGCAAGCCCGACGACAACCGTCGCCCCGGTACCGCGTGTCCCTTTTGCAACACGGAGGGGCTCACCAACATCATCCAGCGCGACGGTGACTGCATCTGGCTCGAGAATAAGTTCAAGACCCTGCGCGCCACCCGTCAAACCGTGCTGATCGAGTCGGCCGATCACGATGCCGACCTGGTGACCTATAAGCCGGATGAACTCCACCATGTGATGAGGTTTGCTCTGGATTGCTGGCAGCAGATGATCGATTCGCAGCAGTATCGAAGCGTGCTCATGTACAAGAACAAGGGTCCGCTTTCGGGCGGCAGCCTCGTCCATCCACACATGCAGATTGTGGGCTTGGAACAGGAGGACGGCTATGCGGCGCTGACCTCAGCCAACTTTGAAGGCATCGATGTTTGGCAGAGGGGAAGGGTTGCGGTCAACATCTCAACCGAACCGATTATGGGGTTCTTTGAGGTCAATGTTTCAGCCCCGCAGGGAATCGCCGCCAGCGATGGCGCGCGAGACCAAGCCGAGACGGACCTCTTCGCCGATGCGATTCAGGTAGCTCTGCGCTATATCCTGAACGAGCACCATGGTGGTCGCGCAGAGTCGTACAACTTGTTCTTCTACCACATGGACGGCCGGACCATTGCCAAGGCGCTTCCGCGCTGGGTGGTTTCACCCTACTTTGTCGGGTATCGGCTGGCTCAGGTCAATGCTGAGACCACGCTCGATGTCGATGCGGAGCGATTCCGCGCACATCTGGAGGCGCTCACATCGTAAAGTGAGCGCCCGCACACTGCGGACGGTTTAGCGCGCCATTGCATCGCGGCCGGCCTCGACCCGCTTGCGCTGGGCGGCGCGCTCCTCGCCGGTCAGACGCTCAAAGAAGTGTCCGATAAGCGAGGCGAGCACCTGCTGAAACAACGTTCCACACATGACGGGAAACACAACTTCGCCCGGAAAGTATTGCGTGGCGATGACGGCGCCCGAAGAGATATTGCGCATGCCGCAGGTAAAGCACATGGTGGTCGTTTCGCTATATGGCAGATGCAGCGCGCGGGCGACCAGAATGCCGACGACAAAGCCGCTGATGGCGAAGACCAAAATAAAGAGGGCGACTTCCAAGCGCACCGCGTTCATGTGCAGCACGTACTCGCTCATGGCGGTGGAGTTGGAGGCGATAACGCCCATCATCATGAACTTGCAGGCGGGCGAGAGCGCGGGGGAGAGTTTCTCGTGCCCCCAGCCGCGCGTGAGCTCGTTGATCACGATGCCGAGCACAGCGGGGATGGCGATCATAAAGGCCATGTTCTGCATCATGCTCGGCACGTCGATCGAGACGGTGGCGCCCAGCAGGAGCTTGAGCGTAAGCGGAATCGTCACAGGGGAGATGACCGAGGACGTCAGGATGATGGTGAGCGCGAGCGGGCCGTTGCCGCCGAACATGCTGATCCACATAAAAGCGGTGACTGCCACGGGCACACTGTATTCGAGCACGATGCCGCAGACAAGGTTGGGGTTGGAACCAAAGAACAACGATCCCATGGCATAGGCCGCGATGGGAATAAGCGCCGCCGAGACCAACAACGCCAGAATCAGGTGCAGCGGACGGTGGAACACCTCGGCTACCTGGTGAAAGGTGTTGCTGAGCGCACCCTGAAACGTCATAAAGGCGAAGAGGGCGGGAACAATGGGCTTGAGAACGCCGATCTGTTGAGGAAAGAGCACGCCGAGCGCCACACAAATCGGAACGATGATCTGCATGTGCCCCGCGAGGAACTTCCCCAGTCCAGCCCATTGCTTCATATGCCCCGCGACTCCCTTTATCCGCGAACTTGTTTGTATGGATATGCTAGACGCTCGTATGTGTCCGTGCGGCTGAAACGCTCGATTGTTTCGAGGGCATTACCGCCATCGTTTGCCGAAACCGCGGCGCACCGCGGCGTTTTGCGTCCGCGCTGCACGGTATAATAAATCCGTTCAACAGATCTGCCTGCCGAAGCGGGCATACACAGAGGACTCATCGCTATGAACCGTGAGAGGTATCGCGGCGACCTGCCCCTATCGGGGGTGGGTGCCTATGTCATCGCTTAAGACGACGCATCGCTGGGCGGTCGCTCAGCAAAATCCCGAGCTCGAAAAGGAACTTTCGGCTGGTCTGGGCATTCCTGGGCTGGTGGCGCGCATTATGGTCGCGCACGGCATTGGCTCCATCAAAGAGGGCCAATTGTTTTTGACGCCTTCGCTCGATCGCGACTGGGCCGACCCACTCATTATCCCGGGCATGTCGGTCGTTGCCGACCGCGTTGAGCGCGCTATTCGCAACCACGAGCACATTGCAGTCTTTGGCGATTTTGACGTTGACGGCATTACGTCGACCTGCCTGTTGACCGAGGCGCTGCGCACGTTTGGCGCCGATGTCACGCCGTTTATTCCGCATCGCTTTGATGAGGGCTACGGTCTTTCGCGCGCGGCACTCGACCGCGTTAACGAGCTCGCTCGCCCCCAGCTGATCGTGACCGTCGATAACGGCATTGCCGCCAAGGAAGAGGTTTCCTATCTGGAGAGCCTGGGGATCGATTTGGTGGTCACGGACCATCACGAGCCCTCCGACCAGGTGCCGCAGGGTGTGCCCCTGACCGACCCCAAGCTCGAGGACGAGGGCCCCTCGCGCGAGCTTGCCGGTGCTGGTGTGGCGCTCAAGCTGGTGCAAGTCCTGGGTGAGCGCCTGGGCAAGCCGTCGTATTGGCGTTCGCTAATCGAGGTCGCGGCGCTGGGCACCGTGTCCGACATGATGCCGCTCACGCCCGAGAACCGCGCGCTGGTTGCCGAGGGCATCCAGCAGATGCGCGTAACCGCTCGCCCCGGCTATATCGCGCTTGCCGCGCTCGCCAAGGCGGACCTTTCGAGCATTACGGCGGATGGCCTGTCATTCTCGCTCATTCCCCGCTTAAACGCTGCCGGTCGCATGGCTGATCCCAAGCTGGCGCTCGACCTGCTGCTTGCCCGCGATCCCATCGAAGCAAGCGCACTGGCGGCTGAGCTCGAGGAAATCAACCGCCAGCGCCGTGAGATCGAGGCGGAGCTCACGCGCGATGCCATGGCAAAGGTCGAGGAGACCTATGACGGCGGACGCGCGATCGTCGTGGGCGGCGAAGGTTGGCACGAGGGCGTCAAGGGCATCGTGGCAAGCCGTCTGACCAACCGCTACCACGTGCCGGCGCTGCTGTTCTCGATCGAGGACGGTATCGCGCGCGGCTCTGGTCGCTCGGTGGGCAAAGTTAACCTGTTTGACGCCATCGAACGCTGTTCCGACCTGATGATTCGTCGCGGCGGACATGCCGGTGCGGTGGGTGTGACCATCGAGGCATCCAAGCTCGATGAGTTCCGCCGTCGCCTTTCCGTCGTGTTGTCCGAGCTTCCCGCCGAGGACTTTGAGGACACCGACGAGGTTGCCGCCACGGTCGACCTTTCCGAATTGAATATCGAGACCATCGAGCAGATTTCCCGCCTTGAGCCGTTTGGCCAGGGTAATAAGGTGCCGCTGCTGGCTGCCGAGGGCGTGACGATGTGTGATCGCGCCGTGGTGGGTAAGACCGGCGAGCACATGCGCTTTGTGGCGACCGATGGCGCCGCGAGTGTGCCGGCTATTATGTTCCGCGTGCCGCAAATCGATAAGCTCATCAACTGCGATAGCGCTGTCGACTTGGTGTTCGAGGCCGTTGCCGAGCATTGGCAGGGTCGTGTGAAGCCCAAGCTCATGGTCAAGGATGTTCTGGTCCGCGATACCACGCTGCCCAGCGTCGACGATCCGGCATGCGAGCTTCGTCGTGGCGTGCAGCCGGCGGATTCCGGCCTGCGCTTGGAGTCGCGCAAGCGCGAGACGCTCGCCCAGCTTTCCTATACCGAGCTCACGCGCTCGCTTATCCATAGCTTTATCGGCTCGAACCAGCCACATCGCGCGCAGGTCGAGGCGCTCGATGCCCTGGCCGATCACCAAAGTGTTCTGGCCGTTATGGGAACGGGGCGCGGCAAGTCGCTCATCTTCCATGTGCATGCCGCGCGTGAGGCGGTGCTTCGCGGACGTTCGAGCATCTTTGTCTATCCGCTGCGTGCGCTCGTTGCCGACCAGGCCTATCACCTCTCGTCGACGATGGCAGCGCTCGGTATTGGTGTTGGCGTGCTGACCGGCGAGACCGTGGAGGCCGCACGCGATGATGTGTTCGCCGGCCTAGCTTCGGGCCGCACCGGTATCGTGCTCACGACGCCCGAGTTCCTATCTATCCACCGTGACCGCTTCGCACGTTCGGGCCGCATCGGCTTTGTCGTTATCGACGAGGCGCACCACGCCGGCCTTGCCAAGGGCGGCGACCGCAGCGCCTATCTCGACATGCCCGATATCCTCAAAGCCCTGGGCGACCCGGTCGTTATGGCTGCGACGGCCACCGCGACGGCTCCGGTCGTGGCCGAGCTTGCCCGCATGCTGCCGATCACTCGCACGGTGGTCGACGAGACGGTGCGCGAGAACCTGCGGCTCGAGGACGACCGTGATCTTGCAAGTCGCGAGAACCGTTTGGTGTCGATTGTGGCGACGGGGGAAAAGACCGTCATCTACGTCAATTCGCGCGACCAGTCCGTGGCGCTCGCCAAGACGTTGCGCAAGCGTGTGCCCGATTGCGCAACCCATATCGCGTTCTATAACGCGGGGCTTGCGCGTTCCGATCGCCGTCGCGTGGAGGAAGCATTCCGAGACGGAAGCCTCAGCTGCATCGTCTCGACCTCCGCCTTTGGCGAGGGCGTCAACCTTCCCGATATTCGCCATGTCGTGCTCTATCACATGCCGTTTGGCGGCATTGAGTTTAACCAGATGAGCGGCCGTGCCGGTCGCGATGGCCAGCCCGCCGTGATCCATCTGCTCTATTCGTCGCGCGACGCCCGCATTAACGAGCGCCTACTCGACTGCTATGCGCCCGAGCGCGACGAGCTCGTCACGCTCTATCGCGCGCTGCAGACCATGTGGCGCTCCAACCGCGGCAAAACCGGGGACGATTCCTTTAGCGCGAGCGATATCGACATCGCACAGATGTGCCTTGCCATCGATGCTCGCACGCCGGTCGACGAGCGTTCGGTGGAAAGCGGCCTGGGAATCTTCGAAGAGCTTGGTTTTTGTCGAGTTTCGGGGTTTGACGACACCCGTCGCATCGCGATGGCCGAAAACCCCGGCCGCGTGCAATTGAGTAGGTCAATTCGCTATTTGGAGGGCTTGCGCTCGCGCATGGAGTTTTCGGCTTTCCGGAGCTGGGCGCTCGATTCGTGCGCTTCTGATATGCTAGCCAAAGTTAACCGCCCGATCGTACCGCGGGCCTAGGGGAAGGGGACCTCGATGGATGCCGCAGCCCGTACCGCCCATGATTCCACCCTCCAGCCGTTTTCGGAGATGGAGCACTATAAGCATGCCGATGAGCTGCCGCCCGAGATTGTGGCGGACAGCTACGACAAGCTGGAGCGCCTGTGCCTCAAATATATGAATGAGGACGACTTCTCCAAGGTGGAGCAGGCCTACTGCTTTGCCGCCGAGAAGCACTGCAACCAAAAGCGCCGCTCGGGCGAGATGTACATTAACCATCCCGTCGAGGTTGCCATCATTTTGGCCGATCTCAAGATGGACTGCGATGTGGTGTGCGCCGCGCTGCTGCACGATACCGTTGAGGATACAGAGACCTCGCTTGCCGATGTTTCCGGCCTGTTTGGCGATACGGTGGCCGAGCTCGTCGATGGCGTGACCAAGCTCACCAACATCGAAGTCGACAGCATGGACGAGAAGCAGGCCCTCACGCTGCGCAAGATGTTCCTCGCCATGTCCAAGGACATCCGCGTCATCATCGTTAAACTTGCCGACCGTCTGCACAACATGCGAACGCTGGCAGCCCTGCGCGAGGATCGTCGCCTGTTTAAGGCTCGCGAGACCATGGACGTGTACGCGCCCTTGGCCGACCGCCTGGGCATGAGCTCTATTAAGTGGGAGCTCGAGGACCTGTCCTTCTTCTACCTGGAGCCCGATGCCTACCAGCGCATCGCGCGCATGGTGGCTGAGTCGCGCGAGGTCCGCGAGCGCTACCTTGCCGAGACCATCAAGACGCTTACCGATGAGCTCAACCGCATTGGTCTGGAGGACTTCCAGATCAACGGCCGCTCCAAGCACTATTGGTCCATCTACCAAAAGATGAAGCGCAAGGGCAAGGAGTTCTCCGAGATCTACGACCTGGTGGCGCTGCGCGTAATTACCCATTCGGTGCGCGATTGCTACTCCACGCTCGGTGCGGTGCATACGCTGTGGCACCCCATGCCTGGTCGCTTTAAAGACTATATCGCCATGCCCAAGGTCAATAACTACCAGTCGCTCCACACGACGGTCATCGGCCCTACGGCTCGTCCGCTCGAGATTCAGATTCGAACCTACGAGATGCATGAGCAGGCCGAGTACGGCATTGCCGCCCACTGGCTATATAAGAAGTCGGGCGGATCGTCTGCTTCCAAGACCAATGACGCTCAACGTTTGGACGACCAGATCAACTGGCTCAAGCATTCGCTCGATTGGGCGGCTTCCGACGAGATTACCGATGCCAAGGAATACCTGCACTCGCTGAAGGTCGATCTGTTCGATCAGGAGATCTTTGTCTTCACGCCCAAAGGCGAGGTCATGGCGCTTCGTGCTGGCTCCACGCCGCTCGACTTTGCCTATGCCGTTCATACCGAGGTGGGAAACCATTGCGTCGGCGCCAAAATCAACGGTGCGGTGGCTCCGCTCACGCACGAGATCAAGACGGGCGACCGCGTTGAAATCCTGACTAACAAGAGTTCCAAGCCGTCGCGCGATTGGCTCAAGATCGTTAAGACACCTTCCGCCAAGTCAAAGATCCGCCGCTATTTTGCCGCTGCGACCAAGGACGACGACGCTGCCGCCGGTCGCGATATGCTGGCCAAGGACCTGCGTAAGCGTGGCTATGGCATTTCTACGCCGCGTTCGACGCGTGCACTCAACGCCGTGGCGGAGCAGTTTAACTTCAAGCAGCTCGAGGACCTGTTTGCCGCCGTCGGCGCCGGCAAGGTTGCCCCGCGCGCTGTGGGCAATAAGGTCGAGCAAATCTTGGACCCCAAGCCCGAGGAACAGCTCACCAAGGCCGAGGCTATCGCCGAGGTCGTGAAGCAGCCCGCTCGCGGCTCCAACCGCAAGCCGCAAAAGCGCGGCAAGAGCGCCAGTAACGGCATTATCGTCAAGGGCGAGAGCAACAGCGGCCTGCTGGTCCGTCTGGCTCATTGCTGCAACCCCGTGACGGGTGACGACATCGTCGGCTTCATCACGCGCGGTCGTGGCGTTTCGGTGCATCGCGCCAACTGCCCCAACGTCAAGGGTCTTATGGAACATCCCGAGCGCATGATCGATGTGGAGTGGGACGGCGCTGCCGACACCCTCTTCCAGGTCGAGATCGTGGTCGAGTGCCTGGACCGCATGGGCCTGCTCAAGGATGTCACCATTGCCATTGGCGATGCGGGCGGCAATATCCTTTCTGCCGCCACATCGACCAACCGCGAGGGTATTGCAACCCTGCGCTTCATGGTCGAGATCTCGGACGCGAGCGGTCTGGATCCGCTGCTGGCTTCCATCAGCAGTGTCGATTCGGTCTACGACGCTCGCCGTCTTATGCCCGGCGAAGGCGGAGCTCAGCTCAAACGCCGTGTGTAGGTGCGAGAGCCTCTCAGCATCATAGATATTGGTTACGTTCGAGGCATCGTTTGGTGCCTCGAACGTATTTTAGAAGGAGGGTATGCGCATGGGCGATATGACTTTGGACCTGACACCCCGAGGTGCGGCTTCGATTGAGACACTCGTCAACGGCCCGATTCAGACCAACAGCTACGCCGTGATTTCGAATGACGAGTGCTTAATCGTCGATCCGGCGTGGGAGGGCGAGCGTCTTGTGGAGCATATCCGCACCGCGCATCCCGAGGTGCGCGTACTCGGCTCTGTCTGCACGCACGGTCATGCCGACCATGTTGGCGGGGTTGCCGGGGTTCGAGCTGTCGTTGGCGACAGCGCACTATATGAGTTGTGCGCTAAGGACGTGACGGTACCTCGCGCAAATATCGAGGAGCAGCGCGCCATGTGGGGTATCGAGACGCCCGATCCGGGTGAGCCGACGCGCTTGCTTGCCGAGGGCGATACAATCGAGGTGGGCGACGTCTGTCTGCAGGTGATCGAGACGCCGGGGCATACGCCGGGCGGCATCGTCCTGTTCGCCGCGACCGAGCAGGGGAACATCGCCTTTGTGGGCGACACGCTTTTCCCGGGCAGTCACGGTCGTACCGATCTTTCCGGCGGTGACGAGGCGGCGATTATGCGCTCGCTCTCCAAACTTGCCAAGACGCTTCCGCCCGATACCGTTTGCTTGACGGGCCATGGCGATTCGACCACGATGGCGCGCGAACTTATGCAGAACCCGTTTATGCAGATGTAGGCTCGAAGCCGTCTTTCGAACCACGAAGACCGCTCAATCGTCAAGCTATTTTCCCCAGTGGGTCGATTCTGTGGGGCAAACGGTCAAAATTTGTCCAATCGGATGGTATTCGTGAACAAACGAACGTTTATGCTCGGGTATGTCGTGGTAAAATCTCAGGCGTTATCGGAGCAACCTTACAGGAGGTTTCTTTTATGCTCGTCAACGCAGCAGACATGCTCAAGAAGGCCGAGGCCGGCAAGTACGCTCTCGGTGCCTTCAACACCAACAACCTCGAGTGGACCCTGGCTATTCTCCAGGCCGCCGAGGAGGCCAAGTCTCCGCTGATCCTTCAGTGCACCGCTGGTGCCGCTAAGTGGATGGGCGGTTTCAAGGTCTGCGCCGACATGGTCAAGGCTGCCGTCGAGGCCACGGGCGTTACCGTCCCCGTCGCCCTTCACCTCGATCACGGTTCTTACGAGGACTGCTTCAAGTGCATCGAGGCCGGCTTCACGTCCATCATGTATGACGGCTCTCACGAGGAGACCTTCCAGCTTAACCTCGACCGCACCAAGGAGCTCGTTGAGCTTGCCCACTCCAAGGGCATGTCCATCGAGGCCGAGGTCGGCGGCATCGGCGGCACCGAGGACGGCGTGACCTCCAACGGCGAGCTCGCTGACCCCGCTGAGTGCAAGCAGATTGCTGACCTGGGCGTCGACTTCCTCGCCTGCGGTATCGGCAACATCCACGGCGTGTATCCCGCCGACTGGGCTGGCCTTTCCTTCGAGCGTCTGGGCGAGATCAAGGCTCAGACCGGCGACCTGCCCCTCGTTCTGCACGGTGGTACCGGCATCCCCGAGGATCAGATCAAGAAGGCCATCTCCCTGGGTATCTCCAAGATCAACGTCAACACCGATCTGCAGCTCGTCTTCGCCAAGGGCGTTCGCGAGTATATCGAGGCTGGCAAGGATCAGCAGGGCAAGGGCTTTGACCCCCGCAAGCTCCTCAAGCCTGGTCGCGACAACATCGTTGCCCGCACCAAGGAGCTCATGGAGGAGTTTGGCTCCGTCAACAAGGCGTAAGTAGCGGTTTAACTTTCCCGTCGGAGGTCCCGTTCACCCTACGCTTTTCCCTTGCGCTCACCTGGCTTTGCCAGAAGTCGCGCAATGGGAAAAGCTTCGGGTGAACGGGGCCTCCTTCGTTAACTCGCCACAGGGTTACTGGGCTGAATTCATTTTTTATAGGTACCGTTTATCGGTGTTGAGGGTTCCTTTATTGGGGCTTTCTTTTTATCTCGCTACAATGGACTTCAAGAGTTCTAATGACTTGGAGTTTGGTATGGCTGTTATTAATGTGCTGCCTTCGGATGGGAAGGTTATTGACGAGGGTCCTGTTGGTTGCTCTGTTGATGTTTGCAATGATGACTTCCGTTTTCTAGATGTTGGCTTGCCACCCGAGATTCTGCGTTTAAAGGACGCGGGGTATCTTTCGCAGGCTATTGAGGCTTGCGACCGCCTACTTGCCCAAGATCCCGATCCCTCGCTTGCTGCCTGCGTTCGTGCCGAGCGGTATCGCATGCTTGAGACGCCGCTTCATTTTTCGGTGTCGCGCGATCGAGCTATTGCGATGATTCGCGAGGAGTGGCCTGAGTTTACCGAGGAGCAGTTTGACGATCTGATTGACCGTAAGCGTATTGACTGGCGCTTTATCGATGGCGAGCTGTTCGTTCTCGACAACTTCCTCGATTCGCTTCGCGTATATCCCAAAGAGGTCCCCGGCATGCGTCCCGATTCTACGGACGGAATAGCACTGCGCGACGAGATGCTCAAGGAGATGGAGTCACAAAACGGATTGGCTCGCGTCATTACGCTTAAAGCGTCCGTGTCTGTCCCCGGCGCTCTGGAGGGAGAGACCGTTTGCGCTTGGCTTCCCGTCGCGGCTGCCTGCCGTCAGCAGTCTCGGGTCGAGATTCTCGACATGACGCCGGAGGGTGCTGTTGCTCCCGCGAACGCTTCGGCGCGTACCGCCTCGTGGTCTTCTTCGAGTGAGCGCTCATTCTCGGTGACTTATCGTTATCACATCGATGCTGCTTATTGTGATGTCTACGGTGGCACACTTCCGGTTCATCCGCGTATGGACGCGCCTCTGCCCGAGGATATTTCCGAGGACCGTCCGCACATTGCATTCACGCCGTATCTGCAGCAGCTGACGGCCGGTGTTGTTGACGGACTCGAGGATCCGCTCGATCGCGCTCGTGCTATCTATGATTATCTGACGCAGCATATCGACTATCGCTATCAGCCGCCGTACTTGCTTTTGGGATCTATTGCCGATGACTGCGCGCATTCGCTCCGCGGCGATTGCGGCGTTATGGCGCTCACGTTTATCACCATGTGCCGTATCGCGGGCGTGCCTGCCCGTTGGCAGAGCGGCCTGTACGTTGCGCCCGATTCGGTGGGGTCGCACGACTGGGCAGAGTTCTATACGCCGCAGACCGGTTGGCTCAACGCCGACGTGTCATTTGGATCTTCTGCTCACAGGATGGGGGAGGAGTGGCGCCGCCGTCACTACTTTGGCAATCTCGACCCATGGCGTATGGTGGCCAACAATCGATTCCAGGCAGAGTTTGAGTCCTCTTTCGACGGCATGCGCGAGGACCCTTACGATAACCAGATGGGTGAGGCTTCGGTCGACGGTCGCGGATGCCGTCAGCGCGAGATGCTACGCACGGTCGAACTCATCGAAATGCTCGAAGTTCCATTTTCGGACTAATCGGTAGAAAGCTGTGATAAACTAACTCACGCATTGCGTGCCCGAGTGGCGGAATTGGCAGACGCAGTGGACTCAAAATCCACCGTTGGCAACAACGTGCGAGTTCGAGTCTCGCCTCGGGCACCATACATGCAAGTGAGCGTTCAAGGGGGTTGCGGCCCCCTTTTTCGTGCCGAACTCGCGTGAGCGCGCGGAGCGTTAAGCAAACAGGCCTGTGGCCTGTTTGTAGCGGAGCGTGGCGAGGGCGCCATGCGCCCGAAGCCCGGGGCTTCGCGAAGCGAAGTCCCTTCGAGTCTCGCCTCGGGCACCATACATGCACCTGCGCTTCAAGGGGGTTGCGGCCCCCTTTTTCGTGTACGTAATGTGATAACGCGCTGTACGTGTTATTATTCGCAAGGCGTTGTTTCCGCAATGCCCTAAAGAGGAACCCGAGGGTTCCCACCTTTTGGCGCCAATGAGCAGCTGACTGGTCATACAACTTAGATTACCTTCCTCAAATCGAGGAAGTCTATGTGTACGACCTGGTTGCTGAGAAGCGCCGGGTTATTTTTTTATGAATGGAGGTAGGGAAAATAGCTAAGTCTGATGACACCCGCATCAACGACGAGATCACTGCATCTTCGTGCCGTTTGATTGGCGTCGATGGCTCTCAGCTCGGCCTGTTCGCCATCCGCGATGCCCAGCGCGTCGCCGACGATCAGGGTCTCGACCTGGTCGAGATCGCTCCCAACGCGGAGCCGCCGGTCTGCAAGGTCATGGACTACGGTAAGTTCAAGTACCAGCAGGCCATGAAGGCCAAGGCTGCTCGTAAGAACCAGTCCAAGGTCGAGGTCAAGGAAATGAAGTTCCGACCCAAGATCGACGTTGGCGACTACGAGACCAAGAAGGGCCACGTTCTGCGTTTCCTCAAGAAGGGCGCGCGCGTTAAGATCACCATCATGTTCCGCGGCCGTGAGATGGCTCACCCGGAGCAGGGCCTTAACGTTCTCGAGCGTCTCGCCGAGGATCTCAAGCCTTACGCTACGGTCGAGTCCAAGCCTAAGATGGAAGGCCGTAACATGCTTATGCTGCTCGCCCCGATTAAGGGCGCCTTCGATGAGGATAAAGCGGCAAGCGATACCAAGTAACTAGTGTTCTGTAACCGATTAAGGAGTATTTCATGCCTAAGATGAAGTCCCACAGCGGCACCAAGAAGCGTTTCCGCAAGACTGGTACCGGCAAGCTTATGCGCGCCAAGGCTTTCAAGAGCCACATCCTGAGCAAGAAGTCCACCAAGCGTAAGCGTGGCTTCCGTCAGGAGACCGAGATCGCCGCTGCCGACCGCAAGGTCATCAAGTCGCGTCTCGCCTAAGTTCGTTTTTTCGTTTTACCGTCTAGGAGTTGATAGAACATGGCACGTATTAAGCGCGCTGTTGCCGCCAAGAAGAAGCGCCGTACCGTTATGCACCGTGCGAAGGGTTACTACGGTGCCGCTTCGCGTACTTACAAGCATGCTAAAGAGCAGGTCCAGCACTCCCTGCAGTATCAGTATCGTGATCGCCGCAACAAGAAGCGCGAGATCCGTTCTCTCTGGATCACTCGTATCAACGCTGCTGCTCGTCTGAACGACATCTCTTACTCTCAGTTCATGCACGGCCTGAAGGTTGCCGGCATCGAGCTCGACCGCAAGGTCCTGGCTCAGATGGCTTACGAGGACATCGAGTCCTTCAACGAGCTGGCTACCATTGCCAAGAAGGCTCTCGAGGCCTAATAGATTCTCTTGAATCGCTAGGGGAGTGTCGCGTTGTGCGCGGCGCTCCCCTTTTTTATCGAAAGCGCTGGTTTACATTGCTAAAAGCGCGGGTAGATAAACACTTACAGGTGACCGATCTTTATATATCTCTTAACCGAAGGGTCATCATCTGATACGTGCAGTATTTCTGCACCAGCCTTTCTATGACTTATATAGGAAGCGATGTATTGTGTAGGACTTGTGAAGAGTGGAATTCCCGCCCCCGGGGGCCCTCCGGTCTGGCAATATATCTCCTTGCCGCGCGGCCCGGTCGGACCGGATGAGCCGCAAAGCGTGCACCTTGAGAACCGGATACTGCGAGGATGGAC
>NZ_JADMWW010000021.1 GCF_015548375.1 Collinsella aerofaciens
TAAAGCCGTTTGTCTCCACCCGCGTAGCGGGTGGTTTAAAGCTGGCCGCTGCGCGGCCAGCGGACTAAAGTCTTGAACCCAGGGAGGGCCGGTAAACCGACCCTCCCTTTCTTATGCGGGTAGCCAACGAACGCGAGGATGCCGGACGCCGGAACCGCTCCAAATGTAGCAACAGTACGAAAACGACAAGCACCCCAACACGTCCGCCCGCCGATTTATTGCGCCGCGCAGACAATTAAACCAGCATCTTTAAACATCTGAGCAGTATAGTGACCAAAACTATCGCATAACCGCACTCTACGAATGGAGAAGTTATGACCGAACACCACGCCATCAGCCGCCGAGCATTTACGTTGGGCCTTGGACTCGCGGCGTTGTCGCCACTTGCAAGCCTGTCCGAAACCGCGGCATTGGGCATTGGCCCACGAGCGGCATTTGCAGACGACGCTGCCACAGCGTCGGTCAGCCTCGACAATTTCGTCATTCGCCTTCGCCCCGCGGGCTATTTTCGTACCGCGAGCGTCAACGAAGACGGCAACGTCATCGGCAACGTCTGCCATCTGTTTAATGACGGCACGTCCAGCAAGCTCATCCTTGAGAACGTAACGACCAAGAATGACGATACAAACTGGTATGCTATCCGCACCTTGCTCAATTTCGAAGAGCATAAAAAGACGGGCTACAGCATTTGGTCGGTCGATGGCGACTCGGACAAAGACGGAAAGGTCATCCACGTATGGAGTGGCGAGCATGACGGCAAGCCCAGTCGCTCTTTTGCGTTCGAGCGTCAATCAAACGGAACCTATATCATCCGAGACCGCACGGTCGAGAAAGAAACCGAGAAAAAAGACATTAAGTACCTGGCAATAGAATCGAACGGCGAAGGCCAGGACAACAATAAGATCTGCCATAAGAGTAAGAGTAAGAGCATTCCGTGGGAGCTCGAACTTATCGGTTACGACATGAAAAAGAACGATGCCACGGTTAGCAGCCTCGACTGGATTACGTACAGCAGCTACGTCGACGGACCATGTTGGATGAAATACGTCGACGACAACAAGTTCCTCGACGAGCTGAGCATCCCGGGCACGCACGATTCGGGCACCTGCAGCGTGGACAACGACACTGAGCCCCAATCCTCGCAAGTAAAATGCCAGCAGGATTACATTCCCACGCAGCTGCTCGAAGGCATTCGCTATTTTGATATCCGTCTCGGAAAGGGCAACAACCCTGGCATCGACCATGGGATGTACTACCTGCTCAAAAAAGACGCGTACTTTTTGCATCTTTCCGATGTCATAGGCTACTTCAAAACGTTTTTGAACGAAAACCCGACAGAAGCGCTCATCATGCTTGTATCACGAGGCAACGACGAGGCTACCGACGAAAGTGTTACGACGGCTTTCGCCAAGGTTTTGGACGACAACCCCAAACTGTTCTATACGTCGAGCCGCGTTCCCACACTGGGCGAGGTGCGCGGAAAGATCGTCCTGCTACGTCGATTTGGACTCGACGGCGACAGCGTAAGCGGCCACACGTGGGGACTCGACCTCACCGAATGGGATAACAAAATCGCAGCGCACACCGACAGCAGTTCCATGTGCCTCGTCCAAGACGCGCGGGGCTTTGAAGCCGCGGGGGAAACAGGCGACAAAGAGCCCTATTGCACCAAGGTATACGCCCAGGACAAGTACAAACTCACGGGAACCGACAAGCTCAGCTGGGTCGATAATGCGCTGAAGGAAACGACCGGGCGCACGCGCAACGAGGTAGATGTCGAGGACGATAACGGGGCCAAGGAGCAAGTCCTGGAGCGCTGCTGGTCTATCAACTACACCAGCTGCACGGGCTTGTCGCACGGAGGCAATCCTTTTACCTCGGCACGAGTAGTCAACGAGCATCTGTATAAGAGCCCGTACATCAACCCCAGCGGCACCGAGGATACAAAGTCAGATTACCTCAAGCACATTGGCATCATCGCATCCGACTTTGTTGATGCGGCGCTGGCCCGGAGCATCTACCAGCGCAATTACGATACGGAGCACAAGCAGACGGCTTCGTACTATCTCCCGTACTATCTCCCGACCCGCATGCGCATGACGTACGGCGACTCGCTGAGCGATGCCTCATTCCAGGACGGCAAGACCGTTGGCGAGGGTCATTTCCGCCTCGTCGACAGCAGCAACGTACTCAACGTGGCAGCTTCGGGCCATGCGTTTGCCATCGAATATGTGGATGTCGACGCCTTGGGCAACGAGACCGTTACGGAGCTGCGGGGCTCCGTGCCCATCGATATCGATCCACGCGCGCTGACGCCCCATTTTGAGGGACTCGAAGGCCTTAAGGCCGGCGAAGACGTGCGCGCCAAGATTGCGGCATCACTCGAGGGCAAGCTCGAAACCGATGCCTGCACGGCCCAGCTCGAGTTTGTGCACGACGCGAACGGCGCTCCGGGAACGGCGATGGCCGAGGGCGAGGCATTTACCGCGGGAACGTACTGGGTGCGCGTGAACGGTCTCTTGGGCGACGCGGCGCAGAGCTACACGCTCGCCAGCGATGGAGCCGCAAGCTTTACCGTAGCGGCCTCGGGCAGTGCAGGCGGCACCGGTAGCGGCACGGGTTCCAACGCAGACGGCGCCGACAAGAACGGCGGCGGCAACAAGAGCAAAGGCTCGACCGGAAAACTCGCCGACACGGGCGACGGCTCTGGCGTTGCCGCCGGGCTCGCTGCCGCCGCCGTGGCGACAACGGTCGCCGGCGCGGCGATGCTTGCCAATGACCGCGAAAACGTTGGGGACGACAGCGAATAGGCAAGCCCGCCTTTTAGACACATCGACTCAATTGGGGGGGGCGCAGAATACCGTTCTGCGCCCCGATTTTTACCTTAGCCCGAACACCGTTATCGGCTACATCACCATGTTCAGCGCATTCACGAACTCCTGAGCTTGGGAGCGGCTGCTCAGACTAAAGACACAGGCAGTCAACAGCCTGTTACGTAGGAAAACGTCGCGGCCCTTGATCCTGCTGACCCCCGTAATGTCCTTAAGATAAACAATCTCGGTGTGCTTGCCACCAAAAGTGCCCTTCTTGAGCACCTCGATGCGGTTAGGGTAGATCTTGACGTCTTTAAACCTACCCGAACCTTTGTCCTGGAACAGCAGCGTGTTGTTGTCCATACGCGTCACTCCCGCGGGGTTCGCTAAAACTGCCTCTATGGTCACATTTTAACCACCGCAAGGCTCCCATGCGAAGGTGCCAGACAACATAGCAATTCGTGTCCGCGCGAGGCTTTAAACTAAATGCGTTAAAGATGCATTCCACAAGAGGAAAGTGGGGCGACAGTGATGGGTGAACTAGTAAACCGTGGAGAATCGGCAATCGTGCCCGAAGGTTTTTACAAGCAGGTCTCCTCGATTCTCAACGCCGCTCGCGACAAGGCCTATACCGCCGTTAACTTTGCGATGGTTGAGGCATATTGGGAGATCGGCAAGAGTATTGTTGATGAACAGGGCGGAGAGGAGCGCGCCAAGTATGGCGATGCACTGATCGACGAACTTGCCGTTAGATTGACTAAGGATTTTGGCAGAGGCTTCAACGCCAGAAGCTTAAGATACATGCGTCAGTTTTATCTTGCGTTCCCAATCCGGAACGCGCTGCGTTCCGAATTGAATTGGACACATTACCGCAGGTTATCGCGTATAACCGACCCTGATGCTCGAACATGGTACATGAACGAATGCGCCGATTCTCGTTGGAGCACGCGTCAGCTCGAACGCCAGATCAACACCATGTTCCGCGAGCGCCTACTTGCCAGCAAGGACAAGGAGGCCGTCACCCAGGAAATCCAAAAGAGCGCCCCGGCTCGTCGCCCCGAGGATATCATCCGCGACCCATATGTACTGGAGTTTTTAGGTTTCTCGGACGATACTGCGTTTCGCGAGAGCGATCTAGAGCAGGCGCTCATCACGCATCTTCAGAAGTTCCTGCTGGAGCTTGGCCGTGGTTTCGCTTTCGAGGCGCGCCAAAAGCGCATCACCTTTGATGGGCGCCATTTCTATATTGACCTTGTTTTTTACAACTATCTGATGCGCTGCTTCGTGCTCATCGACCTTAAGACGGACGACCTTACGCATCAGGACCTGGGCCAGATGCAAATGTATGTGAACTACTACACGCGCGAGCTCATGAACGAAGGCGACAATCCGCCCATAGGCATCGTGCTCTGCGCGGACAAAAGCGATTCGATTGTCGAGTACACGCTGCCCGAAGACAACGACCAAGTGTTTGCCGCCAAATACCTGCCGTATCTTCCAAGCAAGGAAGAGCTGGCGCGCGAGCTGAGTGCCGAGTACCGCGCCATCAACGAAGCGACCAATGGCGAAACGCAAGGGTAGCAGCACGTTGCGACCGAAGCCACCGCAGCCGTCGCAGGCGCACTCGCGGTTGCGACGCACGCTACGAAACAATACCGGTCATGGACGCCGGCAACGACATTCTAGCCGTGGCTGGCGAGCGTGACCTGACAGCCCAAAGACGCGGCCTTCGTCTGATGTGGGTCCATTGGCTGCCACAGAAAAGGGCCGGTTGCAGCCGGCCCTTTAGACGATAATACCTGCGTTGCCCGCGCTTCCGAAGTGTGACTAGCTGAGGAGCGGGTTCCGCGGCACAATCTGATTTTACCCAGTGAGGAGGCTCTTTTGCAGCCGCTCCACTGTTTATTTACATCTGGCACCCTCAAACAATCAGACGGCAGCCCGCACTCCTGAGAGCTGCCCCGCACCCCCGGCCATCACCTTACGGCAACAACCGGTGCTACTCCCCTACTTCCCAAATAGCGCACCCAGCAGACCGCGGCGTTTGGGCTTCTCCTCTCGGTAGGAACCCTCGACGGCGGCTGCAACCTGGCGCGGTTGCTCGCCGCCTCCACGGCGCACGATCTGGTACAGGAAGGGCGATTTAACGTATTTGACCTCGACGGGCGTGGCGTGCACGGTGCTCTCACCGGACAGATGCAGGCTCGGGCTGAGCGGCGCCACGATATGCGTTTCGCGCTTGTCGCTAAACACCACCGCGGCCGCGCGGCCCGTCTGGCCGTTTACGGCAATGCGCACCTGCTCGCCATCGCGGCCGTCTGTCGCCGGACGATCGACAAAGTAGACCGGCACCATCACCAGGCCGTCCTTATGTTTGCGGGCCTTGCGCGCCCACATGCGAATGCTCTTTTTATTGAGCCCCAGTACAGCCTCGGCGTCGTTGCCCGCAACGTCGAGCGCCAACTTATCAATGACCACCTGGTCCTTGGTAGACGCATCGACTGAGACAACGCGAAAGTCACCTTCCTGCATGGCGGGATCGAACGGACCGACCTTGGCAAAGTCCCACGGCTCCAAAATGCCCATGAGGCGAACGTCCAGGTAGTTTGCCCTGGGGTATGCCCAGTCGAGCACCTCGTAGTACACCAAGGCCTCCTTGCTCAGGCCCTTGCCCGGGAAGCTCGCCATCATACGCAGGTCCGCCAGCGCCATGGGGAAATAGAAGAGCATCATGTCGTTTTGGATCGCGTCTTCCACGTCGTGCCCGGCAAAGGCATCCGGGTACTGGCGCACCAGCTGCAGCGCGTTGGCACGTGCCTGCTGCGGCGAGATTTCGCAGGGAATACCCTGCTCCGGCACATACTCCGCACCCACGCCCAAGGTCAGGCGCTTGCTAAACGTACCGGGCTTGAGCAGGTCGGCAACGCCGATCTTATTGCCGCAGGACGGGCACTCAAACACACGCTGCGTTGACTCGCCCTCAAAGGACGCTCCGCAGAAGGGGCAAGGAATGCTCACATGCGTGGCCTCTTGGAACTCCTGCGCCGTGCCGCGATCCTCCCACAGCAGATGTTCCAGGACCGACTGATTGCGCCAGTACGAATTGAAGAAATACCAGTCCGGGTCCTCCGGGCGCTCGAGTTGCGACACATGCGTGAGCTTGAGCAATCCATCCACCACCGTCAACGGCGTATGACGAATGCCCAAAGCGCTCTTGGGCTCTCCGGCGTCCGCCTGCCATGGGATGACCGTGCCGCAATAGGCGCACTCAAAGCTGCGTTTAGCTTGGTGTGAGTACATAGGGCCGCCGCAGTTTTGGCATTTGATGGCAAACATCTCGTCCATGGATACATTCTCCTTTGCGCAGGGGCTGTCGACATTAAGTATGTCGAGCAAACAGGCACATGCCCATACCCATGTGGCCCAAAATGGACCACCTTGGCAGACGGGAAGGCTCGCTCGTTAGCACCGGCAGACTATTGCTGCATTTTCTGAGCATCGGTGCACGGCGCCCCCGCGCGAGCTACACTATCCCCTTAAACATGATTGTGAGGACGACCGCTATGCTATTTGTAAATCGGCTGGTACATACGCTTGTTCCCGGCAGCGAGGGCGAGCCGGTCGATGCATCTTGCCGCACCAACGCGGGCTTTGCCGCAAGCCTCATCTGCATTGGCCTCAACATCACCCTGTGCCTGGCCAAGGGCATCGCGGGCCTGCTCGCCGGCTCCGTCTCGCTTATCGCCGATGCCTTCAACAACCTCTCCGATGCCTCGAGCAACATCGTGAGCCTGCTCGGGTTCCGCCTTGCCAGCCGCCCGGCAGACGAAGGCCACCCCTATGGCCACGGCCGCTACGAATACCTCGCCGGCCTGTTTGTCGCCGTCCTGGTTTGCGCCGTCGGCATCAACCTGATCCTGGAGTCAGCTACCAAGATCATCAAGCCCTCCCCCACCGCTTACACGCTCGTTTCCCTTGCGGCACTGGCTACATCCATGCTCGTTAAGCTCTGGATGGCCGCATTCAACCGCACGTTGGGCAACCGCATTGACTCGGAGACGCTCATCGCCACAGCACAGGACTCCAAAAACGACGTCATCACCTCGGGTTCGGTCTTAGCGGCGGCGCTTATTTCGCAGACGACCGGCTTTGACCTCGATGGCTGGGCAGGCCTGGGTGTGGGCATCTTCATCTGCATCAGCGGCATGGGCCTAGTGCGCGACGCCATCAGCCCGTTGCTGGGACAAGCGCCCGACCCCAAGCTCGTCCAGGCAATTCGCGACAAGATCATGTCCTATCCGCAGGTCTTGGGCACGCACGACCTGATGGTGCACGACTACGGCCCCGGTCGTCAGTTTGCCAGCGCCCACGTGGAGATGCCCGGCGAGGGCGACGCATTTGAGCACCACGAGATTTTGGACACCATCGAGCACGACATCAAGCGCCAAATGGGCATCGATATCACGCTGCACTGCGACCCTATCGCCACCACCGGCGACGACCTGCGCGGCTGGGTCAAGCGCGGCGTCATGCAGATCGACCCCGCGCTTTCCATCCACGACCTTCACGAACACGATGGCTTTGTGTCATTTGACCTTGTGCGCCCCGACGGCTTTGACATATCCGACGAGGAGCTGCTGGAGCTCGTCACGCGCATCGTGCACGAGCGCCGGCCCAACGTCTCATGCGTCGTCACGTTTGATTCGGGCTTTAGCTCGCCCGACCGTCCAGCAGAGCAGCTGTAGCCCACTTACCAGCTAGTTTCCCTGCGCGCCCGAGATGCCGTTTTGCAGCGCGTTCCAGGCATCCGTCGCCATATCACCCAGGTTCTGAGCGGTGTCGCCCAGGTTCTGGGCCGTGTCGCCCAGCTCTTGGGCCTTGTCTCCCAACTCCTGTGCCTTGTTGCTCAAGTCCTCCAGCGTATTGGAGCTCGAGTTGTCGGTACCGCTTTGGCCGTCGGACGAGTTGCCCGAGCTGTTCTTGTGCGTGAGCTGAATTTCGAGGTTGCCGCTGTCGTTATAGTAAGCAGAAGTAACGATCCAGTTGGCATCGACGACGGGTGTTGAGCCATCATCAGTCAGGACCACGGCATTCGAAAGATCGGCGCCGCGCGACTTGAGGAGCTTTTTGGCGTTGGACCAGTACTGCCCCGGGATATCGCTCAGATCGACGGTGCTAGACGAGGCGGACTCGGTTTGCTCGGCAGCGGTATCGGCCGTTGAACTCCCTCGCTTGTTGAGCATGCCCGACACGATGGCAAACACAACCGACAGCGCAAAGAAGATCGCCAGCACGATGAGGATCTTCTTGATCACGCTCGACGAACGCGACGGCTTCTTCTCCTCGTCCTCGCCATATTGCGGAATCGACTTGGGGTACTCGCGATACGGCTCGCGCGACTCGTAGCGAGGCTGCGCCGTGCGAGGCATATACGTCGTCTGCTGAGGCTGCGGAATAGGATTCTGCGGCAGGTTGTCATAGGGATTCGGTGTCGAGGCGGCATAAGAATCCTGCGACGCATAATCAAACGGGTCCGGAGCTGCGTTGCCATAGGGGCCTTGCGAAGATGCAGCATAAGAATCCTGCGCCGTGTCGCCATAGCCCATAACCCGGGTGGGCTCGGCAGAAGGCTGCGTCGCGGCGGGGTCGGTATAACCGCGGTTGGGAACAACGCGGGTCGCATCGGCGCTATCGCCAGCCTGCGCGGAACCGTAGCCGCCCATCACGGTTGTCTTGTCCTGATCCATGCAACGATTCCTTTCCGTCGCGCGTGAGCATCAAGTTATCCATGCATTCTACCCGCGCAAAAGCCTATGATGGGCAGAGCCCGTCGGTATCTACAAGACATGCGCGGGTCTAAGGATAAAAAAGCCCCGCCGGGCCTTGGTAGGCACGGCGGGGCGGGCTAGCAGCTATGGACAGCAGGCTTAGAACAGGCCGGTGATGTTGCCGTCGTTGTCGACGTCGATGTTCTCGGCCGCGGGGACCTTGGGCAGGCCCGGCATGGTCAGAACACTGCCAGTCAGTGCGACCACAAAGTGGGCACCGGCGGAAACCTTGAGCTCGCGCACCGTGATGCGGAAGTTCTCGGGAGCGCCCAGGGCCTTGGCGTTGTCGCTAAAGCTGTACTGCGTCTTGGCCACGCACACCGGCAGGTTGCCAAAGCCGTTCTCGCGCAGCTCGGCGAGCTGGCGCTTGGCGGCCGGCGTAAAGTCGACGCCGTCGGCGCGGTAGACCTTGGTGGCAATGGCCTCAAGAGCGTCGGCCACATCGGCGCCGTCCTCATAGGCAAACTTGAGCTCGCTCGGCTGCTCAATCAGACGCATGACCTCATCGGCAAGCTCGAGCGCGCCCTCGCCGCCCTTGGCCCAGACCTCGGAAAGCTTTACGTTGACGCCGAGCTTCTGACACTCGAACTCGATGAGCGCAAGCTCGGCCTCGGTGTCCGTCGGGAAGCGGTTGATGGCGACTACGCAGGGCAGACCATAAACGTTCTGGATGTTGTCGACGTGACGCAGCAGGTTGGGCATGCCGGCCTTGAGTGCCTCGAGGTTCTCCTCGTTGAGGTCGGCCTTGGCGACGCCACCGTTGTACTTCAGCGCACGAGCGGTCGCGACGACCACGACGGCGCTGGGGCGAACGCCCGTCATGCGGCACTTGATGTCGAGGAACTTCTCGGCACCCAGATCGGCACCGAAGCCGGCCTCGGTAATGGCGACATCGCCAAAGCGCATCGCCATACGCGTGGCCATGATGGAGTTGCAGCCGTGGGCAATATTGGCGAAGGGACCGCCGTGGACAAACGCGGGCGTACCCTCGAGCGTTTGCACCAGGTTGGGCTTGAGCGCGTCCTTAAGCAACGCGGCCATGGCACCCTGGGCCTTAAGGTCGCGGGCACGGACGGGCTCGCCGGCAAAGCTATAGCCGACGACAATCTCGCCCAAGCGTTCCTTGAGGTCGCTGATGCTCGTAGACAGGCACAGAATTGCCATGACCTCGGAGGCAACGGTGATGTCGAAGCCGTCCTCGCGCGGCACACCTTGGGCCTTACCGCCAATGCCATCGATAACATGGCGCAGCTGACGGTCGTTCATGTCGACAACGCGCTTCCAGGTGATGCGCTTAACGTCAATACCGAGCTGATTGCCCTGCTGGATATGGTTATCGAGCATGGCGGCCAGCAGGTTGTTGGCAGCACCGATGGCATGGAAGTCGCCGGTAAAGTGCAGGTTGATGTCCTCCATGGGAATGACCTGGGCCCAACCGCCGCCAGCGGCACCGCCCTTGACGCCAAAGACGGGACCGAGCGAAGGCTCACGCAGGGCCACGGCGCTCTTGATACCGCGACGACGCAGGCCATCGGCCAGACCGATGGTCGTGGTGGTCTTGCCCTCGCCCGCGGGCGTTGGGTTGATAGCGGTCACGAGGACGAGCTTGGCCTGGTGATCAGTCGGCTCGTTGAGCAGTGAATAGTCGACCTTAGCCTTGTCGAAGCCGTACGGAATAAGGTGCTTAACGTCGACGCCGGCGTTCTTGGCCACCTCGGTAATAGGCAGCGGCGTGACAGAACGTGCGATTTCGATGTCAGTAGGCATGGGCGGTCCTTTCGTTACCGAATGAGAAAAAGACCAATTCAGCATAGCACGGGCGCGCAATAGTAAAACGCCCATAACCGATGAACGGCGATATGTTTACCCGATGCCCAGCGATAGTCCAACAGCCCGCCAAAACAAAACGCCCTAAACGGTAGGTTCAATCCCCAGGTGCTCAAAGGTGCGGAGGGTTGCCTGACGGCCCTGCGGCGTACGAATCATCAATCCGCACTGCAGCAAATAGGGCTCATAGACATCCTCGAGCGTGCCCGGGTCCTCGCCCACCGCGCTGGCAAGGGTCGTAAGTCCCACGGCGCGACCGGAGAACGTCTTGGCGAGCGTCTCCAAAATGCGAATATCCATCCAGTCCAGACCGAGCTCGTCGATCTCGAAGAACTCGAGCGCCTGGCGACAGATATCGAGCTCGATGGGGCCGTTGCCGCGCACCTGTGCGTAATCGCGCACGCGCTTGAGCAGACGGTTGGCAAGACGTGGCGTGCCGCGCGAACGCGAGCCGATCTCGAGTGCACTGGGATGGTCGATCGTCACGCCCAGGATAGTCGCCGAGCGCGTCACAATCTGCGCGAGCTCCTCGACCGTGTAGTAATCCAGGCGATATGAAATGCCAAAGCGGTCGCGCAACGGGCCGGTCAACATGCCTGAACGGGTCGTTGCCGCCACCAGCGTAAACTTGGGGATATCCAAGCGAATCGAGCGCGCCGCCGGACCCTTGCCAATCACGATATCGAGGGCAAAGTCCTCCATCGCGGGGTACAGGACCTCCTCGACCGAACGGTTGAGGCGGTGGATCTCGTCGATAAACAGCACATCGCCCGGCTGCAAGTTAGTAAGGATGGCCGCCAGGTCGCCCGTGCGCGCGATGGCAGGGCCACTCGTGGTCTTGATCTGAGCGCCCAGCTCGTTGGCGATAACGGTGGCCAGCGTGGTCTTGCCCAGGCCCGGAGGACCCGAGAAGATCACGTGGTCGAGCGTCTCGCCACGGCTCTGCGCCGCTTCGATCAACACGCGCAGGCTCTGCTTGATGTGCTCCTGGCCGCAGTAATCGTCCAGGCGCTGAGGGCGCAAAGTGCGGTCGACATCGAGATCCTCGGCCGTCAGCTCCGAGCCCACCATGCGCTCGCCGTGCGCCATGGATGCCGCCGGCGAGTTACCGGGCGTCGCCCACAAGTCCTGAGAGTCATCGGCTTCCCACATCACGCATCCATTCCGAGTCGCTTAAGCGCCGCGCCGAGCAGATCCTCGACACGCATATTCTGCCCATCATACCCGCTCAGGGCAACATCGGTCTCCTGCGGGCTAAAGCCCATGGAAAGGAGTGCCGCACGGGCATCGTCGATCGCCGAGGGAGCGGCAGCGGGCACGGGCATCGCAACCTGTCCGGGAATCACGTCGACCGGCACAAAGCCCTTATCCTTGGCAAAGGTGCTCTTGAGTTCCAGGATCAGGCGCTGAGCTGTCTTTTTGCCCACACCGGGTACCTTGGCCATGCCCTTGTCGTCCTCGGCCATCACCAGCGAATACAGCTGCCCCACGGTATAGGTGGAAAGCACGGCAAGCGCCAGGCGCGGGCCAACGCCCGAAACGGACACGAGCCGGTCGAACATCGTGCGCTCATCCTTTGAGGAAAAACCGAAAAGTGTCATGGCGTCCTCGCGCACCTGCATACGCGTGTAGAGACGGACCTCGCCGCCGGGCGTCGGCAACGTGGCCGCAGTGCTGCCCGAGATGCCGAGTTCAAAGCCAACGCCCGACACATCGACGACAGCAGAGCTCATCGTGGACTCGACAAGCGTTCCGTGGAGCTGGGAAATCATCAGTATCCGGTTCCTCTCTGTTGATAGAACTCGCCACCGGTGAGGGCGCGGGTGCGGCTGAGGTTTACGTGGCAGATGGCGCAGGCCAGGGCATCGGCGGCATGGTCGGGATGCGGGTCGTGGTCGAGCTGTGTTAGCGTGCGTACCATATAGGCGACCTGCCGCTTGTCCGCGGCGCCGGTGCCCACCACAGCCTGTTTGATCTGCATGGGCGTGTACTCGCCAATCTCGAGCGCGCATTCCGAAAGCGCTACGAGTGCAGCACCGCGGGCATGCGCCGTGGGGATGGCCGAACGAACGTTGGCGCCAAAGTAGATGCTCTCGACAGCAGCTGTGTCGGGTCGATAACGCTCGACGACATCCTTAAGGTCACGGGCGATATGCGACAGGCGCACCGCAAGCGGGCTGCCCGCGCTGGTCTCGATGCAACCGTAGGCACGGCAGCGAACCTCGCCACGCCGCTCCTCGATAATCCCCCAACCCGTATGAGCCAAACCGGGGTCAATGCCCAAGATAACCAAGCCGACCTCCCCTCGCCACAAGCACAGCGCAAGACAGGGCCCCGCGCATCATTCACGAACGTCTGTTCTAGAATAACACAACGGGGCCAAGATGCTTAGTTGAAGTATCGGGGTTGGAAGCGAATCCTATCCCATAGTTAGTTCTGCGAGAAAAAGGGGAACTGCCTCGGATCTACTGGCGGGTGCGGCATCGGGCCACCCTGGGGACTACCTTGCGAGCCGCCCTGACCGCCCATCATCTTATCGATGGCGTCCTGAACCTCGCCCTCGAACTTTTTCATACCCTCATGCAGACGACGCTGACCGTCCTCAGAGCGCAGCTCCTCCATTTGCTCGGGCGAAATACCCAGTAGCTCGCCCAGCACACCCATCATCTCGTTTCGCACGCGCTCGCTCGTATCCTCGTCAGCAAAACGGCGCACCTCGGCGCGCGCCAGCGAATCGACCGTCATACGCTCCTTGCCGTTAAGCCCCAGGTCGGACCACGCGAGCATATACGGCCAGGCACGCTCGGCAAACGAACGGGCCGAGACGATCGGCGCCATCGGCAACATGCGGCGGGCAGCCTCACCCTGTCGAACGAGCATCAGCAGCAGCGAGCAGGCCTCAGGCTTGCCAGCGGCCATCGGGATGTCGTCGAAAGATCGATTGCGGTCCACGTGCGCCTCGAGCGCGCCATCGACCTCACCCGGCTCAAGCCCGCCGAGCAGCTGTGCCGCACGGTCGAGCATATCGACCGGACCGTCGAGCGTCGAGAGCGCCTGCGCCAGCACGCGCTCCATACAATCTTCCACTGCGTTGAGCGTCACGAGCTCTTGGGGCACCACGGCAGACGTGCGGTTGCGCACACGCGCCACAAACTCAAGCGTCGACAGGTACACATCGCCAAAGGGCGCAAAGTCGCCCTGGTAGCCGCCGCAAAGCGCCGGCGCCGCCAGCGCGTACTCGGTTTTGGACAGCGGGCTCAGCGCCATCGCACCCAGCTCGAGCGCCGTATCCTCCAGCATCAGGCCCAGCGTGCGCGAGCGCAGGCGCTCGGCATCGCCCGCCGACACGTCGCGATCGAGCACGCGCGCCGCATCCGGTGCATCGCGCTCGACGGTGCGAATGTGCAGACGCTCGGCGATGGCGCGGACGGCGGCACAGCGGGCAGCCTCGGCTTCTTCCTGCGCCGGCGTAAAGATACGGTTGCGCCCCAGCACCAGGCCAATCACATTGCGCGGGCCCAGAGCGTCGACGGCCAGCGCCGCCAGCAGGGACGACGGCAAGTCACCCTCGAGTGCCACCACAGCACGCGACGCACCGTGGGCTCGGGCGTTGTCGCGCACGGCGAGCACCAGCGCCTGCCACAGCCACTCCTCGGAACGGAACTCGGGCAGTTCGTGATCCTCCAGGGCATCGAGCATTACGCCGCGCTGAATCTCCTGAACCAGCAGGCTCTCCTCAAAGCACGGCGCCTGGGCTACCACGCGCCCGCAATCGTCGAGCACAAACGACCCGCCGGTATACACCGACTCGTCATAGGCGCCGACCGGCGCCATGCAGGCAAACCACACGCTGCGCTTGGAGGCGATCTTGCGGTAGGCACCGCTGCGCACGGCGGCGACGGCGGCGGTCTCGCGGTCGGTCATGTCAAACGCGTTGAATTGGAAATACGCAATGAGGTCAACGCCGGTCGGCAGCATCTCGAGCTCGCGATCCAGGTCAAAGATTACGGCGATGCGCACGCCGTCCACGTCGAACACCGGCGGCGCCCAACGGGTGTCGTTGCTCTCGCCACGCTGCAGGGCAATGCTCGAACGCGCCGGCACCACATGACCGTCCTTGAGCATCATGTAGTCGAGCAGCGGCTGGCCCTCAAACGAAACCGCCGCGGGCACGATGCAGATCATGTCAAGCTCCTGGATACGCTCGGCGACACCAGTCAAACCGGCAAGCACGTCGTGCTCAAAGTCGGCAGCGCCCACCAGGCCACCGGGCATGGCGCCCATAAAGAGCGGAGCCGGAACGCACAGCACGCGCGCCCCGCGCTCGTGGGCCAGACGAGCCTGGTCCTCGATGCGGCCGCAAATGCCCTCAATATCACCCAGGCGCATATCGATCTGTGCAAGTGCGAGCTTCATGGCCCAGCCCTTTCCGTCGTAAATCGTCGTTGTCGTAGTAAAAGCGCCGGCCGCATGATGCAGTCGGCGCTCGCATGTGCATATGGTAGCTATGATACCCCGAGCGGGGGCACGCTCCTAGAACGTCGCGGACCACAGCCCGTGCAGGTTGCAATAGGCATAGACGGTACCGGTCTTGGAGCCGCCGGCAAAAAACGTCGTAGGCTTCATGCCGGGCTCGAGGTAATGGACCTCCAGGCGGCCCTCGGCCTCAAGCGCAATCCACTCGATGTAGTGCTCGGGCAGCATGGGGTGCTCCGTCGAGCCCACGCGTGCGCGGATCACGTGGCCGTCGCGCTCGATCTCGACAACAGGCACGTGCTTCTCGTGCGCCGCGTCCTCGGTGTTTACGGTCAGCTCCGTGCAGCCGGCAGGGGTCGCAACGTCGTCGCCAAGGGCAGCGATGAGCTTACCGTCGGGGTCCTTAAAGAATTTCGCCATGATGTTCTCCTTTGCTGATGTGCCAATGTTCTTGATGGTTCTTATGCCCAAAGGCAGGCGAACCATCCACGGCATGGCAAATGAACACATAACGAGCGAGGCTAGCGACCGTCGCCACCGAGCAGCGCCAGAACATCCTCGCGCGTAAACAGTGCCGACGAGATACCATCGCCGCCGAGCACGCTGTTGACCAGATCGCGCTTGGACTCCTGCATCTGCATAATGCGTTCCTCGATCGTGTCCTTGGCGATGAGTTTGTACACGGTCACGGTGTGCTGCTGGCCAATGCGATGCGCGCGGTCAGTCGCCTGATCCTGCGCCGCCACGTTCCACCATGGGTCGTAGTGGATAACCACGTCGGCAGCCGTCAAATTAAGGCCCACGCCGCCCGCCTTGAGCGAAATCAAGAACACCGGCACCTCGCCCGCCTGGAACTGCGCAACCATCTTGGCGCGACTCTCTTTAGACGATGCGCCCGTAAGCTTAAGAAAGGCGATATCCTCCTTGGCCAGGCTCTTGCCGATGATATCGAGCATGCCCGTAAACTGGCTGAACAGCAAGATGCGGTGACCGCCGTCGAGTGCTCCGTGGACGAGCTCCATGCACGTATCGAGTTTGGCGCTTCCCGCCTTGTAGTCCGCATAGTGCAGATGCGGGTCGCAGCAGATCTGACGCAGCTTGGTGAGCTCGGCAAGCACCTTGAGTTTATCTTTCTTAAACTCCCCGGCCTCGCGGTGCTGCACCTGCTGGGCAATGCGGTCCTGGTTGGCCAGGTAGAGCTTGCGCTGCTCTCCGGTAAGCTGCGCCATCACCGTATCCTCGATCTTCTCGGGCAGGTCGGCCACCACATCTTCCTTAACGCGACGCAGCACAAACGGCGATACGAGCGCCTGCAGACGAGCGGCACTATCGCCCTCGGCATGCTCGACGGGACTTTCAAAGCGCTTGGCAAATGAGTCGCGCGCGCCCAGAAGGCCCGGCATCAAAAAGTCGAAGATGCTCCAGAGCTCGGACAGGCGGTTTTCGATGGGCGTGCCCGTCAGGGCAAAGCGCACGCCGGCAGGCAGGCGCTTGGCGGCGCGAGCCACCTGGGTAAGCGGGTTTTTAATGTACTGGGCCTCATCGAGCACCACGCGGGCAAAATCCTGCTCGGCATACTCATCGATATCGCGCCGCATAAGGTCATACGACGTTACAACCACGTTGTGCTCGACCACGCCAGCAATTTGCACGCGACGCTGGGCCTTGGCGCCCACAATGGCGCACACATCAAGCGAGGGGGCAAAGCGCTCCAGCTCGGCAGTCCAGTTGTACACAAGCGACGCGGGGCATACCACGAGCGTGGGCTTGGTGTCCCCCGCTTCCACGCGCGCCAGAATGTGCGCGATCATCTGCAGCGTTTTGCCCAAGCCCATATCGTCGGCCAAGATGCCGCCAAGGCCCAGGTGCTCGAGCGAGCCGAGCCACTGATAGCCGTCGACCTGATAGCCGCGCAGCGTGGCCTTGAGCGAGGCGGGTACCGTAAAGTCCATCTTGCCGAGCGTGTCCAGGCGCTCGACAGTGCGGCGGAACGCCGCGTCGCGATCGGCCTCGAGCGCCGGCGTGCGCGCGATCATGCTGTCGACAAACAGGGTGCTCGACGCGGGAAGCGACACGCCATCGAGCAGGTCGACGGCATCGACGCCAAGGTCCTCGGCAAGACCAAACGCGGCACGAGCGCCCTCGTCCAGGCGCACGATATCGCCGGACGTAAGGCGCGCGAACGTCTGGTGGCGCTTATACGAATCGAGATAGATGGCAAGGTCGGCCGCCGAAAGCCCGCTCGCGCCCAGTTCGACGTCGAGCAGGTTACTCTTGACGGTGGCGCGCACCGAAAGCTTGGGCGCAGGACGGACCGAGATCTGGCGCAGGCGGTCGCTGAGCAGGACCTCGCCCAGCTCGGACAGGGCAGACAGGCCCTCGGTCAGCAAGTGGAACAGGCTCCCGTCATCGCGTTCCTCAAACGCTAGGCCGCCCTCGTGGAAATCGAAGTACAGGGCCGCCGTGTCCATAACGCGAAACTCCGCCACCGTATCGCGGGGCGGAACGCCGGGGCGTTGCTCTTCAAAAGGACTGCCCGGAGCACCAAGACTAAAGAGATCCGCCGACCAATCGCCGTAGGTCACCGTAATCTTGCAGGTCACGAGTCCATCGTCGACGCCAATCGCCATGGCAAAGCTCGGCTCGGGCGCCACGGCATCGAGCGCAGCGGGCGCGGTCAGGTCGGTGTAGTCGCGCAAGATAGGCAACGCCATGCGGCAGAACTCGCCCACCTGGTCGGCGGCGATATGGACCGGCGTGCGGCAGGGCAACAAGTGCGACAGGAACGGCGCCGCATGTTGGGCAAACGCCATGTCGGTACGGCGCGCGCGGCGCGTATCGACCAGATAGGCTGCGTCGCCAGCGACAAAGCAGTACGTATCGGCCGGCAGGCGCAAGTCGTAGCTGCCACCCGCCGCCGGTGCAATCTTGGCGGCAAGGAGCAGCGGGCGCTTGGCCGGGACTTCGCCCTCCCCCTGCGGCGACGGCTCGACCGCCACCTCGTAGGCGCGATGCGTCGTCGTCCCCCGCGACCAAGCAGGCTCAAAGGACATGGACCTGCCGCGCAGCAGGTCCAGCACGGACACGATGGAATGCTCGGATACCGGCAACTGACGCTCGGCGACAAAGCCGCTGCGGGCAAAGTCGTACGATGCCGAGCGCGAACTCGTGATGTCGCTCAGGTAGGCGACCGTCATTGCGACAAAGTCGAGCAGCTTTGTCGACACGTCATCGAAAGCCTCGGGCACATGGGCAAACGCAAGCTTCTTGCCATAGGAGAACGTACCGCCGCGCACATAGGCATCGGCCATGCCGTCGATATCCTTAACCACGTAGGACACCGAACCGCAGCGAATGCGAAACTCGAGCGCCCAGTTAAAGCGATCGGCAAACAGCGGATTGTAGTACGGCACCAGCGAGGGCTCCAGCACCGCTTTGGGCGCATCGGGGTCAATGGTGCCGGCGAGTTTGCGGCGCATGGCCGCGAGCTCGTCCATGCGCGCGTCCGAAAGATCGGAAAGCGCCGCTACAAGGCTCGGGCTCGTGGGGACGGGCGCCGGGAAGGGAAAGTTGGGGTTGACCGAAGATGCGCTAGGCGCGGGGCGTGCGGACTGTTTGGATTGTGCGGGCGGTGCCGTAAACGTGCGAACCGGCGTGCGCAGGCCCTCGACAGGCTCGGCGCCACTGGCATCCAGATACGCCAGCGCCGTGGCGATGGCGTGCTTGCACATGCCGGGATAGCGGAAGGCGGCGGGGCAATCGCAGTCGTAGTCGATAACCTCGTGCTCGTCCATGTCGAGCGCCACGTGCGTCTTGTACAGGTCGCCGCGCGAGCCGCGCACCGAACCCTCGATGTTCACGTTTTTGGAGAAGCGCGAGCCGGAGTCCTCAAACGACAGCACGGCGCCGTTGAGCATGAGCGAGCGCCCCTTCATAAAGGTACTGCTGAGCGCCGCCTCTTTCCGGAGCGCCTGCGCAAACGTCCCCTGTGCCATCACTTCCTCCAATCCACCCACCGGATGATTTTTCTGGGACGGGGATTAAAAAATCATTTTAGATAACCGTCACGCGGCCTTGGTTGCCGACGATGGCCTTTGCCTCTGCCAACAGCGGAATCGAGCGTGCGTTGACCTTGGCCGGCACCTCGGCACGCAGCACGCGCCCGTCCACCTGCTCGATAAAGATCTCCACGCGGTCGCCGCCCGGGTTGGCGGTAAGCACCGTGGCAAGACGCGCCATATTGCCCTGACTAAAGCGGCTGTTGGGCACCATAACCTCAAACACCTTGGGCTTGTTGTTCTCCTCGTTGAGCTCCAGCGGCACGATCTCCTGCGCGATGATCTGATCGCCGCGGTCCGAGCGCTCGAGCTTGCCCTTAATGCGCACAAACGCATCGGACAGCTGCGCGCCGGTCTCGGGATCGACCTCGCCGTACAGGTACCCCTCGGCCTCCTTGTAGGTCTTGGGGAACACCACGACCGTGGCCTCGCCTTCCATGTCCTCGAGCTGCACAATGCCCATGGGGTCGCCGTTTTTGGTCACGCGCTTGGACACGCTCGAGACCATGCCGGCCCACCACAGTGCCTTGCCCTCGGGAATCTCCTGGTTGATGGTACCGCCCGTGGGGTTTTGCACCTCGTAGCCGGTGTCGATCTGCGAGAACGAGAAGTCGCGCGCCTTGGCTAGCGCATACTCAAACGGGCGCAGCGGGTGGTCCGAGACATAGATGCCCAGAACCTCCTTCTCCTGGCTCAGCTTAAGGTGGCGGTCCCACTCCTGGCCGTCCGGATCGGGCACGCTCACCTCAAAGCCCGAGCCCTCAACATCGCCGAACATGTCGAAGAACGACGTCTGGCCGCTCGCGCGATCCTTTTGGCGCTTCACGGCGGCATCGATGATGTTCTCGGGGTTGTTCTTGTCCACAAAGTGCATCATCTGGCGGCGCGGATACCCCGTGGAGTCAAAGGCGCCTGCCTTGATGAGCGATTCGATCACGCGGCGGTTTGCCTGGCTCGAGTCCACACGCTCGACAAAGTCGTGCAGCGTCTTAAACGGACCGCCCGCCTCGCGCTCGGCGATAATCGCCTGCGCCACGCCGGTGCCCACGCCGCGGATGCCGGCCAAACCAAAGCGCACGCCCTCCTTGGTGGCCGTGAACTCGGTACCGGACTCGTTGACATCTGGCGACAGCACGGGGATGCCGTCGTGACGGCATGCCGAGACGTAGTGCACGATCTTGTCGGTCTTGCCCGTATAGGACGTCAGAACGGCCGCCATGTACTCGTGCGGATAATGCGCCTTGAGCCACGCCGTCTGCATAACCAGGATGGCGTAGCCGGCGGAGTGCGACTTGTTAAAGGCGTAGGACGCGAACTCGAGAACATCGTCCCAAATCTTCTGGGCGACCTCGCGCGTGTAGTTGTTCTTGATAGCGCCGTTCATCCAGTGGTCGTAGGTGGTCTCGTCCGAGCCATCCTCCCAGTGGAGCACCGTTGACGTGAGCAGTTTGATCTTCTTTTTAGCCACGGGCTTACGGATACGCGAGTCCGATTCGCCCTTGGAGAAGCCGCACATCTCGACGGAGATGAGCATAACCTGCTCCTGGTAGACCATGGTGCCGTAGGTTTCGCCCAGGATGTCGTCCAGGCGGTCGTCGTAGGAGACCGCCGGCTCCTTACCATTCATACGGTTGATGTAGGACGAGACCATGCCGGCGCCCAACGGGCCCGGGCGGTACAGGGCGATCAATGCCACGACGTGCTTGTACTCGGTGGGCTTCATGTTCTTGATCGTGGCCGTCATGCCGGCGGACTCGACCTGGAAGACGCCGGCGGTGTGACCGGAGCCCATGAGCTTAAAGATCTCGGGGTCGTCAAAGGGAATCTCTTCCTCTTTGATGTCGATGCCGAAGTTCTTTTTGATGTTTGCCTTAGCCTTGGAGATAACCGTCAGCGTGCGCAGGCCCAAGAAGTCCATCTTGAGCAGGCCCATGTCGGCAACGGTATGGCCCTCGTACTGGGTAATCTCGACGCCGCCCTTGGTGTCGAGCTTGGTGGGCACGTGCTCGTTGACGGGGTCGCGGCAGATCAGAACGGCGCACGCGTGCACGCCCTCGCCACGGGTGAGGCCCTCAATCGAGAGCGCCGTGTCGATGATGCGGCGGGCGTCGTCGTCCTTTTTATAGGCCTCGGCAAAGTCGGGGTTAAACAGATCCTCTTTGCCGGGTTGTTTTTCGAGTACTTGCTTGAGCTTGACCTTGGGGTCGCTCGAGACCATCTTGGACAGGCGCTGGCCCATGTAGACCGGGTAGTCCAGAACGCGCGCGGCATCGTTGATGGCCTGCTTGGCCTTGATGGTCGAGTAGGTGATAACGTGGGTGACCTTCTCGGGGCCGTAGAGCTGGCGAACGTGCTCCACGACCTCGAGGCGCCGCTCATCGTCGAAGTCCATATCGATATCGGGCATCTCGGTACGCTGCGGGGACAGGAACCTCTCGAACATCAGGCCGTTCTCGAGCGGGTCGAACGCGGTGATGTTCATGGCGTAGGCGACGATAGCGCCGGCGGCCGAGCCACGGCCGGGGCCGACGCCGATGCCGTTGTCTTTGGCCCATTGCACGTACTCGGCAACGATGAGGAAGTAGGCGGCAAAGCCCTTGTCGCAGATGACCTTGTATTCGTACTCAAAGCGCTCTTTGATGTTGACGCCGCCGATCTCGCGCGTGGCCCAGTCGTCACCGTAGTGCTGGCGCAGGCCCTTCTCGCACTCGCGGCGGAACTGGCTCTCGTGCGTCTCGCCGGGATCGAGCAACGGGAAGCGCGGCAAGATGATGGAGTCCCAGTCCAGCTCAACGTAGCACTTGTCGGCAATCTCGAGCGTGTTGTCGCAGGCCTCGGGGCAATACGGGAACATCGCCCGCATCTCCTCCTCGGTCTTCATGTAAAACTCCGAGCCGGTCATGCGCATGCGGTTGGGGTCGTCGACCTTGGCGTTCATGCCGATGCACATGATGACGTCCTGTACGGGCGCGTCCTCGCGGCGCAGGTAGTGGAAGTCGTTGGTGGCGATGACCTTGACACCCACCTGTTTGGCAATGTCGATGAGCGTGCGGTCCATCTGCTCGTCGGTCAGGCCGTTGTCGGTGGTAATGCCGTGTTCCTGGATCTCGATGTAAAAGTCGCCAGGGTCGAAGGTGTCGCGGAAGGTCTCGGCCCACTTGATGGCGCCCTCCATGTCACCGCGGTCGATGTATTTGGGAATGATGCCCGCGATGCAGGCGCTCGTGCAGATCATACCCTTGGCATGGCGACGCAGGTTGTCGAGCGTCACGCGCGGCTTGTAGTAAAAGCCCTGCACGGCGGCCTCGGAGACCGTCTGCATCAGGTTGACGTAGCCCTCCTGGTCTTTGGCCAGGAGGATCATGTGGTAGAGCTCGGGCTTGTGATCGCGGGCGAGCGTCTCGTCCGGCGTAAAGTAGACCTCGCAGCCAAAGATGGGCTTGATGACCAGAGGCGGCTTGAGCTCGTCGATGTTGCCCTTCTCGTCCCACATGGCCATGTCCTTCACATACTGGGCATGCTCGCGCGGGCTGGACTCGGGGTCGGGCTCCACCAGCTCGTCACGGCGGTCCTTTTCCAAGAAGGCCTTGTCGTGGCTCCAGGTTTTGTACTCGGGAGTGTTGTGGTTGACGGCGTCGCAGGCCAGCGCCAGGTCGGGCACGCCATACATGTAGCCGTGGTCGGTAATGGCCACGGCAGGCATGCCCAGCTCAACAGCGCGGTTGACCATATCCTGGATACGGGTTGCGCCGTCGAGCATGGAAAAAACAGTGTGATTGTGCAGATGGACGAATGCCATGTGATGAGCTCCGATGCGGGTTCGTGTTCTGACTGAACGATTTTACCGCACGGCGCGGACGCCCACCGAAAGTAGCTAATTTGGGACGAGGCTTTTTGTAGGTTCGCCCGCTCTCGAGCCCGTTTGGTGTGGGTTTTATCGCCGCCCCAAGCCGTTTGGTGTGGGTTTTCGCGAGAGCAACTTCTCTATGTTGGAGAAACCGCAGGTAAATGATGGTGTCGGATTTCGAATTCGCTCGATGAAGTTCAAAACCCACACCATCGAGGCACGAAATTACCGAAGAAGCACAACATTGGTGCCAGGTACTTTTGACAGGTTAGCGCTGAGCACATCTGGCAGATTCCTAAGGAACATCTACTCCCCTGCGTCTGTCATGAGGACAGCAGCGCACTCGCTGGGGCGTGCATCCTCCAGGCCGGAGAAGAACTCGACAACCGGAACATCCAAACCGTCCGCAAGTTTGCAGAGCCACTCGAGCGAGGGGTTGAACTTCCCAACCTCAAACTTGTTCAGGGCAGAACGGTCGATGCCCGATCGCTCGGCGGCAAAGGTCTGACTGTAGCCCCTTTGCACGCGAATACGACCGGCGTTAACGCCCACGACCTTGCAGATAGATATGTTGATGCCATCGCTTTTCATGGCTGCAATCGTATTGACGAACGCACCGTTCGCTGAGGTTTATATTCCACAATATCGAGATCGAGGTTAGACTGTTGTGGACTATATTCCACAACAGCAACGGGGGATCGATTTCCATGGCTCAGCAGGTTAAATCTCGCAAGAGAGTGCAGGAGCACGGAGAGGTCTTTACGAACGAGCGCGAAGTCAACGCCATGCTCGATATGGTCAAACAGGAGACTGAGCGCATCGAATCCCGTTTTCTGGAGCCGGCGTGCGGCAATGGCAATTTCCTGGCCGAGGTACTGCGCCGCAAGCTCGCCGTTGTAAGCCAGCGTTACAAGAAGAATCCCGACGATTACCAACGCAATGCGTTCGTCGCTGTAAGTAGCCTTTACGGCGTCGAGCTTCTCGAAGACAACGCCCAAGAATGCCGTGATCGTCTATACGGAATCGTCGAGGCAGAAGCTAAGAAAGCAATCAAAAAGCCGGACGCGATCTTCCTCGAGTCAATCCGCTACGTGCTCGACAAGAACATCCTGTGCGGCGATGCTCTCACGCTCAAAGACGCCAACGACAATCCCATCACCTTTGCCGAATGGTCACTCGTAACGGGCGACAAGGTGAAGCGCCGAGATTTCTTGCTGAGCGAGCTTCTCGATGGCAACGCCGACAAGGGAGAAACGCTCCCTCTTTTCACCTTCGACGACTTAGGCGGCGATGTCCGAGCGCATACCGACTGGGAGTACGACGCCGAGCTCGACGCCTATATCCCTTCCGCAATAAAAGACTATCCCCTCACCAATTACTGGGAGGTCCAGTGCCATGGCTAACCTGCTTGAGACCGTGCACAACCCCGACGTATTGACTTGTCTGGCTAACCTAAGCAACGACGAGGTCTTTACGCCACCGGATCTCGCCAATGATGTCCTGGACATGCTGCCGGCTGAAATCTGGAGCGACCCCACCATCAAGATCTTGGACCCGTGCTGTAAGTCTGGTGTCTTCCTTCGCGAGGCTGCCAAGCGTTTTATCAAGGGTCTCGAGCGCGAGTACCCAGATTTGCAAGAACGTGTCGACCACATCATGCACGAGCAGCTCTTCGGCATCGCGATCACCGAGCTCACGAGCCTGCTCTCCCGCCGCAGCCTCTACTGCAGCAAGTTCCCCAACGGCAAATTCTCGGTTGTCGAGTTCGATAGCTCTGAGGGACGCATTAGGCACCGAAGCATCCAGCACACATGGGCCAACGGTCGATGCAAGTACTGTGGCGCATCGAATGCCGAATATGACCGTGACGCGGCACTCGAAACTCACGCATATGAATTCATTCACACCGACGATCCCGAGAGGATTTTGAATATGAAGTTCGACGTGATAGTCGGCAATCCGCCGTATCAGCTGAGTGACGGAAGCGGAGCAAGCACTGACGCTGCTGCCCCAATCTACCAGAACTTTGTCAAACAAGCGATGAAGTTAAGCCCTTGTTACCTCTCAATGATTATTCCCTCTCGATGGATGGTCGGCGGCAGGTCGACGCTCAATTCATTTCGCGAAGAAATGCGCACAGATCAATGCCTCGCAGAAATACACGATTTCGAGAATGCCGCCGAGTGTTTTCCCGGTCTTCATATCGACGGAGGCGTTTGCTTCTTCCTATGGGATAGAAGACACAAAGGCAAGCTGAAGTACGAATATAAGCCAGCCAGCGGCCAAGCAACAACATGCCTGCGATTTCTGGATAGTGGCACAAAGTATATTGTGAGAGACAGTAGGCTGTTTTCAGTTTTGGAAAAGCTAGATGGTTTGGAGCGCTTTTCTAAAATCGTCTCAAAGACCAAACCCTTTGGAATAAGAAAGTTTCTTTTTAATGAGCCCTCCCGCTACCCAAATTCCAACCTTTCCGACACTGCCTTCCCTGGGTCGGTGAAAATATATGGAGTAAAGGGTATTAAAGGAGGGGCCCGCAGGGTTTCTGGTCACATCACTCGCGAGACGGTAACAGCAGGAAAAGAGAATATTGATAAATACAAGCTATTTTCACAACATCCTACTCCACAAATGCCGTAATTCCCCCCGAAACAATTGTGGGATTGCCCGGTGAAGTATGTACCGAAACGTTCCTCCAAATTGGCCCATTCAATTCGGAGGATGAGATGCTTCGCTGCAAGTCCTTCATGGAAACGAACATATTTAGATTTCTTCTTTATTTTGGCAAGGGAACAATGCAGGTAAATCAGTCGGTGTTCGATTACATTCCGCTTGTTCCCTTCGATAGAGAATGGACTGACAGTCTTCTGATTGAACGGTATGAGTTCACAGACGAAGACGTCAGTTTCATTGAGAGCATCATCGGAAATAAGGTAGAGGTCGAACATGAGTAACACCTTCTTTCCGCAGCGGCCGGGAGTACGGCCATCGATATATGCTTACCGTGACAAGAACCCAGACCACGCAGAATTCCTCAAGGTCGGCTATACCGAGATCGATGTCGAGAAGCGTGTTGCCCAGCAGTTCCCTGTGATCCAGCCGGGTGAGGGCAAGCCGTACGAGATCGTGTTTGCCGAGAGTTCGATGCGCACCGATGGTTCGTCGTTTATGGACCACGCGGTTCACAAGCGCCTTGAGGCCAAGGGATTTGAGAACGTCGGTGGCGAGTGGTTCCGATGCACGCCTGATGATGTGCGTAGCGCATGGCTCGAGGTTCGAGACCGGACTAGCTACGAACGCGAGCGTACCGAGGACTTCGCAATGCGTCCCGAACAGATTGCAGCGGTCAACAAGACCGAGGCGTATTTCCGCATGTGCGAGCAACCCGGTAACCGCAACATACCCAAGTTCCTGTGGAATGCCAAGATGCGCTTTGGCAAGACCTTTGCCACCTACCAGCTTGCCCGCCGTATGAATATGAAGCGCGTATTGGTGCTTACCTTCAAGCCTGCCGTGGAGGATGCCTGGCGCGAGGATCTTGAGAGCCACATCGACTTTGAGGGTTGGCAGTTTGTCGCCCGTGATGTCAGGTCCTACGACGAGTGCGATCCCTCCCGCCCCATCGTGTGCTTCGGCTCGTTCCAGGACTTCCTCGGCGTGGATCGCAACAGCGGCGCCATCAAACCGCGCAACGAATGGGTGCACCTCGAGCAGTGGGACCTCGTGGCCTTTGACGAGTATCACTTCGGCGCGTGGCGAGACAGCGCAAAGGGCCTCTTTGCCAGTCAAGATGAAGACAAGGCCGTTGAGGCTGAGGAGAAGGAAGCCGATGAGGCCTCGAAGGGTAACAACATCGACGAGACGTGGCTGCCCATCCAGGCAGATCGATACCTGTACCTCTCCGGTACGCCGTTCCGTGCGCTGACTTCTGGCGAGTTTATCGAGGACCAGATCTTCAACTGGACCTACTCCGACGAACAGCAGGCCAAGCAGGGCTGGGCGCAGTCGCATCCGTTCACGCAGAACCCGTACGAGGCCCTGCCCCGCATGGTGCTGATGACCTATAAGGTGCCCGATGCGATAACCAAGGTTGCACGTCAAGGCGAGTTCGACGAGTTCGATCTCAACGTTTTCTTCTCCGCCGTGGGCGAGGGTGAGAACGCACAGTTCAAGTACAAGGATTACGTGCAGAAGTGGCTCGACCTTATTCGCGGTGCGTTGGCCGAGACCACGACCGATGAGCTCAAGATGGGCGCGCAGAAGCCAGTGCTCCCCTTTAGCCATGCTGACCTGTTGGCAAACCTCACCCACACACTGTGGTTCTTGCCTAACGTGGCGTCGTGTTACGCCATGGCCAATCTGCTGGCCGAACGCCAGAACGTGTTCTACCACGACTACAAGGTGCTGGTGGCCGCGGGCACCAAAGCGGGTATAGGCTTGGCTGCCGTCGAGCCCGTGCGCCATGCCATGGGCAACCCGTTGGCAACCAAGACCATCACGCTTTCGTGCGGTAAGCTCACTACGGGCGTGACCATCCGCCCGTGGACCGGCGTGTTTATGCTGCGAAACCTTAAGACTCCCGAGACGTACTTCCAAACCGCGTTCCGTGTACAGAGTCCTTGGACTGCAAAGGACGAGGACGGCCATACGCAGGTTATCAAGCAGGAGTGCTACGTGTTCGACTTCGCACTCGACCGCGCGCTCGCCATGGTGTCCGACTACAGCTGCCAGCTGTCCGTCGACGAGCCCAATCCGGAGAAGAAGGTAGCGGACTTTATCAAGTTCCTTCCCGTGCTCGCCTACGACGGCAGCGCCATGCGCGAGGTGGATGCTGCCGACATCCTGGATATCGCCATGGCCGGTACGTCGGCCACGCTGCTCGCACGCCGCTGGGAAAGCGCACTGTTGGTGAACGTAGACAACGACACGCTGCGCCGACTGCTGGAGAACGTTGAGGCTATGGAAGCCCTGAGCAACATCGAGGGCTTCCGCAGCCTCAACGACGATATCGAGACGATTATCAACAAGTCCGAGCACGTGAAGAAAGCCAAGAAAGAAGGCGGCGAGCTTACTAAAAAGGAGAAGAAGGAGCTCTCCGAGGAAGAGAAGGAATTCAAGACCAAGCGCAAGCAGATCCAGGAAAAGCTGATCAAGTTCGCCACGCGCATCCCTGTGTTCATGTACCTTACGGACTATCGCGAGCAGAGCCTGAAGGAAGTCATCACGCAGCTGGAACCCGGCCTGTTCAAGAAGGTCACGGGCCTTTCTGTGAAGGACTTCGAGCTGCTCGTCTCTCTTGGCGTGTTCCGTGACTCCGTGATGAACGACGCCGTGTACAAGTTCCGGCGCTACGAGGACGCGAGCCTCTCCTACACGGGCATTGAGAAACACAGCTACGACGCACGTGTGGGCCTGTTCGACACGTCTCTCACCATGGCGGACTTCGAGGAGATGGCGCGCCAGGAGACGCTGCTGGACGAGACTGGGCGCATGGTGCGTGGGACGAGCACGGTGGAGCATGTCGATCCGCCCAAGCCGGGGGCGGTTACTCGCATGTGGGAGAAGAAGGAAGCTGGTGCCGCCCGCACGGACGGCACCACGCCGGCACCCGTGGCCGGCACAGCCAACGCCACCGCACCAACTGCCGCGCAGACGACTCCCGCCAAGCGCGACTGGATCGTCAACGCCATCGAAGCGCAGGGACTCAAGTTCGTCGATCTGCGCGAAACGAGCGAGGGCAACCTCTGGGTCATCGGCGGTGGCGAGCTGGACAACGTCATGAAGCAGCTCGCCAAGCGTGGAGCGAGCTTCGAGTTCACCTTCCGCGGCAACAAGGCCACGGTCGGCAACCCTGGCTGGCGGATCTCAGGCTACCCCGAGGAGACAGAAGAGCCTGCAACCGCCGCGCCCGCGCCGACGGATGCCCAGCTCGCCGCTCTCGAGGTGGGCGACACGGTGTTCCACAAGGCATTCGGCTACGGTGAGGTTGTTGACATCGACCGCGAGGGCGGATTCATCGACGTCATCCTCGGCGTGGACAAGCACGGCAAGCCCAAGCAGCGCAAGTTTATGTTCCCCAACGCCTTCGACCAAGGGTTGCTGGCGCTGTAGGACAATTAGCCATTAGCGCCCCGCATCTTTGGCAGAACCGCAATGTGACGCAATTCTGCAACAGGGCTTGCCGTGCTTAGGGCTCGTTGCCGGCCGCCCCGGGACATACCCTCTTCTTCCTATCTTTTTCGATATTTGGTCGAGCGGCCGCTACCTGTTCGTTGCACAACGCCCTTTGCCTCAAGAGATTGAAGGGTTCGAAGAACAACGCCCTTGCTCAGGCCGGACAATTGCTCAATTTGAGCACGCGGAAGAACGAGGGCAGTTCCCAAAGCATCAGCAACCTGCTGCTCCTCCATAGTCAACCGCACCATCTCGGCAACGGGAAGCGTTACGGAAATCGCATCTTCCCGCACGTCAAACTGCGGTTTTGCGGGCTTTCCCTCGTAACAGCTTTTTATTCGAGCGATCCCGGTTCCAAGCTGCTCGATATACCCCAACCTCAAGAATACGTACGCGAGCAACGGATTGCGCGGCCGCGAGATCATCCCGTTAAGGTAGCTGTCCACGCTCAGAGTTTCTGGCAGGCCACCCGGCGACGTCACAACGACCCGATCCGGATGCATGGCAACAGTGATCCTCGCGCGATCGTCCCACTGGCGGTGCACCACGGCATTGGCAAGAGCTTCGCGCAAAGCATCGGCGGGTATCGTTTCCACACGCCCGCGCTTCCCATGCTCAATACGGTCGAGAGAGTAGAATCGGTCGAGCATCTCCAGAGTCTCGTCAACCTGGCGCAGAACCGAAACCCCGCTCATATCGTGGCGCTCATGGATATCGTTGATGGTGTCTCCAAACCGAACAACGTCAACCCCTGGGAAACTATTCACGTCGGCGAGCAGCGCCGCAGCATTTGAATACACCCCATCATGTGACATCAATCCAAAAGACTTGAGTGAATCATCGGACATTTTTTCAATCCCCAGGACAGAGGACGCCTTCTTCCCTAGGTATGAAAACGTGAGACTTTGTTCCGGGGATGCAATCTCATCAAAATCCAAATTGCTGCCCGCAAGAATCAGCCGTTGCATTTCGAGCCGATCGACCGGAAGGGTGGCCGTGTCACTTCTACGGTACGCAACCCTCTTGAAGCAGTAAGGTTTGCTCGGACCTTCCTCAACAGAAAGCGTGATGACACCTGTAGTCATATCAGGTTCAATAGAATACGTGGGCAGGGGCTCGATGGAATCGTTCACCATGTTCTCAACATCAAGGCAGGCCTGGTTGACGTCACTGATTCCCACGACATCGCCTTCATCGGAGATGCCAAACAAGATGCGGCCGCCTCCGTGATTTGCATAGGCGCTCACCGTCTTGAGAAATGACCTCGTTACAGATTCTTTGTATTCAAGGTTGCGAGACTCGCGTTCCATAACTCTCCTTCCGTTTCATTCATTGTAAGACGAAAGAGTTTTCGTCTCAACTTTGATGAAACGAAAGATGCTTTCGTTTCATATACTGTGAAACGCAACTATTTTCGTTTCAGGATGAACGGGACGATAGCGATGCACCCCGGCACACCCCGCTTTTCCGAAAGTGTCCCCGAATGGCTGTTGAAGAGGCATGTTTTGCATAGAGTTGAATTTGCCGAGCGACTTACCAGCACAAACGGGGCGTTACCAATCAGGGCGTGTATAAACCTACCTCCGGCAATCGCGGTGCTCATTGACCAACTTCACATTGCGTTCGAATCGTCACTCGACCTCTTCGTAATACCTGAGCAGATTCGAGAGAGTCTCGCGCGATGTCGACACGCCCCTGCTCTTGAACTCGTTTGAGACCTTGTTGACCGAAAGCTCGCGTGCAGACGAGGAGATGCACCGGGTCAAGAAGCTCGCGGCCACCCGTGGCGCCCGCAGGTTGTAGCGCTCCACCACGTCCAACGCGACCGTCCTGCACAAGCGAATTGACCGGCATGCCATCTCCGATTCTTAGCTGCCCCGGCCGACAATTGAACAAGCCAATTGCGCTATCAACTGGAGCAGCTAAAAAAGCCCCGTCCCAAATGAGCTACTTTTGAGTTAGAGGTTGTAAGTGACTACCTGGGGCTCGGGGGGCTCTACGAAGATTGCGGGGTCGGGCTGTTCCACGCGGACGAACTTGACCGTCACGGTCTCAAAGCCCGCCTTGTGCAGAACGTCCGAATAGACACGCGCCTGCAGGGCATGCTTCTCTTGCAGCTGCGCAGGCGTCTCGTCCGGTGTGCCGCCCGTCTTGTAGTCGATGACCAGCGCGCGTGACGAATCCGCCGGGTTCGTCGCCAAAGCGTCGATGGCGCCTTCGGCATAGGCACCGTAGCGAGCGATGTCCTCGTCCTCGCAGCCCAGTGAAAAGAACGGCACCTCGGCGCGAACGCACGGCCACGCGAGCAAGTCGGCACGAACGGCCGACTTGAGCCAGCGGTCCAGGGCAACGTCAAAGCGCTCACGCTGCTCCGGCGTCAGGCACCACAGGCGCGCCAGCGCATCGGCACGCTCAGCGGGCAGCGCATCGGCACCCATCTCGATCAGCCACTGGCAGGCGGCGTGGAACGCCGAGCCCAGCGCCATGGGGTTGCCGGCGGGCTCAACGACGGCCACGTCCGCATCGGCCATCTCCGAGCCATCCGACTCTGCATCATCGCCAGCCTCGTCCATGGGCACGTGCGCCTCGGCGGCACGGTCCTCGGACTCGGCATGCAGCGCCGCGGCAATTGACGAGTAGCTGTACGAATCGCGCTCCGGATACGGGCAGGTGCCCATGCGCACGCCCACCGCCTGGGGATACACGAGCTCAAACGCATCGGGCTCGGGGTCGGCAGGACCGGGAACGGCGGCGCGGGCATCTGCACCGGCACCCTCCGGCTCCGCATCGCCGCGGACAAGCCTGCCCTCGGCATCCAGCGAAGCGTTGGCCTCAAACGCCTGCTCGCCAAAGGTAAAGTCCGCGAGCGAAATGAGCTCGTAGTCGCCCGGCTGGGAGTTGTCGAACACCAGGCGGTCGGCATCGAGCTGCGGCATATCCAGAGCGTCGGTCGGCAAAATACGGCGCAGCACGTCGTAGGTCAGATCGGTCTCGACATCGAAGGTCGGCGCCGTCACCTTGCCGCGGCTCACGCCGGCGTCCATCGCCAAGATCACCAGCTCGCGCGCACGCGTCATGGCGACATAGAGCAGACGAGCCCGTTCCTCAAGCGAAAGCTGCAGGTCGTCGTTGCGCAGGCGGGCAAATGCCTCGGCGGGAGAGCCCGTCGCGCATACGTCCTCCATAAGCTCTGGCGGCAACCACAGCGACGTGCCCTTGCCCTTAAACGCGTGTTCAAACTGCTTTTTGACGTCATCGCCCTTCACGAAGGCCCCATCGGCAAGCTTAACGCCATCGAAGCGCGCCGGCAGCGCCACGACTTGCGCCCCACCGTCGACGCGGCCCATCTGCGCCGCACCGGACGATTTGCGCACGCCAAAACACTCGGCAACCGCCACGACCGGATATTCCAGGCCCTTGGACGCATGCACGGTCATGATGCGTACCGCGCCGTCACCCTCCTCGTTGAGGGCACCCGGGGCCTCCTTGCCCGCCAAGAAGCGGTCGAAGGCCAGCGCGATGGAACGCGGCGAGTTGCCGAACTCGGTCTCTGCCTCGGCCACGGCGTCGAGCGCCTTGAGCACGTTGGCGGCAATGGCCTTCCCCTCGGGGCCGCGCTGCGCCAGACGCACGAACCAGCCGGAGGCATTGACCACGTCGCGCGCGATGGGAGCGAACGAATCACGCCCCACGCGACGCAGTGCGTAGCGCAGCACCTCGCGGGCGCGCGTTACGAGCGGCAAGCCCTGCAAGCCCGGCACATCGGAATCGCTCATGATGCCCGCATCGATGTTGCGACGCGACGTCTCGCCCGTCTGCTCGTCGAGCTTGGTCGCCAGCGCCAGGAACTCCTGGGCGCCGAGTGCAAACATCGGCGAGGCCAACAGCGGCATAAGACCCTGCGCCGTATCGGCCGGATTGGCAAGTGCGCACACCAGGGCACGCACCGTCTGTACCTCGGCTGCCTGGGCAAAGACCGAGCCGCCTGCGATCACGCAGTCGAGCCCTTGGTCGCGGAAGGCCTGCGCATAGACATCGGCGTTGGTCATGCGGCCCAGCAGCAGGACCATGCTGCCCTGAGGCTGCCCCGCTTTGACGAGCGCTTGGAACCGCTCCGCAATCGCACGAGCTTTCGCCTGCGTTCGCTCCTGCATGCTGCCACCGGCAACGAAGACCGCTTGGCGGCGCGAAGCCTTCGCCTTGAGCTTGTCCTCGCGATCGTCACTCGGCTCAAGATCCAAGAACCCCTGCATCAAACCACCGGTATCGCCGTCAAAGACGCGCGCTACGTAGCGCAGCACCTCGTCGTGACTGCGGAAGTTGCGTACAAGCTTAACGAGCTCGCCGGCGGGGGCATCGGATGCGACAGCCGTCTCGGGCGCAGCAGAGGAGCCCACCTTGCGCTCTTGGCGACGGAACACCTCAACCTCGGCGCCACGGAAGCGGTAGATCGACTGCTGCGCATCGCCCACGGTGCACAGCGCGCGCTCCCCCGCGCCCGTCAGGTAACGGATCAAATCGACCTGCATCTGATCGGTATCCTGGAACTCATCGATCATGACCATCTTAAAGCGGCCCTCGTAGGCGGCTCGGATGGCAGGATAATCGCGCAGCGCCTCGTATGCCATGCGCAACAGATCGTTATTGTCGAGTGCGGACTGGTCAGCCTTGAGCGCACGGTATTCCGCCTCTACGGCACGGGCAAGCCCCGTCAGCGCATCAAGTGCCGGGCCACCGCAAGCCAGCACAATATTGACGAACGTGTCGGCAGCCTCTGCCTTGAGCAGCTCGACATTCTCTTTTGGGAACATCTTACTCGCGCGCGGCATACTGCACGCCATCATAAGCCGCGCCACATCTGCCATGGTCTTGCTGCTCGCCTCGAACGCGTCGATGGCCTCGAGCGCCACCTGCGCCTTTTCGGTCGCCGCCTTGCTCGCGCCGAGCGCCGCGCGATAGGCGTCTGCCAGGGCCGAGGTATCGGCACAGCCACGAACCACGCACACGTCGTCCATGCCGCCCGGCAGCTGGCTCGACAGCTCCAATAGGTTGCGCACCAGACCTTTGATGGTGGTGCCGCTGCCAAAGGGACCGCCCTCACCCGCCATGGGATACCAGGCATAGAGTGCTTTGAGCGAAGCCGCGAGCTCGGGAGCGGCATCGGGCGCTGTCGCGCGGCCCAGCACATGCTCGACAGCCTGATCCATAAGCTCATCGGTATCGGTAAGCACCGTGAACTCGGGATCGATGCCCAGCTCCAACGCATGCGCGCGCAGGATACGCGAGCACATGCCGTGGATGGTCGAGATCCAAGCGTCGTCGACCGTCAGAGCCTCTTCGTCCATACCCTCTTCGATAAGCGCGCGGCGCACGCGGTCGCGAATCTCGGCCGCGGCGTCTTTGGTAAAGGTAATGGCGAGCACCTGGTCCAGATGCTCGACAAACGGACCGGATTCGGGCGAGAGTGCGTAGACGATGCGGCGCGTAAGGGTAAAGGTCTTGCCCGAGCCGGCACCCGCCGAGACAAATAGCGGGCGGTCGAGCGTTTTGACGACTTGCAGCTGTTGCGGCATCAAAGTCGAAAGATCCATGGTCTACACGCCCCTCCTTACAAACGTTCCTTCGTGGTTATACGAGCAGCGCGCATGCGCGGCTTGCGCCGATGTCGGATCGACCGCCGTCACGACGCCCGCCTCGAGTTCGCGCAGCCGCTCGGCAATGCCGGTCTCCACGCGATCGAGCAGCACATCGAAGTCCATGTTGCCGCCCTCGCCCGGGAAGCCCTTCTTAAGGCCCGGAATGCGACCGTCGCCGCGCTCCTGCTCCAACAGCTCGGCGCTCGCGGCACCGCGCAGCGCGGGCTTGCCGCCCTTGGTCGAAAAATAGAGCGCAGCGCGGGTATCTAGGCCCAGCGCCCGACGCATGGCTTGGGCGTAGATGAGTGTCTGGGTATGGGGCGGCAGCCAGCGCGGGTCGTCGGCGGGCACCGCACCCGTCTTCTCGTCGAACACCGTGGGGTCGGCAAGCTTATACTCCTCGACGCCCGAGCGATGTTTGTAGTCGATCACCACGGCACGGTTCTCGGCATCCACGTCCACGCGGTCGATGCGCCCGCCAAGCGGCCAACCGGCATACTCGACCTTGAGCTCGTTGAAGGTGAACTCCAGGTAGCGCGGGGCAAAGGGGGCAAGTGCCTCGGACTCGTAGGCAAGCACACCCTCCAGCTGCGGCAAGATCTCGGCCACCTGGCGCTCCTCCACCGGGGAGAGCGGCACTAGCGGGCCCTCCGTGCCGCGCTTGCCAGCGTGCTCGGCCAACGTCTCGTCAAAGACCTCGTGCAGCAGCTCCTGTGCACGCGGCAGATTCTCGGGCGTCACGCGCTCCATGCCTTCTTGGGGCAGACGGGCATGCAGATGCTCCAGCACGTCGTGGACATAGTTGCCCTTCTCCATGTTGCCAAAGCCCGCGTCGATCGACTGGGGCTTGACGCGATACGACACGAACCAGCACAGTGGACAGGTAGAATAGGCCTCGATCTGCGAGGCGGACGTCAGACGCGGCACGAGCGGCGCGTTCTCGCCCTCGCCATCGCGACGGCGCAGAACCAGATACGGAATGGCTTCATCGCTCAGGTGCTGAGGGGCTTCGCAGGTCACGCGCTCGCGCTTGAGGCCTTCACCTGCCGCGGGATCAAAGTCGGCGATGATATCGCCCTCGCCCACGCACGTGGGCTTGGCAGCGCCAGCGGCCTCGGCATGTGCCCGCAGCTCGGTCCATACGGCTGCCGGGTAGCACTCTCGCGCCTGGCGATCGTGTGTCACGCGGGCAAGCGCGACCGGACCGCTCGTCGCCTGCATTGCACGGCCAAAGCGCACGCGCAGCAGGGCGGCGGGCTCCAAAGACACGCCGTCGCGGCGCAGCTCGGTCGTCAACGTGGCAAGCGGGCCCTCTTCGTGCGAAAGCGGATAGCTGTCCAGGTCGACATCGGCAAACAGCACGGCATCGTAGCCGCCAGGACGCAAAACCGACGCATCGGCAAGCGACACTAAGCGCACTTGCGCCCGTGGCGTGCGATCGACCTCGTAGGTCTCGTAATCGTAAGCGGTGCTGCGCTTGTCCACCTTAGTTCGAACGCCGTCGAGAACCGGCACGGTCGCGGCCTGCGACACGTCGAGCGCGCGAGCATCGTTCATAAGGATGTCGATGGCATGGCGCAGCAAAGCCGTCTCTGCCTGACGACGGGCCTGGCCGTCAAGACCGCCTAGAGCGCGATCGGGCAGCTCCTCTGCAACGGCGAGCATGGCCTTGAGCGCCGTCACGGGTTTGTCGCGCCACAGCGCCTGAAACACGTCCGAGACCACGCACGGCACATTCTTAAACCAGTTATCGTCGCTGGCGGCCTTGCGGGCGCCCCTCACCTGGCCCTGCACGCTCTGCAGCAGGCTCTTGACGCCCGCAGCGGTCTTGCTGCGCGACAGGCGCATGTTCTTGTCGAAGCCGCGGGCGCTCGCGGCGTCGGCACCCGAAAGCGGACTGTAGATCCAGTCGGTAAGCTCCGGCGCGGGCCACCACTCGGTCTTTGACGCCATGCCCTCATCGGCGGCCTTCATGCGCTCGATCAGGCCGGCAAGCGCCGCAAACTGCCTGCCCGCGATGGACTGGGAAAACGCCGTGAACTCAGTTGTCTCGGCAGCGATATGACGAGCCGCCAGACGAGAGGCGAGCTCACCGAACAGCTGGGGTGCCCGGGCAGAAACGGCAAGCACGCGCACGGGGTCGGCAGAGGCGCCGTCGACCTCGGAACCCCGGCACGTTTTTACCAGATCATCAATTGCGTCCGCATAAGCATGAGCACGGGCATGGGGGCCAGCGACCTCAATAAAGGCAGGCTGAGCGGCGGTCCCGCAAGCGGCATCAGACGCGCCGACATCCTCCCCTAGCGGCGCGATCTCAAACAACACATCGCGGGCATCAAATGCCGCGGCAAGCTCCTCGCGCATCGCCGCCTGTTCGCGGGCAAGCAGCACGACGACCTCTCCCCCATTGTTCGCCACGGCAGACAGCAGCTCGAGCAGACCGTGCGTAAACGACGTGATACCGCGCACGCATACGGCGCGAGTGCACGCCGGCAGGCTATCGGCCAGGACACTGGTCATAATGTCAGCTGCCTCGCAGGGCTCAACCATATCTCGACGGTCCAAACCGCCCGCGTAGGCGCGCAAAAGCTCAAACACACGAGCCTCGGCATCGCTTTTTGGCTCAGGCTGGCAGTTGTCGCCACGGCATCGTTCGGCACCCGTCCCCGCAACGCCCGGCAACACGTCGCGGGCCATGCGCGCGAGCATGCGCACTGTGCCCTGACTGCGCGAAAGCGGCTGCAGGTCGGCATCGTCGAGACGCGTGACCATGTCCGAGAACAGCATCTGGCGCTGCAGGTTATCCACAAAGCTGCGGCCATCGCCCATAAGCTCCCACAGCGAGCGGAGCCACGATGTGGGCGTCTTGTAATCGATACCCAGTGAAACCCCGGCTTCTGCCGCATCATGACGGCACAAGTCGAGCTCGGCAAACGAGGGCGCCAACAGAACAGCGCGCCCGTGGCGGGCAACCAGGTCGGCCAGCAGCGCCGCCTCGGCATCGCTCAAATCCGTGCCGGCATTGGTGGTATAGATTCGAACAGGCATGGTCCTCCACTCAAACTGTTCGCAATATTCAACGCATCTATCCTACCCGCCCGCACGGACAACATGGCACCACACCAACATGTTTTGGCGCATCGGGGTCAGGTTACTTTGCACCAGACCCCCTCGATGATCCGTTCTCCTCCGTCCCCAGGGAATCAATTTTCGACACACAAAAACCGCCCCCGAAGGGGCGGCTCCAGCTGATTCGTTTGTTGCCGTTGGCCTACTCGCCATCCTCCAGCTTGATGAGGATCTTGCGATAGCCACCGTACTCGCCGTTGAGCGCCTTGGAAACACGGCTCACCGTGGTGGACGAAGCGCCCGTGCGGGCCTGAACCTCAACATAGGGCTCGCCCTCATCCAGATAACGCGCGACCTGCAGGCGTTGCGAAAGATCGCAAATCTCGCGCGGCGTGCAGATATCGGTCAAAAACGCCTGGATATCCTTCTCGTCGTCCAAAAGGCTAAATGCGTGGACCAGCTGCTTGACATCAGGCTTGTCAAACATGTTCTCGATATTCATCGATCACCGCCAAACCCGCCAAAAGGCATCGAAGTTGATACTGACATCGGGCATCGTTCGCCCGTTCTATGCAATAGGGCAACGCCTGTGGCTTTTGCCCGTAGCAGTGTAGCACACCACCAAACTAAAGCGACAAGACTCTCTGCCAGCGGCGCGTTTTTCAGGACGAACGCCGTTTAGAAACCGTATGCGCACGTAAGCTCCACGAATATTTGAGACAATGGGCGCCCAAACACCGCGGCGCGCCCGCGCAACCATCCAGGTCGCCGCCGCAAGCCGCTTCACGCGACGCCAGCAACCCCGGCGCAAGAAAGGATTCACGCCATGCGCTTTATGCTTAACTGGCTCTTCACCTCGATCGCCATCGCGATCGCCACGTTCCTCGTCCCCGGTATCCAACCCTTCGGCTTTGCCGAGGCCTGGGTCTGCTTTGCCTTTGTGGGACTGTTCCTCAACATCGTCGACTCGCTCGTCAAGCCGTTCCTGACGGTCATCTCGCTGCCGCTCACTATTATCACGCTTGGTATTTTTCAGCTCGTAGTCAACAGCTTTATGCTCGAGCTGGCCAGCTACCTGTCGGTCAATCTGCTGGGCGCGGGTATCTCCATTGCCGGCTTTGGATCGGCCTTTATGGGCAGCATCCTGGTATCCATCATGCGCAGCATTCTCGACAGCATCGCCGAGGGCTAGAACTGTTCAATACGAACCGTCATATCGACCCAAAACGAAGGCCGCCCATCACAAAAAATGGGCGGCCTTCTTATTTGTCAAGTCTCAAAGGACGAGAGAATCTACCATTTCTACCCCGTCCCCAAATGCAGGTGTGGGTTAGATGACATAGTCGTAGCCATGGTTGGGAGCGACAAGTTGATCGAGCGTCACACCGTCGAGGTAGTCGTTGATGAGCTTGTCCAGGTTCTTCCACACGTCGAGCGTGGGGCACTCGTCCGAACGCGAACAGCCCTTGCAGTCGCCGTCCAGGCATGCGACCGGTGCTAGGCTGCCCTCGGTCAGACGCAAGATCTCGCCCACCGTGTACTGCTCGGGCGGGCGCGTGAGCACGTAGCCGCCGCCCTTGCCACGCATACCCGAGAGCATGTTGGCACGTACGAGCGTAGCCAAGATGTTCTCGAGATATTTCTCGGAAATCCCCTGTCGCGCCGCGATCTCTTTGAGCGGGATGCGACCGGCCGCCTGGTGCTCGGCCAGATCGACCATAACGCGCAGGGCATATCTGCCCTTAGTAGAAACCAACATATATAGTGCTGCCTTTCGGTCATTTAGTCCGTAGAAATTCTAGCCGAAAAATTGGTTTTGAAAATACCCGTTCCGGTCAAGATGGTTAATCGACTCGTAATAATCTTCTATTTCCTATTGCGTTACTAGGCTTTACTGTCTACTATGCTTGCCAACAGCAAAACGAACAACCCATAAGGTTTGTGGGTTTCGCTGCTATACACACCGTAAAACCACACGGTATCCAGTCATTTGAACACTTTGGAGGTTCACCATGAGCAATGTTTACACGTCCATCGATCAACTTATCGGCCACACTCCGCTTCTGGAGCTCACTCACTTTGAGGCCGATGAGGACCTCAAGGCCCGCGTGCTCGTCAAGCTGGAATACTTCAACCCCGCCGGATCCGTCAAAGACCGCGTCGCCAAGAACATGATCGACGAGGCCGAGAAGGCCGGCAAGCTCGTGCGCGGCGGCGACTATACCATCATCGAGCCCACGAGCGGCAACACCGGCGTCGGCATCGCCTCGGTGGCGGCTGCCCGCGGCTACAAGGTGATCATCACCATGCCCGAGACCATGTCCGTCGAGCGCCGCAAGCTTATGCAGGCATACGGCGCACAGCTCGTGCTCACCGACGGCTCCAAGGGCATGAAGGGCGCCATCGCCAAGGCCGAGGAGCTGCAGAAGGAGACCCCCAACAGCATTATCGCCGGCCAGTTTGTGAACCCCGCCAACCCCGCCATCCACAAGGCCACGACCGGCCCCGAGATCTGGGATGACACCGACGGCGAGGTCGACATCTTCGTCGCCGGCGTTGGAACCGGCGGCACCGTGACCGGCGTGGGCGAGTTCCTCAAGGAGCAGAACCCCGAGATTAAGGTCGTCGCCGTCGAGCCCGCCACCTCCCCGGTGCTCTCCAAGGGCCAGGCCGGCCCGCACAAGATCCAGGGCATCGGCGCCGGCTTTGTGCCCGACGTCCTCGACACCCAGGTCTATGACGAGATCATCCCCGTCGAGAACGACGACGCCTTTGCCACCGGCCGTGCCGTGGGCCACAAGGAGGGCGTGCTCGTGGGCATTTCGTCCGGTGCCGCCGTGTGGGCCGCACTGCAGCTGGCCAAGCGCCCCGAGAACGAGGGGAAGACCATCGTGGCCCTGCTTGCCGACACCGGCGAGCGTTACCTGTCCACGGCACTGTTCCAGGACTAAGGGCCTGTCGCCCATAGGTTGAGCCCGCGGACGAGCCGGTCTCCTCTCTCCCGGCAGCCTGAGCCCATCCAATCAGGGTGTCCCACGAGACGTCCGAACTTGCTACAATGTCTGCGGCGCGGAACCAGCCTCCCGCGCCGCTTTTCTTTTTTGGCCACATGCCACCAAGGAGAACCTCCCCATGCACAACAAGCGCGTGCTCGTCGCCATGAGCGGCGGCGTCGATTCCAGCGTGACCGCGTACCTGCTCAAAAGCCAGGGCTACGAATGCGTCGGCGCCACCATGCGCCTCACCTGCCCCGCGCCCGATCCCGTCACGGGCATGAGTAAGGTCGACCGCGACATCGCCGATGCAAAGGCTGTCGCCGAGTGCCTGGGGATGCCCCACCATGTGCTCGACCTGCAGCAGGCCTTCGACCGCAACGTTATCGAGCGCTTCGTGACCGCCTATCAGGAGGGGCTGACGCCCAACCCATGCATCATCTGCAACCGCCACATTAAGTTTGGCGCATTGCTGGATGCGGCGCTGGATATGGGCTGCGACTACATCGCCACGGGCCACTACGCCAAAACGAGCCAGGCGTCCGACGGAACCTGGCAGCTGTACCGCGGCGAGGACCCCAAAAAGGACCAGAGTTACTTTTTGTATTCGCTTACGCAGGAACGCCTGGCGCACACGATCTTTCCGCTGGCTGGGCTGGACAAAGAGCGCGACGTGCGCCGCATTGCCGCCGAGCAGGGCTTTACCAACGCCAAGAAGGCCGAAAGCGAGGACATCTGCTTTATTCCAGACGGTGACTACGCGGGCTATATCGAGCGCCGCTGCGGACATCCCGCTGCACCGGGCGACATTGTGTGGCGCGACGGCAGCGTGGTCGGGCGCCACAACGGTGCGCTGCGCTACACCATCGGTCAGCGCAAGGGCCTGGGCGTCGCGATGGCGCATCCCGTGTACGTAACGGGCGTCGACGCCGACAGCAGCACCGTGCATCTGGGCGAGGCCGAGGACCTAACGGCCACAGCGCTCACGGCCAACGACTGGATCTGGAGTGCCCCTGCCGACCGCATGAAGGCAGAGCTCACGTCCGGTGGCATTCGCGTAGGTGCCAAGTACCGCTATCGTCAGAAAGACCAGGCAGCGACCCTTGCGCGCGGCGAAGACGGGCAAATGCTGCTAACTTTTGACGACCCGCAGCGCGCCATCGCCCCCGGCCAAGCCGTTGTAGTCTACCGCGGCGACATCGTCCTCGGCGGCGGCACGGTGACCGGCGCACTTAAGTAGCCCCATTCCCTTCATAAATTGCGGTGAAATAGGGACTGTTTAAGCGTTTAAAACCGCCAAACAGTCCCTATTTCACCGCAACTTAGAGAGGACGGCCTCGGTCGGTACTGCCGTATCAGCCGAGGCCGCTGCATCGCTAGCGCTGTACGTAGGCTCGGACCAGCTCGTAGGTGTTGCGCACGCCGTCCATGTGGCTGCGCTCGTAGTTGTGGCTCGCATACACGCCGGGGCCGATCAGGCCGTGACGGATGTCGTAGCCGGCAGAGAGCGTGGCCTCAACGTCCGAGCCGTAGTGCGGGTACACGTCGATGGCGTAGTCAAGTTCAAGCTCGCGCGCGATATTGGACAGCGTGGTCACCAGGTCGTAGTTGTACGGACCGCCCGAATCCTTGGCGCAGATCGACACCATGTGCTCGGTGCAGCCTAGGTCGTCGCCCACGCAGCCCATGTCAACGCTGATCATCTCGCGCGTGTCGGCCGGCACGAAGGCGCCGCCGTGGCCCACCTCCTCGTACACGGTAAAGAGCAGCGAAACCTTACGCGAAAGCGTCACCTCGCCAGCGGCGACGGCACGCGCCAAGCCCAACAAAATGGCGGCCGATAGCTTGTCATCCAGGAAGCGGCTCTTAATGTAGCCGCTCTCCGTCACCGTCGTGCGAGGATCCATAGCGATGATGTCGCCGGTCTGAATACCCAGCTCGAGCACATCGTCCTTGCTGTCGACGTTCTCGTCGAGCAAGATCTCCATGTTCTTCTCGATGGTCTTGACCGGCTCGTCGGCCACGTGCGCCGAAGGCTCGGTGTTAAGAACCACGCCCGTGTAGACATTGCCGTCGCGCGTGTAGACGGTGCAGTTCTCGCCATCGGCCGTAGACCACTGATGCCCACCGAGCGTCGTGGGGCGCAGGCGGCCATTGTCCTTAATGGAACGCACCATGGCGCCTAGGGTATCGACATGGCTCGCCAGTACGAGCGGCTCGCCCTCGCCGCCAAGCTCAACGAGCACGTTACCCTTATTAGAACGCTCAGGCCCAAACCCCATATCGCGCAGGGTCTCCATCAGATAATCAGTCGCCGCACGGGTATAGCCCGTAGGCGAAGCAATCGAGGTAAGCGCCTTCAACTGGTCAGTAATATAGGAGAGCGTAGAATCCATCTTGGACACCAAAGTCACCCTTTCGTATCGAATTAAACCCACAGCAACAATACCACCGCGAACCATCTTTTTACCTAGCGAGATGACCCATCGAGCTCTTCAGAACTGCGCCCGCCACGATAACGAGCCGTCGGGCCCCTGCCCGTTTGCCCCACAATCTTTCCGCAGGACGGAGGAAGCCCCCGCCGCACGAAGTGCGCAGCGGGGGCTTCCGACATGTCCGAGGACGATTGTGGGGCTAACGGGCAGGGGCCCGCCGAACCAAGTTAGGCAGCCGGGCAGATCTTCTTGAAGAGCTCGATGACGTCGTCGAGCGTCGCCTCGCGCGGGTTACCCGGGAAGCAGGCGTCGGCCATGGCGTCCTTGGCCAGAACCTCGATCTCGTCGGCCTTCATAGCCTCGCAGACGTGCGGGATATTCACGTCGGCGGAAAGCTGCTTGACGGCGGCGATAGCGGCGTCGGCAGCCTCGTCGGTGCTCATGCCCGTGGTGTCAACACCCATGGCAAGGGCAACCTTGGCCAGGCGCTCAGCGCAAACCGGCTTGTTGAACTCCATGGCGATCGGCAGCAGCATGGCGCAAGCGACGCCGTGCGGGGTGTCGTAGTGAGCAGACAGGGTGTGAGCCATTGCGTGGTCGATGCCCAAGCCAACGTTGGAGAAGCCCATGCCGGCGACATACTGGCCAAGGGCCATGCCCTCGCGGCCGGAGCCGGGCTGGCCGGACTTGGCCTCGGCGACGGAGTCACGCAGGTTCTCGCTGATCAGCTTAATAGCCTCAAAGTGGAACATGTCAGAGAGCTCCCAAGCACCCTTGGTGGTGTAGCCCTCGATGGCGTGGGTCAGAGCGTCCATACCAGTGGAAGCGGTCAGGCCGGCGGGCATGGAAGCCATCATGTCAGGATCGACGACGGCAACCTCGGGGGCGTCGTTGGTGTCGACGCACACGAACTTGCGGACCTTCTCGGGGTCGGTGATGACGTAGTTGATGGTCACCTCGGCGGCGGTACCGGCGGTCGTCGGCACGGCGATGGTGAACACGGCGTGGTTCTTAGTGGGAGCAACGCCCTCGAGGCTGCGGACATCGGCGAACTCGGGATTGTTGATGATGATGCCGATGGCCTTAGCGGTGTCCATGGAGGAGCCGCCACCGATGGTCACGATAGCGTCAGCCTCGGCGGCCTTGAAGGCCTCGACGCCGTCCTTGACGTTCTGGATAGTGGGGTTGGGCTTGATCTCGGAGTAGAGGCTCCAAGCGATGCCGGCGGCGTCGAGCTCGTCGGTCACCTTGGCGGTAACGCCAAACTTGACCAGATCGGGGTCGGAGCAGACGAAGATCTTCTTGTAGCCGCGACGCTGGAGCTCGCCGGGGATCTCCTTAATGGCGCCGGAACCATGATAAGAGATGGTATTGAGAACGAAACGATTAGCCATTGATAGCCTCCCATCGTGTGCGGGGCACCCATTACGCCCCACGCTATGAGTCCCATCCTAACGCTTTTGAAACAAAAAACGCGTGAGAACGTCAAACTATTTAAAGCGTTTCAACAGATGATGAAAAATAATGCGGCGAAGGGACAGCCCCTTTGCCGCATTCGGTTACTTTCGACAGCCCTCTTTCCAAGCCTCGGCCGCAGCCTTCCAGCGTAAGCGCAAGTCGCGCTCGCGGTCGATGAACATGATGGCAAACGCGACAAACAGCAGCAAGCTCGCCACGACGATGGCGTGCAGGCCCATGCGCTCAATACACCAGTTGCCCAGCACGGCGCCAAACACAAAGGTAAAGATCACGCCAAAGTACAGCAGGCCGTTTTCCAAAAAGCCGCGCCTGTGGGTGATGATGTAATCGTCCACGTTTTGCAGCGCGTTGCGCAGGTTGCCGATGCACATGGTCGTAGCAATGCCGTGACCGTGGATCTTGCGGAAGCTCTCGACCTGCATGCCGCAGGCAAACGAAGTGAGGCAGTTGGCGAGCAAGTTGTAACCGCCACCGGGGATAAAGCTCACGCCCAGCAAGATGACGGCTTCAAAGAACACCGTTACCTGGCGCCAGTGAATCACGCTGCCAAACCGTTCATGTACCAGGTCGGCAAGCATAATGCCCACGGCAAACGACACCACAGGGAAGAAGTAGCGCCCCGCAAGTGCCCAATTGCCCTCCGAGATGCTCACGCCCACCAGCAAGATGTTGCCCGTCTGCGCGTTAGCGAAAACATGGTCGCGCCCAATGTACGAATAAACGTCCATAAAGCCGCCGGCGAGCGCCAGGATAATGCCCAATTCGATGGACTCCGATATCTGTTTGGCACGCTGCATCGTCGTGCATCCTCCTTGTTGACGACCCTCTCGTGCGTTGGCGGAAACATAACCGCCGTTCATACTGTAACCCATTGACAACATGGCGTGCGCGCGAGACGGGTTCTCCAACGCGCAGATACACAGTCTGGAAACAAACAGCGGGCGCGGCGCCGACACCCGCACCGACACGCCGATCCGCCAGCCCATGTACTCCACCAGTCTTTTTAGCGCCGTCCCAAAAAGACTGGTTACAATTACGTGCAGCATACTAACAACGGGAGGAATCGTGGCAAAAAAGCCCCAGGACGCTCAGCACAACCAGCACGGCAAGCATGCCCAGCGCGGCCAGCAGCAAAAGCGCGGTGGCAAGGCCCAGAGCGGCCACGCCACTCATACCCCGGCAGCGCCCGCCCGTCCCTGGCGCCCGGGCCGCGATAAGTTCCTCCCCGTCAGCCGCGCCGACATGGATGCGCGCGGCTGGGACCAGTGCGACTTCGTCTATATCTGCGGTGATGCCTACGTGGACCATCCGAGCTTTGGCATGGCTATCATCAGCCGCGTACTCGACGCGCACGGTTACAAAGTGGGCATCATCTGCCAGCCCGACTGGACCGACCCCGCCAGCATCACTGCGCTCGGCGAGCCGCGCCTGGGCTTTTTGGTCAGTGCCGGCAACATGGACTCCATGGTCAACCACTATTCGGTGACCAAGCACCGCCGCCACACCGACGCCTATACCCCCGGCGGCGAGGAAGGTCACCGCCCCAACCGTGCCGTCACGGTCTACGGCAATCTCATCCGTCAGACGTTCAAGGACGCCCCCATCATCATCGGCGGCATCGAGGCAAGCCTGCGCCGCCTGGCCCACTACGACTACTGGCAGGATAAGCTCAAGCGCTCGGTGCTGCTCGACTCGGGCGCCGACATCCTCATCTACGGCATGGGCGAGCACGCGATTGTCGAGATCGCCGACGCGCTCGACGCGGGGCTGCCCGTCGATCAGATCACCTATATCAACGGCACCGTCTACCGCACCAGCTCGCTCGACGAGGTCTACGACTACGACTTGCTGCCCAGCTGGGACGACCTTGCCGCCGACAAGCTCAATTACGCGCGCAGCTTTAACGTACAGCAGCAGAACATGGACCCCATCACCGGGCATCGCCTGGTAGAGCCATATCCCAACAGCGTGTACGTGGTGCAGAACCCGCCGTCGGCAACACTCACCACCGACGAGATGGACGAGGTGGCCGAACTCCCCTACGCACGCGATTGGCATCCCGACTACGACGCGGCAGGCGGCGTGCCGGCCTTTGCTGAGATCAAGTTTTCCATTAGCTCCAACCGCGGCTGTTTTGGCGAGTGCTCGTTTTGCGCGCTCACCTTCCACCAGGGCCGCGTGTTGCAGATGCGCAGCCACGACTCGATCATGCGCGAGGCCGAGCTGCTCACGCGCGATCCCGAGTTTAAGGGCTACATCAACGACGTGGGTGGACCGACGGCCAACTTTAGCCGCCCCGCCTGCGACAAGCAGCTCAAGCACGGTGTGTGCAAGAACAAGCGCTGTCTGTGGCCGAGCGTATGCAAGAACATGGTGGTCGACGAAAGCGGCTACACGCAGCTGTTGCGCGACCTGCGCCAGCTGCCGGGCGTCAAGAAGGTCTTCGTGCGCAGCGGCATCCGTTTTGACTACACCATGGCCGATGCCTCGGACGAGTTTTTACGCGAGCTGCTGGAGCACCATGTCTCGGGCCAGCTGCGCGTAGCGCCCGAGCACGTGAGCGACGCGGTACTGTCCGTGATGGGCAAGCCGAGCCGAGCTGTCTACGACGCATTCTGCCGTAAATTTGAACGCTTGAATCGCGAATACGGACTCAAGCAGTACGTGGTGCCGTATCTGATCTCGAGCCATCCCGGATCGACGATGAAGGAAGCCGTGGACCTTGCCGAGGCCGTGCGCGACATGGGCTACATGCCCGAGCAGGTGCAGGACTTCTACCCCACACCGTCCACTATGTCGACCTGCATGTACTACACCGGCGTGGATCCGCGCACCATGGAGCCGATCTATGTGGCGCGCGACCCGCATGAGAAGGCCATGCAGCGCGCGCTCATCCAGTATCGCAAGCCCGAGAACTACAAGCTGGTGCGCGAGGCGCTAGAGAAGGCCGGGCGTCGTGATCTGATCTGCTATACCAAGCATTGCCTGATTCGCCCCGTGCCGCCACGCCCGGGCGAGACGTCTGCCGGCGGTGGGCATGGCACCGGCAAGAAGGGCGGCAAGGCCCACGGTGGCGCCGCCGGCAAGGGGCCCAAGGGCAGCAAGGGTCACGGCGGTATGTCCCGCGCGCAGAACACTGCCGGTCGCAATCGCGCGGCACAGGGGCGTCAGGGCGCCAACGGCGGCGGCAGGCGCAACTAGGGCAGTGGTGCGCTCGCTGCGTCCATCCCACACGCGTGGCGCAGCGAGCGCATTGCCTCAACGAGGATGGCACCGGCGATAGCGACCGTAATTGCCACGCCGAACGGCGTGTTCACAAACCAGAGCAACGTCATGAGATACGACCCGGCATTAAAGGCAAAGTGCAGCAGGATCGTGTAGCAAAGCTTTCCGGTCGTCACGAGCACCCAACCAAAAATGAGGCCGGCAGCGCCCGCATAGCAACCCTGCACCCAGTTCATGTGCATAAAGCCGAAGATCGCCGCCTGCAGCACAATCGCCGCGGCGATACCCCAGTTACTCGGGGCCGCCCAGGGCACCATGGCGCCGTCTTGCGGTCGCACGAGACGTCGGCGCTTCCAAAGTGGGCGGCACTGCGGGTTAAACGCTCGGAGCGAAAACTCAAAAATAATGCCGCGCACCAGCAACTCCTCGCAAAACGGAGCGCCGAGCACCGTGGTCAGGACAGCAAGAAGGCTGGTATCGCCCATGCCCGTTTCCTCGACGAGCTCGCTATAGTCTGCCGAGACCTCGGGCAACAGCGACAGCACGGCGTCGGTCACGTAGCCAACGACCACCTGCAGGGCCAAGCCGATCACGATAACGCAGGCAATGCGCTTCCACGCGCTACGCAATCCCCCGCCAAGTGGACGCTCACCTTGCCAGCGCGCGATAAACGACCGCGGCCACAAATAACGCCACCACAGCAGCGCCATCAAAAACGATGCCGTCTGAGCGGCAGCCTGGAACCATTGGATATCGAGATTGTCGATCGGATAGCCCGTCAGCACCGACACGGCATCGAGAACTGAAAACAGAACCACGCTCAGGGCTATATCGGCAGCGACAACGCCAAAACAGGCAAGCGCCCACGCCATCGCATTGAGCATGCCAACCTCCTCAAAACCCGGCACTTAGGGACGTTCCTTAACTGCCGGCAGAGACGATATGAGCAGGACATAAAACATTGAGAGCCCCTGCTGCATGAAAGACCGCGGATTAGGCCGACAATGGTGAGTGTCTAATTCAGCCGCGGCG
>NZ_JADMWW010000022.1 GCF_015548375.1 Collinsella aerofaciens
ATCGAGGCCGGCACGCTCGTGGAAAAGATCAAGTCGTCCTCGCAGACGCTCAAGCAGGAATACCTCGATACATACGAAGGAGGTGAATGACATGAAACTATTTGAACAGCTGAAGTCCAATGCGTCGCGCATGGCTGTCTACGCCATCCTCGTGGCAACGGCTTTATGCGGAATCGCGGCACCCGTCTATGCGCTCAACGGGGAGAAAGGCGATGTCGAACCCGCGTACATGGCTTCGACGGTTAAGGACCGGTACAAAGCCTTCTCTGGAGACACGTTTTACGTAGCAGAGTACGACACGACCTACCGTCAGCTTCGCTACAACAAGGGCTACGACTATCTAGGCGCAGAGGCAATCAGCTATACGTCGGGTTGGTACCGCTCCAACTATGGACACATAACCCAGTTCAAGTGTAACTACCGTGTGTACAACTAAAGCAACCGGCCGGGACGAGGGGTGACGCAAAAGCGTCGCCCCCGTTTTTAACCATGTCAACTGAACCTAGTTCAGTTTGGTTGATTTCCGATCTCAGCCGAACACATTGAGCGGAAAGGCCGTTCCCGCAGTCAGTCGAACGTCCCCGGGGCCCTTCTCAGGCCCCGGGGACGGCATTTTCCCAGTTGAAGGAACGGTGGAGATGTGTTTCGATGGGTCAGATTCGTGTCGTTCCGAAAAGACCGTGAACCTTTTGTGGGACACGCGGCGCCGTGGTACCATAGCCGAGTTTGTTGTCTTGGTCGGAAACCAAGACGCCTTATGCGCTGATCGGTAACCAGCGCCTGACCAATAAGGAGTCCTACCATGAAGCAGGGTATCCATCCCCAGTATGTCGAGTGCACGGTGACGTGCTCCTGCGGCAATACCTTCAAGACGCACGCTACCGTGTCCGAGATGAAGGTTGAGCTTTGCAACGAGTGCCACCCGTTCTACACCGGCCAGCAGAAGTTCGTCGACACCGGTGGACGCGTCCAGCGCTTCGCCGACAAGTTCGGTGGCGCCGCTGCCGCCCAGCTCAAGAAGGCTGAGGAGGCCAAGGCTGCCAAGGCCGCCAAGGCCGCTGAGGCCGAGGCCGCTCGCAAGGCCGCCGCTGAGGCTAAGGCTGCCGAGAAGGCTAAGCGTGCCGCTAAGTTCGCCGAGGAGGCTGCCAAGCAGGCCGCCGAGGCTCCCGCAGAGGCTCCCGTCGAGGAGGCCGCTGCCGAGGCTGAGACCACCGAGGCTGCTGAGTAAATAGCTCGCCGCGGAATCGCTCGCATTCATGGCATAAGGGCCGTGCATCCGTTTGGGTGCGCGGCCCTTTTCCTTTATTGGTGCAAACGAACCTGTCTCCATGGCACCAGATTGGTACGAAGGGGACGGATTGGTTTGCGCCAAATGGCAGAGAGACAGCGTTTTCCCAGATAAAAGCTGACAAATTAAACCAGTCCCTTTTTGGCAGGTTGGTCGTAGTTATTACGTGGCGGTCGAGGTCGACCGTATAGGCCGCGCCTTGTTTGGCTAAAGTACAATCATCTGTGTTTAACTCGCCCGCAGCTGCACGGCGTGGGCGATGGCCAAAAAGGAAAACCACATGGGATTCATGTCAAAGCTGCTGTCCTTTGGATCCGATAAGGACCTTAAGCGCTACTACAAGATCGTCGACCAGATCAACGGTCTTGAGCCCCAGTTTGAGAAGATGACCGAGGAGGAACTCCGCGCCCAGACCGATAAGTTCCGCGAGCGTTACGCCAACGGCGAGTCGCTCGACGACATGCTCCCCGAGGCTTTTGCCACCGTGCGCGAGGCTTCCAAGCGCATCACGGGCATGCGCCACTTTGACGTACAGCTCATCGGCGCCATGGCGCTGCACGAGGGCCACATTGCCGAGATGAAGACCGGCGAAGGCAAGACCCTCGTCTCCACGCTGGCCGGCTATCTCAACGCTATCGCCGGCAAGGGCGTGCACGTCGTCACCGTCAACGACTACCTGGCCAAGCGCGACTCCGAGTGGATGGGTCGCATCTACAAGTATCTGGGCATGACCGTCGGTCTGCTGCAGAACAACATGCCGCTCGAGCTGAAGCGCCCAGCCTACCAGGCCGACGTCACGTACGGCACCAACTCCGAGTTCGGTTTCGATTATCTGCGCGACAACATGGTTACCCGCCCCGAGCAGCGTGTTCAGCGCGGCCACAGCTACGCCATCGTCGACGAGGTCGACTCCATCCTGATCGACGAGGCCAGAACGCCGCTCATCATCTCGGGCGCCGGCACCAAGTCCGCCAGCACTTACAAGGACTTCGCGCGCGCCGTGCGCGGCCTTGAGCGCGGTGAGGACGTCTCGCACGACATGCTCACCGCCACCGAGGACGTGGAGCCCACGGGCGACTTCGTCATGGACGAGGCCAAGCACACCATCGCCGCCACCGAGCGCGGTCTTAAGAAGATTGAGCGCCGCCTGGGTATCGATGACATCTATGCCGATCTCTCCGGCCAGCTGGTCAACCACCTGCAGCAGGCGCTGAAGGCGCAGTACATGTTCCACCGCGACAAGCAGTACGTGGTCACCAACGGCGAGGTCAAGATCGTCGACGAGTTCACCGGTCGTATCATGGAGGGTCGCCGCTATTCCGAGGGCCTGCACCAGGCCATCGAGGCCAAAGAGGGCGTGCTCGTGCGCGAGGAGAACCAGACCCTTGCCACCATCACCCTGCAGAACTACTTCCGCCTGTATGATAAGCTCTCCGGCATGACTGGTACGGCGCTCACCGAGGACGCCGAGTTCCGCGAGATCTACAAGCTGCCCGTCGAGGTCATTCCCCCCAACAAGCCCGTGCAGCGTGTTGACCACGAGGACCTGGTCTACCGCACCATCCAGGCCAAGTACAACGCCGTTGCCGACGACGTTGAGCGTCGTCACGCCAAGGGCCAGCCGGTCCTGGTGGGCACCGTCTCCATCGAGAGCTCCGAGAAACTGTCCGCCGCCCTCACTAAGCGCGGTATCGCGCACGAGGTCCTCAACGCCAAGCACCACGAGCGCGAGGCCCATATCGTGGCCCAGGCTGGTCGCTATGGCGCCGTGACCATCGCTACCAACATGGCCGGCCGTGGTACCGACATCTTGCTGGGCGGCAACCCCGACGAGCTGGTGCGCGAGCGCCTGGAGCACGAGGGCCTGACCATGGAGGACGTGACGCCCGAGCAGCTCGAGCAGTTTAACGCCGAGGCCAAGGAGACCTGCAAGGCCGAGCGCGAGCGCGTGCTTGCCGCCGGCGGCCTGACCGTTATCGGCACCGAGCGCCATGAGTCCCGCCGTATCGACAACCAGCTGCGTGGCCGTTCCGGTCGTCAGGGCGATCCGGGCGAGACCCAGTTCTACCTGTCACTCGAGGATGACCTCATGCGCCTGTTCGGCGGCGACAGGATGGACCGCGTCTCCAAGATGATGGTCACGGCCGACATGGGCGACGACATGCCCATCCAGCACAAGATCATTTCCAAGGCCGTCGAGAATGCCCAGCACAAGGTCGAGAGCATCAACTTCTCCATGCGTAAGAGCGTTCTTGAGTACGACGACGTCATGAACAAGCAGCGCCAGGTCATCTACGCCGAGCGCAACAAGATTCTGGACGGCAAGGACCTGACCGACCACATCACCGAGGTCATGCACGATACCGTGTACCGCTGTGTTCAGGAGTTCTGCACCAAGGACAGCCACGAGGGCGAGCGCGATCTTGAGGGTCTGCGCAAATGGGTCGTCGAGCTGACCGGGCATATCGATACCCCTCAGTTCCCCGACGAGGACTTTGAGGCCCTGGCCGCCGATGTCTTGGCTTATGTTGAGAAGTGCTACAACATGAAGGCCGAGCGTCTGGGCGAGGACCTGATGCGCGAGCTCAATACCCAGGTCATGCTGCGCGTCATCGATACGCGTTGGATGAACTACCTGCAGGAAATGGACTACCTCAAGACCGGTATCGGCCTGCGCGGCTTTGGCCAGCGCGACCCGCTGGTTGAGTACAAGACCGAGGCCTACGGTGCGTTCCAGATACTCGTCGATACCATGTACGAGGATTACCTGCGCACTGTTCTGCGCATTGAGCTCAAAGCTGCCCCGCAGGCTGTGGAGCACAAGGAGGACCCCGCCCTTAAGGGTGCGCGCTTCTCTGGTCCCGCCGAGGTCGATGGCGACAACAGCGATTCGGTACTGCGCAAGCAGGCTCAGGTGCAGGCCCGCACCGCCGTCCAGGGTGGTCCGGCTGCCGTTAACAACGGTGGCAAGGTGACGACCTATCGCAAGTCCGAGAGCGATGACCCCTATGTCAACGTGGGCCGCAACGACCTGTGCCCTTGCGGTAGCGGTAAGAAGTTTAAGTACTGCCACGGCAGGAATCGTTAATGGCCGAGACTCTAGAGGTAACTCCCGCCGAGTTGGACGCGTTTGCGGACCGACTCGGCGAGGTCGAGTCGTATCTCCATTTGGACGAGAAGCGCGCCCGCGTGGCGGAGCTCGAGGCCAAAAGCGTCGCCCCGGGCTTTTGGGACGATGCCGATGCCGCTCGCGCCACGATGGAGGAGATTGCACGCGCCAAGGAGGACATCGCCGCCGTGGATACGGCGCGCGGTGAGCTTTCCGATGCTCGCGCCGCGCTGGAGCTTGCCGAGGAAATGGGCGATGACCCCGATGCTGCCGCGCTGCGTGAGGAGGCTGCCGCCACGGCGGAGCGGCTTTCCCGCGCCATCGACGAGCTTGAGCTTGCGAGCTGGTTTACCGGCGAGTTCGATCACGGCGACGCAATTGTGACCATCAAGCCCGGGCAGGGTGGCTTGGAGGCCCAGGATTGGACCTTCATGCTCTTTAAGATGTACATGAAGTACTGCCAGCGCCGCGGTTGGAAGGTCACCATCAACGATTGCCCCGCGGCCGAGGTCATCGGCATCGATCGCGCGACCTTTACCGTCGAAGGCAAGGATGCCTTTGGCATGCTTCGTGCCGAGGCCGGTGTTCACCGCCTGGTGCGCATTAGCCCCACCGACGACAAGAAGCGCCGCCAGACTACGTTTGCCGGCGTCGAGGTCATTCCGGTGCTGCCCGACGATATCGATATCGAGATTAGCCCCGATGACATTCGCGTCGACGTGTACCATGCAAGCGGCCCGGGCGGCCAGGGTGTCAACACCACCGACTCCGCCGTGCGCGTAACGCATTTCCCCAGCGGTATCGTGGTCACGTGTCAAAACGAGCGCAGCCAGATTCAAAACAAGGCCGCGTGCATGCAGATTCTCAAGGCGCGTCTGTACGAGATTGAGCTCGAAAAGCGCGCCGAGGCCCTGGATGAGATTCGCGGACCCAAGACCACAATTGGTTTTGGCAACCAGATCCGCAGCTACGTGCTCTACCCGTACCAGATGGTTAAGGACCTGCGCACGGGCGTGGAGACCAGCAACGTCGAGGCCGTTCTTGACGACGGCGACCTGGATCCGTTTGTGATTGGCTATCACCGTTGGGCTACCGGCAACGCTGACGCGGAGACCCCGTCTGCCTAAACCGCTCGGTTTATGTGGGAATGGATCAAGGCCTTCCGAGCAGGGTGGTTTTGTATCCAAAGCAAACCCTGCGCAGGGGTGGTTTTTGTCCGGCGAATCGGTAGAATCGAATACAAGAAGAAGTTCAAAGCGCATCCGATGGGGTGCGCTTTTTTGAGGGAGGCAGCATGGCATATCGTCTGGACATCAAGCGCATTCTATCGATGAACTTCTTTCACGACCTGCCCCAGATTATGTTGGGGTGCGCCCTGGCAGCCGTCGCGACCGACCTGTTTTTGATCCCTAATGGCCTCGCTGCCGGCGGCGTTACAGGTCTTGCCACCATTATCCAGGCGGTCGGCGCCTCGCACGGCGTGTCGCTTCCCGTCGGCATCCAGACTATCGTGATGAACGCCTTGCTGCTGCTGGTGGTTATGCGCGCGGGCGGTATGTTCTATGTGGTGCAGACGGCGACGGGCTTTGTGCTGCTGGGCTTTTTCACCGACCTGTTTGCCCCGTTTGTGGCACCGCTAGCCCATGCCGACCTGATGCTGCCGGCCATGTGGGGCGGTATCGTTACGGGCATTGGCTACGGCATGGTGCTGCGTGCCGGCGCCAATACCGGTGGTTCTGACACCATCGGCCAGATTATCTCGCGCAATACGTCACTGCCGGTGGGCTCAACCGTCATGGCGATCGATGTTGCCGTGTGCGCCTTGTCGGCCCCGGTGTTCTCGATCGAAAACGCGTTGTACGCCGGCCTTTCGATGGTCATTAGCGGTTATGTGATCGATGCCGTGGTCGATGGCGGCAACAAGCGCCGTATGGTGCTCATCATCTCGGACAATTTCCCCGATATTGCGGCCGACATCATGTACGGCCTGGGCCGCGGCTGCACCAAATTTAGGGCGACCGGCATGTATTCGGGCGCCGAGAAGCCGGTGATCATGGTGATTGTGAGCCGTCGTGAGCTCAACACCCTTAAGACCATCGTGCGCGAACGCGATCCGCACGCCATCGTGACCGTTGCCGATGTCACGGAAACCTTCGGCGAGGGCTTTAAGGACATCAGCGCGTAGGATTGAGCGGGACCGCATCCAAAAGACGTTCACATTGATAAACCGTTTCATCAGGGCGTCTGCCTGCTCAATTGTTCAAATACTGATAAAAACTCTGGTAAAGCCATCAGTTTCCAGCATAATGAATGACGTACGTGCATTGCGGCTGTGTTGGGATTACCTTCGGTGCCGTGCGCATTTTGTCTAATGAGGATGAAAGGAAGGCACAATGAGCGACGAAGAGCTCAAAAAGGTTGCCAACGAGGTAAGGAAGGGCATCGTCACCGGCGTGCACGCTGCCAAGTCCGGCCATCCGGGCGGTTCGCTCGGCGCTGCCGACATCATGACCTATCTGTACTTTGAGGAAATGAACGTCGACCCGGCCGATCCCCGCAAGGCCGATCGCGACCGTTTTGTGCTCTCCAAGGGCCATTGCGCTCCGGGCCTGTACGCCGTGCTCGCCGAGCGCGGGTTCTTCCCCAAGGAGGACCTCGAGACGCTGCGCCATATCGGCAGCCACCTGCAGGGTCATCCCAACATGAACGACACCCCGGGCGTCGACATGTCCACCGGCTCGCTCGGCCAGGGCATCTCCGCCGCCGTGGGCATGGCGGTTGCCGCCAAGCACTGGGGCGATACTTACCGCACCTACGCCCTGTTGGGCGATGGCGAGAGCGAGGAGGGCCAGGTCTGGGAGGCCGCCATGTTTGCCGGCAACCAGCAGCTCGACAACCTCTGCGTGATCGTTGACCACAACGGCCTGCAGATCGATGGCCCCGTCGAGGAGGTCAACGATCCCATGCCGCTGGCAGACAAGTTCCGCGCCTTTAAGTTCCACGTGGTGGAGCTCGCCGACGGCAACGATTTCGATCAGATCCGCGCCGCCTTTGCCGAGGCTCGCGCTACTAAGGGCCAGCCGACCGCCATTATCGCCGAGACCACAAAGGGCAAGGGCGTCTCCTTTATGGAGAACCAGGTGGGTTGGCACGGTAAGGCCCCCAACGATGAACAGTTTGAGCAGGCCATGGCAGAGCTCACGGCCGCCGGAGAGGAGCTCTAGGATGGCAGACGTCAAGAAAATCGCCACGCGCGTAAGCTACGGCGAGGCCCTCGTCGAGCTCGCCAACGAGCACGATGACTTTGTGGTCCTCGACGCCGACCTTGCCGCCGCCACGCAGACCGGCAAGTTCAAGGCAGCCTGCCCCGACCGCTTCTTCGATGTGGGCATCGCCGAGAGCAACCTGATGGGTGTTGCCGCCGGTATCGCAACCACCGGCCGCGTCGCCTTCGCGAGCAGCTTTGCCATGTTTGCCGCCGGCCGCGCCTTTGAGCAGGTCCGCAACTCCATCGGTTATCCGCACCTTAACGTTAAGATCGGTGCCACGCACGCCGGTATCTCGGTGGGCGAGGATGGCGCCACGCACCAGTGCTGCGAGGATATCGCCCTGATGCGTGTCATCCCCGGCATGACCGTGATCGTTCCCGCCGACGACATCGAGGCCCGTGCCGTGACGCGCGCCGCCTACGAGTGCGACGGCCCCGTGTACATGCGCTTCGCCCGTCTGGCCTCGCCGGTTATCAACGACCCCGAGACTTACAAGTTCGAGGTGGGCAAGGGCATAGTCATGCGCGAGGGCACCGACGTCACCATCATCGCCTGCGGCCTGATGGTCGGCGAGGCGCTCGAGGCCGCTGAGCAGCTTGCTGCCGAGGGCATCGATGCCGAGGTCATCAACATGCACACCATCAAGCCCATCGACGCCGACCTGATCGTTAAGAGCGCCACCAAGACCGGCCACGTCGTGACCGTCGAGGAGCACTCCGTGATCGGTGGCCTGGGCAGCGCCGTCGCCGACGTCCTGTGCGAGCAGTGCCCGACGCCGCTCAAGAAGATCGGCGTCAACGACACCTTCGGTGAGTCTGGCCCGGGCGCCGAGCTCCTGCACAAGTACGGCCTGGACGCCGCCAACATCGTGGCGACCACCAAGGAGTTCTTGGCATAAGGCAAGGCGAGGCAAAGCATCGCTTCAGCAACCGTATGCAATCCATAACAGGGGCGTCCCCAAAGAGGACGCCCCTGTTTTTTGTCGGCAACAAACAAATTAGGCCCGCACCAAGTAAGGGCTTTCTCCGGGAAACGGGCCCAGACCAGCAAAGTGCAATTCAGACCCCAAGCACGGCGCTGCTGCACCCAAGTAAAACGCAGCGACCCCTTAGTTATCGCAGGCCGGACACAGGGTTACTCTCCAAATCTTTCCGCAGGACGGAGGAGCCCCCGCCGCACGTAGTGCGCAGCGGGGGCTCCGACATGTCCGAGGACGATTTGGAGAGTAACCCTGTGCACGGCCGACGGGATCCCTAAGCACGCCATGCTTCTTATGTGCAGCAAAGCTAATGCTGCTAAAATATAAAGCGCTCATGTAGTTTAAACGCACGACGATAAGGAGCACCAGTGGGTAACCACTTCCGTACCTCCGGTGCGGGCGATGATGCCCCCAAGACGCAGGCAGGCGTCCAGGGCAGTCGTTTCGCCACTCCGGATTCAGAGGGCCAGCCTGTTGCTCAGGCCCCCGCTCAGCCGGCAGATCAGGCACAGCCGGCATCCGATCCCTTTGCCTACAATCCAACCAGCGATGTCGCGCTTTCCGGCACGGCGGGTTTTGAGCCCGTTCAGGCCGTGACCGCTCGCGTGGAGCAGCCTCAGGCTGGTGCCGCCACGCCGCAGCCTACCATGGCCGGCATTCCCGACCCCTTGGCCCCTGCGACGCCGGCTCCTCAGCCTGCGCAGTCCGGTCTCTTTGCCGCTATTCCCGACCCCACGCAGCCTGCTGCCCCGGTGGTCGAGAGCGATCAGGCAGCCGAGGTCGCAAGCCTCGATAACGCGCTCAACAACCCCGATTTTACGTCGGTGTTTGCGCCCATCGATCCGCAGGCCAGCCGCAAGAAGATGGCCAAGCAGGCCGGTGTCGAGCCCGTCATCCTTATGGAGCATGTCACCAAGATCTATCCGGCACAGCCTAACAAGCCTGCACTCGACGACATCAACATCGAGATCTATCCGGGCGAGTTCGTCTTCCTGGTCGGTCACTCCGGCTCGGGTAAGACCACGCTGCTGTCGACGCTCAACCGCGACGTCAAGCCGACGAGCGGCCGCATCCTGGTTGCCGGTCAGGACCTCATGAAGATCAAGAACCGTAAGGTTCCGTTCCTGCGCCGCCAGATTGGCGCCGTGTTCCAGGACTTTAAGCTTCTGCCGCAAAAGACCGCCTACGAAAACGTGGCGTTTGCCCTGCAGTGCATCGGCAAGCCCAAGGGCGTCATTCGCAGCCAGGTGCCCGAGGTGCTGCGTCTGGTCGGTCTGGCCGATCAGATGGACTCGCTGCCCGACCAGCTTTCCGGTGGCGAGCAGCAGCGCGTTGCCGTCGCCCGTGCTATGGTCAACCGTCCGCCGCTGCTGATCTGCGACGAGCCCACGGGCAACCTCGACCCGGCGATCTCGCTGGGCATCATGAAGCTGCTTGAGCGTATTAACCGCACCGGCACCACCGTGATCGTCGCCACGCACGACCGCGAGATGGTCGATAGCATGCACCGTCGCGTGATCGCCCTCGAGGGCGGCCACGTCATCCGCGACCAGGAGAGGGGAGGTTACGGCAACTATGGCACCAACTAACGTGGGCTACTCCTTCAAAGAAGCAATCAGCCACTTCTTCCGTAACTGGACTACCTCGCTCGGCGCCGTCATCACGATCTTCCTTTCGCTGTTTATCATCGGCCTGTTCATCATGGGCTCTGCGATGCTGAACTCCGTGATCGGCACCGTCGAGGATCAGGTTGTCATCAACGCGTTCATTAGTGATGACGCCGATCAGGCCGATGTTCAGGCTTTTGAGGCCGAGCTTAAGACGTGGAGCAACGTCAAGTCCGTGACCTATAAGGATAAGGACGACGCGCTGGCCGAGTACACGAGCAAGATGTCGGGTAACGCCGACGCCACCATGAGCGCGCTCGACGGCCAGAACCCGCTGCCCGCCTCGTTTGCGATTGAGATGGACGATCCGTCTCAGGTCGAGAGCACGGCCAAGAAGCTCAAGAAGGATGCCGATTTCCAGAAGATCGCGGATGACGGCGACGTCAACGCGAGCGTGCTGTACGGCCAGGAGGAAGTGAGCCGCCTGTTCCAGGTGACCAACTACATCCGCATCGCCGCCGTGGTGCTCGTTGGCCTTCTGACCTTTATCGCATTCATCTTCATCAACAACACGATTCGCCTGTCCATTACGGCGCGTCGTCGTGAGATTGCGATTATGCGTCTGGTCGGCGCCAGCAACGGCTTCATTCGTGGCCCGTTTATCACCGAGGGCGTACTGCAGGCCATTTTGGGCTCGCTGCTTTCCATCGGCGTTCTGGAGCTGCTGCGCAATCTGATGATTCCGCGTTTGCAGGAGAGCATCGGCTGGATGTCGTTTGCCCTGCCGATGCAGTACTACCTGGTGACCTATGCTGCGCTGATTCTGGTCGGCGTGATTATCGGCCTCTTTGGTTCTGCCATCGCCATGCGTCGCTACCTGCGCGTGTAGGCATGCCTGGAATTCATCCCTTCCAACGGGTCGTCTCTTATGGGGCGGCCCGTTTTTTGATCCCTAGGGGACGGCAGGAAAGCGAATCATTTGGGTAGACTCTTTGGAGTTCGCAATCGATAGTTAGGAGGCGCCATGGGGCGCAATAACAAGCATAAGCGTGGAGCTCGCAATAAGCGCGGGCCGGTGCGCAGCGAACGCCGTCCGAGCCTGACCGGGCGCGTGCAGCTCCATGAGCACAGTGCCTATGTCATAACCGAGAATGGCGACTACAAGGTCATGGGTCGCGGCAAGCGTGAGATCATGGACGGCGATACCGTTGCCGTGAGCATTAAGAATAGCCCGCATGGCGAGCGTCGCGCCGTGATCGAGGGCGTAGTTGAGCGCGCAGCCATAAGCGTGGTGGGTACGTACCAGACCGCCGGTCCGCTCGGTGTGATCGAGCCGCTCGATTCGCGCTTGAAGGCCGACTTCTTCATTTTGCCCGAGGATACCTCGGCGGATCGTCTGGGTGTCCACCCGGGTGATGCCGTTGTCGCGCGCATTTTGACCTACCCGACGCGCCTGGAATCGGGCACCGTGACGATCGAACGCCGCATTGGCGGAGATGACGCGCCCGATTTGGGCGTTCAATATGTGATGGCGCGTTACGGCTATACCGATAGCTATCCCGAGACCGCGCTAGACGAGGCCGAGGGGCTTTCGCTCGATGTGTCCGTGGCGCTTAAGGACCCGCTCCGCCGCGATCTGCGCGACCGCTTTGTCATCACGATCGACCCGGTCGACGCGCGCGACTTTGACGATGCCATTTCGCTGGAGCGCACGCCCGAGGGTGGCTACAAGCTGGGTGTGCATATCGCCGACGTTTCACACTATGTGGCTTGGGACGGGCATATCGATCTTGAGGCTCACCATCGTACGACATCGGTGTATCTGGCCGATCGCGTGCTTCCCATGCTGCCCGAACGCCTGTCCTGTGACCTGTGCTCGCTTCGCCCTGACGAGGACCGTCTTGCGTTTACCGTCGATATCGAGCTCGATGCGCATGGTCGCGTGCGGCATTACGACCCGTACCCCAGCGTGATTCGCTCGCGTGTGCGTATGGACTATGACGGCGCCGAGGCTCTGCTGGTGCGTGCCGGCGCGGTTGAGTATTCGGTGCTGGAGGGTGCGGCCGAGGATGTTGCGGCTGCTGAGACCTCGCGCGAGGAAGCGCTTGAGCGCGGTCTTGCGTGCGAGGAGACCGCCCGCGGCTACAACATCGACCTCGGCGATTTCCTTGTCGCCGCTAACGAACTCGCCGAACTTCGCCGTCGCATTCGTCGCGCCCGCGGCTCAGTCGATTTTGACACGGCCGAGATTCGCGCTCTATTGGATGAGGACGGAGTGCCCGTGCAGATTGTGGCGCGTGAGCGTTCGTGTGCCACGTCGCTTATCGAGGAAGCCATGCTGCTCGCCAACGAGTGCGTTGCAGAGTGGCTGGCGGACCGTGATATCGAGGCCTGCTATCGCGTGCATGAGGATCCGAGCCCCGATAGCCTGCACGGTGCCGCCGTTGCGCTGGCGCAGCTAGGCATCATCGACGATCGCCGTGCTGCCGGTATTGCCCTGGGGAGTCCCGATGAGCTGCAGGCTGCAGTCGATGCTGCCGCCGGTACGGCCAACGCACCGCTTGTTAACACGCTGCTTCTGCGCAGCATGCAGCGCGCGCTGTACAAGCCGCGCAACGAGGGCCACTTTGCGCTCGCCGCGCCGTGCTACTGTCACTTTACGAGTCCCATCCGTCGCTACCCCGATCTGGTGGTGCACCGCGTGCTCAAACTGCAGTTGGCCTATGAGCAGCTCGGCGGCAAGGACGCCTTGGTCCGTACGCCGCGGCTGATCGGCAAGGGGCGCGAGTCGCTGCCGCGCATTCTGCCGCAGATCTGCCGCGCATGTAGCGATGCCGAGCGCGCGGCAGATGCCGCCAGCCATGCGACGCAAAAGATCAAGATTGCCCAGTACTATGAGGACCGTCTGGGCGAGCGCTATGCCGGAACCGTCTCGTGGGTTAGCAGCATGGGCCTTTTTGTGCGCTTGGATCTAACGCAGGTCGAAGGCTTGGTTTCGATCAAGAGCCTGGGCAACGAGTGGTTCGAGTTCGACGAGGACGCGCTAACGCTCACAGGTGCCGACACGGGCGCCCGTTACGAGCTGGGGCAGCGCGTGATCATCGAGGTCTCGCGCGTCAATACCACGCGTGGGCACTTGGACTTTAAGCTTATCCATTAGCCAAATCCCGACTCATGGTGGGGGAGCGGAGGGCGGCCTTTCGGGACCGCCCTCCGCATTTGAATCGTGGCTACCTTGCCGTCTGCTCGGCCGCCCGCTTACCTGCTATTTGAGAGGTAAAACCTACCAAAATAAACCTGTCCCTTTTGGCAGGTTTACAAGAAAGCGGGGATGAGATGGCGACGGTGTACGGTTATACGCGGGTGAGTTCGCGCGATCAGAATCTGAATCGGCAGCTGGATGCGCTGGGCGCCTATGGCGTGGGCTCAGCGAATATTTATGCCGACCATGCGAGCGGCAAGGACTTCGATCGACCGCGTTATCGCGAGCTGCTGCACGTCCTGGGAGACGGGGACGTGCTGGTGGTGCTTTCTATCGACCGACTTGGTCGTAATTACTCCGAGATTCTTGAGGAATGGCGACGCATTACCAAGGAGCTCGGGGTTGCCATTGTGGTGTTGGACATGCCATTGCTTGACACGCGCGCTAGGGCCAGCGGCGCGCCAGATGTGACCAACGTCCTGATTGCCGATATTGTGCTGCAACTGCTGAGCTACGTGGCGCAGGTGGAGCGCGAGAATATCCATCGGCGCCAAGCGGAGGGAATTGCAGCGGCGCGGGCGCGAGGGGTCCGTTTCGGTCGACCTCGCAAGCCGTGCCCTCCTCAGTTTGAGCTGGTGCGCGATAGCTATGAGGCGGGCGATATTACCCGCAGCCAGGCAGCAAAGTGCCTGGGCGTGTGCGTGGGGACGTTCGATCGCTGGATGCGCGAGGCGGGGTAGGGGTTTGCGTCGCTTTGTCGCTTCCTGTTGCGATTCAAATTTTGATACGGTGACGATGTCATTTGGGGCTGCACTCGCTCATATTTAAAAAGACGGAGGTTGGCCTTTGGCGCACATGAAGAAAATAATCGGGTGGACCGCGATCGCTCTGTTCGCCGCAACGCTGGCGGGCATCTGGGTGCTGACGGAGCAAAACGCAGTGCAGACGTCGTTGCTGAGCGAGTCCACCGCGCGCGTGGTGGAGGGTCAGGCTGCGAGCGTTCAGGCTACCGGCATCACGGGTGAAATTCAGGCGGGGGACGGCATGACTGAGAGTACCAATCCGGCTGCCTCGACGGTCCAGCCTGGTCGACTTGCTTCCATTCGCATGTGGGTAGGCGCAAACGTCCGTCGCGTCGCCCATACCGTAGAGTTTTTCTTCGTCGGATTGTTCGCCTCGGTGATCGTGGTCTGCTTTTCCAGGCGTCCATGGAGTGTGTGTTCCCGTTGCGTGCCTGTGTTTCTCTTTTGCGCTGCCTGCTCCGTTGGCGACCAGGTGCATAAGATCTTTGTTCCCGGCAGGCATTTCGACGTTATCGATTTAGGATTCGATGCTGCGGGCTATGTCACCGCCATGCTGTTGGTATTGCTGGCAGCGGCGTTGGTGCGCCATGTGACTCGGCCGATCGGCGCCCATGCGAGGCGCTAGCCTTAAGACGAGACATCGCGACTGCCTATGCTTCGACATTGACTACAATAACGGCTGCAATCGCGAGTGGTCGTCGATGTGCAGTTTTCCAGACACCTGTTTTCTCTAAGAAAGGAAATCCCATGGCGGTATTGTTTGTTGAATATCCCAAGTGCTCGACCTGTAAGAAGGCCAAGGCATGGCTGGACGAACATGGGGTAGAGTATATCGATCGCGATATCGTTTTGGACAATCCCACGGCTGATGAGCTTGCGACCTGGATTGCTCGTTCGGGGCTGCCGGTGCGGCGCTTCTTTAATTCGTCGGGCATGAAATATCGAGAGCTGGGCCTGAAGGCGCGTCTGGATGCGGGCATGACGGATCAGGAGTGCTACGAGCTGCTGGCGACCGACGGCATGCTGGTCAAGCGTCCGCTGCTGGTGGGCGACGACTTTGCGATTCCTGGGTTTAAGGAAGCGACCTGGACCGAGGTGCTGCTGTAGTGGCTGCGGAAAGTGCGTCCCGTTTTGAGCTCGGATTCCGGGACGCAGTTTCCGGTTGAAGGGGCTAGCGGAAACCGTATCCCAGTTTGAGCGCGAAATCTGGGATACGGTTTCCGTTTGAGGCCTCTAGGGGAAAGCGCGTCCCGTTCTGGACGTAAATTCCGGGATGAGCTTTCCGGTTGGCGGGCATGCGCACTATCCCGGCTGGCGGGCATATGCGCTAATCCTCAAGCTGTGCCCATTCGTGCGGATCGTAGACCTTTACGTGCTTGTTGGGCTTGCCGCTCCAGTACTCCTCGTCCATAAAGGGCAGATATGCCTGAATGCCGGGGCAGATAAAGGGAATCCGCTGCTGTTGCAGTCGCTCGCGCTGGCGCTGCTCCAGGTGCGCCTCGGATATGACGGTCGGCATGCCGGACAGCTCGACGAGGCTTGCCTGGATTCGCTTAAGGTCGGGGAGTCCCGCGTGCCATGACATCCGCATGATTAAAAAGGATGCACGGCGGTATTTTGCCTGCACCACAGTAATGGCGGGGCGTAACGTGGGGTGAATTTTGTCCCGTTCGGGCCAAAGGTCGGCAGTGATCTCGAGGCCCAGGGTCTCCCATAGGTAATCAAGCTCTTCGTCCATGGCGCCTCGATATCTACGCGATCATTGATACTTCGATTGTGTTGCCTGGTGCTATCGTTTTCACGGTAGAATCTGCCAACGGTTGACGGCTACCGCTCACGGCGTTTTGCCCTTCGTGTACAGCGGTTGGCTTCACAGGTCCTTCACGGGTTGGACTAAATTAGGCCAATTTGACTGAATTTCAAAAAAGTCAAAATTGGGGCTTGCGTCACGGCGAGACTTCCCGTATATTTCTTTCTTGCGCAAAGGCACAGCCGAGCGCAGCGATGCAGTCATTGGGATGTCGTCTAATGGCAGGACAGCGGATTCTGGTTCCGTCAATGGGGGTTCGACTCCCTCCATCCCAGCCATTGCATTTGCTACATATGGCCCGTTCGTCTAGCGGTTTAGGACGCCGCCCTCTCAAGGCGGAGATCACCAGTTCGAATCTGGTACGGGCTACCAAAATTGAACGCCCGGGCCTCGTAAGAGACCCGGGTTTTGTGTATTGACCGATGTTTAAGGCGCGCGTTGAGTCTGCCACCCGGACCGAGGAGTTGTCATGGACCTGCCCATCAGCTTGCAAGACATCACATATGCCGAGAACTATCTGGCGCAGGGCGACCTGGCTACGGCGACGCCGCTGCTGGAGCGCCTGGTGGAGCTCGCCGAGGAGTATATCGACGCCGAGTGCAAGACGGAGGAGAAGCGCCAATACTTCAGCTTCGATAGCAAGTTTGAGCGCTTGGCCTATCGCCGCGTGGAGAAGGATCCGCGCGAGCTCGTGCAGGTTGAGGTGCCGTTTGACCGCCTGTACTCTGACATGGCGTTTGCCTACATTCGCCAGCAGGATTATGTGAGCGCTCGTAATGCCTTGATGCAGGCTGTGCGTTGGGACCCCATGAACTGCAACTATCGCTTGGATTTGGCCGAGCTGTTCCGCGCTCTCGAGGATAAGCAGGAGTGGGCTTCGCTTTCGTTTTCGGTGCTGGAGCGCGCGAGCGATGGCAAGTGCGCCGCCCGCGCTTACGCCAATCTGGGTCAGTACTTCTTGGAGCCCGAGACCGAGAACATTTCGGCTGCCGTGGGCTGCGCACGTCTGGCGCTGCGCCTGGCGCCCAACGATGCGCATACGACGCGCCTGCTCAACAAGATCCATACTACCTATCCGGATGCCGCCGAGGAGAGCGACGAGCACGTGATGGGTGAACTGGCCCTGCAGGGCGTTCCGACCTCACCTTCGGCCGAGATTGCCATCTGCCTGATTATGTGCGCGACCGATGCTGCAAGCGACGGCGACAAACAGGAGGCGACGCGCCTGACGGTGCGCGCCCGCGACCTGGTGGGCGAGGAGGCCTGCGCGGCGATTATCAAGCTGGTGCGCGAGAGCGATGCTGAGCTCAATGCCGAGCGCAAGGCAAAGCGCGAGGCTGCGGGCTCAAACGCCGATGGCGCCAAGGAGGCCGGCGATGCCCAGTAAGCGCGAGCGCAAGCTCATTTCCAAGAATCGCTCGGCACATCACGAGTACTTTATCGATGAGACATTTGAGTGTGGCATTGAACTGAGCGGCACCGAGGTCAAGTCGATTCGCGAGCGCGCCTGCCAGATAACCGATACCTTCGCGCTGATCCGCGGCGGGGAGTGCTGGCTCGTCGGCCTGCATATCCACCCTTATAGCCATGGTGGCGTGTGGAATCGCGATCCCGACCGTCGGCGTCGTCTGCTGCTGCACCGCAAGGAGATCGACTTTCTTGACGGCAAACTTCGCAACCGTGGTTATGCGCTGGTTCCGTTGGAGCTCTACTTTAATACCGACGGCCGCGTAAAGCTGCTGCTGGGTCTGGGTCGCGGCAAGAAGCTCTACGACAAGCGCGAGGACATGGCCAAGCGTGATGTCCAACGCGAGATCGACCGCGCCCTTAAGGAACGCAACCGCTAGGCACTCTGTAAGTTGCGGTGGAATACGGACTGTTTTGCCTGTTTGAGGGGCTATTCAGTCCCTATTTCACCGCAACTGCGGGCGTCTCATCTTTCTTACTGTTCTGACACATATGTCTCAAAGGCGGCGTCCGTTATGGGTGCCGCCTTTTTTGTGGGTACATACATTCATGAGGTTCCAACTCGAGCTAGGGGAGTGATCGTTATGGACAAAACTGCGTTCTTTACCATGCCGAGCGGTCTGTACGTGGTGAGCGCTGCGGCAGACGGGCTGCGCGCCGGCTGCGTCATCAACACTGCGGTGCAGGTGACGTCCATGCCGCCGCGTATTTCGGTTGCCGTGAACAAGGACAATGTCACCTCGGGCATCATCGCATCGGCCAAAGCGTTCGCGCTGACCGTGATCGATCAGACGGCCGACATGCTCTACATCGGTAACTTTGGGTTCCGCACCAGCAGCGATTATGACAAGTTTGCCAAATACGAGACCCGCGAGACGGCTCTGGGCATGCCCTATGTGCCCGAGCACGCGGCGGCCCTGTTTAGCTGCCGTTTGATCGACACTGTGGATGTGGGCACGCATCTGCTGTTTATTGGCGAGGTCGAGGATGCCGAGCGCCTGAGCGACGAGATGCCGCTGACGTACGACTACTATCACAAGGTGCTAAAGGGCAAGACGCCGCCCAAAGCCTCGTCGTATCAAGGCTAGAAATGTTCTAAAAATACTTGCATTATGTTATTGAGAATATATACTAATAAGTAAGTACACCAGCAGTCACGTTCGAGAGGAGAACATCATGGCTGAGGAAAAGAAGACGTATAAGTTTGTGTGCACCGTTTGCGGTTACGAGGTTGAGGTCGACACGCCCGAGCTGCCCGAGGATTACGTGTGCCCGGTGTGCGGCGTCGGTCCCGATCAGTTTGAGCTCGTCGAGGAGTAACTCGCAGGCACACGGCGAAAGCCGAACATAGCTCTGTCCAAGGGTCCCGGTCGAATTCTCGGCCGGGACCCTTTTGATTTATCTGACGGTTTAAAACGGTCTCACGTGTTACAGATTAAGACGTTATATCTGGACAGTCACGCCATCTCAATTACATTCCCGTTAGCAGCACGATGTCGAGAATCGTCACGATGACGCCGATCCCTACGAGCAGCGCGTTGAGCGGGCGCGAGTTGGCGTATTTGCCCATGACGCGGCGCGAACTGGTGAGTCGTATGAGCACAAAGACCGTAATCGGCAACTGAAGCGACAACAATGCCTGACTCCAGACGAGACCTTCAAAAGGATTTGGGACGACCAGGCACGCCGCCACTGCGCCGGCGAAACATGCCGCCACCCCAATCGAGGAATGTCGGTCGCGGATGTCGTATTCCTCGTCGAACATGCCCGCGGTGATGGTGCCTGCCGCCATGCCTGCCGTCACACTACTCGAGAGGCCCGCAAACAGCAGCGCCACCGCAAAGATTGTCGAGCTTGCTGGGCCCAGAATGGGGGAGAGCGTGTCCGCTGCGACGGCGAGGTCGTCTACGACAATGCCGTGCGCAAAGAAGGTCGTTGCGGCCAGGATGACCATGGCCGAGTTGATTGCCCAGCCCACGCCCATCGAAAAGAGCGTGTCGAAGAGCTCATAGCGCAGGCGCTCTTCGATAACCTGCTCGCCTTGGCCTTCGAAGTGCATGGATTGGATGACCTCGGAGTGTAGAAAGAGGTTGTGGGGCATAACGACCGCACCCAGGACACTCACGATAATCGCGGCAGAGCCAGTGGGCATACTGGGCGTGATCCAGCTTGCGGCGGCTTGCGGCCAGTCGACCTTGACTAGTGCAAGCTCGGCCAAAAACGAGAGTCCTACCACGCCTACGAAGGCGATGATCCAGCGTTCGGCACGCTTGTAGGAGTTCGTCATGAGCATCGCCATCGATACTGCCGCCACGATGACGCAGCCCGCACGCACGGGCAGCCCAAAGAGCATTTGAAGGGCAATCGCGCCACCCAGGACTTCGGCCATGGCGGTGGCGATGGTCGCGAGATAGGCACTGGCGAGCACCGTGCGTCCAACGAAGCGGGGGAGGTAACGTGTCGTGGCCTCGGCAAGACAGGCGCCCGTGGCGATACCCAGGTGCGCCGCATTGTGCTGCAGCACAATGAGCATAATCGTGGACAGTGTGACGATCCACAGCAGCGCGTAGCCAAACTGCGAGCCCGCGGCCATATTGGAGGCCCAGTTGCCCGGGTCGATAAAGCCGACGGTCACGAGCAGCCCGGGGCCGATGAGCCGCGCAATGTCTAGGCCTCCGTGACCACCGGTGCGTCGGCAGCTAAAGTGTTGTTTGAGATGGTTGAGCATGGTGAGCTCCTGCGTGCCGTTTGTTTGACGCCGCAAAGGATACCCGTTTTAGGCTCAAAAGTTAACCAAGACTAACAAAATTGTTGTATTTGAATAGGATGGTGAAAGGGGATTGCTGAAATGTCTTGATCTGTAACAACTAGGGATGGAAATTGGATCTTACTGTTACAGATTGAGATGTTTGAAGTGGTGAGTTTACAGGTCGAACTTGGGGCCCTTGTCGTTGTCCTTGAGGTCGGCGGTGTCCACTCGTAGGGCGTGCGTTACGCGATTGTTTCGAAACGGGCGGGAAACACAACGGGCCGGCGATGCTCCTAGTATGCCTATTCAACTGACTGTCTAACACCAAGGGGAGGATCGCGATGCAGGCAGATTCCGCTCAGCAGCAGGGCCTTTATCGCCCCGAATTCGACCACGATGCATGTGGCATCGGCGCGCTTGCCGATATCAACGGCGAGCGCCATCACCAGATTCTGGACGACGCACTGTCCATTCTGGTCAACTTGGAGCACCGCGGCGGTACGGGACTCGAGAAGAACACCGGCGACGGCGCCGGCATCCTGTTCCAGGTTCCGCATCACTTTTTCCGTAAAGAGGCCCAAAAGTGCGGCCAGATTCTGCCGGCAGAGGGCGACTATGGCGTGGCCATGCTGTTCTTCCCGCAGGACGACAAGGGCGTAGAGGATGCCCGCCGCGTGTTTGAGGAGGGCTGCGCCGAAGCCGGCGTGCCGCTGCTCTTCTGGCGCGAGGTGCCGGTCGACCCGCACGACCTGGGCGAGACGGCCCGCGCCTGCATGCCTACTATCCTGCAGGCTTTCCTGGGCCGTCCGGACGACACGCCCGCCGGCGATGCCTTTGAGCGTCGCCTGTACGTGTGCCGCCGCACCATCGAAAAGAAGGCCGACGCTGAGTTCGCCCTGCGCGACAAGATCTTCTATGTGTGCTCCATGAGCTCGCGCACCATCGTGTACAAGGGCATGCTTGTGGCCACGCAGATGCGCCGTTTCTTCATCGACCTCAACGACGCCGCCGTCAAAACGGCCGTGGCGCTCGTCCACTCGCGCTACTCCACCAACACCACGCCCAGCTGGGAGCGCGCACATCCCAACCGCTTTATCATCCACAACGGCGAGATCAATACCCTCAAGGGCAACGTCAACTGGATTCGCGCCCGCGAACCCAACCTGTACAGCCCCGTGCTGCAGCACGATCTTGAGCGCGTGATGCCCATCATCAACCGCGAGGGCTCCGACTCCGCGATTCTGGACAATGTGCTTGAGTTTTTGGTCATGAACGGCCGTCCGCTCACGCGTGCCGCGTCCATGCTGCTGCCCGAGCCGTGGGACCACAACGACAGCCTGAGCGAGGAGCGCCGCGCCTACGACGCCTACCAGTCCATGCTCATGGAGCCCTGGGACGGCCCGGCCGCCATCGCCTTTACCGACGGCCGTACCCTGGGTGCTGCCCTCGACCGCAACGGCCTGCGTCCCGCCCGCTACTATGTGACGCGCGACGGTCGCTTTATGCTGGCAAGCGAGGTGGGCACCATCGAGGTGAGCCCCGAGAACATCCTGACGAGCGGCTGTCTGGGGCCGGGCCAGATGCTCGAGGTCGATTTTGCCCGCGGTCGCGTGATCTACAACGATGAGCTGCGCGCCCGTTACGCTAAGGAAAAGCCCTACCGCGACTGGATCGCCGAGGAGACGCTGACCGTCGACGCGCTCGACAAGCCCGTCGCGCCCACGCCCGCCGAGGATACCGAGGTGCCCGCCGCCGTGCGCATGGCCAAGCTCGGGTATCACTGGGATGATGTTGACGAGGTCGTGCGCCCCATGGCCCAGCAGGGCAAGGCCCCGCTCGCCTCGATGGGCATCGACGCGCCGCTGGCCTGCCTGTCCAAGAAGACGCGCTCGTTCTTTGACTACTTCTATCAGCTGTTCGCTCAGGTCACGAACCCGCCGATCGACGCCCTACGCGAGCATATGGTCACCTCGACCACGCTCTACCTGGGCAACCACGGCAACCTGCTCGAGGACTCCCGCACGGCCTGCCAGCTGGTGCGTCTGGAGCGTCCGCTGCTCAACGAGGAGGAGTTCGAGCGTATCTGCGCCATCGACCGCGTGGGCTTTAAGACCCGTCGCTTCCGTGCCGTCTACCGCCGCGATGCCGGCGAGGGCGCGCTGCAGGCTGCACTCAAACAGCTCGCAGAGGACGTTGAGGCTGCGGTCCGCGACGGCGTGAACATCGTGGTGTTGAGCGATCGCGCCGAAGCGGGCGAGGTGCCCGTGCCGTCGCTGCTTGCCGTGGGCTGCGTGCACAACCATCTGATCCGCGCTGGCGTGCGCACCTTTGCCGATATCGTGGTGGAGTGCGGCGACGCCGTGTCCCCGCACGACTTTGCGGCACTGGTGGGCTACTCCGCGAGCGGCATCTATCCGTACAACGCACATGCGTGCATCCGCGATCTGGCGGCACGCGGCGACCTGGACGTGACGGCCGAGCAGGGCATCGCCAACTACAATAAGGCTGCGACTGCCGGCATTGTCTCCATCATGTCAAAGATGGGCATCTCCACGGTGCAGAGCTACCATTCGGCGCAGATCTTTGAGGCCGTGGGCTTTACGCCGGAGTTCGTCAACGCGTACTTTGCCGGTACGGTGAGCCGTGTGGGCGGTATGGGTATCGAGGACGTCGAGCGCGAGCAAAACGAGCGCTACGACGCCGCGCTCGCTATCCTCAAGAGCCCGGCTCCCGATCAGCTGCCCACGCTGGGTCTGACCAAGTGGCGCCCGCTCGGCGGCGAGGATCACCTTATCGACCCGCAGACCGTCTACCTGCTGCAGACCGCCTGCCGCGAGGACAGCTACGACACCTTTAAGGAGTACAGCGCCCGCCTGCACCGCACCGGCCGTGCCGTGCGCCTGCGCGACCTGCTGGACTTTGATGCCGGCGGCCGCACCCCGGTGGCACTCGACGAGGTGGAGCCCGCGCTCAACATCGTCCGCCGCTTTAACACCGGCGCCATGTCGTACGGCTCCATCAGCAAGGAAGCACACGAGTGCATGGCCATCGCCATGAACCGCCTGCACGGCCGTTCCAACTCGGGCGAGGGCGGCGAGGACCCGCGTCGCGAGACCCCGCTGGCTAACGGTGACTCCAAGAATTCCGCCATCAAGCAGGTGGCAAGCGCGCGCTTTGGCGTGACGAGCCGCTACCTGTGCAGCGCCTTCGAGATTCAGATCAAGATGGCCCAGGGCGCCAAGCCCGGCGAGGGCGGCCACCTGCCCGGCAAGAAGGTCTACCCCTGGATCGCCGAGGTCCGTCAGTCCACGCCCGGCATCGGCCTGATCTCGCCTCCGCCGCACCACGACATCTACTCCATCGAGGACCTGGCGGAGCTTATCTTCGATCTTAAGAACGCCAACCCCGGCGCACGCGTGTCGGTCAAGCTGGTCAGCGAGGCCGGCGTCGGCACCATCGCCACCGGTGTGGCCAAGGGTGCCGCCGACAAGATCTTGATCAGCGGCCACAACGGCGGCTCCGGTGCTGCGGCGCGCGATTCGATCTGGCACGCCGGTCTGCCGCTGGAGCTTGGCCTTGCCGAGGCCCAGCAGACGCTGCTGCAAAACGGCCTGCGCTCACGCGTGGTGCTCGAGGCCGATGGCAAGCTCATGGACGGCACCGATGTTGCCGTCGCCTGCCTGCTGGGTGCCGAGGAGTTTGGCTTTGCGACCATGCCGCTCATCTCCATGGGCTGCCTCATGCAGCGCGACTGTCAGCAGGACACCTGCCCGGCCGGCATCGCCACGCAGAACTGCCGTCTGCGTCACGGCTTCCGCGGCAAGCCCGAGCACGTTGAGCACTTTATGCTCTTTGCGGCCGAGCAGCTGCGCGAGGTCATGGCACGCCTGGGCTTCCGCACCATCGACGAGATGGTCGGCCATCCCGAGTGCCTGCGCCAGATTGAGGTGCCGGGCAACCGCAAGGCCAACCTGCTCGATCTGTCGCCCGTGCTGGCGAGCGCGACCTGTGAGTTTGGTGCCCACATCCCGGGTGCCGACGGCCGTCACTTCCTGCCCCAGATGGCTGCGGACAGCGAGCTCGGCAAGACGCTCGACTCTACGCTGTTTGTCCCCTATACGGCCGATGCCCGTGCGCACCTGCGTCCGATTCGTTTCCATGCCGACATCGCCAACGTCAACCGTTGCGTTGGCACCATCTTGGGCAATGCGGTGACCAAGGCACATCCCGAGGGCCTGCCCGCCGGCTCCATCACCATCGATTGCGATGGCTCGGCCGGTCAGAGCTTTGGCGCCTTCCTGCCGCGCGGCGTGACGCTCAACGTGTGCGGCGACGCCAACGACTACTTTGGTAAGGGCCTTTCGGGCGGCGAGGTCTCCGTGCGCCCCAACCCGCGTGCAACCTACAAGTTCGACGAGAACATCATCGTGGGCAACGTTGCGTTCTTTGGCGCCACGAGCGGCCGCGGCTTCATTAACGGCCTGGCTGGTCAGCGCTTTGGCGCGCGCAACTCCGGCGCCACCGTGGTGGTCGAGGGCTGCGGCAACCACGGCTGCGAGTACATGACGGGTGGCCTGGCGCTTATCTTGGGCGAAGTCGGTCAGAACTTCGCCGCCGGCATGACGGGCGGCGTGGCCTATGTTTATGACCAGTACGGCACGCTCGATGCCCGCGTGAACCGCGAGAGCGTTGAGCTCAAGGCCCCGACGGCCGACGAGCTGGCACAGATTCGCGCGCTCATCCAGGAGCACGTGGACGCAACGCAGAGCCCACGCGGCATCAAGCTGCTCTACAGCTTTGAGACGATGAGCAAGCACTTTGTGAAGGTCATTCCGACCGAGTACGAGCGCGTGCTGGCGATTGTCGCTGGGGCCGAGGCCGTGGGCAAGACACATGCGCAGGCAGAGGAGCTGGCGTTTGACATTGTGACCGGTCGTGCGAGTGCCGCGGATGTCGCTCGCTTCGATGTGGCGGGTGGTGCTGCGGGTGCTGCGCCCACCGCCTCCAGCTCTGTTGCTTCGACCAAGAAGGAGGCGTAAGTGCCATGGGTAAGCCCGGTGCTTTTCTTGATATCGATCGCGTGACCCATGAGCTGCGCCCCGTGGAGGAGCGCAGCCGCGATTTCGATCCGCTGTACGTGGAGCTCGACGACGACGCGCGCCGTGCCCAGGCGAGCCGCTGCATGATGTGCGGTGTGGCGTTTTGCCAGATGGGCGCGAGCTTTGGCAAGGCACGTCCGAGCGGCTGTCCGCTGCACAACCTGATTCCCGAGTGGAACGAGCTGGTGTACCGCGGCCGTTGGGACGAGGCTGCCGAGCGTCTGTCGCTCACCTCGCCCATGCCCGAGTTCACGAGTCGCGTGTGCCCGGCGCTGTGCGAGGCCGCGTGCAACCTGGGCTCGGTCGATGGCCAGCCCACGACGATCCATGACAACGAGCGCGCGATTAGCGACCATGAGTGGGCCAACGGCGGTCCGCACCGCTTTGAGCCGGTAGGGGAGGGTGCACCCACGGTTGCCGTGGTGGGCTCCGGTCCCGCTGGTCTGGTGGCAGCATGGGAGCTTGCGCGTCGTGGCGCCCGCGTGACGGTGTTTGAGCGCGACGACCGCCCGGGCGGTCTGCTCATGTACGGCATTCCCAACATGAAGCTCGAGAAGTCCGTGGTCGAGCGTCGCGTGGCGCTCATGCGCGAGCTGGGTATTGTGTTCGAGCTGGGTGCTGACGTTACGAACCCTGCGGTGGCGGCCAAGCTCAATGGCTTTGACGCCGTCGTGGTGGCTGCCGGCGCCCGTGCTCCGCATGGGCTTTCGGCTGCGAACATTGATGCCCCGGGCGTGGTGTATGCCGTGGACTACCTGACGGCTTCGACCGTCTCGGTGCTCGATGGCGGCGAGCCTGCCATCGATGCGCACGGCCTGGACGTTGTGGTCATTGGCGGCGGCGATACCGGTAACGACTGCGTGGGCACCGCGGTACGTCAGGGTGCGCGCAGCGTGCGCCAGTTTGAGTTCTTGCCGGCTGCGCCCGATAAGCGCGCGGCAAGCAACCCCTGGCCGCAGTGGCCCAACGTTAAGAAGACCGACTACGGCCAGCAGGAGGCCATCGCTGCCATGGGCGGCGAGATGCGCGCTTGGGGTGTGGATACGCTCGAGGTACTGTTGGACAAGAAGGGCGCGGCCGCGGGCCTGCGCGTGGTCGATCTGGATTGGTCGGCTGGCAAGCCCGAGCGCATCGCGGGCTCCGAGCACGAGGTGCCGGCCCAGCTGGTGCTCATCGCCTGCGGCTTTACGGGTCCCGAGCATGGCGTGTTCGACGCCGTTGGCGTGCCTGTTGCCATCGCTGGTCGTCCGCTGCCGGTGATGGCTGCCGAGGGCTCGCACCTTGCGGCCCGTGTCGACGGCGTCGCCGCGGATGCCGCGCCGGTGTATGTGGCGGGTGATGCTCGCAACGGCAGCTCGCTCGTGGTAAACGCCATGGCCGATGCCCTGGCCTGCGCAGCCGAAGTCGCCGATGCGCTGGAGCTGTAACGTAGTCATTTAAGAACGTCCCCAATGACTAGTCATTTTTTTGTCTAGTCGTTGGGGACACTCTTTGCGAGCGATTTGCTCGTTTGTTGACGTACGGGTGTTCATTTGTCGACTTCTTGAGCTGTGGTCACCTGCTGTTTCTGTGGTGGCAGCGGGCATCTGGCTCAAAATGGCGGGTCAGCTGTCTATATCTACCTGCCGTTTCTTTGCGGTGCGCATTTTCGGTCAAGCATCCCGTCAAGTGTTTGGTCGGCAGTTGGTTTGCAGCCGGAGGCCTATTTTGTCCGTGCTGACAGTGGCTGCCCACCCTCCTCGTAAGCTCAAATTGAGGTTCATCAGTTTGAGGAGGATGCCGTGACTGACCACGTTTTAGACCGAGCGCAGCTAGCCGAAGCCGTCGGCAACGATATTGCCGACATGGCCCATTTTTGGATGCTGCGGAAGTTCCAGTTTTTGGAGCCGGCGCGCGAACAGTTCGAGATCATTGTCGACCCGTGGCTCAGCTATTGCACCGAGCCTTCGCAAAACGAAATCATGGCCTACAACATGGCATTTACCGATTGGCTGCTCTTCGAGCGCCCCTATCGCCATGGCAAGACGCTGCTCGAGCTGTATGTTGAAGAGCCGCCGACATCGCTTTCGCCTGCCGCGCTCAAGCGGCTCGAGCAGGTACGCGACACGCAGTATTTCTCGCGCTTTGGCATTTTGGACAAGGATCCTGCGACTGGTATGGTCGCGCTGAAGGACACGCGCGCCGACCGTCGCTTTGATGTCTACGACCCGCATATCGTGCAAAAGGAGCATTGGAGCGACGGAGCGATTGCGGTGCGCCTCGCCTGCGTCGACGATGTCTGGCTGACGGCGGGACAGCTCTATCTGTACGACATCGCGCGCCTGAGTGACACGGCAGTCGATGGGCCGGGTGCGGTGCATCCGGAGGACCTGCAGGATGGCTTTGACACCTCGTGCATCAGTTTCTTCTTGCGCCTGGTCCGCGACATCATGGGCGCCCAGGGGCGCTACGTAAAGTCGCTCAACATCTACGAGCAGGAGTGGGAGTAGGGGATGTGGCTGGTGTCGCCCTGCTGCCCTGACTTTGTCTCAATCTGTAACGTTTGGCGGCTGTTTGGGCCCGTAACTGTTACAGATCGAGACATTCCCCTGATGTTGCTGGGGTGGGGCTGCAACGTATTCCGTCCCCCCCCACATCCCCTCTTCCCTCCGTTAACCGATATGTCCGCAGCAATCCTGCCGCGCTGGATAATAATGGACAGATGTTCAAGTTTTCTGAGGGGGAGGAGCTCGATATGGCGTCTGCCGATCGTTCTACGTTGTTTATCAATGCGACCATTCTGGATGGTTCGGAGCATATGGAGCCGCAACCCGATATGGCCGTGGCCGTTGAGCGCGGTGTCATCACATGGATGGGGCCGAGTGCTGTGGCGCAGGCGCCCGCGGGTGCCGAGGTTATCGACCTGGGTGGTGCGTATCTCATGCCCGGTCTCATCAATATGCACGTGCACCTGTGCGGCTCGGGCAAGCCTGTCTCGGCCGGCGATGCGGGCGCGCTGATGAAGAAGCTCGATAATCCCGTGGGCCGCACCATCGTCCGCCGCATCCTCAAAGGCAGTGCCCAGCAGCAGCTAGCAAGCGGCGTGACCACGGTGCGCGGCGCGGGCGACCCGCTGTTTGCCGATCTGGCCGTGCGCGATGCTATCGATGCCGGCAAGTATCAGGGTCCTCGCCTGGTGGCGCCGGGAACGGGCATCACGGTGCCGGGCGGCCATGGTGCGGGCCTGTTCGCCCAGGTGGCCAACAGCCCCGCCGAGGCAGCCGAACAGGTGCGCGACCTGTATGCGCGTGGTGCCGACGTCATTAAGCTGTTCGTGACGGGCGGCGTGTTCGATGCGACCGAGGTGGGCGAGCCGGGCGTGCTGCGTATGCCAGTGGAGGTTGCCGCGGCGGCATGCAAGGCGGCGCACGATATGGGCCTTCCGGTTATGGCCCATGTCGAGAGTACCGAGGGCGTGAAGGCCGCGCTTGAGGCCGGCGTTGACACGATTGAGCACGGCGCTCCGTTGACACCCGAAATCTTGGAGCTGTACCGTGGCGCCGCGGGCACGCAGCTCGAGGGGCGTGCTCCGAGTGTGACCTGCACTATCAGCCCGGCGCTGCCGTTTGTATTGCTCGACCCGGAAAAGACCCATTCTACCGATACGCAAAAGAAGAACGGCGACATCGTGTGCTCGGGCATCATCGAGAGCGCCCGTGCCGCACTGGAAGCTGGCGTTAAGGTGGGCCTTGGCACGGACTCAAGCTGCCCGTTCGTGACGCAGTATGACATGTGGCGCGAGGTCGCCTATTTTGCCAAGTATGTCGACGTGAGCAACGCCTTCGCACTGCATACAGCCACGCAGGTTAATGCCGAGCTGCTGGGGCTGGGCGGCGATACTGGCGCGATCGAGTGCGGCAAGGCTGCCGATATCTTGGTAACGCGCGAGAATCCTCTCGATAATCTGTGCGCTCTGCGTGAGCCGATACATGTGATGTGTCGCGGTGATCTGGTACGCAAGCTCAAGGTGAAGCGTATTCCCGAGGTGGACGCCGAGCTCGACGCGATTATGGCCATGCCGGCTGAGGCGCTGGCCGAGGAGCTTGCCCGCGACGGCGTGGCGTAAGCGCGCGATATGGCGATGCGAAAAAGGGACAATCCTTTTGTCATAATCAGAAAAAGCCGAGGTCCCGGTGCGAGGCCTCGGCTTTTATTTGTCCTATGGTGTAGCGGCTATGAGCGCGTCTCCATCTTGGCGTGGCACTTGGGGCAGGTGACGCGAATCTTGCCCTTGCCCTTGGGGACGGAGAGCATCTGGCCGCAGTTGGGGCACTTGAGGTATGCCGTGGTCTTGCGACCCTTCCACATCTTCTTGGCTGTGCGCTTGGCGCGCTCAAAGTCTTCCTTGCTCGTTCCGGCTGCGCGTGAGGTGCTGGCCGCTGCGGCGCCGGCGCCCAAGCTGGCGACAAACTTGCCCAAGCCGGGAACATTGGCGGTCGCGGCGACAAAGGCCTCGTTCTCCTTGTGACGTGCGTCGATATTTTTGGACAGGCCGCGCAGCACGCCAATCACGATTACGGCGATGGCAATCCAGCTGAGCCACTGGATGCGAGCTATCGATCCGATCATGGCGATGATAATGCCTGCGAAGCCCATCACGATGGTGAGTTCGTCAGCGCCATTGCGGCCCTTCATAAAGTCATTCATGCAAATTGCCTTTCATTCGATATGCCGCACGCCTTTATACCCGATTTAGAGCAAGGGGGACAGGTTAATCTGCACCAATGTGGTGCAAACGTACCTGTCCCCAATGCCCCAATTACTTGGAGAGTTTGTCGACGACGCGTTCGATTTCGGCGAGTTTGGCGGCTTTGAGGTCTTCGTCGCCCGATTCGATTGCCGAAGTCACGCAGCCCTCGATATGCGCCTTGAGCACGTCGGCGTTAATGCGCGCGAGGAGCGCCTGTGTTGCCATGAGCTGCGTGGAGATGTCGACGCAATAGCGGTCCTCATCGACCATCCGCAAGATGCCGTCGATCTGGCCGCGTGCCGTTTTGAGCATGCGGGTCACCGATTTGTGGTCTGCCATCATGGCGGGTCCTCGTTTCTGGTCGATCTTCCGGATGTCCCCGTCAGTTGCGGTGAAATACGGACTGTTTAAGGGCCTAGGGCGGCTCAACAGTCCGTATTTCACCGCAACTTCTGAGGGGGCAGGTGGCGCCTGCTACGCGGCGGTTACGGACAGGGCATGGAATTTCTCGCCGGCGCCCTCGACAGCGGCGGCGAGCTGCTCGGGGGTCACGGTGTCGGCGCACTCCACCTGGACGGTCTGAGTCTCGTGGTCGGCGTCGGCGTCGGTTACGCCCGCAACGTTGAGCAGCGCGGTCTCGACGGTGGCGTCGCAGTGGCCGCACATAAGGCCGGAAGTCTTAATTGTGAAACGCATGGGTATTCCTCTCTGTTGTGTCGGCTTTCCCAGGCACCCGACCTTGACCTTCAAACCGTCGCTCGCGTACCAAAGTACGCGTCGCTCCTCTTTCAGGTCAATCTCGGGCACTTGGAAAACCCGTTCTAAATGGACTTAATGGTGAGCCTATTTTGCCACTTTTGGCTTAAAGGATTTTAAGCGCAGCGCATTGCTTACGACGCACACGCTCGACAGGCTCATGGCCGCGGCGCCAAACATCGGCGAGAGTTGCCATCCGGTGAGCGGGAAGAACACGCCCGCCGCCAGCGGAATGCCGATGCCGTTGTAGAACAGTGCCCAGAACAGGTCCTGCTTGATGTTGCGGATCGTGGCGCGCGAAAGCTCGATGGCGCGGGCGACGTCCATGAGGTCGCTGCGCATGAGCACCACATCTGCCCCTTCTTTGGCGATGTCGGCGCCGGTGCCGATGGCAAGGCCCACGTCGGCGCGCGCCAGGGCGGGGGAGTCATTGATGCCGTCGCCCACCATGGCGACCTTGCCGCCCGCATCCTGCAGTTCGCGCACGTGGCGTTCCTTGTCGGCGGGGAGAACGTCGGCGATGACCTGTTCGCTGCTCAGCCCCACGCGGCGGGCGATCGCTTCGGCGGTGACGCGGTTGTCGCCGGTGAGCATGCGCACGTCGACGCCAAGCGAGCGCAGTGCGGCGATGGCCCCGGCGCTCGTCTCCTTGACCTCGTCAGCCACGGCAACGGTGCCGGCAAGCTCGCCGTTCTTGGCAAAGAACAGCGGCGTCTTGCCCTCGGCGGCAAATTGCTCGGCAAGACCCGCGGGCACGGTAACGCCCAACTCGTTCATCAGGCGTACGTTGCCGGCTGCAATGGCGTTTTGCCCCTCGCGCGCCGTAACGCCGCGACCGGGCACGGCGGCAAAGTCCTCGACCATGCGTGCGACGATCCCGCGTGTCTCGCACTCGGCCATAATCGCCTCGGCCAGCGGGTGCTCGCTCGAGCGCTCCAACGCGGCGGCCAGCTTGAGCAGCGCCTTTTCGCTCATGGCGGGCGAGCCGTCGGCGCGCGTGGCTACCACGATATCGGTCACGGCAGGCTTACCGCGGGTGACGGTGCCCGTCTTGTCGAGCACCACGGTGCCCACGCTGCGCAGGTTCTCCAGCGCCTCGGCGCTCTTAAACAGAATGCCCATCTCGGCGCCCTTGCCGGTGCCGACCATAATGGCGACGGGCGTGGCCAGGCCCAGCGCGCACGGGCAGCTGATCACCAGCACAGCGACGGCGGAGGTGAGCGCTTCGTTGACGCTTTCGGTCAGTGCCATCCACACCAAGAAGGTCACGGCCGAGATCACGAACACCACGGGCACAAACACGCCGGCGACCTTGTCGGCCAGTCGAGCAATGGGCGCCTTGGTGGCGTTGGCGTCCTCGACGAGCTGGACAATCTTGGCGAGCGACGTGTCGGCGCCCACGCGTGTGGCGCGGAAGGTAAACGAGCCGGTGCGGTTGACAGTGGCGGCGTTGACGGTGTCGCCGGCGGTCTTTTCCACGGGGATGGACTCGCCGGTCAGCGCGCTCTCGTCCACGGCCGAGCTGCCCTCGAGCACCACGCCATCGACGGGGATGGACTCGCCGGGGCGCACGCGCAGGACCTGGCCGGGAAGGATACTGTCGACGTCGACGGTGGCCTCGCTGCCGTCCTCTGCCACGACGGTCGCGGTCTTGGGCGCCAGGTCGATCAGCGCCTCGATGGTGCCGCCGGTCTTGGACTTGCTGCGCGTCTCGAGGTATTTGCCCACGGTGACCAGCGACAGGATCGTGCCCGCACTCTCAAAATACAGATTGTCCATGCCCGTCATCATGGTCTCGTGGACCTGACCCGCGGCTAATTGGTCGGCCATGATGAACATGGCGTAGAGCGACCAGGCGATGGAGGCGGTGGCGCCCACGGCAATAAGGGCGTCCATAGTAGGCGCGCCGTGCGCGAGTGATTTAAACCCGTTGATAAAGTACGCGTCGTTGACGTAGACGATGGGAATGAGCAGGACGAGCTCGGTGAGCGCGAGCGTCATGCTGTGGGTGTGGTCGGTGAAGATGCCGGGCAGCGGCCAGCCGAGCATGTGCCCCATGCCTATGTAGAACAGTGGGACAAGGAATACGATCGAGACGATGAGGCGGGTGCGCATGGCAGAGGCGGCGGCCTCCAACTTTTTGGTCGGCGACTCCATATGGGTGACGCCAGACCTGGCCTGCGAGCTGCCGCTTTGGACAGCGTCGGTGCCCGTGCTGATGGGCGAGGCCGAGTAGCCAGCGCGATCGACAGCGGTGCAGATATCGTCGGGGGAGACCTGCGCAGGGTCGTAGTCCACCAGCATAGAGCCGGCGAGCAGATTGACCGCGACGCTCTCGACGCCGTCGAGCTTGCTGACGGCACGGTCCACGTGCGCTTGGCACGCGGCGCACGTCATGCCGCCCACGTCAAACTTATCTTGAGCCATGGCTTCTCCTTTCTGTGACGTAGTGTCGGAAATGTTAACCTGCCGATACTATACACCCATACCCCCTGGGGGTGTCCAGTACAGAAAGAAATGTATGAGATTTCGTTACAGATGAGGATGGATGGTTGGCCGATGGACCGTCCCAACCAATCATCTCAATCTGTAACATCTAGCAGGGAAAATGACCTCTAACTGTTACAGATCGAGACAATTGCCGGGGAGGGGTCCCGTTGCGGCAAGACGCTCGCCGCCTAGATACAGAACCCGGGGATCACACAGGTTAGCTTGTTTGGCTTTTCCGCAGGCGTTGCGTACGTAAAGACGTCGCCGTCGTGTCCCACGCGGTTCATATAGAGCGTGCCTTCGCTCTCCGATGTGTCGGGGCTCACCGTGCGCTCCCACCAGCAGGTGTCCTTGCCCTTCCACTGGCGGACCATCGTCTCGTTCGTGGAATACGGGCTTACCTTGAGCTCGCGGAAGAGCTGATACTCCTTGCCCTCGCCGTTGTAGATGTCTGCCAGGTAGTGATAGTCCTCGGTAAACGAATCGGGCGGTTGCGTACCGCACAGCTCGACCATGGCGGGCAGCCAAAGGGTTGCGGGCAACTCGCTCAGGCACGATGCGCTGTTGGCGGCGCCCACATTGTTCGAGACCTTCTTGACACCTTTAATGAGCGCGCGCAACTCGTTGGGCAGCAGCTTAAGGCCGTCGCCGTTGAGCCACTCCCGCAGCTCGCAATCTGCCCAGCCGGCGCTCGGCGGTTCAGCCGCAGCGTTGCGCTCGGCAATACCCGCGTCGAACATAAACGTCAACCCGGCCTTGCCCGTCCCGTCCAGAAGCTCATCGTGGCGGATGCCCACAAGCTGCGCGCCAACCTGCAGCCCGTTGGTGAGCGTGATACGCTTGGTACACGGATAGGGGATATGCCCATCGGCATCGAGCAGGTGATAGCGCTTGGCAATCTCGCGTGCCTCGCTACGGGTCTCGGCGGCCTTAATCTTGAGCGAAATCTCCTGCAGCTGATCCCAAGTGTAGTCGTCAAGCGAACCGCGGATGCCGTCCAGGTAGTCGGGGATGCCAAAGCCATGGGTCGCCGCCCCAATGACGCTGAGCCCCGCAACGGCTGCAACGACGCCACCGATAATAAAGCGGCGGCGGGTCATGGCATCGTGCCGGGCCTGCTCCAGGATCTCTCGCGCGCGCTCGCCGGCGACGTCGACCTTAAGGTGCGTGCTAGAATCGATATCAATCGCGGCCTCGTCTCCTGTGCCTTCGCGGCCCTCGGATTCGGCATCGGTGAGGTATGCCGAGAGCACCTCGAGCATCTGCTGCTCGGTGGGACGATCGCACTGCTCGACTGAGAGACCCTTCATGATGATTTGGACGAGCGCTTCATCGCCCTCGCAGCGCGGCTCGAGCGGCGCCGGCTTGGTCTTGGTCTTTACGAGATAGAACGAGCCGGTTGCAGCGGCGTCCGTCGACTCAAAGTCAAACGGTTTGCGACCGCTGTAGAGCTGGTACAGAATGCTCGAAAGCGCATAGACGTCGATCGCGGGCGAACGGCGAAGGGCCGCGATGCCTTCGATATCCTGCGTGAGCATCTCGGGCGCGGCGTATGCGGGTGTGGCAAAGCGCCAGATGTCGGCGCGCCGGGTGATCGTGTCGTCGCCGAGAGCCATGGTCGCGGAGCCCATGTCGATGAGGCAGGGGTCAAAGGAACAATCGGCAATCTGCTGCTCGAGTGTTCGGCTGGTGGTGCGGAACATGATATTGGCAGGCGATAGGTCGCGATAGATGACCGGATTCACGAGGCCTTGGGTCATCAAGAGCGCACGAAGCACGGCGTTTCCGACGGCGGCGACCATCTGGGTGGTCAGCCCGCCCGAGGCGTCGTGCGGAAGCAGGGGCAGCGCCTGCTTGAGCGAGGTGCCCTCGACCCACTCCATGAGGATGAGAGGGTCATCCTCGCACGATCCGTAGCCATAGACGCGCGGAAATCCGCGCAGGTGCGAGACGGTACACAGATGACGGTACTCCTCGAACAGCGCGGCGGTGCTGGCCAGGTGCGCTGCCGATTGCTCGGCGGAGCGGTCGGGGGCTTGGCCGGAAAGGATGGCATTGTCCTTGAGTAGCTTGACGGCAAAGACCTCGCCGCTCGTGTTGGTCGCGCGCAGCACGTGCCCGATGTTGCCGTTGTTGCGGTGGGCCGTCTGGAGAATAAGCGTCATAAACCGACGCTTGGCGTCGTCCTCGGCGCTGGGGTCGACCGCCACGGCGGTATCGAACGTATCGAGACGGACGAGTTTGTCGCCATAGGCGCTATCGGTAGTATCCATGGCGTTCCTTTGTCTGGCATGGGTTGCCGCACGTTTACGCGAGCAGTGCGGATATCGGTAAAGTACCATGATAGCCGCACTGCCCACGTATACCGCTGAGCATTGTCGTTTACGACGCAGAAGGTAGAAGACGAAAGACGGACGGCGACCGTCTTTCGATCGCCGTCCGCGCTAGTCCACAATGACAAGGAATGTCGTGTAGAGACCCAGATGGAGCCTGTCGCTGTTTTCGATTTCCACTGGGGGATAGATCTTGCCGGGCTCGCGTAGGTCGCGCGGCGGCTCGATTACGATATCGCCGTCGCCCGCGCTCGATTCGAGCACCGTGCCGTTGGTCGATCCAAGGCCCTGGGCGTACCAGTGCTCACCCTCAAGCCAAATGCGAAGATGTTCGCGCGATGCGTCGGCGCCCACATCGGTGATGCTGGGCGAGGTTTTGGGCAAGGATCCAATTACCGTGCCACGCGGATCGCGTGTGAGGGGATGGATTTGCATGTCGACGCAGTTGTCGGCATGTGTCCTGAGCAGACCGAGGTTGGGAGCGACGGCGTGCGGCTGATCCAGACTGCCCATAAAGCCACGTCCGACGGTAGTTTCGGTGGTGCCAAAGTGCCCACCCGTCTTGCTGTCGCAAAAGCGCTCGACGGTGGCCACGCCCTGAACGGGATCGGCGAGCGCCCCCGTTGCCACAAAGAGCATAAGGTAAAGCGTGCTTTTCTCACGCACGGCATTGCCGTCAAAGTTGTCGATGCGATTGAGGGCATTTGCATATAGGCGGCTGTCCAGCTTGTAGCTGGCGAGAGCCGACATCATTTCGTTGGCGGCCGGACCGCGATAGTGCTCGGCGATTGCCCGATAGGCGGACTCGCCGCCGCCGAGCTTGCTGCAGATTGCCGCGGAAAGGTTGAGCGTGGTGACGGTAAAGTCGCTGTAGATGGCGGGCGCGCACTGGTCAGGCTTGCGATGGACGATGTAACGGGTGAGATACGAGCGGTTGGAAGAGCATTTCTCGAGCAGGGTACTGCCGAGATAAGAGTTTCCATTGATGAGCATTCGGGCGATCTCGAGTTGTTTAAGACCGCCGAACGAGCGGATATCGTTATAGAGGACCGAGCAAGGCGTCTCTGCTGCCACGGATACCTCCTTTGATTGCTTCCTAGCCAATATGGCGATAGGAATTAATGGCTCCCGGTGGGCGACGTATTAAATGGCTGCGCAATATACAGCGTAACCAAAGCAACATTATAGGCCACATGTTCGAAATTGCAGGAAGACTGAGAGATTTGGTTTGGACTGGACGGAAATCCCCCTCTGTCTTGTTCTGTAACATTTGGACCCGGTTTTGCCCTGCATCTGTTACAGATTGAGACAATCGGCCAGGCCCGCCCCGTCCGCCTCGTCATCTGTGGTTTACGTGGGGGCATACGGAGTGCGGGTATACTAACCGGCGGCGAATCTGCTCCATCGCTTAGAGCTGCTGCGTCTGGACGGCGCGTGATAGGGCTGCCAAAGCGATCGCCAGCGTGCTGAGCAACGTCCTCTCTGTGCGCACCTGTTTTTGTATGTATTAGCGCACTACCAAGCACGCCCGCGCGGCCGCATGCCGTGCCCATTGCGCGTGCAGATAAGGAACAACAACATATGCGTAATTCTGTATCCGACGTCACGGACGCCGAGATTCTGGACGAGGCCCGCGAGGCCATGACCCAGGCTGCCTTCGATGCCGCCGATGAGGCCAATGCTGCCCAGACCGTCGAGTCCGCTACCGAGAGCCTGCCCGCCTTTGACGAGCTGGGCCTTTCGGACGAGATGCTTCGTGCTATCGAGAACCTAGGCTACACGGCGCCCACGCCTGTCCAGGCTGGCTCGATCCCCGTGGTGCTCGAGGGCCGCGACCTGCTTGCCGCTGCTCAGACCGGCACCGGCAAGACGGCCGCCTTCTTGCTGCCGACCATGAACAACCTGGAGCACATCGCTCCGCCCAAGCCCGTGCGCGAGCGTGGCGGTCGCAACCGCCGTCGCGGCGCCAAGAAGCCCGAGGGCAACGGTCGCGGTCCCTTGATGCTCGTCATCACCCCCACGCGCGAGCTTGCCCAGCAGATCGACGAGGTCGCGAGCAAGATTGCCGACGTCACTGGCCATGTCGCCGTGACCGTCGTGGGCGGCGTGAGCTACAAGCCGCAGACCGCGGCGCTCAAGTACGGCTGTGACATCCTGGTCGCTACGCCGGGCCGTCTGGTTGACCTGATCGAGCAGGGCGCCTGCCACCTGGACGAGGTCAAGGTGCTGGTGCTGGACGAGGCCGACCGCATGCTCGACATGGGCTTTTTGCCCGCCGTCCGCCGCATTGTGCGCGAGACGCCGGCCGAGCGTCAGACGCTGCTGTTCTCGGCCACGCTCGACGAGGAGGCCGTGGGCGAGATCACCGACCTGGTGAGCGACCCGGCACGCGTGGAGATCGCGCCCGCCACGTCGACCGCCGACACCGTCGACCAGTTTGTATTCCCGGTGTCCATCGAGGCCAAGAACAATCTGCTGCCCGAGTTCCTCAAGAAGGAGGGCCCGGAGCGCACCATCGTCTTTATGCGCACCAAGCACCGCGCCGACAGCTGCTGCCGTCGTCTGGAGCGCAAGGGCATCAAGGCCGCCGCGATTCACGGCAACCGCAGCCAGGCTCAGCGCGAGCGTGCCCTTTCGGCCTTCCGCGACGGTACCGTCGACGTGTTGGTGGCAACCGACGTGCTCGCCCGCGGCATCGACATCAGCGACGTGCGCTACGTCGTGAACTTTGACGTGCCGGCCGAGCCGACCGACTACATCCACCGTATTGGCCGTACGGGCCGCGCCGGCGAGCTGGGCTGGGCCATCACGTTTGTGACCGAGCAGGATGTCGATGAGTTCTACGAGATCGAGAAGCTCATGGACAAGACCGCCGACATCTACGAGGCCGGCGACCTGCATGTGGGCCCCAATCCGCCCGCGGTTGACCCCGAGCGCGATCCTGCGGCCTTTAAGGTGAAGAAGAAGACCAAGCGCGGCAAGTCCAAGAGCAAGAAGAAGCTTGAGCAGGCGCGTCGCGACGGCAAACGCAACGGCGACGATTACGGTGATGTGGCCGGTCGTTCCAACCGCGGTCGAGACGAGCGTCGCGGCGACGGTGAGCGTCCGAGCCGTCCCAAGCGCGGCGGCAAGACCCGCGTGCGCGAGGGCGTTCAGGCTCGCGTGGACGAGGCTGTGGAGAGCGTGGCCCGCGAGGTGGCTGCCGAGGAGCGCGGCGGTGCTGGTGTCGTTGAGCAGGCCCCGCGCGGCAACCGTGCCGAGCGCCGTGCCAAGCAGTTCCAGGGCGAGGCGCATCGCCGTCGCCGCGAGGACGAGGACCGCGGCGGTCGTCGCCGTGTTGAGCGCGAGGACGAGGGCCGTGGCTCGCGTGGCGGCAAGCGTGGTTCGGGCGATCGTCGTCGTTCCGGTCGCGATGGCGAGCGCGGCGGCCGTGATGAGCGCCGTGGCGGCGAGGGCCGCGGTTCGCGTGGCGAGCGTGGTACTCGCGGCGGAGAGTCCCGTGGCGGCAAGCGCTTTGATGAGCGCGGTGGCCGTGGCGGCGAGCATCGCGAGGGCACTCGTGGCAATGGCAGCCGCAGCGGTGCTGGCCGCTCTAACGAGTCGCGCGATCGCCGCGATCCGCGTGCCAGCCGCGATCGTCGCGATGACTGGCGCAACTACGACGATACCCGCGAGGAGCGTCGTGGCGGCTATCGTGGCGGGCGTGGCGGCAACCAGGCCGGCTCCCGCGGCGGCCGTGCCGGTGGTCGCGATAATCGTGGTAGCTATGGCAATAGTCGTGGCGGCAAGCGCGGCGGCAGCTCCCGTCGCCCCGGTGACGGCGGCGGCAAGCGCAAGTAACATACGCATCGCCCGCTAGAGCGAGGTGAACCAAGGGCCCCGAGCAACTACGCTCGGGGCCCTTTTTGTTTGCCGTATCCGATCGCTAGTTCAAATGTGATTTCCTCGGGAATGCATCTAGAGGATGCCGTGGGCCTGTTTCCTACCATGCGGCAATGGGTCCCATGGGGTGCGCCGTGCATTTTTTGGAGTATTCTGCAGTTCGAGTTGTCTGCATATGATTTGACGTCGCCAACGGTGGCTTTCGGATATCCCTAGCGAGCGTTCTGAGTCAGATTTCGTCGTTTTCCGGAGCAGGGGCGCGTCATTCTCGCCATGTCGGAACCCAAAATGACGCAGCGCCCTAAAGGTTTGCCCGCTCGGGGTATTGCTGGCGCGGTCACGTTGCAGAATACTCCGTTTTTTGCACGGGCCAGGATGGGGTACCTCGGGAGAACACGGCGGTATCCCGTAAATATATACAATCTGTACCGTAATTTATACAAAACGAAGAGGCAGACAGCGTAGGGTGGGTGCATTGGGGTGCTTGGTGCACCAAAACGGGGATCCCATGCGCCGTATACTCTGGCTGGATGTGAAAGCGGCTTGACGCGTTGCCAGGCGTAGGGGAGGGTGCCTCGATGAGCGTATTCGAAATTGTGTTTAGTCCGACGGGTGGAACGCGGAAGGTGTCTGGCCTTGTGGCCGGGGCACTGGGCAAGAATACCGTTACCGTCGATCTGGCCGATAGCGGGCTAGATTTCAGCGCTGTCTCGATGACTGAGGACGACGTGGCCGTAATCTCTGTGCCGGCGTATGCCGGTAGAATCCCGGCTGTGGTGGCTGACCGGTTGGGCATGGTGCGCGGCAACGGGGCTCGGGCTGTTTTGGTTTGCGTATACGGAAACCGCGCGTTTGAGGACACGCTCGTAGAGCTGGAGGACGTTGCGAAGCGCGCCGTATTTAGGGTTGTTGCAGCGGTTTCTGCTATTGCTGAGCATTCCGTTGCTCGTCAGTTTGCTGCTGGGCGACCGGATGCGCAGGATGCGGCGCAGCTCGCAGAGTTTGCGCAGCAAATTCAGCAAAAGCTGTTGGCTGAGGATGCGTCCGGGCCCTCTATCCCCGGCAATCGTCCTTATAAACAAGCCGGAGGTCACCGCATGGCACCCGAGGCAACAGAGGATTGTGTCTCCTGCGGTGCATGCGCCGCGGCGTGCCCCGTTTGCGCTATCGACAAGAGTGACCCCAAACGAGCAGCTGGCGAGGCGTGCATCTCCTGCATGCGCTGCATCGCCGTATGTCCGCGAGGTGCTCGCAAGCTTGATTCCAACAAACTATCCGCTGTTTCCCAGATGCTGAGCAAGGTTTGCGTCGCGCGGAAGGAATGCGAGCTCTTCATCTAGCGCAAGTGAGATTGGTGCAAACAAACCTGGCCCTTTTGCACCAAAAACGATCCGTTTTCCTCCGTTCCCAAGGGATCATGTGATCCGAAGGAGACGGAGGAAAACGGATCAAAAAGGAAAAATAGTAAGGCGCTCTTTTTCACATTGAATATTGCAATTTGGTAACGCGTTTTATCAAATATGGCATTTATCTGCGGTAATGTTCTATTTCACCGCTGAGGGTGACATTTTATACCGCCTGCCGAACCGTATGGAGACCTCACAACTTTTTAGGTCAGTGTTGTGCGTGTAGCGATTTCGCCCGGCCTCGCCTCCGGGCTGCCATGTGAGAGGGGATCTTATGGCTCGACTGCACGTAATGGAACGCAGCCACGCTCAGGCCGTCATGGACGACCTGCACGATGCGCTCGGACGTCGTCTGGCGGTGAGTTCGCTCGCCCCGTGTCCCGTTGAGTTTACGGCAGCGCTCGTCAACCTGTGCTCCACCCAGAGCTGCGGCAAGTGCACGCCCTGCCGCGTGGGCCTGAGCGCGCTGAGCGATCTGCTCGCCGATGTGCTCGAGGGCCGCGCCGACGAGTCCACGCTCAATCTGATCGAGCGCACCGCCCGCACCATCTATCTTTCGAGCGATTGCGCCATCGGTTACGAGGCCGGCGCCATGGCGCTTACGGCTATCCGCGGTTTCCGTGACGATTTTGAGCACCACATCCGCGAGCACTCCTGTGGCTTTGACCGCGAGGCCCGCGTCCCGTGCGTCTCGGGCTGTCCGGCGCATGTCGACATTCCCGGTTACATTTCGCTCGTCGAGGCCGGCCGCTATGCCGATGCCGTCAAGGTCATCCGCAAGAATAACCCGCTGCCGCTCGTTTGCGGCCTGGTGTGCGAGCATCCCTGCGAGATGCATTGCCGCCGTGGCATGGTCGACGACCCCATGAACATCCTCGCCCTCAAGCGTTTTGCCGTTGAGCACAGTGACCTCAACGACCACAAGCCGCATGTAGTGGACAACACCGGTAAGCGCGTCTCCGTGATCGGCGGCGGCCCGGCTGGCCTTTCCTGTGCCTACTACCTGGCCGTGATGGGCCACAAGGTGACCATTTTTGAGCAGCGCCACCACTTGGGCGGCATGCTGCGCTACGGCATCCCCAGCTATCGTCTGCCGCGCGAGCGCCTGCAGGCCGAGATCGACTGGATCTTGAGCGCCGGCATCGACGTTGAGCTCGATCACTCCGTGAACGGCGAGGAGCTCGCTCGCCTGCGCGACGAGTTCGATGCCGTCTACCTGGCCATCGGTGCCCATAGCGACAAGAAGCTCGGCCTTCCGGGTGAAGAGGCGCCCGGCGTGGAGTCGGCCGTCAAGATGCTGCGCGCCATCGGAGACGACGAGCTGCCCGACCTGAGCGGCCAGCGCGTGTGCGTCATCGGCGGCGGCAACGTGGCCATGGACGTGGCGCGCTCTGCCGTGCGCTGCGGTGCCGAAAAGGTGAGCATCGTCTACCGCCGTCGCATCTGCGATATGACGGCCCAGGACGCCGAGATTGCCGGCGCCCAGGCCGAGGGTTGCGAGGTTCTGGAGCTCACGGCGCCGCTCGCCATCGAGACGGGCGAAGATGGTCGCGTGAGCGGCCTGCGCGTGCAACCGCAGATTATCGGCGAGCCCCGCCGCGGTCGTCCGGCTCCGCGTGCCGCCGCTACGCCCGAGCGCGTCATCCCCTGCGAGCGCGTGTTTGTCGCCATTGGCCAGGACATCGATTCCAAGCCGTTTGAGGACATGGGCATCGCCTGCAAGTGGGGTTGCGTGGTCACCGACTCGGACGGTGCCGTGCCCAACTTCGATGGCCTCTTTAGCGGCGGCGACTGCCAGACCGGCCCCGCCACCGTCATCCGTGCCATCAACGCCGGCCGCGTGGCTTCGGCAAACATCGACCGCTATCTGGGCTTCGACCACAAGATCAAGCTCGACGTGGAGCTGCCGACCGTTCAGTTTAAGGGCAAGCACGAGTGCGGCCGCTGCGAGCTGGGTGAGCGCGAGGCCGGCGAGCGTATTCACGATTGGAATCTGGTCGAGCAGGGCCTTACCGAGGAGGAGGCGCGCCAGGAGGCAAGCCGCTGCCTGCGTTGCGACCACTTTGGTTTTGGCGCGTTCCGCGGAGGGAGGAACCTGGAATGGTAGAGCTCAACAACCCCACTGTCAGCGATAACACCGAAAGCGGAGCACTCAATATGGTCAAGCTCACTATCGATAATTGCGAGGTCGTGGTGCCCGAGCACACCACGATCCTGGACGCGGCCAAGTCCGTCGGCATCCAGATTCCCACCCTGTGCTACCTGCGCGATCTGAACGAGATCGGCGGCTGCCGCGTGTGCGTGGTCGAGGTTGAGGGCTGCGACCAGCTGGTTGCCGCCTGCAACAACTACGTGCTCGATGGCATGGTGGTCCACACCAACAGCCCCAAGGCCCGCGAGGCGCGCCGCACCAACGTGCAGCTGCTGCTTTCGCAGCACGATTCACGCTGCACGAGCTGTGTGCGCAGCGGTAACTGCAACCTGCAGACCATTGCCAACGACCTGGGCATTTTCTATCTGCCGTATCAAAGGCATTTGGCGGGCGAGGGCTGGGATTTCGATTTCCCCATCATCCGCGAAAACGACAAGTGCATTAAATGCATGCGCTGCATCAAGGTGTGCGAGAGCGTACAGGGCCTAGGGATTTGGGACCTGACCAACCGCGCCACGCATACCGCCGTGGGCACCCGCGGGCGCGTGCCGATCGGCAAGACCGATTGCGTCGCGTGCGGCCAGTGCATCACGCATTGCCCGACGGGCGCGCTGCGCGAGCGCGACGACACCGAGACCGTGTTTGACGCGCTCGCTAATCCCGACAAGATCGTGCTGGTGCAGATCGCGCCGGCCGTGCGTAGTGCTTGGGGCGAGGAGCTCGGCATTCCGCGCGAGGAGGCAACCGTCGAGCGTCTGGCTTGCGCGCTGCGCCGCGTAGGCTTTGAGTATGTGTTCGATACCGATTTCTCGGCCGACCTCACCATTATGGAGGAGGGCTCCGAGCTGCTCGAGCGCCTGGGCGCCGCCGCTAAGGGTGAGGGCGACAGCCGCGGCTGGCCCATGTTTACGAGCTGCTGCCCGGGCTGGGTGCGCTTTGTGAAGGCACGTTACCCCGAGTTTGTCGACAGCCTGTCCACGTCAAAGTCGCCGCAGCAGATGTTCGGCGCTATCGCCAAGACCTACTACGCCAAGGTGCTGGGCGTGGAGCCCGAGCGTCTGTTCGTGGTGTCCGTTATGCCATGCACGGCCAAGAAGGCCGAGTGTGCGCTGCCGAGCATGATGGGCGAGGGCGGCGCGCCCGACGTGGACGTTGCGCTGACGGTGCGCGAGATGGTGCGCATGATCCGCGCGAGCCACGTGAGCGTTGACACGCTGGTCGAGGAGCCGCTCGATACGCCGTTGGGCTTTGGCACGGGCGCGGGTGTGATCTTTGGCGCCACGGGCGGCGTGATGGAGGCCGCCGTGCGCTCGGCATATTACCTGGTGACGGGCAAGAACCCGGATGCCGACTTCTTCACTGACGTGCGCGGACTCGAGGGCTGGAAGGAGGCCGTGGCCGATATCGACGGTACCAAGGTGCGCGTCGCCGTGGCGCACGGGCTGGGCAACGCCGCCCGTCTGCTCGACGCGATTCGCGACGGCCGTGTGAGATATGACTTTGTTGAGGTCATGGCGTGCCCGGGCGGCTGCGTCGGTGGCGGCGGTCAGCCCATCCACGACGGCTGCGAGCTGGCGGCTGAGCGTGGCCAGGTGCTGTGGAGCCTGGATGCGAAGGCGGACATTCGTTTCTCGCACGAGAATCCCGATGTCCAGGCGTGCTACCGCGAGTTTTTGGGCGCGCCGCTCTCGCCGCTGGCCGAGGAGTTGCTGCATACCGACCATCATGCCTGGTCGATGCCTAACGAGGGGACATGCTAGCGATGCGCGCGTTTGATGTTGAGATGTCGCGCCGGGGGTTTGCCTCGGCGCTCGCCGCGGGCGCCCTGTCACTTGCGCTCGCGGGCTGTGGCGGCGGGGCTGCCGGTGCCGGGTCCGCCGCGGGCTCGGTTGCCACGGACGGCGCCGGTGCTGCCGCAGAGCCGGTCGAGGTGCACGTCGCCTCGCTCAAGGGTCCGACGTCGATCGGTCTGGTGCAGTTTATGGACCAGGCAGCCGATGGCGAGACAGACAATGAGTTCGACTTTGCGATCAACACTGCCGCCGACGAGATCGTGCCCAAGGTGATTCAGGGCGATGTCGACATTGCCTTGGTACCCGCCAACGTGGCGAGCGTTCTCTACAACAAGACCGAGGGTGCGGTACAGGTCATTGATATCAATACGCTTGGCGTGCTGAGCGTGGTGACGGGCGACGCGGACGTGACTTCGTTTGGTGACCTGGCGGGTCGTACCGTCTACATGACGGGCAAGGGCACCACACCGGAGTACGTCATGAACTATCTGCTGGAGCGCGCGGGCCTGACCGGTCAGGTGGCGCTTGAGTTTAAGAGCGAGCCCACCGAGGTGCTCTCGGCGCTGCTTGCCGATCCGTCTGCTGTGGGCGTGCTGCCCGAGCCCTTCAAGACCGCTGCCATTGCAAAGAGCGGAGGCAAGCTGTCGGCGCCGGTAAGCCTGACCGATGTGTGGGATGAGCTGGCGGGCGACACGGGCTCCCGTTTGCTGACGGGCGTAACCGTGGTGCGCCGTGCCTTTGCCGAGGAGCATCCCGAGGCCGTGGCGGAATTCTTGCGCTGCCATGCGGCGAGCGTTAAGGCCGTCAATGCGGCGCCGGCAGACTGGGCGCAGGCCGTGGTCGATGCTGGCATCGTGGACAACGCCAAGATTGCCGAGAGGGCGATTCCCGGGTGCATGCTTGTGTGCCAGACGGGCAAGGATATGAAGGCGGCACTTAGTGGGTATCTGCAGGTGCTGGCCGACGCGGACGCGAGCGCCGTGGGTGGTAAACTTCCGGCTGACGATTTCTACTACATGGAGTAGCCCGTGCGTGTGTTTGCTCGACAAATGACAGAGCGTATGAAGGCGGTGGCGGCAGCAGGTGCCGTCGCCGCCTTTTGGCTTGCCGTGTGGGTCTTCGCGGCGGCGCTGGTGGCACAGCCGCTGATTTTGCCGGGTCCGGGTGCTGTTGTGGTGGCGTTGCTGCGGCTGGTATGCGATGCCGGCACGTGGGCGATTCTGGCGGGCTCGGGTGCGCGGATTCTAGGCGGTTTGGCGCTTGCCGCGGTGTGCGGTGGTTTGCTGGCCGGAATTTCGTCGCGCTCGCAGGCGTTTGTCCGCTTGGTGGCTCCGGCGCTTTCGTTTGTTAAGGCGACGCCGGTTGCCTGCGTGGTGGTCCTGCTGCTCATTTGGCTGGGGTCGGCGCGCGTGAGCATTGCGGCGGTCTTTTTGATGGCGCTTCCGGGCGTGTATTTTTCGCTGGTCGAGGGTTTGACGCAAGCGGATAAGCCGCTGGAGCAGATGTTTCGTCTGCATGGCGTGCGGGGTTGGCGACTGTTTTGTGCCCACACCTGGCGCGAAGTCCTGCCGTTTGTGCTTTCGTGCGCCCGCGCCGTGATTGGCATGAGCTGGAAGGCCGGCGTGGCGGCGGAGCTGATCGGCATGGCGACGGGCACCGTGGGCGAGCGCATCTATCAGGCGAAGCTGCTCATCGAGACGGCTGACCTGCTGGCTTGGACCGTGTTGGTCGTGGCGGCATCGCGGGCATGCGAGCGTGTGCTGGTGTGGTTGCTGCGGGCTTCGGGGCCCGCGGCGTGGCGTGCTGCCGTGTGGGCACATGGGCGTGGTACTCGCGGGCGTTCGGGCGACCCTGCTGGCGCCGGCGCTGCGGCGGAGCTTGCGCTTGCCGTGGGCGATCGTGCGCCCTGGGCGCCGGCGCTCGACGGGCTGGTGCTCAACGTGCCTGCGGGTGGGCGTATCTGTGTGATGGGCACCTCGGGCGTGGGCAAGTCGACGCTGCTTGCGCTGGCGGCGGGGGAGTGCGCGCCGTGCTCCATGGTGTTTCAGGATGTGCGCCTGGTAGAGGGCGCCTCGGCTTTGGATAACGTGCTGGTGTGCGCCGACGCGCGCGTGGACGCCTCGAGTGCCGCGGCCCTGTTGCGCCTGCTGGTGCCGGGGGTCGATGTGCATGCCCGCGTGGCCGAGCTTTCGGGTGGACAGCGCCGTCGTGTCGAGATTGCCCGAGCCCTGCTGTGTCCGGGCGGCGCAGTGATTCTGGACGAGCCCTTTACCGGCCTAGATACCGCTGCGCGCGACGCATGCGCCGAGATCGTGCTCGACTTGCTCGACGGCCGCATGCTGTTGCTTGCTACACACGATGCCGTCGACGCTCAGGCCCTCAATATCTCGGACATCATCACGCTGTAAATACTTACTCAGCAACAAAATGATCCGTTTTTTCTCCGTCCCCATGGGGTCGGGTATGGTATTCTATCTGCGGGGTAATACTTAGGAATACCAAGTAATACCAACGCCGTAGAACAAACTCCAGATGCGGGCCAATCGGGTTGCCTTCACAGCCCGTCGCCCAGCCGCGTGGCCCGCATCCATTCGCACCACCGTCGTTTCAAAAAGGAAGCGCCATGGCAGAACACATGACCCCGGTTGTCGCGAAGGTCTTGCCCGAGGAAAAGGCGGCCTTCGCGGCGGCAACCCAGCTCGTGGGCACCACGCCGTCCAACGCCATCCGCATGTTCATCGCCGCCTTCAATCGCTGCGGCACCTTTCCGTTCGACATCTCGCCGAGCGGGGCTTTTGGCGCTGCGCCCGATTCTCATCAACAATGACTGTCCCAAACTGCCGGCACTTGGGGACGTTCCTTTTAATATGAGCAGGACATTGTCAAGAGGCAAAATCGGGCCTGGCCCCAACGATATGGGGTCAG
>NZ_JADMWW010000023.1 GCF_015548375.1 Collinsella aerofaciens
GTCAAGACGCCGGCGCCCGACGGGGAGACGGCGAGTTAGCCGGCAGGTCGGCATGTCAATCCTGGTCTAACAGAGCCATTGGGTTAGTGGTCCTTGATGGAGTTGAGGAAGTCCTGGGCGCGCTTGGTCTGGGGATGGTCGAAGAACTCGTCGGGTGTGCCGGTTTCCACGATCTGGCCGTCGGCCATAAACACGACGCGGTCGGCCACGCGGCGGGCGAAGTTCATCTCGTGCGTGATGACGATCATCGTCATGCCCTGCTGGGCCAAACGCACCATGACCTCGAGCACCTCGTTGATCATCTCGGGGTCAAGGGCGCTCGTGGGCTCGTCAAAGAGCATGGCCTTGGGTTGCATGGCAAGCGATCGGGCGATGGCTACGCGCTGTTGCTGGCCGCCCGAGAGCTGTGCAGGCACCTTATCGGCCTGCTCGGCAACGCCCACGCGGCCCAGCAGGTCCATGGCGCGCTCGCGAGCCTCGTCCTTGGAGACGCCCAGCACATCGACCGGTCCCAGCATGACGTTCTGTAGTACGGTCATATGTGCGAACAGGTTGAACTGCTGAAACACCATGCCCAGCTCGGCACGCATGCGGGCAAGATCTTTGCCCTCCTGCGGCAGGGGCTCGCCCTCGATGAGGATCTCACCTGAGTCGATGGTTTCCAAGCGGTTGATGGTGCGGCACATGGTCGACTTGCCCGAGCCCGAGGGACCGATCACAACGACGACCTCGCCGCGGTCGACTGAGAGATTGATGTCGTTGAGGACGTGCAGATCTCCGTAGTGCTTATCGACGTGCCTGAGCTCGATCAGCGGCTGATTGCCGGTGGAAGAGGTGCTCTGTGCCATGGTGCTCGGCTCCTTATGACTCGAAATGGTAAAGCGTTAGCGGATGATGGTCGCGCCGGTCTTGTGCGAAACGTAGACAGCGGCCTTGTTAATTGCGACGTTGATGAGGATGTAGATGACCGCGATTACCAGGTAGACCGACACGAGGGCGTCGTAGTTGGTAATGAGCACGCGGGCGTTTTGCATGAGGTCGGGGTAGCTCACCACATAGGCAACGGTGGTGTCTTTGACTACGACCACAAGCTGCGAAATCAACGACGGAATGATAAACCGAATGGCTTGCGGTAACACGATTTTAAAGGTGATTTTAGCTTTGGAGAGACCGAGCGCCTGGGCTGCCTCGACCTGACCGCGCGGCACGGCGTTGACGCCGGCGCGGAAGATCTCGGCCAGTACGCCGGTTGCAGCGAGCGCGACGGGAAGCGTGAGCATCCAAAACGACGGCAGCGCGATCTTGTACTGGGGCAGCACCAAAAAGAAGAAGTAGATGAACAGCAGGCTCGGCACGCCACGGAAGAAATCGGTGAGCACGCGGCAGACCAGTTGCAACGGCTTGATGTCGCTGGTACGGCCGAGCATGAGGGCTAAGCCCAGTACCAGCGCGATGGCGCCGGCGGTGAGCGCGACTTTAACGGTGCCCTCAAAACCGGCAAGCAGGAACTTCCAGGTGGTGAGGTGCGTAAAGAAGTACCAGTAATGGACCGAAAGCTGGCCGGTCACATAAAAGCGCTGCAGTACCAGAGCGATGAGCGCGGCCACGGCAACAAGTGAGATGGCGGTGCCGACGCGAATCTTGGCGCGCATCTTGGGGCCGGGAGCCTCGTAGAGTGCATCGCGCATGGTGAGCGCGGGGGAGGAGTGCTTGCTCATCGGAGGATCCTCACCTTCTTATCGATGTAGTTGCCAATGTGGCTTACCACAAAAGCCGTGCCCAGATAGCCGAGGGCCGAGATAAAGAACGCGGCGACACCACCGAGCGAGCGCGTGTTGATGTGGCTCACCACGCCGGTGAGTTCCTGCGGCTGAAGCGGCACCTGGCTACCGAGTGCGGTGGTGAGCATGACGGCGATAAAGAGGTTCGTCATGGGCAGCACGCTCGAGCGCAGCGCCTGCGGAATCACGATCTTGGCGAGGATGCGGTTGAAGCTCATGCCGAGCGAGCGGGCTGCCTCGACCTGACCCACGCCCACGGTGTTGATGCCGCTCATAAAGTTCTCGGACCCAAAGGCCGAGCCCAACAGCACCGTGGCGACGATAACGCAGGTGCGATAGGGCAGTACGATCTTGAGCGGCGGCAGCGCGTAGACGACGATGATGAGCAACGCGATGCCGGGGATGTTACGGAAGACCTGGACATACAGGTCGCCAAAGACGCGCAGCGGCTTGAGCGGCGACACGCGCATCACGGTGACGGCGACCGCTAGCACCATGGCGATGGCAAATGACTCAAGCGTCATGTCCCAGGTTGCGAACAGCGCGTCGATATAGTTCTGGCCATAGAGCGACCAGAGCTCGGAGAGACTCATGCGGACCTCCCGCCGGTAAGGAAAGGGGCTCCCGTATGTACGGAAGCCCCGACAACTCAGTGTGGAAACAGTTTAGCGCAATAAAGCGCATCGTGCGTTTCCGTATGGTTTCGTAGCGGCCGTTACTAGGCTCGCTGCCTAGGCGCCGATCTCGGGCAGCTCGGGAACATTGGTGTCGCCCGTACGGTCACCAATGCAGATCTGCCACAGCTCGGTCCAGGTGCCGTCATCCTCGATCTTCTTAAGGAAGTCGTTGACAAAGGCGACACCGTCGGAATCGAGCGGCAGGCCGATGCCGTAGGGCTCCTTGCTGCCGAAGGGCTTGCCGGCAATCTTGTACTTGCCGGGCTCGCGGACCAGGGCGCTCTGCTGCATGTTGTTGTCGATGACGTAGGCGTCAACGCGGCCCTGCTGGAGTGCCTGGCGGGCCTCCTCGTCGGTCTTGAACTCCTGCTGGCTGGCCTTGGGGGCGAACTCCTCCAGGATGGCGGGGCCGTTGGAGCCGGACTGGACGGCGACGTTCTTATCGGCCAGGTCGTCGACGCCCTTGATGTCGTCGTTATCGGTGAGCACCAGGATGGCCTGCTGGGTGTAGTAGTAGGGACCGGCGAAGGAGACGAGCTTCTTGCGCTCGTCAGTGATGGTGTAGGTGGCAAAGACAGCGTCGACTTGGCCGTTCTGCAGGACGGACTCGCGCGTGTCCGAGGTCACCTGGGTGATCTCGACCTTGTTCTCGCCCAGGATGTAGTTGGACAGGAGCTGTGCGATACCGGCGTCGAAGCCGCGGGTCTGACCGTCTTTCTCGTTGAGGAGGGAGAAGAGCGTGGAGGTCTGAACGCCACCGATCTTAAAGACGTCGGCGTCCTTGACGGCCGTCGCCCAGGTGCTGGCGGCGATGGCGTCGTCGTCGGCCTTGGGGCCGTTGTCGACGAGCTTGTCGAATGCCTTGGCGTCGAGCGTGGTGGAAGCCTCGGTATCTTCGGAGCTCTTGGAGGAGCCGGCGGCGGAACCCTTGTCGGCCTCGGCACTGGTGTCGGAGCAGCCGGCAAGACCAAGGCCGGCGACGGTTGCGAAGGTAGCGGCGACAAAGCCGCGGCGGTCGAGAACGACCTGCTGGGAGAGGTTCTTGCTCATGGTAGAACACCTTTCTCAATAAAATCCCTAGCGGTTGAGTAGAGTTATACCCCATCCCGCTCAAATGGGTCAACACGAAATAACTCAGAAACATACTTACCTTATGGGTTATTGTACCTACCAAAAAGGGACAGGTCTATTTTGGTAGGTTTTATCTGGGAAAACGTCGGTTATTACTGCTGAGACGGCGTTTCGCGGACGGCGTGGTCGCTCGCGGCGGTCGCTATAATGGCGGCAACGCGACACATATATAAGTAAGGAGATCGCGTATGAACGGTTATTCGTTTTTCGCGCCGCGAAAATAAAAACCTCCGCAGGGGTGCTTCCCTTGCGGAGGTTTTTTACTCGTTCAGTAGCCTTACGGCTTCGGCGGCCATGTTCTCGACCGTCATGCCGTTCTGAGCGAGCAACTCGTTGGGGTCGTAGCGGTCGGGGAAGCCCTTGGCGATGCCGAAGGTGCGCGTGCGCACGGGCGTGCAGGCCAAGTAGCACGCGACACGCTCGCCCCAGCCAGCGTCCAAGATGCCGTCCTCGAGAGTGACGACAACGCGATGCTCGGCGGCAAGGCTGTCGAGGAACTCACGGTCGAGCTCAGTTGCATAGCGCGGGTTGACGAGCGTGGCCTCGATGCCGTACTCGGCAGCCAAGCGGTTTGCCACGCGCTCGCCCAGCTCAAAGAAATCGCCAAGCGCGAGCACGGCCACGTCGCGACCCTCGCGCGCCACGTTGTAACGAACGGCGCTGTAGTCGGTGTCCTCGGCAGGCGCCAGATCGGGGCGGCTTACCAGGCCAATGCCCGGCACGCGAATCGCCACGGGATGCTCGCGGTGATCGAGCGACCAGCTCAGCATGGACAGATATTCCTCCATGCAGGCCGGCGCCAAGTAGTGCATGTTGGGAAGACCGCCCAGCATGGAAATATCAAAGAACGAGAGGTGTGTCTCGGATGTGGTGCCAAAGATCGACGCGCCAAACAGCAGGATGGTTGCGGGGGCGTCGTTGAGGCACAGGTCGTGCCACAGTTCGTCGTAGGCGCGCTGCAGGAACGTACCGTACACGCCAAAGACCGGCTTAGCGCCCGAGCGCGCAAGCGCGGTGGCAAAGGTTACGGCATGCTCCTCGGCAATGCCCACATCGACGAACTGTTTGCCGGCGGCAGCGCGAAGCTCGGGCGTAAAGCCCATGATGTAGGGCGTGGCGGCCGTGATGCCCACGACCTGCGGATCGCGCTTGATGGCGGCGCTGAGCGCCTCGCCCGTAATGTCGGCATAGGTGCGCGGCGCAGGCTCGCTCGGATGGCCCGGGCAGAGCTTGCGTCCAGTTGCCATGTCAAACGGACCCACATGATGCCAGTGTTCGGGGTCGCTCTGGGCCGGCTCAAAGCCCTTGCCCTTGGCGGTCGAGACGTGCAGCACGATGGGGTGATCGATATCGCGCAGTTCCTGCAGCGCGTCGACGAGGGCCAACACGTCGTTACCGGCGTCCAGATAGCGGTAGTCGAGCCCCATCGCGCGGAAAACGTTGCGCTCACAGGTGCCGTTGCTGGCGCGCAGCTCGGCCAGATTGCGATAGAGGCCACCGTGGTTCTCGGCGATGGACTGGTCGTTGTCATTGACGATGATGATTAGGCTGCTATCGAGTTCGGCGGCATTGTTAAAGCCCTCAAACGCCAGGCCGCCCGAAAGCGAGCCGTCGCCAATAACGGTAATGACGTTGTACGCATCGCCCGCCAGGTCGCGCGCGTGGGCAAGGCCGCAGCCCAAGCTCACCGAGGTCGAGGTGTGACCCATGGCGAACAGGTCGTGCTCGGACTCGTCGGGATTGGCAAAGCCAGAAGCCTCACCATAACGCTCCGGATCGATATAAGTGTACGCGCGCCCCGTCAGCGCCTTGTGGGCGTAGGTCTGGTGCGAAACGTCAAAGACAATCTTGTCGGTGGGAGAGTTAAACACGCGATGAAGCGCGACCGTAAGCTCAACGACGCCCAAGTTGGGGGCAACGTGCCCGCCGACGGCGGCGGAGCTTTCGAGGATTGCCTGGCGGATCTCGCCGCAGAGCTGCGGGAGCTCGGCGCGATTAAGAGCCTTGACGTCCTCGGGCGTTGTCGTTTGCGTAAGCAGCATCGTTGTGGGTTACTCCATGCGAATCGTGCGCCGGCACTCCCTCGGCCGGCACAATTGCACAAGACAGTCTCGCACATTTTGGCGTTTGATATGTGACGGCGGCGCGGTAATTCGCCAACTGGTGGGGCAAAACGTTTTGTCCGATGCCATACTGATATGTTCCATGATGTTTTTATCGATTGTGCACAGGCCGTGGCTTGTCGCCGTGAGTCGCTGGAAGGAGGCAGCATGTCCGATGTCGTTCGTGCCGAGAACATCGCACGCGAGGTCGACGATGCCGCCCGTCTGCTGGCCCGGGCGGGTCGCTTGGACCTGACGCGCGAGTTTATCCAGCATGGCGACGTGACGGTGTATGCGCATGTGACCTCGGTGGCACGGGCGAGCCTGTCCTTTGCCGAGCGCCTTGGACGTGCTGGCGTTTCGGTTGACCGTGCTTCATTGCTGCGCGGGGCCCTGCTGCACGATTACTTTCTCTATGACTGGCACGATCCCGACCCAAGCCATCGGCTGCATGGCTTTCGCCACCCGTTTTTTGCCCTGGCACGTGCGGAGGAAGATTTTGAGCTGACGCCGCGCGAACGGAATATTATCGTGCGGCATATGTTTCCGCTGGTGCCAGTGCCGCCGACGTGTCGTGAGGCTTGGATTGTATGCCTGGCAGATAAATGGTGCGCTCTGCGCGAGACGGTCGCCGGTCGTCTGCCGCGCAAAGGCGGCGCGAACGATTCGAACGAGGGCTCGAACGAAAAGAGGAGAGGGTAGACGGTGGAAACCGCGATTGATATGGCGTTCGGCGGCGCGACGCTTGCCGCCTGTCCGCTCTCGGCGCTGGTGCTCTCGTTTGCCTTCTACGGTTTTTGCGGTTGGGCATGGGAGTCGACAGTATGCGCCATGCTCAATCACGGACGATTTGCCAACAGTGGCTTTTTGCTGGGGCCGTGTTGCCCTATCTATGGTGTGGGCGGCATAGCCTGCTGGCTTTTGCTGCGCGGGATTCCAGATGCCTCGAGCCAGTTTGTCGCCGCGGCGCTTGTATGCAGCGTAATCGAGTACAGTGTGGGCCTTCTATTGGAAAAAACAACAGGCGCTCGCTTTTGGGACTATTCGCACCTGCCGTTTAACCTGCACGGACGCATCTGTCTGTACTGGGCATGCGCGTTTGGCTTGGGTGCGTTGTGCATTTGTCGCGTGGTGGAGCCGGCGGTGTTGGGCCTGCTTGGCCGCCTGCCGGTGCTGATTGTGCGGCTGTCCGCCTTTATCGTCGCGGTCGCGATGATGGTCGACGCGGTGTGCTCGTTGGCGAGCTGGCGGCGTCTGTCCGATCAGCTGGAGCGCGTCCGGGCCGACCTTGCCGACCGCATCAATGAGTCGCTTGCCGATGCGTCCGACTCCATGCTCGAACGTATTCCCGATTCGGCGATCGACTCGGTGGCGCAGACGCATATCCGCAGCCGTGCCGTTAACGCGTGGCTGGCCGAGCTGGGCGACGCGACGCTCGATGCCCTTCGTGAGAAGGCTTCGATGCCGACGTTTATCTCGGATGGTGCTCGCGGCCTGGCGCTTGTCGCCCGCCGCGTGGCCGATGCCGCGCCGAGCATGCCGCGTCCGTCGCTCAGCCGTCGCCTTGCCGGTAAGCGCATGAGCCGTCCGGTGCCGAGCGTGTCACTCAGCCGCCGCGACCTACGCTTCTTTAACGCCTTCCCGCGTCTGCGCATCAACCGCTACGAGGGCGTCATCCGAGCTACCGACCTCCGCGACCGAGCCCGCGAGCTGTTCCGACGCTAGCCGGGATGGGAGCGCTCGCGGCTTCCTTGCTCGCGTATTTCCCGTTCGTTTCGCGCCCGTTGCCGCGCCGTTTCCAAGATTGCGGCACCGTTTCCATTCGACAACGCAGCGTTTAACAACGCCGTATCTGGTCTACACCAGTTGCCCCTCGGCCGCATTATGGGCGCCGACAACGTTCATGCGATCAAGGGGGAGCGAATGTACGATACGGGATCGACAACGTTTATGCTCATCTGCACCATGCTCGTGTTTTTAATGACACCGGGTCTGGCGTTTTTCTATGGCGGCCTGTCCAGGCGCAAAAATGTCATCAACACCATGCTCATGTGCTTTGGCGCCATTGGCCTGGTCGGCATGCTGTGGATTGTTGCCGGCTGGTCGCTGGCCTACGGCGGCGACGGTTCCAGCCCGTTTATTGGAGGCCTTGACCAGCTGCTGTGCTTGCCGGCGCTCAACCAGGTGCTGCAGGCGGCTGAGGGCACCGCGTCGGACGGTGCCGTCTACCCTCAGATCATCAACATCGCCTTCCAGATGGCATTTGCCATGATCACGGCAGCTATCGTCACGGGTAGCCTGGCCGGCCGCGTTAAGTTTGGTGCCATGGCGGCCTTCCTGGGCATTTGGCTGCTCGTGGTCTATGCGCCGCTCGCCCACATGGTCTGGGGCGGCGATGGCTCCTTTATCGGCGACATCATCGGCGCACTCGACTTTGCCGGCGGCGACGTGGTGCACATTTCGTCCGGTCTCACGGGCCTGATTCTCTGCTTAATGCTCGGCCGTCGTCGCGGTTTTGGCATGGTGAGCTATCGCCCGCATAACGTGCCGTTTGTGGCGCTGGGCGCCGGCCTGCTTTGGTTTGGCTGGTTTGGCTTTAACGGCGGCAGCGAGTTTAAGGCCGACGCCGTGGCGGCGCTCGCCATCCTCAACACTGTGACGGCCAGCGCGGCGGGTATGGTCTCGTGGCTCGCTGTTGAGCGCGTGCACACCGGTCGGCCCACGCTGGTGGGCGCCAGCACCGGTCTGGTTGCGGGCCTCGTGGTGGTCACGCCGGGCGCGGGCTTTGTCGAGCCATGGGCGGCGCTGGTCATGGGCCTGATCGTGTCTCCCGTCTGCTACTTGGCCATCAGCCATCTCAAGACCAAGTTCGGTTACGACGATGCGCTCGACGCGTTCGGTTGCCACGGTATCGGCGGCATCTTGGGCGGCGTGCTCACGGGCCTGTTCTGTGTGCCGGAGCTTTCGTGGACCGGCAAGGGCGGCCTGTTCTACACGGGCGACGTGTCGCTGCTCATCTCGCAGATCTTGGGCATTGTGGTGACGGTCGCTATTGTGCTGGTGCTCGACTTGGTGATTGCCGCGGTGGTCAAGGCGCTGTTCCATGGCAGCCTGCGTGTGGACGAGGCCGACGAGGCGCTGGGCCTGGATGCGAGTCAGCACGGCGAGAGCGCTTATCCCTCCTTCTCGGGACTCGATTAGCAGCTTCCCCAAGCACCGCACCTTGCCGTTCAATCGTCGCTCACGTACTTAAGTACGCTTCGCTCCTCTTTCACGGCAATCTACGGCACTTGGGAAACCTGCTAAGACCAGTCAGTTGAACTTTTTGATCTCTGAGGTTGGTTTGCGGTATTTGGAAAACCCGTGCCACATGAATGAGCGGTTCATTTCTTTATTAAAGAGAGGAATTTACTATGAAGAAGATTACGGCGATCGTTCGTGCCGAGAAGCTTGAGGTTCTTAAAGATGCGCTGTTTGCTGCCGATGTTCGCGGTATGACTATCAACCAGGTGCAGGGTTGCGGCGCACAGCATGGCTGGAAGGAATACGTGCGCGGCAACGAGCTGCTTGTCAACACGATCCCTAAGGTGCAGTTCACCCTTATCTGTGCCGACGAGAGCGTCGACGGAATTGTCGACATCATCTGCAATGCTGCTCGCACCGGTGCCGTTGGGGACGGCAAGATTTGGGTTGAGCCGGTCGAGGATGTTATCCGCATCCGTACCGGCGAACACGGCCCCGCCGCGGTGTAGAATCGACCGCCTACCATCCGCAACGTTAAAATGCTGCAATGAGGCACAAGACTTGCGTTGCGGATGGACGGATTATGGGTCGTAATAAATATCCCGAGGAGACTGTCGCGAAGATTCTCGACGCGGCACTGGAGCTATTCTGTGTACGGGGTTATGAGGGGACGAGCATTCAAGACATCGTCGACCGCCTCGATGGCATGACCAAGGGTGCTGTCTATCATCACTTTAAGAGCAAAGAGGAGATTTTCAACGCCGCATTTGATCGGGCAATGGCTCCGATTGTTGAGCGCCGTCGCTCAACGCTTGGTATCGGTAATATGACCGGAGCCCAAAAGCTCAAGCGACTGTACGCGCCCGAGTCCGTCGTTCCGCAAATTGAGCTATGGGCACGCATGCATCCTGCGGCAGATCCGGTAAAAAGCTCGCGTCTACTGGCGATGCAGTACCAGGGCTCGTTTGACGAGTCGGCCGATGGCTATTTATTGCCGGTGATCGAGGAGGGCATCGCCGACGGCTCCATTGCGTGCGAATGCCCGCGCGAAGCGGCAGAGGCCGTATCGTTGCTAGCGAATCTTTGGCTGCTGCCTTTGTTCCGTCCGCTCGAGCCCAAGGAGCGAATGGTCGCTCGCGCGCAATGTTTGGCGCAGATGGCGGCCGCGGTGGGGCTCGATTTGGGGGAAGAAGTGCTTCAAACAACGTGTCAAATTTGGGACGTTTGGAGCCGTACCGGGTGGTAATATACATACTAACGGTATGTAAATTGATGTAAGAGGGTGGCTACGGCTGCCCTTTTCGAGCCGTTAAATACATACCAACAGTATGTATAGGAGGCAAAGCCATGGACGGGATGAGAGATTTAGATGTCGCGTCAGCATCAAAGACGGCGCCGCCTATAAGACTCGTCGGTCTTCTCGTTGCGCAGTTGTGCGTGTATTCGACGTTGTCGGCGCTGTGCTTTACGTGCCCGCTTTACTTGCTCGACCGCAGTGGCTCGTCGACGTTATATGGCGCCGTCGCGGCGATAGCGTTTATACCGGGCGTGCTTGCGACTCCGGTTGGCGGAGTATTAGCTGATCGAGAGGGGCATCGGAGCGTTCTGGCAGCTCTCGGTATTGTTTTAATGATTGCAACGATGCTGTTTGTCCCCATGAAGCGCTCGTTGCCTCTTGCGGCCGTTGTGGCGGTGCTGCTGTGCGTCCAATACGCCGTTCAATCTATTCTGAAGCCGATACTTCAAATTGAGACGCTGCGCATAGCCGGCAGGGAAAAGGTCGAGCGGTCAACCGCATTAGTGTCGCAGATGACCATGGTGAGCAATATTCTAGGTCCCGTGGTCGGAACGGCCGTCTACGGATGCTTTGGAATCGATGCCCTTTGCGCGATCGCGGCGGTGGCGTTTGCGATGTCGTCGCTGCTGTTTTGGGCCGCACTCAAACAAAATGTCCCCTCTGAAGTGACGGGGGATAGCTCGGCTCGCATGGCATGCCAAAGCGATTTTCTGTCGGCGATTCGGTACCTGCTTCAAAACACCTCGTTGCTTGCTGTGATTTTGCTTGCGGCTGTTTTGAATCTTGCGTTGGTTGGGTTAACGATTGGTGCACCCGTTATTGTTACAAGGCATCTCGGCATGCAATCTTCCCGCGTTGGGATTATTGAGGCAGCTATGGGGCTGGGCGGCCTTGCAGGCGGTGGCCTAGTCGGTATTTGGCCGAATCGTTTTTCATTTGATGGCATTCACCGGCATGTCGTGATGATTTGTCTTGGGGTCATACCGATTTTCGTCGCGCTGCTGTGTGGCGCTCATATGCTTGTATTAGCCACGCTTGCGGTTGGTTCGGCATGGGTCATGGTGTGGGCAAGTATTGCGTCGGTCGAAATCGTTGCATTCGTTCAGCGAACGGCGCCGACGGAACTCTGCGGAAAGGTGCTTTCGGTCGTATACATGGCGCTTTCCTGCGCAACGCCAATTGGCCAATTGGCATACGGATTCGCGTATGATCGATGGACACCGACGGTTGTATTCGCAGCCATGCTGATGGTGCTGGTATTGACGACGGCGTTGTTTTATCGCTTGAAAAGTCGCTCACAACAAACAATGTGACGTGAGCGGCGCTGCGGTTTAACGGGAGCAATCGCTGCGGTGTGGGGCACCCATACGAGAGCATGCCTCTCCTTCGTCTACAATATCGTTCAGACGAAGGAGAGGCATGCCCATGATCAAGATGTTTGCGAGTGATTTAGACGGAACGCTGCTAAACGCCCTACACGAGGCAGATGGGACCATCCGCCATGCCATTCGCGAGCTGACCGAGGCTGGCTTGCATGTGGTTCCCGCGACCGGGCGCTCGACGTTGCCAATCGGCGAGCATGGCTTTACAGGGCTGGCGCTCGATGCCTGCTGCTCTAACGGCTCCATCGTGCGCGACAGTCATGGCGAGGTGCTCAAAACCTGGACCATCGATTCGCAGGTTACCGAGGAGCTGCTCAAGGCATTCCCGGACATTTGCTTTGATTGCTCCACACCCGATGGCATGTTCTCGAGCGGTTCGTTCGAGATGCATCAGGCGGGCTTTAAAAAGGACAGCCCCATCAAGCGTATTGTGATGCGCGGCATGCGTGCACGTGGCGGCTATCACGAGGAGCAGTATTTCGACCAGTCGATCGGTGACATCCTGCGCCACGATGTGTGCAAGATCAACTGCCGCGTGACCTCGCCCGAGCTGGAACGCGACCTTAAGGCATATTTGGCCGAGCGATCGGACCGCGTGGTCAACGCGCCGTTCGATCCGGTGATGTTCGAGATCACGGACGTGGCGTGCAACAAGGGCGAGAGCGTGGCCTGGCTGGCGGGCTACTACGGTATTGCCGAGGACGAGGTCGCGGTCTACGGCGACGGCGGCAACGACATTGCCATGCTCAAGCGTTTCCGCCACAGCTACGCGACCAAAAACGCTAGCGATGCAGCGAAGGCCGCCGCGAGTGCGACCATCGGCAGCTGCATGGTCCACGCCGTCCCCAAACACATGCTCGCCACCATGCGCAAGCAAAACTCCCGCACCGTCATCGAATAATGTGGCAAAGGGACAGTCCCTTTGCCACAATCTAAATATTGCCTTTACGTGTTGATGCACACGGTGTGCAATAATACTCGCACTGTGCAATAGCGCACAGGCTGAGTAACAAGGAGGACGCTTGTCCCAGCTCGAGAAATGCGATCGCCGGTCCCTTCGCTCGCAGCGTGCCCTTCGCCAGGCGCTTGCCAGCGAGCTTGCCGAAAGCGGCGACCTTTCGCGCATTAACGTCGCGTCGCTCACCGAGCGTGCCGGCCTTACGCGCCGCACGTTCTATTCGCACTACCGCGATATCCCCGACTTTATCAGCCAGATCGAGGACGGCTTGCTGGCCGAGATCCGTGAGCGCATTGAGCTCATCACCGCAGCTCAGCTGCCCGACCTCTATCACAACATCGATGAGCTCGAGCCGGCGCCTGGTTCGGTTGAGTTGCTGCGCTACCTTGCGGCCAACCGCGACTTAATCGGTGCGCTGCTGGGTCCGGGCGGCGACCAGGCTTTCATTAAAAGAATCATCGACACCGCTCGTGAGGCTGTGGTGCCGCGTGCGCAGACGGGCATTTTGGGCCTGGCGCTGGGCACGTTCTTTGACTATTACGTTACCTACGTCGTGAGTGCCGAGGTCGGCATGATTCAGCGCTGGTTTGAGCGTGGGCTTACCGAATCGCCCGAGGCCATGGCGCGCATTATGACGGTGCTCGCTTTTGTGCGCCCTGGTGACCTGTATGGCCAACCCATTGATATCAACGTGCCGGAATACGGCATGAAGCTATTGAACCTACAGCTCGAGGACGCGGCCGACACCGCCGCAGCTGTCGAGTCAAACAACTAAGAGGAGAGACAATGAGCAAACTCGTCGAGGGCATCAAGGACCGTATGGTCGCTGCCGCGCGTGAGGCTGCACCCGCCGTGGTGGATGCCGCGCAGAAGGCCGCGACCGCGGCTGCCGAGAAAGTTGCCGAGGCAGTTGCCGATGCCAAGAACGTGGCAGGGGAGGCGTCCGTCGTCAGCGAGCCCGCCACCGCCGAGCCCGTAGCCACCGCCCAGGCCCCCGAAGGCGCGATCTTCAACCCCGAGGCCGCTCGCGGCAACCTGCACCTGGGCATCGACGTGGGCTCCACCACCGTCAAGCTCGCCGTGCTCAACGACGATAACCAGATCGTCTACGCCAAGTACCAGCGCCACCACACCGACGTCCGCGCTTGCGCCCGCGACCTGTTTGAGGGCGCCGCGACCGTGCTGCCGACGGCGCAGATGACCTGCGCCATCACCGGCTCGGGCGGCCTGCTGCTGTCTCAGTGGCTCGACCTGGAGTTTGTCCAGGAGGTCATCGCCAGTAAGCGCGCCGTCGAGACCCTCATCCCGGCCACCGACGTCGCTATCGAGCTGGGCGGCGAGGACGCCAAGATCATCTATTTCGACAACGGCATCGAGCAGCGTATGAACGGTACCTGCGCCGGCGGCACGGGCGCGTTCATCGATCAGATGGCAACCCTGCTGCACACCGACGCGAGCGGCCTTAACGAGCTCGCGGCCAACGCCACCACCATCTATCCCATCGCCAGCCGCTGCGGCGTCTTTGCCAAGACCGACGTGCAGCCGCTGCTCAACGAGGGCGCCCGCCCCGAGGACGTGGCCGCCTCCATCTTCCAGGCCGTCGTGACCCAGACCATCTCGGGCTTGGCGTGCGGTCGCCCCATCCGCGGTAACGTCGCCTTCCTGGGCGGCCCGCTGCAGTATCTCTCCGAGCTGCGACATCGCTTCTACCTCACGCTCAACCTGGACGAGGAGCACCGTATCGTGCCCCAAAACGCCCACCTGTTTGTGGCGAGCGGCGCCGCCATGGCGCATGAGTCCAACAAGCTCAGCACGTTCCCGCAGCTCATCGAGGCTATCGATGCCCTGGGTGATACGCAGGGTGCCGAGGTCGAGCGCCTGGATCCGCTCTTTGCCACCGACGAGGACTTCGCCGAGTTCAAAACCCGCCACGATCAGGAAGTCGTCCCCAAGGGCAAACTCGAAGGCTACACCGGCCGCGTGTTCATTGGCATCGACGCCGGTTCCACCACCATGAAGGCCGCGCTCGTGGGCGAGGACGGTCAGCTGCTGCACACCTGGTACGGCAACAACAACGGCGACATCCTGGGCACGGCCAAGGTCATTATGGCCGATTTCTACAACCACATTCCCGCCGGCTGCACCATCGGCCACGTGACCACCACCGGTTATGGCGAGGCTCTGCTCATCGAGGCCCTCAAGGCCGACTCCGGCGAGATCGAGACCGTCGCGCACCTGCGCGGCGCCAAGGCGTTCCTGCCCGGCGTCGAGTTTATCCTGGATATTGGCGGCCAGGACATGAAGTGCCTGCGCGTCAAGGACGGCGTGATCGAACACATCATGCTCAACGAGGCCTGCTCGTCGGGCTGCGGCAGCTTTATCGAGAGTTTCGCCGTGTCTATGAACATGGACGTGCGCGCATTTGCCGACGCCGCCATCCACGCCAAGGCCCCCGTCGACCTGGGCAGCCGCTGCACGGTCTTTATGAACTCGCGCGTCAAGCAGGCGCAAAAGGAAGGCGCCACGGTGGGCGACATCGCGGCCGGCCTGTCCTACTCTGTCATCAAAAACGCCCTGTTCAAGGTCATTAAGCTGCGCGATCCCAAGGAGATCGGCAGCCAGGTGATCGTCCAGGGCGGCACCTTTATGTCCGACGCCACGCTGCGCGCGTTTGAGCAGCTCACCGGCGTTCACGCCGTGCGTCCCGACATCGCCGGCTGCATGGGCGCCTACGGTGCGGCCCTGCTCGCCCGCGATCGCGCCGGCGCCGACGGCACCTCGACCATCCTTTCGGCCGAGGACATCGCGCACCTTACCGTGACGCAAAAGCACGTCCGCTGCGGCCGTTGCTCCAACAACTGCCAGCTCACCGTCAACGATTTTGGCGGCGGTAGGCGCTTCATTACCGGCAACCGCTGCGAGAAGGGTGCCGGCCACAAAAAGCAAAAGACCGAGGCCCCTAACCTCTTCAAAAAGAAAAACGAGTTGCTCTTTAACCGTGAGGTCCTGAGTCCCGACGAGGCCCCGCGCGGCACCGTCGGCATCCCGCGCGCACTCAACATGTACGAGAACTATCCCTTCTGGCACGCGTTCTTTACGCGCCTGGGCTTTAGCGTGCAACTGTCCGATCAGTCGAGCAAGAAGACCTACCAGGCGGGCATCGAGTCCATGCCGTCCGAGAGCGTGTGCTATCCGGCCAAGATGAGCCACGGCCACGTGATGAACCTTATCGACCGCGATGTCGACTTCATTTGGATGCCGTGCGTGCGCTGGGAGCGTAAGGAGGATCCGACCGCCGGCAACTGCTACAACTGCCCCATCGTCATGAGTTACCCCACGGCGCTGGCGCTCAATATCGACGAGATCCGCGAGCAGAACATCGAGTTCCTGTACCCGTTTGTGCCCTATCACGACAAGACCGAGCTCAAGCGCCGCCTGTACCAGGTGCTCGCCGTCGACCGCGTGGCCGATGCGCAAGCTGGTCGCGGTCGCGTGCGTGGACCCAAGATCACGCGCTCCGAGGTCGATGCCGCTGTCAACGCTGCTTTTGAGGCCGATGCGCGCTTCCACGAGGATATCCAGACCATGGGCGAGGAGGCCCTTAAGTGGGTCGAGGACCACGGCGGCCACGGCATCGTACTCGCCGGCCGTCCCTACCATAACGACCCCGAGATCAACCATGCCCTGCCCGAGCTTATCTCGAGCTTTGGCTTTGCGGTCTTTACCGAGGATTCGCTCGCGCATCTGGTGAAGCCCGAGCGTCCGATTCGCGTCGTCGACCAGTGGATGTACCACAGCCGCCTGTACGCCGTCGCCCGTTTTGTGACGATGCGCAACGACTTGGACCTGATTCAGCTCAACTCTTTCGGCTGCGGTCTCGATGCCCTGACTACCGACCAGGTGCAGGAGATCCTGGAGGCCAGCGGCAAGATCTACACCGTGCTCAAGATCGACGAGGTATCCAACCTGGGTGCCGCGCGCATCCGCATCCGCTCGCTCATGGCCGCGCTTAAGGACCAGGAGGCCGAGCGCCTGGCCGAGGCCACGGCCGCGGGCGAGGCCTACGAGCAGGGCGATGCTGCGCCGGTGGCTCCCTCCAAGGATGCCCCCGCATTCGCGAGCCGTAAGTACACGTTCGAGGCGCAGCGCGAGAGCGCTTCGACCGCGTGGCCCAAGGTGCCCTTTACCGAGCAGATGCGCGACGAGGGCTACACCATCCTGTGCCCGCAGATGGCGCCGATCCACTTTGACCTGGTCAAAGAGGTGTTCCGTGGTGCCGGCTACAACTTGGAGCTGCTGCCCTCGACCGATCACGACGCCGTCGAGGCCGGCCTGCGCTATGTGAACAATGACATCTGCTATCCGTCGATCCTGGTGACGGGCCAGATCATGGAGGCCATCGAGAGCGGCCGGTACGACCTGTCCAAGACGGCCGTGGTTATCAGCCAGACCGGCGGCGGTTGCCGTGCCACCAACTACATCGCACTCATCCGCAAGGCCCTGCGCGAGAGCGGCCACCCCGAGATTCCGGTGATCTCGCTTTCGGCCGTGGCGCTCGGCGAGGACAACCCCGGCTTTAAGATTACGCCGGCGCTGCTCAAGCAAGCAGTCTACGCGGTGCTCTTTGGCGACGTGATGATGCAGATGCTCTATCGTTGCCGCCCGTACGAGGCCACGCCCGGCGCTGCCAACGCACTCTACGAGGAGTACATGGCGCGCGCCCGCAAGCTGGCGCCCAAGTTCAACCGCCACAACTACACCAAGCTTGCGCGTGAGGCCATCCGCGCGTTCGACACTATGCCGCTCGTGGGCGAGGGCGCCAAGCCGCGCGTGGGCGTGGTTGGCGAGATCTTGGTCAAGTTCCATCCCACGGCCAACAACCACGTGGTCGATGTCATCGAGCGCGAGGGCTGCGAGGCCGTGGTGCCGGGCCTGCTCGACTTCTTCCTGTACTCCATGAGCAACGCCGAGCTGCAGAAGGACGAGCTGGGAAGCTCTGCTACCACGCGCGCTGGTATGCAGGCGCTCATCAAGCTCGTGGACTGGATGCGCACGCCGGTGGAGGAGATGCTCGAAAAGTCCAGCCGCTTTGAGGCGCCCGAGCGCATCGGCACCATGGCCGACAAGGCCCGCACGGTGCTTTCGGTGTGCAACAACATGGGCGAGGGCTGGTTGCTCACGGCCGAGATGCTCGACCTGATCGATCACGGTGCGCCCAACATCATCTGCACGCAGCCCTTCGCGTGCTTGCCCAACCACGTGGTGGGCAAGGCCGTGATCAAGGAGTTGCGCCGCCAGCACCCCGAGAGCAACATCGTCGCAGTGGACTATGACCCCGGTGCATCCGAGGTCAACCAGCTCAACCGCATCAAGCTCATGATCAGCGTGGCCAAGGAGAACATGCGCGCTGGCAAGGGCTTTAAGCTCGAGAAGGTGGCGCCGCTCGCGATGGACGAGGTCACCGGCCAGATGCGTGCCCACGATGGCTGCGTGAGCTGCGGCTCGGTCGACGAGAGTGCCGTGGCGTCGGTCGCTGAGCGCCTGAGACGCGGCATTAAGAAGTAACTGGCCTGCTATGGGCTAGATATGGGACAAGCGGGTGGTAGCCGTACCGGTTACCACCCGCTTTTGCTGGACATGGAATCCTGGGATAATGAACAGGTGTTGCCGCTCGCCGCAAATTACCGTCCGTTTATAGAACCTATCTCCAGCGCGCGCCATCCTTACGGTTGAATAAATACACATCTATGGAATTACGCAAGAGAGGACTGTTTCCATGAGCTACAAGACCGTTTGCGTTGCCGGTGGCGGCGTGTTGGGAAGCCAGATTGCCTTTCAGGCTGCTTACTGCGGCTTTGATGTGACGATCTGGCTGCGCAGCGAGGGCAGCATCGGCCGCACCCAGCCCAAGATCGATCATGTGCGCGAGGAGTACATCGCGGCAATCGAGGGCATGGCGGACGGCACGGGCGAGTGGTGCGCCGGTATCGCCGATAGCGGCCAACCCTTCGACAAGGAGGCGGCACTTGCCGCCGTTGAGCGTGCCTACTCCACACTCAAGCTGGAGCTCGATCTTGCCAAGGCCGTGGCCGACGCCGACCTGGTCATTGAGTCTATGGCCGAGGACACCCAGGCAAAGATCGACTTCTACAAGAAGCTCGCCCCGGTCCTCCCGCAAAAGGCCGTCGTCGTGACCAACTCCTCCACGTTGCTGCCGAGCACCTTTGCCAAGTACACCGGCCGCCCCGAGAAGTACCTGTCGTTGCACTTTGCCAATTCCATCTGGAAGAACAACATGACCGAGGTCATGGCGCAGGACCAAACCGACAAGCGCTACTTCGACGAGCTCGTCGACTTCGCCAACGACATTCGCATGCTGGCGCTTCCCGTCAACAAGGAAAAGAACGGCTACCTGCTCAACTCTATGCTGGTGCCATGGCTGCTTTCGGGCCTGGACCTGTACGTTTCGGGCGTCAGCGACCCTAAGAGCATCGACCTCGCATGGACGCGCGGCACCGGCGCTCCCAAGGGCCCGTTCCGCGTATTCGACACGGTGGGCATCCAGACGGCCTACAACATCGTTATGCAGTATCAGAAGGTCCCGGGCCTGGTGAGCCCGCTGCTCAAAAAGATGATGATGCCCTACAACTTTAAGGCCATGGCCACCGTCCTCAAGAAAATGCTCGACGAAGGTAAGCTGGGCGAAAGCTCGGGCGAGGGCTTCTTCAAGTACTAAAAAGATCCCTTGGGACATTGGGAGCGTATCATTTGCAGCATAAATACGCCGCATAGCCCGTGTGCCATTTCGACACATGACGCTAAAACAAATGGGCTGCGGGGATAGCGAGGAAATGGCAATGGATCGACAAATCGTGCTCAAGCAGGATATCCTCGACGCGCTTTCTGCCGTCGGCATGTGCGCGGGGCAGGCGGTTATGGTCCATTGCTCGCTCAGCTCGCTTGGATATGTGTGCGGCGGCGCGCAGCCGGTGATCGAGGCGCTGCTCCAGACGGTGGGCGAGACCGGCACCATCATGATGCCGACGCAATCCTGGAAAAACCTGGACCCCGAGAGCGGCGTTCATTGGCAGGAACCTCAGGAATGGTGGCAGACGATTCGCGATAACTGGCCTGCCTATGACAAGCGCATTACGCCTACCAATACGATGGGGGCTGTGGCCGAGATGTTTCGCATGTGGCCGGGTACGCATAGAAGCGACCATCCGGCGCGCTCGGTGGCGGCAAACGGCCGGCATGCTCAATTCTTGACGGAAAGCCACGACCTGAGCAACATCTTTGGCGACGGATCGCCCATCGCGCGTCTGTACGATTTGGACGGCTACGTGCTGCTGGTGGGCGTGAGCTACGACAAGAATACGTCGCTGCACTTGGCCGACGCTCGTGCGGAATACCCTGGCAAACACGGCTGCGTGGAACACAGTGCGATTGTGGAAAACAGTCGACGTGTATGGAAGGAATACCGCACGCTCTTTGTCGATGGCGAGGATTTCGATGAAATCGGCGCTGCTTTTGAGCGTGAATGCTCGGTGCGTACAGCGCCTCTCGGTAACGGTATGATCCGCTTTATGCACCAGCGCGAGCTTGTCGACTTTGCCGTGGGCTGGATTGAGCGCCATCGCGGCTGCCCCGAATAATTCGGGGGGGCATCGCGGATCAACTGCGCACCCTGCGTCTCTGCATCGTCACAAGCCTAAGCTACTCTTTGAGATCGCCGACGCCGTGACCGTGTCGTATGAGGTTGCCGGTCAAAAAAGACCGGTGACGTGCCCAAAGTTGCCGCGTTTCCCCGCACATCCCGCGGCAGCCAAAAAGAGCGAGGGCGAGCGCGTTAACGTCGAGGACCTCATCATCAAGATTGACGTGACGACTGGACGTGAGCAGCGCGCAGCGCGTCGGCGATTCGAGCAGTATGCTCGTGGCATCGGGCATGGCCAAGACCTTTATCGAGTACGACCGCTAGGACTGCCCATCGCCACCTACGAGATGGAAGCCGAGAAGTACATCTACCGCGTGTACAAGTACGAGCTGTAGGGCCGCCCCGCATCACTTCACATCGAACTCCACGCGATCGAGTTCGGGTACATTGAGGTCGATGAGCTTGCGGGCGACGCGGCGATCGTGTGCCCCAAGCGCCTCGCTTGTCGTCACATGGGCGACGATTTCGCGCTCTACAATGCCTTCCTCGTCCCCTTCGGTGGCCGAGGTCTCGACGGCGACGGTGTAATCCTTAAAGCCTGGCAGCACCGCCGCAAGCTCGCGCGTGGTTTCGGTGACGCCGTAGCCGTCCTGCACGCCGGTCTGCGCCGAGCCAATAGACCCCGCCGTCATAACGATGCATGGGATGGCAAAGACTACCGTACCCACAATGATGCGGCGGCGCACCTTGCGCGATAGCTCGTCGACCTCGGCATCTTCTTCGGCGGTTACAATGCCGTCGCCGTTGAGGTCGCGCTTGAGCGGCACGCGCAAGATAAGTAATACGGCTTCGGCCGCGAGTGCGATAAAGACCACGTTGATGCCAAACTCGTAAAGCGCCGAGAGAAACAGCGACCCGCTTGCGATGGCGATGCCATAGCCCGCCGCACACAGAGGCGGCATGAGCGCGGTCGCCACGGCCACGCCGGCGATGAGCGTGGCGGGTTCCTGGTCGCGCGAGTTGCCCAGCCCGCCTGCAAAGCCGCCTGCGAGTGCGACGGTAAGGTCCCAGACGGTGGGTGTCGAGTTGTCGATGATGGCGGCCGTGGTGGTGCCAAGGGGCGAGAGCTTAAAGTACAGCGTGGACGTGACCAGGCAAAAGGCCATCTGCAGCGCAAGGCTGGCGACGGCTTCGACGGTAATCTCGCGGTCGAGCGTGGCAATACCGTATGCCATGGCAAGGACCGAGCCCATGAGCGGGCAGATGAGCATGGCGCCCACGATGGCAATGTCCGAGTCGATATCGAGGCCGATGCTCGCGATAAGCATGGCAATAATCAGGATGCATAGGTGGGAGCCAGTCAGACGCGCCCCGTTTACAAAACGCTTGCGAATTACGTGGTAGGGCGCGCGACCCTCGCGAATGTTGAATGCGCGCTTGAGGAAGCGGGTGATGTTTTCCATGGCTTCGCTATGAGCGGGGCGGATGCCGTGACGCCGATGATGACGCTCGCGCAGTCGCTTGATCTGTTGTTTGTCGAGTTCCATGTCCACCTCGTTCCAGCGCGGTCCGCGCAACGCGCCCGTTGTCTTAACTCTACACCGTGGCGGGCGGGGTGTCTGTTGGATGCGGAATCCGATAGGGCGGATGACGCGGGAGCAAATGCAAATCACAGGCTCAATTCGATCCCGCAAGAATATGATGCACCAGCTCCTACATATGTGACGAAATTGTGAAGCACGAGAGCGCGAATTTCAAAAAATCCGCTGGTGACCAATGTTGCGCAACAGAATTCAAAAATCAGCTCCTACATTTTGAGGCGCATGGATACATCCGTGTCAAAGGGAGAAAGCCATGGCAAACTATATCCCACAGCACTTTGAGCCTCGGGCCAAGGCCGTCAACGTCAAGGGCGTTGCCAACCGCGCCGTCGCAACCGTTTTGACGGCGGGCCTCATCGCTCAGCCGCTCATGTCGCCGCTGGCGGCAATCGCCGCACCGACGGCAGATAACGGTGACGCCACGAAGGGCGACAGCGCTATCGAGAACACCGTTGCCACCGGCAACCAGGCGGTCGTAAAGACGGCTGCCCAGTTGGCCGAGGAGTCGGCAAAGCAGCTCAAGGACGCTCAGGCCGCCTACGACGCCGCCCAGAAGAACGCCGATGCGGCGGGCCAGTCTCAAAAGCAGGCGCAGCAGCAAAAGAATCAGGCCTCGCAGGCTGTGACCGATAACGCCGCCGAGCAGAACGAGGCCGAGGCAGCCGCGCTTCAGGAGAAGATCGACGAGCTTAAGACGGCTGTTGACAAGGCCGAGCAGCAGCAGAAGAAGCTGGGCGACCTGAACGATCAGCTCGATCAGGCCAACAAGAGTGTCGAGGATAAGACCCAGGCGCTCAAGGACGCCAAGGCAAAGCAGGATGAGGCCAAGAAGGCCCTCGACGATGCCCAGGCCAAGCTCGAGGCCATGGGTATGGACGAGTACGAGGCCGCCAAGAAGGCCGTCGAGGACGCGCAGGCAAAGCTCGATGCGGCGAATGCCGATGTGAAGACGGTCGAGGGTGAGCTCGATGCCGCTAAGACCGCCGCCGACAATGCTGAGCAGGCAAAGAGTGATGCCGAGTCTGCTCTGACGACTGCCCGGGCCAAGAAGCAGGAGACCGCCAATGCCCTTGCCGCTGCGACCACCGCGTGCGGCAACGCCCAGGATAAGCTGAACGACGCCCAGAAAGCGCTCGATGCCGCCATCTCGGGCACGGGCATCGATCTAAAAGCGCTTGAGGCCGCCAAGAAAGCTGCTGCCGGTGAGCTCAAGGGCGCGCAGACCGAGCTTGATGCCGCGAAGGCTGCCGACGCCACCGCACAAACGAACCTCCAGGCCGCACAGACTGATGCCAGCGCCGCGCAGGAAAAGGTCAACGCCGCCAACGCTGCCGTTTCGTCAGCGCAGACTGCATACGACGAAGCCAACGGCAAACTCGGTGATTTGACCAGCAAATACAACACCGCCAAGGCTGCTTACGAGCAAGCTCAGCAGACCGAGGCCGACAAGAAGACAGAGTACGACCGTCTGGCAGAGGTCGCAAAGCAGAAGAAAAGCGCTCTTGAGAATGCTACCAGCGACTACAACAAAGCGAATGATGAATACAACACGGCCAGCGCAAACGTCAAAGCTCTTGAGCAGCAGATTTCTGAGCTAAAAGCAAACATGACGGTGGATACGGATGCTGTCAAGGCTGGCCTGCTTGGCTTTATGAATCACATCGCAAGTAGTACGTCGTTTACTGCTGCTCAGCGTGCTAACGCGAGCGATGCGGCGAAGTTACTTGATGGGTCTGCTAACAAGGCGGCATGGTATGACGACTATGTCAACTTGGATGCATCTGACGCTGACAATGCTTTTTCGCTCGTGAATCTGCAGAATACCTTGACCTACATGAATGCCGTCAATGGAATTCGTCGCGCAAATGGCTTGAGTGACATGAAGGTCAGCATTGTCTCTATGGCGCAGTCGGCGCTCGATGTTTGCTATTCGTCGAATGTTTGGGACCACGCGGGGAACAGCGGCGAGGGCTTTTATATGTCCTATAACGAAAACCTTGCCGGACGTGCTGGCGCCTACAAGGGGTCAGATAATCCTAAAGATTGGGAAATATCCTTCGATAACGGCGACAAGTACGGCGATGATTGGCCGTTTATCGGTTGGTATACTGCGGAAAAGCGCGACTATGACAGGGGTGACTATAGCAACACCGGCCACTATGAGAACTTTATTGATTCAGGTGCTAATTCCTTTGGGTTCGCCGTCGGCTACGGTAAGGATGGCAACCGCTCAACGCCCGAGGATGACGGTGCACCCAGTCCTGTTTCAATTTATCAGGGAAACTGGGCCGAAGGCGATTTTACGGTTGACGAGTTCAAGAACCTGGTAAACACGTACGTAGACTCCGTTTATCATGCCGGTGGTACCGCCGCGCAGAAGGCGCAGCTGGCGCAGCTGCAAGATCAACTTGCGGCAGCACGGAAGGCGCGCGATGTGAAAAACGATGCGCTTGGCTCTGCGGAGTCATCCCTCAATGCTGCCAAGAGTGCCGCGAATGAAGCGAACGGTAACGTTGCTGCTGCCAAGAGCGACTATGAAGCTGCGCAAGAGGCCACCGCTATCGCGAAGGCGGCATATGGCGCTGCCGATGTCAATTTGAAGAATGTTGACATCGAAACTCCTAGGGCAAATCTCAACGCCGCCAAGGACGAGGCGACCGTCGCGCAGGCCGCGCTTGACGACGCTAACTCCAAACTCACCGAATGCCAGACGAACGCCTCCAAGGCTTCCGCCCGCAAGGCGAAGGCACAGGGCGATTACGATACCGCCAAGACAAAGTCCGATAAGGCCAATGAGGCGTATGACAACGCCACGGCTTCGGTCAAGGACCTTGCCGCCAAGTGCGATGCCGCCAAGACGGATCTTGCGAACAAGCAGGGCACGCTTAACGATGCCAAGAAGGCCGACGGCACTGCCCAGGCTGGCGTTGACAAGGCTCAGGCCGCAGATGTGCACGCCGCGACCGCTCTTTCGGGCGCCAAGCAGGCAGTTGCCGCCAAGACGCAGACCCTGTCCGACGCACAGGCGAAGGCCAAGGCCGCCGAGGACGAGCTGGCCGGCGCAAACAAGGCCTTCGAGCGCTTCGCCGGCGCCCAGAAGGCGGTCGACGACGCCAAGACCGCCTATGACGCTGCCGTGGCCAGTGTCGCCGATGCCCAGAAGCAGCTCGAGGCCGCCAACGAAGCCGTCGTCGATGCGAACTTCGAGATCGTCAAGGCCAAGGCCGAGCTTGCCAGCGATGAGGCACTCAAGGCCGATCTTGAGGCTGTCGACCATAAGGCATCCCTTGCCGCGGGCACGACGGGCAACGAGAAGCTGGTTAAGCTGAACGCTGCCTACGCTCGCTATAAGGCTGCCGTCGATGCCGCCGCTGGTCTCAAGGCTGCCCTGAGCGATGCCGATGCCAAGCTGTCCGATGCCAACGACGTCTATGCCGCCGCGCTTGCCGAGCTTGGCGATGCCAAGGATGCCCTGGCTGCCGCGCAGGCCGAGTACGACAAGTATCATCCCAAGGCTGAGCCGCAGGCCAAGGCTCAGGCTGCGCAGGCTGCTGCAAAGGCTCCTGTCGCCAAGAAGAAGGCTGCGGACGCTGCGCTCGCCCAGACCGGTGATGACTCCGCACTTGCGGGTGAGGTGTTCGTCATCGGCGGTATTACACTCGTGGCTGTGGGCGTGACGCTGGGCGATCGTCGTCGCAAGCAGATGTAGCGTTTCGAGCGTAGTTTCTGTAACGAACTTCAATTCATAACGGGACCGTCTCGTTAGCCAAACGATAAGGCCGGCGCGCTGTTAAATGCAGCGCGCCGGCCTTTCTTTGCGTTGGTATCAAAAAGCCCGGTCGGCAGCCGCAAAGCTACCGACCGGGCAAATTGTAGGCAATATGGTTGCTGTCGAGCAGCTGCTCAGCTTAGCCCAGCAGGCTTAAGCCCACGGAGACAAACGCTAGGATAACGCCGACGATGGACTCGCCGCCGAGCAGGCCGCTGGCGACAACCAGGCCCTGCTCTTGGAAGGCGGCGTCCTTGGCAGCCCTCTCCTCGTCAGAAAGACCAGCGGTGGCGTCGCGGCGGGCGGACCACTTGTCGTAGGCGAGCTTGACGCAGGAGCCCAGGAATGCCGTGAGTGACATGTAGAACGGCAGGTACACGCCCAGGCCGATCATCATGGCCGGAATGCCGAGCCAGTACATGACGATGCCGGCGATAAAGCCGCCAACGAACCACGGCACGCTGGGGATGCCCGAGACCATGGTGGCGACGACGCTTGCCTGCGCGGCAACAAAGCTCTTGTCGGGACCAAAGGCGTCCGGGCCATAGGCGGTGACGAGCGCGACCATGACGGCTGCGGCGACCAGGGCGCCCACGATGCCGCCAATGGCTTGGCCGATCCACTGCGCACGCGGGTTGGTGCCCAGCACGGCGCCGGCCTTAAAGTCGTTCATGACGTCGCCCGCAAGGCCGCACGCCACGGCTACGATGCCGGCGATAAAGAACAGCTTGACCTGAGCGATCTGTGCGAAGGCAGCCACGATGAGCATAACGATGAGGCCAAAGATTTCCATGGGGTCGATGCCCGTCTGGCCGCAGCTCTGTGCGCTCATGATGGTGGTGACAAAGGTGAACAGCGTGACGATGACGGCCGGAACGGGGCCAAGGTCAAGCACGATGGCGATGATCACGGCGATGGCGGCAGCGCCCAGGCCGATGATGCCGGCGTCGAGCTTAAGGGAGCCCGAGATGAGCGACTGCTCGTCGGTGTCGGTGGAGCTGTCGGCGGCAAGACCGCGGACGATACCGGCGACCTGCGGCAGGATGTCCTTGAGGACGACGGCGACGCCAAAGCCCATCATGAGGCCCATGCCCAGGGACTTGACGATGCCCTGCGCAGTCACAACGTCGAACAGACCGGCAGCGGTGCCGCCGACGATGATGCCAAAGTTGCCCAGCAGTGCGCCGGCAAACCAGCAGGCGACAGGGGCAAAGCCCACCAAAAAGCCGACGGAGAGCAGCATGGGCGAGTTGTAGATGCCAAAGGTCACGCCGGGGATGTTGAGCGTGCACAGCATGCTGGGCACCACGCCCAGGGCGTCGCGCAGCACGCTATAGATGCCGGCGATGGCCATGGAGCCAAAGAGCTGCTTGCCGGTTTTGCCGCCAGCCTCGGTCGCGCGCAAGGTCTGAGCTGCGGCGTTGCCGGTGGGGAACTCAAGCGCGGCGTCCACGATAAAGTGACGGTGGATGAGCGCGGTGGCCAGCAGGCCCAGGATGGTGCCGGCGAGCGCCACGATAAACATGTCGAGCCAGCTGATCTGGTCGGCATAGCCCAGCATCCAGGCGCCCGGGATGGTAAACGCCAGACCGCCGGCGACCATGGCGCCCGCGGACATGATGGTGTGGGTGACGTTGGCCTCGTTGAGGCTGGCGTTGCCCATGAGCTTAAGGAAGAACAGCGAGATGACGGCAGCGAAGACGATCGGCCAGGGGAGTGCGCCCATCTTGAGGGCGGTGTAGGCCGAGCTTGCCGTGATGATCACGCAGCCAAGGACGCCGATGACGACGCCGCGCAGCGTGAGTTGCCCGCGCATCGAAGCGCGGTTCGAGGGATTGCTCATATAGAACTCCTTTGCGTATATCCGCTTCCCCCGGGAGCGCCGCTACGGATACGGCGCGGGAAGTCGGGTTACCAAGGGCCGCCGCGTGAGCTCGCAAACGACCGCGCACCAGTATAGCCGCAAGCTAGTCATTTTGGGATGACTGGTTTAGGTAGGCGATATACTGCTGGGCAGACGAAAGGAGCGCCGACAATGCTTAATGGGTGCGCATATATATTGACGGTCGACGTGGGTAACACGTTCATTCGCTTTGGCCTGTTTGCCGAGGATTCGGCCGCGGCGCAGGAGCGCCCGCTCGCGACGTGCGAGATCACCACGCCGTCGAGCATCACAGCAGACGAGGCGCGCATGCGTCTCGCTCAAGTCATGGCCGCGCTGGCGGCCGATGCGGGCATGCCGGGTGTGCTCGTTCCCGCAGCCGCAGTGCTGAGCTGCGTAGTGCCGGCGCTCGAGCGCCCGTGGAAGGCGGCGCTTTCCCGCACCTGCACGGGACGCGTGCTCACCGTGGGGCCGGGCCTCAAGACCGGCATGCCCGTACACTACGACGACCCGGCCGAGATCGGCCCCGACCGCATCGCCGACGCCGTGGCGGCCCGTGCCGTCTACGGCTCTCCGTGCATCGTGATCGACCTGGGCACTACGACCAATATCGAGGTCATCGATGCGCGCGGTACCTTTGTCGGCGGCGTCATCGCGCCGGGTCTGGCGCTCGGCGCCCGCTCGCTCTCGGCTGCTGCGGCACGCCTGCCGCAGGTCGAGCCCTCGGCACCGACGCACGTCATCGGCCGCAACACGCGCGAGGCCATGCGTTCGGGCGTGGTTCTGGGCGAGGTAGCCCGCATCGACGGCATGCTCGACATGGTGCTCGCCGAGATGCGCTCGACCAAGGCGGCGGGGGAGGGCGACGTGCCCATCGTCATTACCGGCGACGATGCCGAGGCACTTGCGGCCCTTGTCGGTCATAGCCTGACGGTCGATGACGCACTGACGCTTCGCGGTCTGGCCGAGCTCTACCACATCAATCAAAAGCCCCGTCGCGCGTAGCGATGGGCGGTGGGACAAAAACGTCTTCACCTTCCACCTGCTACAATGGGTCAAATTGTTGCGATTACGGAGGTGTCTGCCATGTCGGACGATCTTCATCAAACTGCGTCGGGCAAGCGCCGCGACGTCATTAGCTGGGACGAGTTCTTTATGAGCGTGGCCATCGCCGCGCAGCGCCGCAGCAAGGACCCCAACACGCAGGTGGGTGCGTGCATCGCCAGCACCAACCACCGCATCCTTTCGGTGGGCTACAACGGTACGCCCTCGGCGCTCAACGACGACTTTTTCCCGTGGGGTACGAGCGACGACCCGCTGCAGGACAAGCACAACTACGTGGTCCATGCCGAGGCAAACGCCGTGCTCAACTACCGTGGCTCGCTCAAGGATCTCGAGGGTTCCACGGTCTACGTCACGCTGTTCCCGTGCCACGACTGTGCCAAGATCCTGGCGCAGGTAGGTGTGGGCGAGGTCGTCTACCTGGACAACAAGTACGCCGACACCGATGATGGACGCATCAGCCGCCGCATCCTCGACTCCTGTGGCATCAGCTACCGCCAGGTTATCGTCGATGTTCACATCGGTACCGAGGGGCAGGCTCAGCAGTAGCGCGTGCCAACGCCAGCTGGCAACAAAAGGCAGCTAAAAGAGCCCCGTCCCAAATTGACTGCTCGTGAAAGTCGTGTCCGCGCGCATGGATGGCTCGTGAGCGGGTACATGGCTGTAGTAACATAGCCCCTGTCCGCGGGCGTGCCCGCGTTATTGTGAGAAAGGAGCCCCTGTGGCTGTTAACGAAGAGCTGCTTAAGAAGGTTCTTGAAGAGATTCGCCCCAACCTGCAGGCCGACGGCGGCGATATGGAGTATGTGGGCGTTGACGACGAGGGCGTCGTCAAACTGGAGCTGCAGGGCGCTTGCGCCGGCTGCCCCATGAGCTCGCTGACCCTGTCCATGGGTATTGAGCGCATCTTGAAGGAGCATGTGCCCGGCGTTACCCGTGTCGAGCAGGTCAATGCTTCCGGCGAGACCGACGACCTGTACGACGAGTATGCGCCGTTCTAAGATGCGAAAGCTGCGGACGGCATACTCCGCATAGACGTTACGCCCAAATATGCGGCTGCGAGCGCAAGGCCCGCGGCCGCATTTGTATGTAGGGAGTAGGAGGGTCGACATGCTCAACGACCTCTACCATATGCTTGATCCTGTCGCGATCTCGGCGGGCCCCATCATCATCTACTGGTACGGCTTGGCCTACGTGATCGGCGCTCTGCTCACGGCGGTCGTCATGTACCGCACACAGCGTCGCTGGGGCTTTAACATCACGATTGACGACCTGACGAGTGTCGTGGTCGGCGTGGTCTTTGGCCTCATTATCGGTGCGCGCCTGTTTTACGTCGTCTTTTACGGTGATGGCTACTACTGGGCGCACCCGCTCGAGATTTTTGCCACCAACGAGGGCGGCATGAGCTTCCATGGTGGCCTGGTCGGCGGCATTATCGGCGGCATCATTGTGTGCCGCATGTATAAGCTCGACGCATGGACGTTGGCAGACCTTGCCGTCATCGGCGCTCCGCTGGCCCTGTGCTTGGGGCGTTGCGCCAACTTTGTTAACGGCGAGCTGTGGGGCAAGCCGACCGATCTGCCCTGGGGCGTGATCTTCGGTGGCACCGCGGGCGATATGCCGCGCCATCCCTCTCAGCTCTACGAGGCGTTTCTCGAGGGCATCGTGCTCTTTTGCGTCCTGCAGGTGCTCAGCCGCAAAAAACCGCTGCTGCCCCAGGGCACGTTTATGGGCGTGTTCGTGATGGGGTACGGCATCGTCCGTTTCCTCGTCGAGTTCGTGCGCGTGCCCGATGCACAACTGGGCTATCTGCTGGGTGGCGTCATCACGATGGGTCAGCTGCTGAGCCTGCCGCTCGTAATCGCGGGCCTGGCGCTCATCATCTTTGCTCGTCGCCGCAACCAACCCCAGCGCATCTACCTCGGCGCCTAACCACCACAAAGGGGACAGGCACCTTTGTGGTGGTTTGCTGGGCAACGATGATAGAACCGTAACGTTTCCCCAGATAAAACCTGCCAAAATAAACCTGTCCCTTTTTGGCAGGTTTCTAGAAAGGCTTTTCGGACTGTGAAGGATTCCGACCTCTCCACAACGGCCGCGCGCGACGCCGCTCGCATTGTTTGGTTTAAACGCTATCCCGCCAGGCAGACGTTCATCGCTTTTTTGCTCGCACTGCTGGCGACCACGGCGTTTTCCATCGATCCCGCCCCGGTGTCGAGCAACGCAGTCTTGGCGATCGACCCCAAAGCCTCGGGCATGCTGTACGTGTGCTACGAGGTGCTTCTCTCGTTTGCCGGGCATACCGACGCGGTCATGTTGCTCGCGCTTGCCTGCCTGCTCACGCTGCCGTTTCGCTACGTCTTCTTTGGCCGCGGCGACGCCTGGCGCCCCTCGGTCATCCTGCCGTCGCTGTTTTTTGCCGTCTGCATGGTGTTCGGCCGCAGCTACGACCTCACCGACTCGGCCGAGATCGTGCTCGGCGACAAGGCCCGTATCATCTGCGCCTGGATCGGCGGCGCGGGCTGGATGCTCTTGGCGGTCGTGGCCTTCTACCTGACTTTTGAGTGTCTGGATTGGCTGAGCTCTCGTCGCATTCCGTTTTCCGAAGCGCACTTTGGCCGCGTATGGCGCGTGGCTCACGCCGTACTCTCGGTCCATCCCTTTGCCGGGCCCTTTCTGGTGCTTATGATTGCCTGGGTGCCCACGCTCATCGCCTCGCTGCCCGGTCTTTTTATGGGAGACACGGGCGCGCAGATTCGCCAGTGGTTCAACTACCCCAACGGCACGAGTGACTACCTGCGCCTGCTCAACCCCAATGTGCTGCTCAACGGGCATCACCCCGTGGTGCACACCGCCATCATCGGTTCGTGCGTGCAGCTGGGGCTTTCGCTGTTCAACAGTGCTAACGCCGGCCTCATCATCTACACCTGCGCTCAGTTCGTCATCACGGCCGCCTGCATGGCCTATTCCATCTCGTCGCTGCGCAAGCTGGGCGTGAGCCTGCCGGTCCGCGGCGTTATCTTGCTGTTCTTTGCGTTTATGCCGATGTTCTCTAACTACGCGGCGTTGCTCACCAAAGACGTGCTCTTTGCCGACGCGTTTTTGGTGCTGCTGGTGCAGACCGTGAAGCTCGTGGCCTGCGGTCTGCCCCGTCGTGATGCCAATGTCGAGCGAGCGGGCGAACAGAGGCCCGTGCTCTTTGCGCGCCACGACTGGCTGTTGCTTGCGCTGGCTGCTATGGGTTCCACGTTTCTGCGCAATGGAGGCCTGGTGTTTCCCCTGGCGGCATGCGTGATCGCGGCGGCGTTTAGCGCATGGGACGCGCATGTGGCTCGTCGTGCAGCCAAGCAGGCTGGTACTGCGCCTTCGGGCGCCATCCCACGTTTCCGCTGGGTGGGAGTTCTTGCTGTGCTTGTACTCTGCCTTGCCTCTAATATGTACTTCACCAAGGTGTTTATGCCGGCGCACGACATTACGCCCGGCTCCAAGCGCGAAATCCTCTCGATTCCATTCCAGCAGACGGCTCGTTTCGTCCAAAAGCACGACGGCCTCAACTCGGGCGTCAACCCCACGGTCAAGGAAGACGGCACCATCGTGGAGGCTCCTTGCGACGGTTCGGTGACCGACGAAGAGCGTGCCGTGATCGATCGCGTACTCAAGTACGAGAACCTGGGCCGCCGCTACAACCCCGACAAATCGGATGCCGTCAAAAACTGCTTCAATGAGTACGCCTCGCAGGAGGACATCAAGGCCTATTTTAAGGTGTGGGCCCAGATGTTCAAAAAGGACCCCGAGTGCTATATCTCGGCGCTCGTCAATAACTACTACGGGTACTTCTATCCGAGCGCTCGCGATGCGTGGGTCTACAGCACGGCGCGCAGTGCCGAGATCATGGCGAAGCCCGATAACCTCAAGTACTTTGACTTCCATCCGGTCGACAGCAAAGCCGTGCGCTGGTGCGACCACCTGATTAACCTGTACCGCGTGGCGGTGCAGCGCATTCCGTTTATCTCGCTCACCATGAGCTCGGCCACCTACGTGTGGATCATGATCATCGTGGTGGTCTACCTGTTGCGCCGCCATTCGTGGCGCGCGCTGGCCATCTGGATACCGCTACTGGGTGTGCTCGCTGTGTGCCTGATTGGTCCATGTAACGGGTCGACCTACATGCGCTACCTGTACCCGGTCATTGCATGCATGCCTTTCGCCATCGGCGCCACGATCACCCGCAGCGACCGCCTGTGGACCTAACCAAAGATTGGCGCATTGGGGTCAGGCTGCTTTGTGCCAAGGGACTGCATCATCACGACGCCTTCATTTTGGGGTTTATCTCGCAGGCCAGTAGGTATATCATAACGACGTTTGTTTATATTGCCCGAGCATCTGCGCTGGGCTTTAGGTCGAAACCGATAGGAGACACGTATGTCCGGACACTCTAAGTGGGCCACAACCAAGCATCGTAAGGGCGCGCAGGACGCCAAGCGTTCCGCCCTCTTCTCCAAGCTCAGCCGCAACATCACCGTTGCTGCCCGTCTCGGTGGCGATCCGCTGCCCGAGAACAACGCCAGCCTCGCCGCTGCCGTCGCCAAGGCCAAGGCTCAGTCCATGCCTAAGGACAAGATCAAGTCCGCTATCGATAAGGCCTTTGGTTCGGGTGCCGACGCCGCCGTCTACGAGAACATCGTGTACGAGGGCTACGGTCCCGCCGGTGTCGCCGTCTACGTCGACTGCCTGACCGACAACCGCAACCGCACCGCTGCCGACGTCCGTTCTGCCTTCTCCCACGCTGGTGGCAACCTGGGCACCTCCGGCTCCGTTGCCTTCCAGTTTGAGCGCAAGGGTCAGATCGTCGTCGCCAAGGAGATCCTGGACGAGAACGCCAAGAAGGAGACCATGATCGCCAACGGTGCTGCTGGTGACGAGGATGAGTTCATGATGGCCATCGCCGAGGCCGGTGGCGAGGACTACGAGGACGCCGGCGAGGAGTGGATCGTCTGGACCGCTGCCAACGACGTCATGGCTGTTTCCAAGGCACTCGAGGAGCAGGGCATCCAGGTCAAGGGCTCCGAGACCACCATGGTCCCGACCACCCCGACCGAGGTCTCCGGTGCCGACGCCAAGAAGGTTCAGCGCCTCATCGACCGTCTTGAGGAGCTCGACGACGTCCAGGACGTCTACAGCACCATGGATATGACCGACGAGGTCATCGCTGCCCTCGAGGAGGAGTAGCGCCCGCACGGATTGAGCCGTGCATATCTGGGCATAATGAAGCGAGCATGCAAGCCTCGTGGAATAGATGAGCCGGATCCGCGTGCATGAGGCACCGGACCCGGCTCTTTTATAATGATGCGAATCGTTTTGCATTCTGAGGATCGAGATTTGAAGGGAGCGCCGCATGCGCGTGCTCAAACGAGCCCTGGCGATCGTGTATCTTGCCGCCGCCGTCGTGGCGCTGGGCACATTAGTCTGCCAGTTTTGGGGACCATATACCTATCGCTTTATGCTGCTGATGCGCGATCCGCTGCCTCGCATCGTTGTTACGGCGTGCGGCGGTGTCGTGGCGCTCGGCGTACTCGTGGGTTTCTTCCGCCTGATGTTTGCTCGTCGCGAGCCGTCCTGCGTGCATCCGGCGGGGGAGCGCAATATCGAGGTCACGCTCGCTGCCCTCTCCTCGTGTGCTCGCAGCGCGGCAGAGCGCGACGACCGAGTGATGATCGAGCATGTCGAGGCGCGCGTGCAGGGCTCCGACGAATCGCGTGTCCGTTTTAAGGTCGACGCCATCGCGCTCGACGACCGGGACGTGGCCTCCCTTGCAGCCGCGATGCAGCAACGTATCGAGGAGGCCTGTGACACCATGCTCGGCACGCCGGGCACGACTGCGCGCGTTCGTTTTTTGCCGTCCAAGACTACCGTCCAGACCGTGGAGGTTTCCGGTGAGTGATATCAATCAAGACAAGACCGTCCGCACCCCGCGCCTGACCATCGATCAGAGTGCTGCACCGGCAGGCGAGGTCGTCGATTCCAAGGTAGAGGGTACCGAGTCGCATGACGTGGTTGCCGATGATTTTGATGAGGCCATGGGTCTCATCAAGGGTACGGGGGCGGCTATCTGGAGCTATGCCGTCCGTCATCCCAACACCACGCTCGGCGCCGTCGCGGGTTTTGTGCTCGCTGTGCTGGTGCTCACGCTCGGCCTGTGGGATACGCTCGTCATCGCTTTCTTTGTGCTGATCGGCGCCGTGATTGGCCAGATCCGAGACGGCGAGAACGGGATCGTCAACTTCTTCGGCCGTCTGTTTAGCGGCCGCTAGCATGTATTCGACCGCCGCGTGTGCGGTGGGCATAAGGAGGAACCATGGCTTTTAACACGAAGGTCGATGTGGCCGATACCGAGCTCGAGGCAGACGAGACCGTCGCCGCCGAGGCCGAGGACGTAACGCTCGAGGACGAGGCGCTCGTCGAGGCCGAGTCCGCCGACGATGCGGACGAGGATGATGAGGAAGCGGACGAGTCCGAGGACTCGCTGACCTATTCTAACGGTGTGATCGAGAAGATCGTCGCCATGGCCACCCGCGAGGTGCCGCACGTCCTGGGCATGAAGGGCAACCTCATGCACTTTGTACAGGAGCAGTTTGGTGCCGAGAATCTGACCAAGGGCGTGACGGTCGAGGTCACCGATGACAACCGCGTGGTCGTCAACATTTCCGTCATTATCGAGTACGGCGCCTATGCACCCGCGATTTTCGACGACGTTAAGGCGCGCGTGACCGAACGTCTGGCTGCAATGACCGGCCTTGAGGTGGCAGGCGTCAACCTGCGCATCGAGGATGTCATTACCCCCGAGGAGTACGAGCACCGCACCAACCAGCACGAGTAACCTACCAAATAGGATGTTTATTTTGGCAGGTTTTATCTGCGAAAACGTCAAACGGCCGGTCGCACGGATGTATGTGCGGCCGGCCGTTATTTGTATGCCCCCGATGTAGGCATACCGCTCGTCTAACTAGGGGTTGCAATCGTCGCGTTCCGCGTTACCCTAATGGGCGCATTGTTTCCAAATTGTTAACGAGGGGTTGCCGTAATGGCTGACGAGCACGAAACAGAAAGCAAGGCATGGGCGATTGAGGCCGCCGCGGCAGAGGCGGCATCGCGTGCTGCCGAGGAGATGCATCGTCCTCCCGTGGTGCCGATGGAGCGCGTGGTCGATCGCACCGATATCGAGCGCGGCGAGCGTGCCGGCCAAAAGCGCAGCCAGGAGCCGGGCTTCCCGCGCTTTTTCGCCGAGCTCAATCTGGGCCTGATTCTTACGGCCTTTGCCATCGTTGCGTTTAAAACCCCTAATCACTTTGCTTTTGGCGGCACCTCGGGCGTGTCGGTCATTCTGTCCACGCTGTTCCCGACCCTGCCCGTCGGCGTCTTTATGTGGATTATCAACGCGGTTCTCGTCGTTTTGGGCTTTATCTTTTTGGAGCGCAAGGCAATCCTGTGGAGCGTCTTCGCCTCGTTTGCACTGTCCGCCTATGTTTCGCTGTTTGAGCTCTTTATCCCGACCGATATCTCGATGACGGGCGATATGTGGCTTGACCTGTGCTTTGCCGTGATTCTGCCGGCGCTCGGCAGCGCCATCGTCTTTGATATCGGCGCCTCGACGGGCGGCACGGATATCCTCGCTATGATCCTCAAGCGCCGCACCACGCTCGAGATTGGCCGCGCACTGCTGTTGGTCGATATCGGCATCGTGACCATCGCGGCCTTTTTGTATGGCCCGCGTGTCGGCCTGTATTGCGTGCTCGGCCTGTTTGCCAAGACGCTCGTGGTCGACAAGGCCATCGAGAGCATTCACCTTCGTAAGGTCTGCACGGTCATTTGTTCCGAGCCCCTTAAGGTCGAGGAGTTTATCGTCAAGCATCTCAATCGTACGGCGACTATCAGTCGTGGCTACGGTGCCTTCTCGGGCAAGTGCGTGACGGTGATCATGAGCGTGCTGAGCCGTCGCGAGGCCGTGCAGCTGCGCCGCTATGCGCGCGAGGTCGATCCGGGTGCCTTTATTACGATTGTCGACAGCTCCGAGATCGTCGGCAAGGGTTTCCGCGGCACGAACTAGCGCGGACGTATTCAACGAACCGCCTGCTGGCGCCGTGTACCTTGCAAATCGGTCGTCTTTGAGTATTTGACCCCACATTGGGCAATAATGATGCTAAAGACAACGTTTGCGATCCAAGTGATTCGTTCAAGATGCGAAGGGATGATTCTATGTTCTGCTCGCAGTGTGGCGCCCCCATGGGCGATAACGACAAGTTCTGCGGCGTGTGTGGCGCTCCTAATGCCGGTGCCGCTGGCCCCGCTCCCCAGGGACAGCCTCAGCCCCAGCAGTTTGTTCCGCAACCGCCCGTGGCGAATGCGCCAAAGGGCTGTGTGGCTCAGGCGTTCCAAGATATGACTAAGACTCCGGGCGTGCTTCAGCGTGTATGCCAAATCGCGTTTTTGCCGGCGCTGATTTGCGTTGTGTCGGTGCTCGTGCTGTTTATTCCTGTTATTGGCGGCATTGCGGCTGCCATCGGCTTTTTGGCAGCTTGCATTGCGAGTGTGTGCGGTTCCGGCTTTGGTATCGAGTGGGGCCGTGATCTGTCGCTCAAGGTCGATGACGGCATGGACCGTCCGCTGATGCGTTCCACGTCGTTTGGTCTCGGAGTCTTTTCGAGCGTTATTTCGGTCGTGCTCGAGGTTATCGCTGCCATTCCCGTTATCGGTGTAGTGCTTTCGCTGGCGGAGGGCGCGGTAATTGGCGCCGCAGGCTCGTATTCGTATTACGGCTCTTATGCGCTCGAAGCTGCGCTGTTTGGCTCGCTTGGCCTGCTTGTCCTGGCGCTAATTGCCTCGGCGATTCTGGGTGTCTTCTTTAAGATGTTCGCCGACATTGCCGTGATGCACTTTGCGGTGACCGGGCGCGTCGAGAGCGCGTTTTCGCTCGATAAGGTCTGGGCGGCCTTTAAGCACAACAAGACCAAGCTGTTCTGTGCTTCGTTCCTTCCCGAGTTTTTGACGGGCCTGGTTTCCAACGCCATTACGTGGATCTTGACAGCTGTCTTTGGTGCCATCGCCGGAATTGGCGCGTACGGCTATTACTATCGCCCCACGGGTATCGAGGCGATTGTTACCGCCGGTGGTGTCACGCTCGTATTGTTCCTGGTGCTGATTGCATTCGTCACGGTGTTCCTTACGGTCTTTGGCAAGATGCTCAAGCACCGTGCCGTTGGCTATTGGGCTGCACGTTATGCAAGCGAATGGGCCGATGAGGACAAGGACGACGTTTTGACTTTTGTGCTCCCGGGTGAGAAGAAGCCTGCTCCTGCGGGATTCAATCCCACGGCAGCCACTGGTGCTGCGCCTGCCCCGGCGCCCGCGCCTGCACCTGCCCCGGCACCCGCGCCTGCCCCTGCCCCGGCACCTGCTCCTGCCCCCGCACCGGCGTCCGAGGCGACGCCTGCGGAGCCCGATTGGGATGCCGTTGCCACGCCGGCGGATGAGCCGGGCGATAATCCTGCTGCCGAAAACAATCAAACCGAATAGCCGGTCGAGGCGCCCTGGGCAACTGAGCCCGGGGTGCCTTTTTCTACTGCGAAAACAAGAAAATGCCTGGGAAAACGGTTGCAGCAAAATTTCTCGGAAATTGGTCAATGTTGCGCAACAACGTCGCGGCTATTGTTGAGAACGTAGACGTGTAAGGTTTGAAGGCGTGCGACGCCTTAGGAAAAGGAGAGGCTCATGTTCTGTCCCACTTGTGGTTCTCCCATTTCGGATGATGCCAAATTCTGCCCTGTTTGCGGATCCGCCGTTGGTGCCGCTTCTGCCGCTGCGGCCCCGCAGCCCCAGCCCGCTCCGGCCCAGGCTATTCAGCCCGCGCCCCAGCCTCAGCAGCAGTACACCGGTCAATACGCCCAACAGTCCGCATCCGCTCCGATGGGCTATGACCCCATTAAGGCTGACCGCAGCCTGATCGGCTGGCTGCTGCTCTCTCTTGTGACCTGCGGTATCTATTCGTTCTACTTCCTGTATTGCTTGGCACGCGACGTCAACACGTTGTGTCAGGATGACGGCGATTACACGCCGGGTCTGGCGGAATTCATCCTTCTATCGTTTGTGACCTGCGGCTTCTACGCGTACTACTGGTATTACAAGATTGGCAACCGCCTGCAGGCCAACGCTCCTCGCTACGGCCTGGTGTTCCAGGAAAACGGCACCACCGTTCTTCTGTGGCAGATCTTCGGCGCGCTCCTGTGCGGCCTTGGTCCCATCTTCGCTATGAACATCGTCATCAATAATACCAATGCCATGGCAACGGCTTACAACACTCGCCTTGGCGCTCGTGCCTAACAATAAGGGCGGCGTGAACAGCTTCCAGGGACATAGGGGCACGGCAGAGCTCCTTCGCCGCGCCCTTTTTTGCACCGGCGCGCTCTTTGTCGCCTGGCTCGCGCTCTACCTGCTCGACATTGGCTGCATTTTTCGATTGATGACGGGCATTCCTTGTCCGGGATGCGGCATGACGAGGGCGTGGCTGGCGGCGCTGCGCCTCGATTATGCGGCTGCCTTTGCCTACCATCCGCTGTTTTGGGTGGTGCCGATTGCGTTTGTGCTCGCGTTCGTGCGCGAGGAGGTGGCATCGAGCAAGCTAAAGCGTGGTATCGACATTGCGGTCACCGTGTTGTGCGTGCTGGTCGTCGTCGTATGGATCGTGCGCCTCATCAATCCGGCAGATGCCGGTCTGCTCTTTGGCGGCTATGCGCCCGCCGGAGTTCCCGACGATATCATCCACCTCGAACCCCCACGCTGGCTCACCATCCTTCGCTCTTACCTGGCGTGACGGAGGACGCGCTAGAAAAACGGTCGACACATAAGCGGGGGCGAACGTTGAGATAACGTCCGCCCCCGCTTTGCTTTAGCCAGGCTGTTATGGATGGGTGTGACGACTACTCGTCGTGTTTCTCCTCGCGGCGAGCGGCGGCGCGGGCTTCGTGGATGCCCTTGATTGCGGCATGGCGAGCCGTGCGGGCGTCGTGGATGGCGTCACGAGCCTCGGCGGACGTCGCCTTGGCAGAGCGCAACTTGGCGGCCAGATCGGGGTTGGTTTCGGCGACCGCGGTGATCGCGGGGCCGTCGAGCTCCTCTTGCGTGGGCTCGGACAAAAAGTCGATAGCATACTGGGCGGCCACCATGGAGCCCTTTGCCAGCACGCTCTCGTCGATCTTGTAAAAGCAGGAATGTTGGGCGTACGTGGCGCCAATCTTGGGGTTGCGCGTACCTACAAAGGCGAGCACGCCCGGTACGCGGCGCAGGTACTCCGAAAAATCCTCGCCCGAAAGCGTGCCGCGATAATGGCCTTGGCCGGCGGGACCCAGACACTTAATTACAGCCTGACGGCAGCGCTCGCTCGAGCCCGCGTCGTTTTCGACCTTGTAGTTGGCGATGGTGTAGTCGGTGAGCTCTGCCTCGGCGCCCAAGGCGGCCGCGGTATGCTCCACGATGCGGCGCATAAGTTCCGGCATTTCCTCGTGGGTTGAATCTCCGTAGGTGCGCACCGTGCCGGCGAGGTAGGCCGTGCCGGCGATAACGTTGCGCGCGGTGCCGCCATGCAGCTCGCCGACGGTGATGACGGCCGGCTCATAGGGGCTTATCTCGCGCGAGACGATGGTCTGCAGGGCGTTGACAATCTCGGCGGCAACCATAACGGCGTCGTGGCCGCGCTGGGGCATGGCGCCGTGGCACGAGGTACCGCGGACATCGATGCGGAACCAGTCGGTATTGGCCATGCGCGGGCCGGGCTCGCAGCTTACGGTGCCGGCGTCGACCTCGCTCCAGATATGCGCGGCGTAGGCACCATCGACGCCGTCGAGCACGCCCGTGCCGATCATGAGTTTGGCGCCTTGGCCGTTTTCCTCACTGGGCTGGAAGACGATGCGGACCTCGCCGTGGATGTCGTCTGTCATATGGCGCAGAATCTGCAGCGTGCCGAGCATCATGGCGATGTGGCAGTCGTGGCCGCAGGCGTGCATGCAGCCCTCGTTGACGCTGGAGAAATCCTCGCCGGTCTGCTCGGTGACGGGCAGGGCGTCGATATCCGCACGCAGCAGGATGCGGCGGCGCGGCGTGCCGTCCTCGCGATAGGCGTCGGGCGCGGTGCCGCGAAGGGTTGCCACCAGGCCCGTCTTAAGGGGACGCTCGTAGGGGATATTCATGGCGTCGAGCTGGTTGGCGATGTCAGAAGTCGTGCGCTCTTCGGCGAGGCTCAGCTCCGGGTGCTTATGGAAGTGCCGACGCTGCTTAATGATGTAGGGTTCAAACTCGGCGGCGATATCTTGGATGGCTGCGGTGACGTCGTCAGCCGCGCGAGCCTCGGTCGCCGCCATAATCTGCTGTGCCTTGGTCTTCGTCATGGTCGATTTGCTCCTTACTGGTTTATCGCAAAATCGTACAGGCTCTTTCCAGTATGCCACCTGCCACTTGGCCTGGCAAAGCTGCCGTTTGCCGCTTGGCATTTTGTAACCGAGGCGGGGGAGTACACTCGGGGGTGTTGAATTTTCTGCCAGAGATGGGGATGTCCATGCAACATATCGATCGGATTATCCGCTCCAAGAACGTCTTTACCGCGCAAGACGGCGTCGATACCGCCCGCGAGCTGGCGATTGCCATCGCAGGCGACCGTATCGTCGCAGTCGGTGCGCCCGATGACGTGATTGCCGCCGCGCCTGCCGCCACGCCGGTTATCGACTACGGCGAGCAGTTTGTCTGCCCCGGTTTCCATGACGCTCATCTGCACTTCTTCCATACCTCGGTCGGCTCCTCGCCGTACATGCTCATGGATATGGGTACGTCCGAGGCGGCACTGGTGCAACACGCGCTCGAGTTTTCCCAGGACCTGCCCGACGACGCCTGGGTTGTGACGCAGGGCTGGCGCGACTACCGTTGGGACCCGCCCGAGCATCCTACCAAGGCGTCGCTCGATGCAGCATTCCCCGATCGTCCCTGCGTTATGTATTCGGGCGACGGGCACACGCTTTGGCTCAACAGCCGCGCACTCGAGGCGCTCGGCGTCACGCGCGACAGCGAGCCGCCAGCGGGCGGCAGTTACGACAAGGACGCAAGCGGCGAGCTCACGGGCATTGCGCACGAAGCGGCTGCCATGCAGCTGCTGCCGCGCTGCCTTGAGTGGCTGGGCGAAGGTCGCATCGCAAGCGCTTACGCCGATCAAATGAGGCGCATGGCCGAGCAGGGTATTACTTCGATCTGCGATATGTCGCTCATGCCCATGCCGGGCTGCGATTTTATCCGCGACGATGTCTACGACAAATTGCAGACGGCCGGTAGGCTGGGCATTCGTGCCCATCTGTTTCCCACGCTGCTGGATGACCAGTCGCGTCTGGAAGAGCTGCAGGTACGTTACGCGAACAACGCGCTGCTTTCGGCGCCGGGTTTTAAGCAGTTCTTCGACGGCGTGTCGAGTGAACACACGGCATATCTCACTGAGCCCTATACCAATCCGCGCTTCCCGGGCGACCAGGGCCGTCTGACGGTCCCGGTTGAGCGCATGCGCAAACTGGTTCTGGCGGCCGCGGAGCGCGGTCACACCGTGCGCATCCACGTCATTGGTGACGGTGCGATTCATGCCGCGCTGGATATCTTCGAGGAGGCCGCCGATCTGTACGGCCTGCCCCAGCACGGCCATAACACGCTCGAGCACCTGGAGAACCTTCTGCCCGAGGACATCGACCGCCTGCGCAAGCTCAACGTGGTTGCTTCGAGCCAGCCCTGCCATATCACGCTCGACCCGGGTGGTCCGGAGCGCGATCTGGGCCTGGAGCGCAGCCGCATCATGTGGCCGTTCGCAACCTATAAGCAGCGCGGCATTCGCCAAGCCTTCGGTACCGACAGCCCTATCACGCCCGTTACCAGCATGAACGTGCTCTACACGGCTATTACGCGCCAGGACCCCAAAAGCCACTGGCCCGAGGGCGGCTGGTTGCCGAGTGAGCGCATCGATGCAGCAACGGCTCTGCGCAACTACACCCTGGGCAGCGCCTATGCAGCGGGCGACGAGCAAAACCTCGGCAGCTTGGAGCCCGGCAAGTACGCCGACCTGGTAGTCCTGGACCAAAACCCGCTCACCGTTGATCCCCAAGAACTTCAAGCCACCAAAGTCCAAGCCACCTACCTGGCAGGCAACTTGATTTACGAGCGCTAACCCCACATCCCACCCCTCAGTTGCGGTGAAATAGTCCCTAAAATCGGCCTTCAAGCCCAAAAAGGGGGTGCGGACAGAAAGTTGGACCGTGAAGCGGTCCGGACTGGAGGTTCGCATGTACAGCAGGGAGAAGGTCGAGCTCTTCCTCCTGGCGACGGAGGACGGCATGGGGCCGACCGCCGCCGCGAAGTTCGCGGGGGTCTCGGTGGGCGCGGCCAAGAAGTGGGCGACGGGGCACCTCCCGCACAGCTACACCGGTGCGCGCTGTAGAATCGGGGCGAGGAAACCGCCACGGAAGGAGGCCAGCTTGGGCCCCGACAAGTCGACCTACGCCCCGCCGGCGACCGGCCCGCTCGCCGGGCTCAACGAGGACCAGATAGAGAACCTGCTGCTCAGGGCGGTGTTGGCCGACCTAAAAGCGGAAGGGTGGGACCCGGCTTCGATCTCGAACAGGAGCAAGTGCGAGCTCGGCGAGAGATTGAGGCGGGCGACCGCCCTGCCCCTCCGCTCGATCACAGGTTTCTTGAGGATATCGAAGAGCTCCTATGAGTACTGGAGGCCCCGCGTCGCCGCGCCGCGCGACCGCGACGCCGACATACGCGACCGCGTGGTGCGCATCTTCCGCGAGGGCTCGGGGTGCTGGGGGTACCGCACCGTCTGGGCGCGCCTGCGCCGCGAGGGGGTCCGCGCCAGCGAGAAGCGCGTGGCCCTGTTAGCGTGATGCGCGAGGAGGGCCTCGAGGTCGTCTACAACAAGAGGCGCGCCCGGGGCTACAGCTCCTACGCCGGCGAGGTCTCCAAGGCGCCGGAGAACCTCGTGAGCAGGAATTTCCACGCCGACGAGCCCAACCGGCTGTGGCTCACCGACATCACCGAGTTCAGGCTCCCGGGCGGCGAGAAGGTCTACCTGAGCCCGATCGTCGACTGCTTCGACGGGATGCCCGTCGCCTGGTCGATCGGGCTGCACCCCGACAAGCGCCTCGCGAACTCGAGCCTGCTCAAGGCCTGCGCGGCGAGGCCGGCGGGCGCGCGCACGACGATCCACTCGGACCGGGGCGGCCACTACCGCTGGCCGGAGTGGATCGGGATCTGCGAGGAGAACGGCCTGATCAGGAGCATGTCCGCGAAGGGCTGCAGCCCGGACAACTCGGCCTGCGAGGGCTTCTTCGGGCGCCTCAAGAACGAGTTCTTCCACTACAGGGACTGGGAGGGCGTGACGGCCGAGGAGTTCATGGGAAGGCTCGAGGCCTACCTCGTGTACTATCGTGAGGAGCGGATCAAGAAGTCCCTCGGGTGGCTGAGCCCGATGGAGTACCGCAGGAAGCTTGGATACGCCTAGGCGCGGTCCAAGAAATCGTCCGCACCCCCAAACAGGAACTATTTCACCGCAACTTAAAAGAGCGCGTCCCAACAACGTGCCCCTATCTTGTGCATCCCATCTGCATCGCCATTTTGCTGCACTGACTTTTCTGAATGCCGGGCCCGAATTAGTTAACCTGGCTCCCGGGGCGGACCGGAGGGCATGAAGTTTGTCGCGAGTTCCGCACGCAAAGGAAAGCACTTAATGTGCTTTCCGTCTTGCGCAGGACTGTAGAGCAGCAA
>NZ_JADMWW010000024.1 GCF_015548375.1 Collinsella aerofaciens
AAAGCCGTTTGTCTCCACCCGCGTAGCGGGTGGTTTAAAGCTGGCCGCTGCGCGGCCAGCGGACTAAAGTCTTGAAATAAATAAAAAAACCGCCCCGTATGGAGCGGTTTTACCCTTTATATATCGAGCGCCTCGGCCATCGCGGCCGTAGTGATTGCCGTGGTTCCACAGCAACTGCCCACCATTGCGGCACCGGCATGTCTCCATTCGATGCATGCGCGCGCGAAAGCTTCGGGGTTCTCGAGCCATACGGGGCCATCCTGAGTCTGGACCGGATCGCCTACGTTGGGACGCACCGTGACGGGAGTAGTCGCCGATGCAACCATCCTGGGCACCGCCGCGTTCGCGGCCGCAAGCGAACAGCAATTAACACCAACCGAGTTTGCGCCGTGTTTTTCGGCGTACAAAACGGCTGCCTCGATGTTGAGGCCATCGCCCAACAGGTCGCCTTTATCGTCAACGACAAAACTCACCAGAACAGGCATGCCGTCGGCGGCATCTCGGGCGCCGGCAAGCATGGGCTGCAAATTACGGATAGACGTCACCGTCTCGATCAGCAAACCGTCAACGCCGGCGTTGAGCAAGGCGTGCGCCTGTTCGCGCGCAATGCCTCGGATTTCACGATACTCGGCAGAGTCCTCGGCAAACCATTCAATACCGATCGGGCCCATCGAGCCCAGCAGCAGCTGAGGGTGCGCCTGGCGGGCATCGTCGACGGCCCCGCGATTGACCTCCGCCACGGACGGCGCAATCTGGTCGTGCTTGAGGGCATAGCTCGATGCCTGAAAGGTGTTGGTAATGAGCACCTGTGCGCCGGCGGCGACATACAAGCGATGGATACGAGAAACGGTCTGCGGCTCTGCCAGATTCCAAAACGCCGGTGGAATGTCGGCGGCATCGTACTCACTCAACAGAACACTGCCCATGGGACCCTGCGCCAACAAGGTCTCGCTCGACAAGCGGCGCGTAAGTTCCTCGACACCAAACCGGTTGTAATAACTCGTATCCATATATATCCCGCTATTCCTCGACGCTGATTCCCTGCTTTTCGAGATAGGCGAGCCAGCGGTTCATCGTGTCCTCGGAAAGCGCATGCTCCATCATGCAGGCCTCGGAATCGGCTCGCTCAAATTCGACACCGAGCTCCTGAACCAAAAACGTGCGGATGAGGCGATGACGGTACCAGATAGCCGTGCCAACCTCGCGGCCGCGATCGGTCAGGACTACCTTGCCGTAGTGCGATTGCTCGACAAGTTCGGATGCCTTGAGCGCCGAAACCGCTTTATTGACCGATGCCTTGGAGACGCCAAGGCGCTGCGCGATGTCGACCGATCGCACGCCGTTGGTTTCCCCCTCTTCGCTTTCAATGCGAACCATGCACTCCAAGTAGTCTTCGTTCGCCACCGTCAGATGTAGTTCGCGCGAGCTATTTGTCGTATCCATGATCTTCCGTCCCTTCTGCATTCAATGGCTGATTCTACCCCATCCAAGCGTCGTGGTATGCCGTGGCATACCGTGCTAGAGTTCTTGTTGCACACGACGACCAAGATTGGAGCGGTCTTTATGGAAAACACCACCACGAGCCCCGATGTCCTCGAACGCTTTTTGCGCTACGTCCAGATCAACACGCAGTCCGAGGATGCAAACTGCGACCAGGTACCCTCGAGCGCCGTTCAGTTTGACCTTGCCAACGTGCTGGCTGAAGAGCTACGCGAGCTTGGTGCGGAAGATGCCCACGTGACCGAGCACGCCTATGTCTGCGCGCATATCCCCGCAAGTGCGGGCGCTGAGGACAAGCCCGCCCTGGGCCTGATCGCCCATCTCGACACCACCGAAGTTGCACCGGGTGCCGGCGTGAAACCGCACATCGTACACTACGAAGGCGGCGACCTGGTCTGCGGCACGGTTGACGGTAAGCCCGTTGCCATGAGTACCGCCAAGCTTCCCGCCCTGAACGGCCTCGCGGGTGAGGACCTGGTCTGCAGCGATGGCACCACGCTGCTGGGCGCGGACGACAAGGCAGGCGTCGCCGAGATCATGTCACTTGTCGCGCGTATCGCTCAGGACCCCTCTCTGCCCCATCCCGCACTCGGCATTTGCTTCTGCCCTGACGAGGAGATCGGCCACGGAGCCGAGCTGTTGGATATCGATAACTTTGGCTGCAAGTACGCCTACACGGTCGACGGCGGCCCCATCGGCGAGCTGGAGTGGGAGTGCTTTAACGCCGCCGAGGCGACCGTCCGCTTTGAGGGCCAGTCCATCCACCCGGGCGACGCTAAGGGCCGTATGGTCAACGCAGGCAATCTGTTCTGTGACTTCAACGCGTTGCTCCCCTACGTGCAGCGCCCGGAGTATACGGAAGGCTACGAGGGCTTTTATCACCTTGAGGGTGTATCTGCGACCGTCGATCACGCCACAGCGCGCTATATCGTCCGTGACCATGACGCCGCCAAGTTCCAGCAGAAACTCGATCTTATTGATGCCGCCGCCTCGATGCTCAACCAGCGTCTGGGTGAGAAGCGCGTGACGGTCGAGATTAAGCAGCAGTATCGAAATATGGCCGAGATCGTTCGTGACTATCCCGAGCTTATTGATGTTGCCAAGGAAGCCTACCTTGCCTGCGGCGTTGAGCCCCAAGTGCTGCCGATTCGCGGCGGCACCGACGGCGCGCAGCTGTCGTTCCGCGGTCTGCCCTGCCCCAACCTTTCCACCGGCGGCTATTGCTACCACGGCGTCAACGAGTTCGTCCCGGTCAGCTCGCTCGTCAAGATGACCGACATCCTCCAGGAACTCGTCGCCCGCTTCGCATAAGCCTAGCTGCACAACCCTAAAAGACGAATCGCCCCGTCCTCAACCGAGAACGGGGCGATTTTTGGTGCAAGGAGTGTAGTCGGCATCGCTGGTTGAATCAACGTCAGCGAGCGACGTCCAGAGCGAACAAGTTGGCATGAAAAAGGCAGGGCATTGACCTTCTGGTCATGCCCTGCCTTTTGAATGACAAATTGTCGCTCTGGGCGGCGCGCAGCGTCGAGCCGTTACGCGGGCTGGTAAGCCCGCGTAACTCTAGTAGTTGGCTTCGTAGCCGTTGCCGTCGCCGGTGGGCTCTTCGTAGTAGTCCGAATCGCTCGAATCGCTTGAGTCATCGGAATCGTCAGAGCTGACCGATGAAGTTGCGGTACCGTTTGCGTAGTCGTCAGACGTGTTGTTGTTCAGGTCGCCGATCGTAGAGCTGGAACCGTCGGAAAGACCCATAGTGTTGGGACCCTTGGGATCCTTGCCGGCATCGACGCGCTCCATCATTTCCTTGAGCTCGTCCTCGTAGACAAAGACGTAGCTCACACCGTCGATCATGGTGCTGTCGTCGGCGTACGAGGGCAGGTTGGCCGAGTAGATACCGTCGACATCCATACCGCGCATGGCGTTGACCGTAGCCACGATATCCTGAACGCTCATATCGGTTACGAGCATATCGGACAGCGAATTAACCAGGCCAAAAATCTTCGTGGCATCGAAGTTATTGAGAATCTGGTTGGCAAGGGCGCCAAGCACCTGACGCTGGTGGCGCATGCGCGTGTAATCGCCGTCGGCATAGGTGTAGCGGCAGCGGGCATAGGTAAGGGCGGTGGCACCGTCCATATGCTGCTGGCCAGCGGTAATCTTAATATCCAGGTGCTCGGGGTCGTCAACATCATCGGTTGCGTTAATGTCGATACCGCCAACCGAATCAATCAGCGCCTGCATACCGTCGAAGCTGACCTCGGCATAGTGGGAAATCTGAACACCGCACAGCTCGTTGACCGCCTCGACCATGGCCTCGGCGCCGCCAACGGTATGGCAGGCGTTGATCTTCATGGTCTCGCCCTTGTACTCGACCTTGGTGTCGCGCGGAACGGAAATGAGCGTCGCCTGCTTTTGCGTGGGGTCGATGCGTGCCAGGATAATCGAGTCGGCACGATACGTATCCTCGCCCGGACGGCCGTCGGTGCCAAGAAGCAGCACGTAGAACGGATCCTTTGCCTCATCGGTGTCAACCAGAACCCGACGCAGATTGTCGGTAATGACATTAGAATCGCCGAGCTTGCCCATAATGGTGGCAAACCACAGGCCGGCAGCGGTAGTGGCACTCAGCAGCACACCAAGCACGACAATGAGCGCGACGTGACGAATCGTGTGGCTACGACGACGTTGACGAGCGCGCTCGGAATAGCGAGCCACGTTATCGCGACTGTAGATCTTGGCCTGCGCACCAGTTGAGGGTCTTCGGGCGGTGGTATCCGCGAGGGGCTTTTTATTAAACATAGGCAACCTGTATTAGTAGATGACGGGATCGGGGACGGAAGCATGCTCGACATGCGCGCCGAGCGCCTGCAGCTTTTCGACAAACTGCTCGTAGCCGCGCTTGATGTGATGGATGGCCGAAACCTCGGTCGTCCCGTCGGCGATCAAGCCCGCTACGACGAGGGCCGCTCCGCCACGCAGATCGGGCGAGGTAACCTGTGCACCCGAGAAGCCCTTAACGCCATGAATCATGGCATGATGGCTCTCGATACGAATGTCGGCACCCATGCGCACCAGCTCAGAGGCAAACATAAAGCGATTCTCGAAGATGTTCTCGGTAATAACGGAACTGCCGTCGGCAAGGGCGGAGAGCACCATAATCTGCGCCTGCATGTCCGTCGGGAAGCCGGGGAACGGAAGCGTCTGGATGTCGACCGGCTTGATACGCTCGGCACGGTTTACATGGACGCCATCCTCGACGCGCTCGCAGTCGATACCCATAAGCTCCATCTTCTTGAGCACCATGCCCAAGTGAATGGGGCAAAAGCCCGTGACATCGACACCGCGATCGTCGGCCATCAACGCACCGGCAACGATAAAGGTACCGGCCTCGATGCGGTCGCCCACTACGCGATGGGTAACAGGATGCAGCTCTTCCACGCCCTCGATGGTCACGACGGGCGTACCCGCGCCGACAATCTTGGCGCCCATCTCGTTGAGCATGTTGGCGAGATCGACGATCTCGGGCTCGCGGGCGGCATTGTCGATAACCGTGGTGCCCTGCGCGCGCACGGATGCCATGATGAGGTTCTCGGTCGCACCGACGCTGGCGAACTCGAGCGTGACGGTGGTACCGCGCAGACCTTGGGGCGCATTAGCGTTGATGTAGCCGTGGGCGGTATCGAACTCAACGCCCAGGGCCTCAAGACCAAGAATGTGCATATCGATCTTGCGAGCACCCAGGTTGCAGCCGCCCGGCATGGCGATCTTGGCGCGATGGAAGCGACCCAGCAGGGGTCCCATCACGGCTGTGGAAGCACGCATCTTGGCAACGAGCTCGTAGGGGGCCTCCCAAGAATCGACCTGAGAGGTATCGATCTCGAGCGTGTGCTCGTCAAGGACATCGATTGTGGCGCCCATACCCTTGAGCACCTTGCCCATCACGTGGACATCGGAAATATCGGGCACGTTCTGCAGCGTCGTCTTGCCCGGCGCCAGAAGCGTTGCCGCCATGAGTTTGAGCGCGGAGTTCTTGGCGCCCGAAACGGACACGGAGCCTCCGATGGCGTGGCCACCCTCAACGCGGATAATATCCAAGGTCTACCCTTTCAAAAAGCATGCCCGGGATGGCTGGGCCATCCCGGGCATGATGTGTTCGCAAATGGTCGAACGCTAAATCGTTTGACTATTGGGCAAGCTTGAGCTTACACCATGCGATTTCATTATAGAGGTAGGCGCGGCGTGCATCATCCTCCGACAAATTACCCAGCTTCTCTTCAAAACCTTGAATATCAGCTTTAAGCTTGTCGGCATCGACGGTCGCCAAATCGCAAGCGCGCTCGGCGAGAACGGTCACGACATCGTCCGCAACCTGGGCATAGCCGCCGGCCACGGCAAACGTGTGGTCGACAGTGCCCATGGCCTTATCGGAAACGCGAACGTAACCGCGGTCGATCGTGCAGATCTCGCTGGAGTGAGCAGGCAGAACGCCAAACTCGCCATCCGTGGACGGAATCGACACAAACGCAGCGTCGCCCTCATAGGCGCAGCTCACGGGGCACACGATGCGGATACGCATAACCTACTTCTCCCCCATCTTGCGGGCGCGCTCGCGCACGTCCTCAATCGTGGAAGCATAGCGGAAAGCCTGCTCGGGCAGGTCATCGGCCTTGCCGTCGACAATCTCGGCGAAAGAGCGGACGGTATCCTCGACGCGGACGTAGACACCGGGGTTGCCGGTGAACTTCTCGGCGACGTGGAAGGACTGCGAGAGGAACTGCTGAATCTTACGGGCACGGTTGACCGTAAGGCGCTGCTCCTCGGACAGCTCGTCCATACCCAGAATGGCGATGATGTCCTGAAGGTCGGAGTACTCCTGCAGGAGCTCCTGGACCTTGACGGCGACACGGTAGTGCTCCTCGCCGACGATCGAGGGATCGAGAGCGTCGGAGGAAGATGCGAGCGGGTCGATAGCCGGGAACAGGCCGAGCGACGAAATGCTACGCGAAAGAACCGTGGTGGCGTCGAGGTGCGTAAACGTTGTGGCAGGCGCCGGGTCGGTCAGGTCGTCTGCGGGGACGTAGACAGCCTGGACGGAGGTAATGGAGCCCGTCTTGGTCGAGGTAATGCGCTCCTGGAGGTCGCCCATCTCGGTTGCCAGCGTGGGCTGGTAACCAACGGCGGACGGCATACGGCCCAGCAGTGCGGAAACCTCGGAACCTGCCTGGGAGAAGCGGAAGATGTTGTCGATGAACAGCAGAACGTCCTGGCCACGATCACGGAAATACTCAGCGGTAGTAAGGCCGGCCAGACCGATGCGCAGACGCGCTCCGGGCGGCTCGTTCATCTGACCATAGACCAAGCAGGTCTTGTCGATAACGCCAGACTCGCTCATCTCGAGGAACAGGTCGGTGCCCTCGCGGGTACGCTCGCCGACGCCGGTGAACACCGAGGTGCCGCCGTGCTCCTGGGCGAGGTTGTTGATGAGCTCCTGAATCAGAACGGTCTTGCCGACGCCGGCGCCGCCGAACAGGCCCGTCTTGCCGCCACGGATGTAGGGCTCGAGCAGGTCGACAGCCTTGATGCCGGTCTCGAAGATCTCGGTCTTGGTGGTGAGCTCGTCGAAACGGGGCGCTGCATGGTGGATGGGGTAGAACTCCTCCACCTCGGGCATGGGCTTGCCGTCGACGGGCTTGCCCATGACGTTCCAAATGCGGCCGAGCGTCTTGGGACCAACGGGCATCTTCATGGGCTCACCGGTATCAGTGGCGATGAGGCCGCGCTGCAGGCCGTCGGTCGAGGACATGGCGACCGTGCGGACGACGCCGCCCGGAAGCTGGCTCTCGACCTCGAGGATCGTGCTCAGGTGACCGATCGGGGTCTCGGCCTCGACCGTGAGCGCGTTGTAGATCGGGGGCACCGCGCCGTCAAACTTGACGTCGACGACAGGGCCGATGATTCGCACGATGCGACCATCACCGGCAGTCGTCTTCTTGGTGGCTTCCTCGACCGCAAGCTTTACGGTGTTATTAGCCATTACTGTTCCTCCAATGCTGAGGCTCCGCCGACGATCTCGTTAATCTCGGTCGTGATCGAAGCCTGGCGCACGCGACTATACGTGCGGGTAAGGGTCGAGATGATCGCGGTGGCGTTTTCCGTCGCGGAGTGCATGGCCTTGCGGCGTGCACCCTGCTCGGCAGCCGCCGAATCGATCAGGGCCTGGTAGATGACCGTCAGGATATAAGACGGCACAAGCTTGCCGAGAACATGCTCGGGAGAGGGCACGAACTCGAACGTGGACGAGATGCGCTTAGGGGCGTCGGTCTCGTTCTTACGCGGACCGTGGGCCATAGCGATCATCTCGGGGTCGAGCGGCAACAGATGCTCGACGCGAAGCTCCTGATCCACGCGGTTCTTGGCGTGGTGGTAGACAAGCTCGACACGGTCAAGCTCACCGGCACGATACGCATCGCAGATATGAGAGGAGATCATGCGGGCCTGATTGAAATCGGGCTCAGAGGAGTTGCCCTCAAAGTGCATGACGACGTTTTCGCGGTCACGGAAATACGTGGCCGGTTTGCGCCCACACGCGATGATCTCGCACTCGATGCCGTCGTTCGCCCAAGAAGCGGCGAGCTTTTCGGCCGTGCGCTCCACCGTCGTATTGAAACCGCCGGCAAGGCCGCGGTCCGAGGCAATAACGACAATCAGGCCATGCTTGACGCTCTCATGCTTCTGCAGCATGGGATCGGTGCCCGAACAGGAGGCGTCGCCGGCGACCGTCAACATGACGTCGGTCAGCGCCTCCTTATAGGGCTCGGCCTGCTTGGAGCGATCGAGAGCACGACGGATCTTGGCCGTAGAGACCATCTCCATCGTGCGCGTGATCTGCTTGGTCGTGGTAACCGAGGAGATTCGCTTCTTAATGTCGCGAAGGTTGGCCATGGGGCTTAGTTCTCCTCTGATCCAGAAACATCCGAATGGTGCTTGGCCATGAACTGCTGCTTGAAGTCGCCGATGACGCGCAAGAGCTCAGCCTTGGTGTCATCATCGATCTTCTTGGCGCGAACCTTGTCGAGCAGCGAGCCAAAGCCATTGTCCATGTACTCGATGAGCTCGGCACGGAAAGGCAGCACGTCGGCAATCTCCAGGTCATCCAGGAAGCCCTCGTTGCCAGCGAACAGCGTAACGATCTGCTCGCCAACCTCAAACGGCTTGTAGCGCGGCTGCTTAAGGAGCTCAGTCATGCGAGCGCCGTGGGTAAGCTGCTTTTGCGTGGCCTCGTCGAGGTCGGAGCCGAACTGTGTGAAGCCGGCGAGCTCCTGGTACGAAGCAAGGTCCAGACGGAGGTTGCCGGCGACCTGCTTCATGGCCTTGGTCTGTGCGTCGCCACCGACGCGGGACACGGAGATGCCCACGTCGACTGCCGGGCGCTGGCCCTGGAAGAAGAGCTCGGACTGCAGGTAGATCTGACCATCGGTAATGGAAATAACGTTGGTCGGAATGTAAGCCGAAACGTCGCCGTCCTGGGTCTCGATGATCGGCAGAGCCGTCATGGAGCCGTAACCGTTCTTCTTGGACATCTTGACGGCACGCTCGAGCAGACGAGAGTGCAGGTAGAAGATGTCGCCAGGATAGGCCTCGCGTCCGGGCGGACGGTGCAGCGTCAGCGACATCTGACGGTAGGCCACAGCCTGCTTGGACAGGTCGTCGTAGATGACGAGCACGTGGCCGCCGGGGTTGGTCTCGCTGGCGGGCTTGCCGTCCTCGCCGTTGTACATGAAGAACTCGCCGATAGCGGCACCGGCCATAGGCGCGATGTACTGCATAGGGGCGGAATCGGCAGCGGTTGCCGAAACGATGATGGTGTAGTCGAGCGCACCGTGCTGGGCGAGGGTCTCACGGATGTTGGCAACCGTGGAGGCCTTCTGGCCGATGGCGACATAGATGCAGACCATGCCCTTGCCACGCTGGTTGAGGATAGCGTCGATGGCAATGGCGGTCTTACCGGTCTTACGGTCGCCGATGATAAGCTCGCGCTGGCCGCGGCCGATAGGCACCATGGAGTCGATGGCGAGCAGGCCAGTCTGAACCGGCTCGCACACCGGTGTACGGTCGATGACGCCGGGGGCCTTGAACTCGATGGGGCGACGGTGCGTGGCGACAATGTCACCCAAACCGTCGATGGGCTGGCCGAGCGGATTGACGACGCGGCCGAGCATGGCACGGCTCACGGGGATATCCATAATGCGGCCAGTGGTGCGACACTCGTCGCCTTCCTTGATGGAGTCGACGGCACCAAACAGAACGGCGCCGACCTCGTCACGGTCAAGGTTCTGGGCAAGGCCGAAAACGGTCTCACCGGTATCGGAGCTCTTGAACTCCAGAAGCTCGCCTGCCATGGCGCTCTTGAGGCCGGAGACGCGCGCGATGCCGTCGCCTACCTCGTCGACCGTTGAAACCTCATGCGTATCGACCGTCGCGGAGAGGCTCGTGAGCTGCTCCTGCAGTTTCTTGGCGATATCCTGGGCATTGAGGGTTTCGGACATTAGGCTTCACCTCCGTACGAATTAGCAGAGTTTGCGAGGGTCTCCTGCGCGATGCGCAGCTGCGTCTTGACGGAAATGTCACGACGCTCGCCGCGAGCCTCGAGCACCAGGCCGCCCACGATAGACGGGTCGACCTGCTCGATAAGGAATACCTTGCGGCCGAAGTCCTGCTCGCATTTCTTAGTGATGGTTTGACGCAGCTCGTCGTCGAGCGGGATCGCCGTGGTGACGGTCACGCCCACTACATCCTCGTCTTCCTCGGCAACATACTTAAAGGCAGCTGCCACCTTGGGAAGAAGGTCGAGCTGGTCGCGTTTGGACATGGTGTCGAGCACAGCGATGATCTCGGGGCTGGCAGAAGCCAGGCGCTCGATCATCTCGAGGTCCTCGAACACATGGTTCTCGGCCTTAGCGGCTTCCAGAATGGAGCGCGCGTAGGTCTCGAGCACCTTGTCCTGATAGCGGCTAGTCGGCATTCAGGCTACCTGCTTCCTGGATGTAGCGCTCGATGAGCTTCTTCTGCTCGGCCTCGTCCTCGAGTGCCTCGCCCACGATCTTGGTGGCGACGGCAACGGACAGGTCGGCAATGGAGCTCGCGGCACCGGCGTAGATGGACTTGCGCTCGTCCTCGACGGTCGTATGGGCCTTGGCGATGATCTCCTCGGCCTCCTTGTGAGCAGCCTCGATGATACGGGCGCGCTCGGACTCGGCGTCCTTACGGGCCTCGAGAACAATGTCGGCAGCCTGACGACGGGCGTCGGTGACGATCGAGTCGGACTCAGTGCGCTTGGCGATAGCCTCCTGCTTGGTCTTCTCGGCCTCGTCGAGGCTCTCCTCGATCTTCTTGCCGCGCTCCTCCATGGTTTTCATGATGCCCGGCAGGGCGACCTTGGCCAGCACGATCCAGATAATCAGGAAGGCGATAAGCGCCGGGATGAACTCCGCCATCTTAGGGATGAGGATGTCCGCACCGGCAGCGCCGTCCTCGGCGAACGCGGAAACCGGCATGAGCAGCGCGGCCGCGGACGCGGAGAGTGCGATCGCGCTCTTCTGGGATGAAAGATTCATACTTGACGCTCCGTGCTATTTAACGATCAGCGCGACAACGAAGCCGATCAGAGCCAGAGCCTCGCCGAAGGCGGAGCCCATGATGAAGACGGTGAACACGCGGCCCTGGACCTCAGGCTGACGGGCCATAGCACCCGTAGCACCCAGAGCAGACAGGCCGATAGCAAGACCAGCGCCGATAACACCGAGACCGTAACCGATAACTCCCACGATTCCTCCTTTGTCGTGCGTGTCTTATTTCACGCAGGATAACCTTTTTATAACTGCCGGGCTCCATGGGTACGGGCACCGGCGGTTTAACGAATTGCCTTACCTTTAAGGTGCGAACGGAAGACTACTCCTCCTCCGCGACCTCCTCTGCCTCGGAGACATACACGGCGGTAAGGACCGTGAAGACGTAAGCCTGGATGGCGCCGACCACAAGCTCGATCGCATAGATCAGGATGAGGATGGCAAGCCAGGCCAGCGAAGGCAGGGCGCCGACGGCGTGGGCCGCGGAAACCTGCTGAAGCAGCGGCTGCATGAACATGCTCGCCATGATGGCGAACGAGCCCATGACCACGTGTCCTGCGAACATGTTGCAGAACAGACGGACGGCGAGCGTGATAAGGCGCAGGAAGGTCGAGAAGAGCTCGACAACCCACACGAGCACGTTCATCGGGAAGCTCACGCCCTGCGGGGCGAGGCTCTTGATGTAGCCGATCACGCCGTGAGCCTTGCATCCGTAGTAGATGAAGTACACGAAGGCGAAAATGGCGAGCGCGGCGGTGGAGCCGATTGCGCCGGTGCCGGGCTTCATTCCCGGGATCAGGCCGATCATGTTATTGATCAGGATGAACAGGAAAAGCGAGCACAGGAACGGGAAGTGCTTCTTCCAGTTCTCACCCACGACGCCCTTGCCGATATCGTTCTCGACGTACTCGATGATGTACTCGAAACCGTTGACGAAGAAGCCCTTGGGAACCAGGGTCTGCTTCTTCTTGAACACGGCCAGGACGATCAGGAGCACGATCGTGGAGACGATCAGCCAAAACGAGTACTGCGTGATGCCGCAGCCCAAATCGCCCACGACAGGGGTGGAGCTGAACTCGCTGACCAGATGATTAATCTCATCAGGCAGCTTTTCAAAAATTTCCACGACTTACCTTTCGACCTCATGAGGATCTCGCAGCGCCTTGGCGACGCGAACCGTGCAGGCGGCCATAAAGACCACGAAGCCGATCGCCTCGCCCAGGAGGAACATGCGAAATGCCTCTCCGAACAACGCAAACACAACCAAGGTAAAGACGAGCAGGGCGACTGCCGAGACCGCCAGACTCACCATGCCCTTGAGCATGTCCGCATTCTGCTTATCGTCAAGAACCGGCTTGAGCGTAAAGACAAAGGGAAGGAAGGCAATTGCGCCCGCGATGGCGCCTGCAACGATAGCGAGCAGATCGGCTATCTGAAACACTGGCGTCCTCACTTTCCTTTTTAACGCTTCACAGAACAGTTCCCGCCAAACATTGGTGACTATTGTACGAGCCAATCGCTAAAGTACAACCGAAAAAGCATCGGTTAATACGCACCTGTTCGTTTTCTTAAGACCTTCTTTATGCCGCAGGTACGGTAATACGTTTTTCTCGAACCCTGCAGGGCAAAACGTCCGTTAACAGGAGTGCGCGCGGTCGCCTTTTGTTCGTCCGCGCGCACCGTTTCTTCGTATTTGCAGCCGCGGCCGTCTTAGCCCAGCGACTAGAGCGTGCCGTAGATGCGGTCGCCGGCGTCGCCGAGGCCGGGAACGATGTAGGCAGCCTCGTTGAGATGGTCATCGATAGCGCAGGTATAGATATGCACATCAGGGTCCTTCTCGGTCAGCGACTTGAGACCCTCGGGGGCCGCGACGATGCACAGCATGCGGATGTCCTTGACACCGCGCTCGCGCAGGTAGCTGATGGCCATCTCGGCCGAACCGCCCGTGGCGAGCATGGGGTCGACGACCAGGCAGATACGCTGGTCGATATCCTTGGGCATCTTGCAGTAGTACTCATGCGGCTCGTGGGTAACCTCGTCGCGCTCCATACCGATGTGGCCCACGCGGGCAGAGGGTACCAGGTCGAGAATGCCGTCGACCATGCCAAGGCCTGCACGAAGGATGGGAACGATGGCGAGCTTTTTGCCGGCAAGCTGCTTAAACGTGGCGGTGGTGATGGGGGTCTCGACCTCGACGTCTTCCATGGGCAGGTTGCGCATGGCCTCGTAGCCGTCAAAAAGCGCGAGTTCGCGCACGAGCTGGCGGAACTGGTTGGTGCCGGTGTTTTTATCGCGCAGGATCGACAGCTTGTGCTGAACGAGCGGATGATCGACAAGCGTCACACGGGACGCATCGTAGGTGACGGTCATGGGTTGATTGCCCCTTTCGTTGCGGCCGCAAAACGGCCTTGCTGACAAGGCGCGCAGCAATGTCGCCACCGCACGCCATGCATTAGTTTAGCGGTTTGTTGTATCGAGCAGCCCACCGCGGCCCTACTGTGCGGTACTGAGCGAGCGCTTGACTGCATCACGCCAGCCCGCAAGGTTTTGCTCGCGGCGCACGGCGGACATGTGGGGAAGGAAGGTCCTAACGATCTGGGCATTTTGCTCCAGCTCTTCCAGGTCTTCCCAATAGCCGACGGCAAGACCCGCCAAGTACGCGGCACCGATTGCCGTGGTCTCCACCGTCTCGCATTGCAGCACGGGGATATCCAGCAGGTCGGCCTGAAATTGCATGATGAACTCGTTGCGCGAGGCACCGCCATCGACAGACAGGCGCTCGATCGAAAGCCCCACGTCCTGCTCCATGGCGCGCAGCACGTCGTAGCTCTGATATGCCATGGATTCGCAGGCGGCGCGCACGATGGTCGCACGGCTCGAGGCGCCGGTCAGACCGCACACGATACCGCGGGCATGCGGGTCCCACCAGGGAGCGCCCAAACCCGCAAAGGCGGGAACGAAGTAGCAGCCCTCGTTGTCGTTAATCGAAGCGGCGAGTTGTGCCGACTCGCTCACGCTCGAGATGATGCCCATGTTGTTACGAAGCCAGTTCATGGTGGAGCCGGCAGCAAAGATGGAGCCCTCGAGTGCATAGCTGATCTTCCCGTTCGCAGCGATACCGATGGTGGAGACCAGGCCGTTCTTGGATTCGACGATCTCGTCGCCGGTGTTCATGAGCATAAAGCAACCCGTGCCATAGGTGTTTTTGGTCTGGCCGGGACGGAAACAGCAGTGGCCGAACAGCGACGCCTGCTGGTCGCCCGCCACGCCCATGATGGGCGGCATGTTGGTCATGATGTCGCTCGCGACGCGGCCGTAGTCGCCCGAGCTCCAGCGAACCTCGGGCATCATGGAACGTGGAACGTCAAAGAGCGCCAGCAGGTCGTCGTCCCAATCGAGCGTATGGATATTAAAGAGTGCCGTGCGGCTGGCATTGGTGTAGTCGGTGGCAAAGACCTGGCCGCCAGTGAGGTTGTAGATGAGCCAGGTGTCGATGGTGCCGAACATGAGGTCGCCCGCCGCCGCGCTCTCGCGTGCGCCGTCGACGTTGTCGAGAATCCACTGCACCTTGGAGGCCGAGAAATACGGGTCGAGCGTGAGTCCCGTGCGGGAGCGCACCAACTCCTCGCAACCCTGTTCAACCAACGCCTCGATTACCGACGCGGTACGGCGGCACTGCCATACGATGGCGTTATAGATCGGCTGACCGCTCACGCGGTCCCAGACCACCGTGGTCTCGCGCTGGTTGGAGATGCCGATGGCGGCAATGCGGTCGGAGTGGATACCGCTCTTAAACTGGACTTCCATCATGACGGCGATCTGGCTGGCAAGCACCGCCATGGGGTCTTGCTCTACCCAACCGGGACGCGGGAAGCTGGTTTTGACGCTGCGACGTGCCTGCGCGACGATGCATCCATACTCGTCGACGATGGTCGCAAGTACCGAGGTGGTGCCGCAGTCGAGCGCCATGATGTAGGAACCGCCAAAGTTAAACGAGGCATCTTCCATGCCCAGGCTGCCCAGATTCAACGACATCGCTTACACCTTTCTATTGCATCGGGTCGGACAGGACCCGCTCGATCTCTGATGCGGGAAGTGCGCCTTGGCGCAGGATCTGGAGCCCGCCGTGCTGGAACGACACGATGGTCGAGGCGTCGCGACACGGGGTCTCACCGGCGTCGACGGCAACATCGACCCCCTCCAGGATGCGACCCTCGACGGCGGCAAAGCTTGCCGGCGAAGGCGCGCCGTGCGTGTTGGCGCTCGTGCAGGCAAGGGGACTGCCGCAGGCGCGGATGAGCGCTTGCACCACGGGCGAAGCCGAAGCGCGAAGTGCCACCGTGTCGTCGGCGGCGCGCATAAAGGTCGGCACGCAGGGGGCCGCCTTGACCACGATAGTCAGGGCGCCCGGCCAGCATCGTCGGGCAAGCACGCGGGCCTCTTCCGGGATATCCACGCCATAGCGGTCGAGTGCTTCGACGCCATCGACCAGCCAAGCGACGGTTTGCGTGAGCTCACGTTGCTTGAGAGTGAAGATACGGCGATAGCCGGTGCCGAGCGCAGGAACTGCGGCGCCATTGACGGCAGCCTGCGGATCGCGCGGCCACGATGGGAATTCGCTTGTATCTTGGGGCACGGCGTCCGAGAAGGCGTTGACTGCCACGGCGACACCGTAGACGGTCTCGGTCGGAATCAAGGCCAGGCCGCCGCGGCCGAGCACCTCGGCCGTGCGCTCGACGGCAAGCCGATGCGGCTCGCGCGTTCCCTCGTATACCCGATAGACCGTCTGCATGTGTATGCCAGCCCCTTACGCTCCGGTGCAAGTTTGTTTACTGTGGGGCATTCTCGCACGAAACATTCAACCTATTTGCCCAGAGCGCATGTTGGTTTGGTGAGCGGCTCTAGTAGTCGGTGAAAGTGAGGGGGTTAATTGAAGATTTTTAGCGCGCAAGCGTAACGGTACGATCGGGAAACTCGATGCTTGCAACCAGTTTTCCGCCGAGGCTCTCTGCGTACCTGCTCAGCGTGTCGAGCCTCATCGAACCCAACTCCCCACGCTCGAGCTCGGATACACGTTTTTGAGAAACGCCCATCGACTGGGCGACCGACGCCTGTGTTAGATCTTTTAACCTGCGAATCTGAGCAAGCTTATAGGCTTCGATACGATTGCGAGTCCTCTCCTGCTCGGCGGTAATGGAGTCGCGTGTTATCCCGCGAGATTCCATATACTCATGCAGTTCCATCTCGATCGAGCCTCCTTACGTGGCGACGGTATATTTGCTCGGCCCTTGGAATGTTGATCGCATACCAACCGTTCCATTTTGCCCTTGACGATCCCGCTCGCGACTTATCACCCGCCAATAGCAATACCGCCTGGCGCTTGGGGTCAAAGGCGAAGAGGATGCGAATCACCTGCCCACCACACGACGTCACTCTCAGCTCCTTTAAATGATGAAGCTTCGAGCCCTTTACGCGGTCAACCAGCGGACGACCAAGGCTGGGACCTTCCTTCTCGAGCACCAAAAGGTCTGCATAAATCTGCTTCAGCGTAGCTTCATCCTGCTCATCAAGCCAAGGTTCAATGTAATCAAGCACGATACGGTACCGATGCAGCTGATTTGACATACCTTTCTCCTTCTATAGTAGAAGTTTTACGGTATATTGCAAGGACAAACTTGCGCAAATGTCTATTAATTCAGCTTAAATACGCTGTTTGGGCTCGGTGACGATGGCTCGGACGATGCGGGGGCGATCGGTGAGGTCATGGACGATACGCACGTCCGAAAGGCCTGCCTGGCGACAGAGCTCGGCCGCGGCATCGAGGGCACCCTCGTAGAGCTCGCAGGCAAACAGGCCGCCGGCGCGCAGCATGTAAGGCGCCGCATTGAGCAGGCGGCGGAAAATATCGAGGCCGTCGGCGCCGCCCTCGAGCGCCAGGTCGGGCTCAAAGTCCTTGACCTCGTGCGGCAGCGAGCGCATGACGTCGGTCGGGATGTAAGGCGGGTTGGAGACGAGCACATCAAAGGTGCCCCACTCTTCGCGGGGAATGGAACTCACCAGGTTGGTGAGGCTAAAGGCAACCTCATCTGCCGTGAGGCCGAGGGCGTCGCGGTTTTTGGTGGCCAGATCGATGGCGCGCGGCTCGATATCGGTGGCGGTGCAGGTAACGTGGCCGCGGCGCTCCCAGGCAAGGGAGAGCGAAATGCAGCCCGTGCCGCAGCCGACCTCGAGAACGCGGGCAGTGCAGGGCTCGGTTGGGGCAGGCGCAGCGGCATCCTGAGCTGAAGCCGTCTCCTGGCCGGCACCCTCGATGGCGATGCCGTATTCGTCGAGCTCGGACTCGGCGGCTTCCGCGGCTTCGGCTTCTGCTGCCTGCGCGGCGGCTTCCTCGGCCTCGCGGTCGGCCAGTTCCTCGGCATAGGCACGGCTGCCCAGTACGTCGCCGCCTAACGCCGCCTCATCGGCAGCCGTCAGGTTAGCGGCACGGCGCTCGGCAGTCGCGCGCTCGTCGGCCAGCGCCGCCTCGGCTTTGCGGGCCTCTTCGACCTCATCGTTCCAAGGCAGCTCAACACGCTGACGGGCAGCAGCCTCGGGGCTCAGCACCTCGGCATCCAGATAATTGAGGACTTCCTCGACGAGCATCTCGGTCTCGGGGCGCGGAATGAGCACACCGGGGGCGCACGCGACGTCGATCATGCGAAACTGCGTGCTGCCGGTGATGTATTGCAGCGGCTCGCCCTTAGCGCGGCGGACAACGGCCGCATGCATGGTCTCGAGCTGGGCCGCGTTAAGCGTCTCGTCCATACGCATATATAGGTCAATGCGCGCCAGGCCCGTGGCGGCACACAGCAGCCACTCAGCAGAAAGACGGGGGTGCTCCTCGCCGCGCTCGGCCAGGTACTCCTTGGTCCACTCGAGACAACGCTTGATGGTCCAAATCTCGTTTGCCATGGGGCCCTCCCCTCTTAAGCGCCGGACGGCGCGCGAATGTCGGAGCAGATTGTACGCGAGGCTAGCGCTTGGCAAGGGACGATTGAAGGCAATTATCGAGAATCAGCCCAGATTTTTGCTTGGAACCTGCCTGAAATGTTCATTCATCGACGTCTAAATCTGCATTCGTCAAGCTTTTGGCAAAGTTGCCCCAAAACTGACCAATATCTAACCAAGAACTTGCCAAATCACTTGACGCGCGACGCGGTAAAAATCACCCCGCGACTTCTTGAACGATTTTTCGAGCAATATTTTCAATTACAGATGAAGGCTGCTGATTACTTTAAGCAGTTAGACAGCTTAATTTCTAACAAAGCAGATTAAATAAACTTGAAAAGTAATTTACCCAACCTAGTCATTTAAGAACGTCCCCAATGACTACCCCGCATCCGGAGCAAGGCAACGCCGCAGGTAGAGGGCGGACAGCGAAAACGCCCCTAAGCGAGCAAGGTGACGTGAAAGAGGAGGGAAGCGTACTTTGGTACGCGACCGACGATTGAACGTCAGATTGCCGCTTAGGGGCGTTTGCAGCGTCGAGCAGTTACGGCGTTTGGTAAAACGCCGTAACTTAAACGGCCTGTGCCAGCTTCTCGGCTCGCTCGGCGGCGGCGAGTGCCTCGATGACGGTGCCGAGCTGATCGCCCAGAAGGACGCCGTTGTAGGTGGAGTTGAAACCGATGCGGTGATCGGTCACGCGGTCCTGGGGCTGGTTGTAGGTACGGATCTTCTCGGAACGGTTGCCGTGGCCGATCTGGCTCTGGCGCTCGGCACCAAGCTCTGCCTGCTGCTTCTCGAGCTCCATCTCGTACAGACGGGCGCGCAGCATCTGCATGCAGACCTCGCGGTTCTGAATCTGGGAGCGCTGCTCCTGCGACTGCACCACGGTGTTGGTGGGCAGGTGGGTGATGCGCACGGCGGAGTAGGTAGTGTTAACGCACTGACCGCCAGGGCCGGAGGCGCAGTAGGTGTCGATGCGCAGGTCGGACTGGTTAATCTGGACGTCGATCTCCTCGGCCTCGGGAAGTACGGCGACGGTAGCCGTGGAGGTCTGAATGCGGCCCTGGGACTCGGTCTTGGGAACGCGCTGGACGCGATGCACGCCGGACTCGAACTTCATGACGGAATAGACGCGGTCGCCCTCGACCTTGAACTCGATGGATTTAAAACCGCCGGCCTCGCTGGGGCTGGAATCGAGCACGGTGGTCTTCCAGCCGCGCGACTCGCAAAAGCGCTGGTACATCTTGTACAGGTCGCCAGCGAAGATGGCCGCCTCGTCGCCACCGGCGGCGGAGCGAATCTCGACGATGGTGTTCTTGTCGTCGTTGGGGTCGCTCGGAATGAGCATGTACTTGATATCTTCCTCGAGCTGGGGAAGCTTGGCCTCGTTTTCGGAGATGTCCATCTGGAGCATTTCCTTCTCATCGGCATCGGTGGTATCGTGCAGCATTTCCTTGGCAGCCTCGATGTCATCGAGCGCGCCGATGTACTCGCGCGAGGCGGCAATGAGGTCAGACTGGTGCGCGTACTCCTTGTTGAGACGCGTGAACTCCTTGATGTCGGAGGCGACGGCCGGGTCAGAAAGCTTCTTCTCGAGCTCCTCGTAGGCCTTGATGATCTTTTCGAGCTTGTCGCGCATGACGGACTCCTTTATATGCGTGAAGGCGAAAATCGGCAGAATTGATGGGGCGCGGGGCGCCGCTGCGGGGGTAAGCCCAGCTAGAGCATGTCGATCTTCAGATACATGCGCATCCCTTCGCGTATGGGGTACATAATTGCGGTCTAACCCATACATGATAGCGTGCGCAGGCAAACCTGCATATAACCCGCACGGAATGATTGGTGCAAACAAACCTGACCCCATTGCACCAAGGGCTTGCTTTGTGGCTAGAGCGTATGGAGCAGGGCGATGAGGAAGCGGACACCCTGGAGGTAGGCGCGGCGGGTAATGCGCTCGTTGGTGCCGTGGACACCTCGGTCGCACTCGTCATCGTCGACCACAAAGGCCGAGAAGCGAATGCACTCGGAGCAAATGCGCTGGTAGTTGGCAGCGTCGGTCGCGCCGATCACGGTCGAGGGCACAATTGCCACTGGCTCGAATGATCCGTTTTCCTCCGTCCCCTTTGGATCACGGAAATAGCGGGCGGCGATGGAGCGAACCGCCTCGAGACCGGGACCACCGATGCGCGGGGACGGCGAGGGCTCAGAGCTGCCGGGGCCGAGCTCGACCTCGACACGGTCGGCGAGCCCCGCCTCGGCAACGGCGACGCGGCAGCGGGCCACGACATCGGCCACGCTCGTGCCCTCGAGCATACGGAAATTGATATTGGCCCACATATCCTGCGGCATTACGTTGGCGCCGGTGCTGCCACCCTCGACCTGCGTGGGCGCGCAGGTGGTGGTCACGAGCGGATAGAGCTTCTTGCTGGCGAGGCAATCGCGGACAATGGCACCCCCGTTGGCGGCAATTTCATCGGCGGTATAGAGCCCCAGCTCGACGAGCTGCGCGGCAAGCAGGTCGGTCACGCGCGCCGGCCATTCGATATCGCAGATTGCGGTGATGGCACGGCTCAGCACCTCGAGCGATGTGCCGCCGTAGGGGTTGGACGAATGCCCGCCCTCGCTCTTCGTCTTGAGCACGATATCGGCGTAGCCCTTCTCGGCAAGGTCGGCATGCATAAGCCAGCCCTCGCCCGCGCCATACTCGGCAGCTGGAACGATGCGGTAGTCACCCTCGTCGATCAGGTACTCAAGCTCAATGCCGCGCTCCTCGAGCGCGCGGCCGATGGCGCCTGCGCCATACTGCGTAGTCTCCTCGTCCTGGCCAAAGGCCAGGAGCAGCGTGCGCTCGTGCTGCCAACCGTGCGCCAGCGCATACTCAACCGCCTCGAGAATGCCTGCGACTTGGTCTTTCATGTCGATGGCGCCGCGGCCCCAAATGTAGGCATCGTCCACATGTCCGCTAAAGGGGGCGTGCGTCCAGTCAGCCTCGGTGCCGGGTACCACGGGAACCACGTCCATGTGGCCCATGAGCATAATGGGCTTGAGGGCAGGGTCGGAACCGCTAAGCGTCACCAATAGCGAATGGTCGATAAGCTCGACTTTACCCGCCGTAAATACGCGCGGCCAAGCCTGCTGCATATACGCGCGCAGGTCGTCGAACGGCCGCCAGTCCACCGCCTCGGCATCCATACTCGAGATGGTCGGAAACGACAGCACACGGCCCAGGCGCTCGCACGCGCCGGCCTCGTCTATATCGGCAAAATCATCCTCATGCGCAAAAAAGCGCCAAACCTCGGCCATGACATCCTTTCGATTGTGACGACAAGGGCCGCCCCACCGGAGCGGCCCTGCCACATAAGCGCTTGCGGTTGGTTATTTGTCCTCGAGATAACGCGAGAGGAACTCGCGGGTACGCTGGTGCTTGGGGTTGCCAAAGAGCTCTGCCGGCGCGGCGTCCTCGAGCACTACGCCCTTGTCCATAAAGACCACGCGATCGGACACGGTGCGGGCAAAGGCCATCTCGTGCGTGACGACGACCATGGTCATGCCGTCGGCAGCAAGTTTGCGCATGACCTCGAGCACCTCTCCCACGATCTCGGGGTCGAGTGCGGAGGTCGGCTCGTCGAACAGCATGATCTGCGGATTCATACATAGGGCACGAGCGATGGCCACGCGCTGTTTTTGACCACCGGACAGGCGACCCACGGCGGCGTGCGCGAACTTTTCGAGCCCCACGCTCGTCAGATGCTCCATCGCGACCTTCTCGGCCTCGGCCTTGCTCATCTTTTTGAGCGTGACGGGCGCGAGCGTGCAGTTGTCGAGCACGTCCATGTTGTTGAACAGGTTAAAGCCCTGGAACACCATGCCGATGTCCTCACGCAGCTTGTTGATGTTGCAGCGCTCGGCCGTGAGGTCCTGACCGTGGAACCAGATGTGGCCCGCGTCCGGAGTCTCGAGCAGGTTGAGGCAGCGCAGAAAGGTCGATTTGCCCGAGCCTGAGGCGCCGATAATGGTGACGACCTCGCCGGGGTTAACGGACAGGTCGATGCCCTTGAGTACCTCGAGCGAGCCAAAGCTCTTGCGCAGGCCCTCGACGCGGATGAGCGGCTCATTGGTCTGTGCGGCGGCCGCGGTGCCGGTAGTGGCGGTATCTGCCATGATGATTCTCCTCGTCTTGAGCCTAGTTGGAGCTGGGCAGCGTGACCGGAGCCTCGGCGCCGAGCTTTTTGCCAAAGGCCTCGAGCAGGCGGCTCGCCACGAGCGTCAGGATCAGGTAGACCACGAGCGCCACGCAGTAGACCTCCATCTGGCGGTAGTACACGCCGGCGACGGTGGTGGTGGCGTACATGAGGTCAAACACGCCGATGACCGAGAGCACCGACGAATCCTTGATGTTGATGATGAGCTCGTTGGTGAGCGCCGGAATCGCGTTTTTAATGCCCTGGGGGAACACGACTTTGCGCATAGCTTGCCACTGCGACAGGCCCAGCGAGCGTGCTGCCTCGGCCTGGCCGGGATCGATGGACTCGATGCCGCCGCGCAGGACCTCCATCATGTAGGCGGTGGAGTTGAGCGAGATGGTGACGAGGCCGGCGGTGAAGGTGCTCCAGATCTGGTTGGCCTGGGCGGTCTCGAAGCCCATGCCGCGCAAAACGGTGAAGCCCGCGTAATAGATGAGCAGACCCTGGACCATCATGGGCGTGCCGCGCACGATGGTGGAGTAGACGGTCGCAAAGCCGCGGCCGATACTCTTAAAGGAGCGCACCAGGTCGTTATCCACGCGGTCGAACGTCTGAATGCGTAGGAACACGAAGAGCAGCGCCAGGAAGAATGCGATGACGGTGCCGAAGGTGGCAAGCGCGATGGTGATCTCGATACCGCGAATGAAGAAGTCCCCGCTCTTGTAGGTCATGTAGACCAGGCTCGACAAAAAGTCGCTGGGGTTGGAATCCGAGACAATGCTCACCTGCACCAGGTCGATAAACGACATGACGCAGCGGTCGATAAAGAAAACTGCCGCGATGGCGACCACGACGTAGCTGCCCAAGCGTGCTCCACGACGGAAACGCTCGGATGCGAACGGCGACTTTTCGCGATAGTCGCTCCAGTGCATAAGCTTGGTGACCAGCGCCGCCGCCGACACGACGAGCCACGCCCACAGGATCGCCCAAAGGCAATCTTGGAACACGCCCGTGGGGGCCAAGAAGCTCAGCGGCGTGGGGTTGCGCTGGCTAAACGCCAGGCCGAGCGCCGCGATAACGCTCGTGCCCAGGTATACATAACGGTGGTCGGCCCTGATAAAGGAGGCCAGGCGATTAATGGTTTTCATGCTGCCTCCCTATGCCGGCTGACGGTCGAGGCACGCGTCCCACATTTGGTCGCGCTCCTCTTGGCTAATGCCCTTGAGTGTCTTGTCGATGAGCTTAAGCAGCTTGTCCGAGCCCTTGCGGCAGCCGACGTTTGCCGTGACCTCCTGCTTAAAGCCCTCGCCCTCGGCAAATTGAATCGGCACGATACCCGGGTTTTGGGCCATATAGCCCTTCTCGTTCTCGGTGTTATAGGTCACGGCGTCGCAGGTGCCCTGCAGCAGGTTCGAAAACACCGTGGGAACCGAATCGACCGGGTTTTTGTGCACAACGCCCGGAATCTCGTCGATGACGGTATCGAGCATGGTGTCCTTTTGGCCGAGGACCGTTGCGCCGCTAAAGTCGCTGAGCTTGGTCGCATTTTGGTAGGGCGAGCCCTCTTTTACGAACAGGCCAAAGTAGCCAATGAAGTACGGGTCGGAAAAGCCGACGGACTCCTCGCGCTCGGGCGTGGCGCTCATGCCGGCAATGATGAGGTCGATCTGGCCGTTGTTGAGCGAATCGATAAGACCCGAGAAGCCCTGCTTGACGGCAACGGGCTCGCCACCGAGGGCCTTGCAGACGATCTTGGCGATCTGCACGTCGTAACCATCGGCATAGGCGCCCTGCACGTTGTCGATGGGGATAGTGTACTTGCTGGCTTCGGAGACCTGCCAGTTGTACGGGGCGTAGGCCGCCTCCATGCCAATGCGGATCTTATCCTTGCCGATCACGGAATCGGACAGGTCGTCGCGACCGCCGCCCGTCGTGGGCTGAACTACTTCCAGCGTGGAGGGGCGCTGGCAACCGGCAAGTGCGCCGGCGACGACAGAAGCGCTCGCAGCGAGAGCGCTACCCAAAAAGATGCGACGGCTGCATATCGGCTGGGTCTGCGCATCGCACTGTTGGGGAGAATGCATAATCTGCCTTCCCTGTTGAATCGTATGCTGACGACTTAACAGGATATACGCCCGCAACCAGCAGCGCGGCATGTGCGCGAAAAATTAATAGACACGCGGTAGTCATTGGGAACGTCGATGTTTTGGCAATGCCAGCGAGCGCCGCCCAAAGCGAACAAGTTGGCATGAAAAAGGCACGGCATAGACCTTCTGGTCATGCCGTGCCTTTTGAATGACAAATTGTCGCTCTGGGTAGCGCGCAGCGTCGACCGGCCCGCCGTTCGTCAGAACGGCGGAACCTCTAGAGCAGTGTGACGCTAAAGCTACGTTTATCGGTGGCGCCAGGAGCCAAGGTGATGGTGTTGACCTTGTGCTCAAAGACGTCGTCCTCGGTGTCCATGGTGGTGTGACCGGTCCAGGGCTCGAGCGCCACAAACGGAGCGTCGTTGGCGGCAGACCACACGCCAATGTACCTAAAGCCCTCAAAGTCGATCTTGACGCCGTGGCCCGACTTGCGGCCGCGCAGCGTGAGCGTGGAGCCCGGGGTATCGGTGAACATGATGGCGTCGTTATCGAAGCTGCGGTGCGTGATGGGCAGCACGTCCGAGTTATCGGGAGCCTTGTAGCTACCCTCGAACGTCATAAGACCGTCGGGCGTGATGATGGGAGCCTCGTTCGTCCAAGCCTCGGTAAACGCCAGCTCGTAATCCTCGAACGCCTCGTCCTCGGCACCGGGGGCGGGCACGTTAAATGCGGGGTGGCCGCCCACCGAGAACGGCAGGTCCACGTCGCCGGTGTTCGTAACGGCAAAGGTCTGCGTGAGGGTGGCATCGCCGGTCAAGGCATAGGTCATGTTGAGCTTAAAGTGGAACGGGAACGCCTTGAGCGACTCGGGCGTATCGGTGATCTCATACGTTACCGAGGAGCCGTCCTCCGAAACCTCGACCAGCTTGTGCTCGACAATGCGCGCGAGTCCGTGGCGCGGCATCTCGCAGGTGCCGGCCGCAGACGTTGCCGTGTTGTTGCGCAGCGAGCCCACAATGGGGAACAGGATGGGCGCGTGCTTGCCCCAAAAGGCGGGGTCGCCCTGCCACAGATACTCGTTGCCGTTGAGGGCAAGGCTCGTGAGCTGGGCGCCCATAGAATCGATGGCCGCGGTGAGGCCGCCGCGCTTGATGGTAGTGACGGTAGACATGCTACTTCCTCCAAAAGTAAACAATAGTGTCGAGGGCTATTGTCCCACTCTTGGCGACGGGACGGGACGGCAGGCGATTATTGAGTAGCCATAGCGGAATGAGCGGGAGCGCCTACTAGGTATCCACGTAAAGGTCGAATCCGCCCTGCGGCGTGCTGTCGACCGTATCGGGCGCCTGCGAGTTAAAGCTCACGGGAACCATGCGCTTTGAGGCGCGGAAGCGCGTGCCATCGGTGGCGACGGGCGGTTCATCGACGGTGAGCTCGTAGTCGCCGGGCTTAAGTTCGATGCCGTCACCAGCGGAATTGACGTATTGGTACTCGTCAATCGTCTGCCCTTTGAGCGTGCGCCCCACGATATGGATGAGCATTTGGCTGTCGCCGCGCGCGGTGTCCCACGTCGCGCCGTCCTTGACCTCGACCGACACATGTACCGAGCGCGTGCGGCCGAGCGATTGCTCGACAGACATCTCGACCTTGGCGGCGTCTTTTCGCTGTTGTTCGACATGGCTCCAGACGTTTCCAATTACCGAGCATGCGATAACGCCGGCCATAAAGGCGATAAGGATGGGGCCGAGCGGCGAGCGACGTCCTGCATCTTCCTCGCGAGACAGATTGGGGCGACGTGTGGGTGCGGGCGCCTGGGCACCCTGCGAGGGCACGTCGAGAATGCTGAAGGATGCCGTGCTGTCGGGGTCGATAGTGTGACGCGGCTGCGGGGTCTTTGCCGGCGAGATCGACATGTCGGCTGGCTCGCCGAGCGTGGCCGTAGCGTCGGCCTTGGCCGCGTCTGCCTCGGCTTGGGCCCAAGCTTGTTCGAAGGTCAGGGGCTCGACAGGGTCGAGGGCGGCGTCCGAGTCGGCGGCGACGTCGTTGCCGGTCTCGTCCTCGTCGCTCGACACGTCACGCGACGCGGGCTCGTCCCACCCCTCGTCCGGAGCCTCACCCTCGCTATACCACCATTCAAAGTTATCGATATCCATACGGGGCGCCCCTTAGGCCTCGCAAATAAACACTCGCTAGTCTTATACCCCCAGACGACACCGAAGCTCACCCGCGCCGGACACAAAAACCGTCACAACATTCGACGCTTTTCCTCGATTTCGAGATTTTCATCGAATGTTGTGATGGTTTGGATGCGACAAAGGGACTGTCTTTTTTACATAGCGAGGGCCGTGCGGATGGACGGGTCGCTGAGGGCCTCGCGAAGCCAGGGGGCCAGCTGCTCGGGGTGACTCTGCAGATAGCCGTCGAGCTCGGACGGAGCCACGCGGCGCACCTCCGAGATCTCCTCTTGGTTGATATGCAGCTCGCCCGGCTCAACATGGGCAAGGTAGACCTCGCACCATTCGCACTCGCAGCGACCGTCGCCGTGGTCCTCGCGGTACGCCACGTGTCCGAGGTGCTCGAGCTGATCGGGCTCGCGCGTAATGCCGAGCTCTTCGTTGATGCGGCGCGCCGTGGCGGCCGCGACATCTTCCCCGGGGAGCGGATGGCCGGCACAGCTATCGGCCAGCACCCCGCCCCACAGTCGCTTGAGCGGACTGCGGCGACAGAGCAGCAGGCGCGCGTCTTCGCCCCGGCCCTCAGCCAAAAGCGTCAGAAACGCCTGATGCAAAATGCCCTCGCCGGTATGGGCATCGATGCGATCGACGGGGCCAAGCGTCTCGCCGGTCGCGGCATCGACCGCCACGACCTCGGCGCCCGCACCGCCCTCATCCCAGCCGGCACGCAGAACACGGGCTGCGGCCTCCTCGAGCGCAACGATGAGCTCCTTGGTGGTGTCGAGCACGCGCTGCAGGTCGTCCCCGCTCGCCTGTTCAACATGAAAGCCCGTGCTTGCAACTACCGGCACGTCAAAGCGCGTGGCCAGCGCCGCCGCGATATCGTGCGCCGGGATCTCGTCTCGATGGCACGGAACGGCCAGGATGCCCACCGTCGCCGTACGGCCGGGCTCGGGGCGCGGAATGGCCTGCGCCGTGGCGCCCAGGTGCGCAAACTCCGGCGAGCAGGCGTACACCGCCATGCCTCGCGGCGTCACCGTCAGCTGGGCCTCGAGCGCAAACTTGCCCTCGCCCACTGCAACCTTTGTCGTGTGCATACCCATGGGATCTCCTGTCGCCCGCGATGTACCTGAGACCATCTTCGCCTGTATTGCGACTATACAGGCAAGCTCTCCATGTGACAAAGAGACTGTCCCTTTGTCACATTCTGTTAGAGTTGCAGGGATTGAATCCCGCTTATTCACGCGACATTGGAGTGACAACCTTGACCGCCGCAACCACGCCAAAAAGTAAGTCAACCGCCGCCGCGCTCTCCCCCGCGCGCACCAAGCTCTGCCTGGCGCTGCTCGTGTTGTTAGGCTTTTCGCTCGGCTGTTCGGAGTTCGTGGTCATCGGCATCGAAAGTGACTTGGCGACGGAACTCGGCGTATCGCTTGCCACCGCAGGCCAACTTATTAGCGTGTTCGCACTGATCTACGCTATCGCGACGCCGGTGCTCGCGCTCAGCACGGGGCGCTTCCGTCGTTACCAACTGCTCGTGTGCTATAGCATCGTCTTTGTGCTCGGCAATCTGGTCATGGCGCTGGCACCCAACTTTCAAGTGCTGTTCGCCTCGCGCATCATCTTGGGCTCCGTCTCGGGCGCACTGCTCGCCGTGGGCGTGACGTATATCCCCGAGCTGCTGTCCCCGCAGCAGACCTCACTCGCCATCTCGGTGGTGTACGGCGCGTTTTCCGTGGCAATGGTCTTTGTCACTTCGATCGGCAAGTTTGTGGCCGACACGCTCGACTGGCACGTGGCCATGTACGGCACGCTGACCTTTGCCGTTCTGATCTGCGGAGCGCTCGTGATGTTTATGCCGCGCGCTGGGCAAACCGACGAGCCCGCCACCTTTCGCGAGCAGGCGGGTCTGCTACGCGAGCCGAGCATCGTCACCGGCATGCTCATCTTTTTGTTTGGCGTGGGGTCGGTCTACGTTTTCTATGGCTACGTGACGCCTTATCTTGAGCAGGTGCTGGGCATGGGCACGGTCGAAGCCAGTACCACGCTCATGGCCTACGGCGTGTTCTGCCTGATCTCGAACATCCTGGGCGGATGGATCGATGCGCGCTTTGGCATGAAGGCGCTGCTTGTGACGTTCGTGCTGCAGGCTGCGGCGTTACTCGGGCTGTTTGCTGTGGGCGGCACCATGCCGCTCGCGCTGGCCTTTGTCTTTAGCTTGGCGCTGCTCATGTACTTGTTCTCGGTGTCGTGCATCACGCACTTCATGGACGTGGCACGCAGCCGCCATCCCAAGTCGATGGTACTCGCAAGTTCGGTTGAGCCCATGGCGTTTAACGTCGGCATCTCGTTTGGCACCGCAGTGGGCGGCGCCGTGGTAAGCAGCATTGGCATTGCGCACGTAGGCGCAGTGGGTGCCGCGTTCTCGCTTGTGGCCTGGGTGCTTACGCTGGTGACGATTAAATTGGCTCACTGGGAGCGCAGGCGGGCAAGGGCGCAGGCGTAGATGCGATACTCGAGCTCGATGATGGCGATCGAAAGGAAACCGCATATGCAACGTGTACTGTTTATCTGCCATGGGAACATCTGTCGCTCGACGATGGCTGAGTCCGTGTTTACCGAGCTAGTGCGGCGCGCCGGGCGCGCGGGCGAGTTTGTCATTGATTCCGCTGCGACCTCGACCGAGGAGATCGGCAACCCGCCACACCACGGTACCGTTGCCAAGCTGCGCGAGGTCGGGATTCCCGTCGTCGCACATCGTGCACGTCAGGTGCGTCGCGCGGAGTATGGCGACTGGGACCACATTGTCTATATGGACGACGAGAACGCCCGCGGCCTGTACCGAATTTTTGGGAAGGACCCCGATGGCAAGATCTCGCGCCTGCTCGATTGGACCGATCGCCCCGGCGACGTGGCCGACCCCTGGTACACCGGCAATTTCGATGCCACCTACCGCGATGTGCTCGCCGGTTGCACCGCTATGCTCGAGCAACTGTAGGCGCTCGGGCGGCGCGGGCACACGGGCCACGCTCGTTATCTCGGTGGGAGAAAATTCACGCTCATGAATGTGGCAAAGGGACTGCCCCTTTGCCACATCCGGGACTGGCCCTAGACCGGCTTGACCTCCAGCTTTATCCCTTCGGCGCAGGAGTCGCCCAAAACATCCGAAAGGGCCCAGGTCGCATATAGCGGCAAATAGAGAACCGCTCCGTTGCGCTCAACGTTGCCTCTCGAGAAAACAATCCCGAGCCTTACGCCATATTCAGCCGTATCAAGCACATGACCGAGCGCAGCGTGCGCGTGGTAATAGGAGCCCGATTTAACCTCGATCGGAACAGCCGTCCCATCCGGTCCATTGACCACAAAGTCCACTTCGCCGCGCTTTTTTGTCTGATAGTAGTAAAGCTGGCGATTTTGGGCAGCTAGCTGCTGGGCCACCACGTTTTCGTAAATGCCGCCCAGATTGGGCTCTTTGCTATCAAGATACGCCGCTTGGGCGACTCCAACGGGGTAGCGCGCCATCAACATGCCCGTATCCGATTGATATAGCTTGAACTGCGATGGCCGTGCCGTCTTGAGCAGGGGCGATTTTGGCTCGGTTACGATATCGGCTTTGAGAGCAACGCCGGCATCGACAAGCCATACAAAATCTCGCTGATACTTCTCGTAGTGAGCCTTGGGGTCAATGGAATTGAGCACGAAGCGCTTGTTTTCGCCCTCGAGCATAATAGGGAGCTGATCGTAGATGCTCTGCACCTGCAGGGCTCGCCCGCTTGCATACTTGGAGATATCCCGCCGGTACTGTTCGTTGAGCTCTGACTGCAGCTGACGAACAGAGGCAAGGTCGCCCTGCGTGTCAAGGAAACGCTGCACGACCTCCGGCATTCCGCCGACAACGGTATAGGTCCTGAAGTTTGCCATCATCGCGTCATGAATGTAATCAGGAATGGGCCTCTCGCTGATACACGCGTCACGTATCGTTTGGCGAGCCCCCTCGCTCACCCCGGTTGCCCAGCAAAACTCCTCAAAATCGAGCGGGAACATCCTAAGCTCGTGGACATACCCCACGGGATAGGACCTGACGCCCTTGAACTGGGTCCCGAGCATTGACCCCGAAAACGCCCAGCGGCACCTCCCGTCCTCTACAAGGAACTTTGCCATCGTCATGATGTCGGGGGCCTCTTGGACCTCATCGATAAACACGAGCGTTTTGCCTGGTGCAATCGACTTTCCCGAAAGAAGCGTCACCCTGCTGATGAAATCATCGGCATCCCGCGCCTCGAGAAGAGCATCTTTTGCCTGGCGATTTTCCATGAGGTTAAGCTCGATGTAGGTTGCATGGTTGGCTTTGCCAAATGCGCGAATCGAATAGCTTTTGCCAATCTGGCGAGAACCCGTAATGAATAAGGCCTTTTGCTCGGCAGACTTCAGCCAACGCTCCAGCTCTACCGCTATTTTCCTGCGCAGCATAGGCTCTCCCCTCAGTGTCATCAAATGAAATGCAAAGTTTTATACGCTTGATTATCGATGAAACGCAGAATTTTAAGAACCTAAAATCGGATGAAATGCAGAGATTTGAGATTATAATCGAAAAAGAACGGGCACCACCCGCGAATGTGACAAAGGAACTGTCCCTTTGTCACATTGCGCTCAACTACTCGTCGACGATCTCAGCGAGCCAAACGTTCAACGTATCGACCTCGGGGCAGCAGAACTTTGCCGTGCCGGGCTCGTTGCCGGGCACGGTTCCGCCATAGCGCAGGATATCGATATAGGGAAAGCCCACATGGCAGGCCATGGAGCACATCTTGCCGCGATCGCGGTCGAAGTCGAAGACGTCGCCCGGCTTGTGCCCATGGTGGCAGCGACACGTACCCAGCTGGTCCACGCAGCTAATGCGAATACGCGGGCGCTTGCCACGCGGCGCACCGAGCGGCTTGTTCTCGCTCGCGGGCTCGGGGATGCTTTCGCCGGCGCTACTCATGGTCGATCACATCCAGGCAGGCCTCGATGGGCAGGCCGGCGGACTTGTCCTCCTGGTCGGCGTTGCGCTCGATAAGCTCTGCCACCACGCGCATGGCATCGGCCGTTGCACGCTGCAGACTCCAGCCGGCCATCACGCGACCGACGAGCACCGCCGAGAACGTGTCACCGGTGCCCGGGAAATAGACCGGGATCAGGTCGAAGGGAATCGTGAAGTACTCCCCCGCCACGTGGTCGTAACCGATGACGGCGTTCGTGCCGTCGACCACAGCGCTCGTAATGACCACCGACTTGGCGCCCAGCGCGCGCATGGCGTCCACAAGGGCGTGGGCCTCGTCAGGCGTGATTTGCTCTGCAATAGGCGTGTCGGTGAGCAGGCACGCCTCGGTATAGTTGGGCACCGCATAGTCGGCACACTCGAGCAGGTGCCTCATGAGACCGATCGTGGACTCGGGCACGCCGGCGTAGAGCTTGCCGTTGTCGCCCATGATGGGGTCGACGAACACCTTGGTACCCTTTTGCGCGCGACGGTGGCAGAAGTCCGAAATGATGCGCGTCTCTTCCTCGGTCACGATAAAGCCGGTAGAGATGGCGTCGAACTCAAAGCCGAGCTCCTCCCAGATGGCGAGGCTCTGGCGCACGTACTCGGTGGTGTCGTGGATGTAGAACTTGGGATAGTTGAGCGTATCGGACACAAGTGCCGTCGGCAGGTTGTGGATGCGGTAGCCCATGTGCGACAGCACCGGCAGCATGGCGGAAAGCGCGACCTTGCCGTAGCCGCACATATCGTTGATCAGCAGCAGCTGAGTGTTCTTCATGAGGGTCTCCCTTGGTTCGGGCACGGCGCAGCAGCGCCACAGTGCGACTAAGTGTAGCGCAGGGGACGTTGCGAGCAGGCGCCAGGGCCGCGAAGAGCGCATTGTTGCGGAAAGGTTTCGGAAAATGATCCCTTTTCCTCCGTCCCCAAGGGATCACATGCACCCAAGCAGACCGTGGCGGAATCACAGGTTGAGGACGGACAGCGAAAACGCTCCTAAGCGAGCAAGGTGGCGTGAAAGAGGAGGGCATAGGCCTTGTGGCCATGCCCGACGATTGAACGCCAGATTGCCGCTTAGGAGCGTTTGCAGCGTCGAGCGGTTACGGCGTTTGGCAAAACGCCGTAACTATAAAGTTTGGTACCTTGACAATGAATCTATGCGCTCCTAAATTGGTTAGGCACAAAACAATCCCACTACCTAACTAAAGAAAGGAGAGATACGAATTCATGTGCGATGAACCCCTTAACCTTCGTCCGCACGAGCCCGGCGGCGACCCGTCGCAGCCGGCAGACGTGCCCGAAGCAGTTAACGGCGAAGACAAGCTCGCCAAGCGCATCCTGAGCGGCCTAGGCTTTTGCGGCCACTACATGCACTTTCACGGCGGCGGCGTGTCCGGCAAGGCGCCCATCGTCTGCCTGCTTGCCAAGCAGGAAAACGGCGAGATGTCGCAGCAGGAACTCGGCATGCACTTTGACCTCAAGCCGGGGTCGCTTTCCGAAATCCTGTCCAAGCTCGAGGTCAACGGCCTCATTGAACGCAGCCGTAACCCCAAGGATCGACGGCAACTCACCATTCGCCTGACCGAAACCGGCCGGGAAAACGCCCGCATCGACCAGGCGGCCCGCATCCGCTTTAGAAAACAGGCCTTTAGCGCGCTCACCCACGACGAGCGCGAGGACCTCGCCGAAATGCTCGATAAAATCCGCGTAACCTGGGAGGAACTGGATGATTAAAACCCTCATGGGCAGCATCCGCGACTATATGAAAGTCGCTGTTGCCACGCCATTGCTCGTGCTTGGCGAGGTGCTCTGCGAGATGCTGATTCCATTTATCACCGCCAACCTGATCGACGCCATCAAAGACGGTACCACCGTAGCCGAGATGCTTCCCACCGCAGGCTTTTTGGTGCTCATCGCGCTGACGTCGCTTGCTTTTGGTGCCGCTGCCGGCGTCACCTGCAGCCATGCGAGTTGCGGCTTCGCCAAGAACCTGCGTCACGACCTGTTCTACAAGATCCAGACGTTCAGCTTTGCCAACATCGATGAGTTCTCGAGCTCCTCGCTCGTCACGCGTCTGACCACTGACATCAACAACGTGCAGCAGGCCTTTATGATGATCATCCGTATCGCCGTGCGCGCGCCGCTGGTCTTGATCTTCGCCTTTACCATGGCATTTATCATGGGCGGCAGCGTCGCCATGGTCTACCTGGTCATCATTCCGCTGCTGGGCTTTGGACTGTTCTTTATCATCTTTAAGGTACGCCCCATCTTCTCGCGCGTGTTCCACAAGTACGACGCCCTTAACGAGTCCGTCGAGGAAAACGTCACCGGCATGCGCGTGGTCAAGAGCTACGTGCGCGAAGACTTTGAGAAGGAGAAGTTCGCCACCGCCGCGCGCGACGTCCAGATGGACTTCACCCGCGCCGAGAAGCTACTCGCCTTTAACAACCCCATGATGAACATCTGCGTCAACGGCGCGTTTGTCGTCATCATCTACCTGGGCTCCAAGCTCATCATCACGAGCCAGGGCACGCTGTTCGACGTGGGCCAGCTCTCCTCGATCTTTACCTATGGTTTTCAGATCCTCATGAGCCTGATGCAGCTGTCGATGATCTTTGTCATGGTGACCATGGCCGACGAATCGGCGCACCGCATTACCGAGGTGCTGGCCGCCGAGCCCACGATCGCCGATCCCGCCGAGCCCGTGCTCGAGGTTGCCGACGGCTCCATCGACTTTGACCACGTGAGCTTTAAGTATTCCGCGCATGCGAAGCGCCAGGCGCTCGACGATATCGACCTGCACATTAAGAGCGGCGAGACCATCGGCATCATCGGCGGCACCGGCTCGGCCAAGTCCACGCTCGTAAACCTCATCGCCCGCCTGTACGACGCCACCGAAGGCACCGTGCGCGTGGGCGGCATGGACGTGCGCGACTACGACCTGGACGCACTGCGTCACCAAGTGGCCATGGTGCTACAGAAAAACGTGCTGTTTAGCGGCACCATCGCCGAGAACCTGCGCTGGGGCGACCCGAACGCCACCGACGAGGAAGTCCGCGAGGCGGCACATCTGGCCTGCGCCGATGAGTTTGTCGACGGCTTCCCCAAGGGTTACGACACCTGGATCGAGCAGGGCGGCTCCAATGTTTCCGGCGGTCAGAAGCAGCGCCTGTGCATTGCGCGTGCCCTGCTGCGTCGCCCCAAGATCTTGATCCTGGACGACTCCACTAGCGCCGTCGACACCAAGACCGACGCCAAGATTCGCGCAGGGTTGGCAAGCTATCTGCCCAACACGACCAAGCTCATCATCGCCCAGCGCATTAGCTCCGTACAGGATGCAGACCGCATCATCGTCATGGAGGGCGGCCGCATCGCGCAGATCGGCAACCATGACGAGCTGCTTAAGACGAGCGAGATCTACCGCGAGACCTTTACCTCGCAAAACAAGATGTCTGCCGAGGGCGAAGGGGCCGTCGAGGCCGACACCGAGGCATCCGCAACGCAGGCTCAGACCCAGGAAGGAGGCGAGGCACATGAGTAAGGCAACGACCGCCGAGCGCGCGCTCAACCGCAAGGGCGGCACCATGTCGCGCCTCATCAAGACGCTCTTTGGCTTCTACCCCGTGCTTTTGCCCCTCGTCGTCGTCGGCGTGGTGCTCTGCGCCATCATCAACTCCATCGGCGCGACCTTCCTTCAGAGCGCCCTGCAGATTATTAGCGAATCGTGGCAGTCGGGCGATTGGACGACCGCACAGCCCAAGATCGCACAGCTCGTGACCACCCTCGCCTGCATCTACGGCATCGGCATCCTGTCTTCGCTCTTCTGGAACCGCGCCATGGCCATCGTCACGCAGGGCTCGCTCGAGAAGCTGCGCGAGAAGATGTTCAACCGTATGCAGGACCTGCCGATTCGCTACTTCGACACGCACCAGCGCGGCGACATCATGAGCCACTACACCAACGACATCGACACGCTGCGCCAGATGATCAGCCAGTCGCTGCCCAACCTGCTCATGACGACCATCGTCATCGTCACGGTATTCTTTATCATGCTGTACTACAGCGTGTGGATGTGCCTGGTCATTGTGGCCGGCGTCGTCTTTATGACCTTTATGACCAAGCTGCTCGGCTCCAACTCCGCGCGTTTCTTTATTGCGCAGCAGTCCGAGCTCGGCGTGGTCGAGGGCCATATCGAGGAAGTCATGAACGGCCAGAAGGTCGTCAAGGCATTCTGCCACGAGTCTGCCGCCGAGGCTGATTTTGACGAGCGCAACGAAAAGCTCTTCGAGGTCTCGCAGAAGGCCAACATGTACGCCAACATCCTCATGCCTATCCTTATGAACCTGGGCAACCTGCTCTACGTGCTGGTCGCACTGGCAGGCGGCATTTTCCTGGCGCTGGGCGTGCCCAACCTGAGCATCTCGGGCATGACACTGTCCATCGCCGTCGTGGTGCCGTTCCTCAACATGACCAAGCAATTCTGCGGACAGATCGGTCAGATCTCGCAGCAGATCAACGCCGTGGTCATGGGCCTCGCCGGCGCCGACCGCATCTTTGAGCTCATCGACGAGAAGCCCGAGACCGACGAAGGCTACGTGACGCTCGTCAACGCGCAGGTGAACCCCGATACCTGGCAGCTCGAGGAGGCCGACCACCACACCGGCATGTGGGCGTGGAAGCATCCGCACCGCGCGACCGGCGAGATCGAGTACGTACCGCTGCGCGGCGACCTGGTCATGGACAACGTCGACTTTGGCTACACGCCCGACCACGAGGTGCTGCACGGCGTGTCCGTGTTTGCTAAGCCGGGTCAGAAGGTCGCGTTTGTCGGTGCCACCGGTGCCGGCAAGACGACCATCACCAACCTCATCAACCGTTTCTATGACATCGCCGATGGCAAGATCCGCTACGACGGCATCAACGTCAACAAGATCCGCAAGGCCGATCTGCGCCGCTCGCTGGGCGTGGTGCTGCAGGACGTGAACCTGTTCACCGGCACCGTGATGGATAACATCCGCTACGGCAACCTGGACGCCACCGACGAGGAGTGCATCGCGGCGGCCAAGCTCGCGGGCGCGGACGACTTTATCACCCGCCTGCCCGACGGCTACGACACGATGCTCACCGGCAACGGCGCGCAGCTGTCGCAGGGCCAGCGCCAGCTGATTTCGATCGCACGCGCCGCCGTCGCCGATCCGCCGGCGATGATTCTGGACGAGGCCACGAGCTCCATCGACACCCGCACCGAGGCCATCGTGCAAGCGGGCATGGACAAGCTCATGGAGGGCCGCACGACGTTTGTCATCGCGCACCGCCTGTCCACCGTGCGCAACTCCGACGCGATCATCTGTCTGGACCACGGCCGCATCATCGAGCGCGGCAACCACGACGAGCTGATCGCCAAGCGCGGATACTACTATCAGCTCTACACGGGTGCATTTGAGCTCGAGTAGGTAGGTTTGTTCCACGGAGGTCTCCCAGGCGGGCCGGGGTGTAACCTCCGTGCTCAAACATTCTCGCTTCGCTGCGAAACTGCGCGCGGAAGTTACACCCCGGCCCGCCTGGGAGACCTCCTGCGCGCAATCAACCCGTCATTAAAACAGAATAAAAGTTGGTGAGGCCCTGGCCGTTTGGCCAGGGCCTCGTTTTGTAAGGATGAGCTAGTTGAGGAGTTGGGCCATGGCGTTGACGAATTTTTGTACTTGGAGGGTGGGCTCGAGCGGGTAGTGCAGATAGACCGGCACCTCGCGGCCGCACAGGAACGGCACGCCCACAAAGGCCGGATGCACGCCCGACCACGCGCCGCAGGTGAGTACCGCGTCGCCTTTCTCCTCGGCCTCGTTAAAGAGTGCGAAGTCGAAGCTGTCCACGTCGATCACGTCCACGCCGCCGTCGGCCAAAAGGTCGATGCGCAGACTGTCCATGGCGTCGTTGCCGTGGCGCAGCACGCGCAGGCGCATGCCCTCCAAGTCGGCAACTGTGATGCGGCTCTTACGCGCAAGCGGGCTCGTGCGAGGCACATCGATATAAAACGGCACGTTGACGATGAGGAGCTTTTGGCACGCATCGCCCCAGCGCGGGGTCGAAAAGCTCGACTGCACCACGTCGACCTCGCGGCCCAAGCTGCGCATGACGGTCTCGCGCTCGTCGTACAGGTCGCTCACCGGTACGATCTCAAAACGCAGCGACGGCTCCAACTCGTGCACGCCCGTCCACATCGAAAGCGTCTGACGGCCCGGGCACATCATCGACACGCCCAGGCGCACCGCGCCGCCATCGCCCGCTGCGCGTCGGGCACGGCGCAGGGCATCCTCGGATTGGCGCATGATCGAGCGCGCGTCATCGACCAGCAGTGCGCCCGCCGGCGTCACCTTGACGCCCGAATGCGAGCGCTCGAACAGCGTGATACCAAACTCTGCCTCGAATCCCGATACCTGTTTGACGAGCGCCGGCGTCGACACGCGTAATTTTGCCGCGGCGCGCGAGAAACTTCCCAGCTCCGCGGCGGCCGAAATAGCCTCGAGTCGTCGATCGTACACGTCATCTCTCCGTTTTCGCACGTACGGCCACACGGTGCCGTAGGGGGTCGTTTTCGCAGGTCACACGCTCAACACAGATAAACTGCGGCACACGGTATAAACCTACGATTAACGCCATTCTAACAAATATGCAATTCACCTGCGCAAACGCAAAGCATACGATAACCAGCGAAAACCACGTGGGTCGGTTAATGGGAACGACCCACAGGGAGGCACAAGAAGGGAAGTTCCTATGAGCAATTGGCTTAAGCTCGAGGGCGATGTCTGCGCCGTGACCGGCGCACTCGGCGGTATGGGCGCCGAGATCTGCCGTGAGTTCGCCCGCAATGGCGCCAACGTCGTCATGCTCGACCTGGACGAGGAGAAGGTCAAGGCCGCTGCTGCCGACCTCGCTGCCGAGTTTGGCATCCACGCCGAGGGCTACAAGATGAACGCCACCGACGAGGCCGAGGTTCAGGCCGCCGTCGACGCCACCATCGCCAACTTCGGCCGCGTCGACGTCCTCGTCAACACCGCCGGCATCCTGCGCTTCGCCGCCATGGAGGACCTGCCGCTGAGCGACTGGGAGCAGGTGCTCAACGTCAACCTTACCGGCTACTTCATCACCTCGCAGCGCTTTGGTCGCGAGATGATCAAGGCCGGCCAGGGCCGCTTGGTACACATCTCGACCGTTGCCAGCCACTCCCCCGAGACGTTCTCGGGCGTGTACAGCTCCACCAAGGCCGGTGTCAACATGATGTCCAAGATGCTGGCTGCCGAGTGGGGCCCTTACGGCGTGCGCTCCAACTGCGTCGAGCCCTGCTTTGTCAAGACCCCCATGTCGGCGAGCTTTTACGCCGACCCCGAGGTCGAGAAGAGCCGCAGCCGCCTCATCGCCACGCGCCGCATCGGCGAGGTCAGCGATATCGCCAACGCCGTCATGTTCCTGGCATCCAAGCGCTCGGACTTTACCACTGGCGACGCCATCAAGGTCGACGGCGGCTTCTCCAATATGATGGGCGACCTCACCGCCAAGCCCGGCGGCCGCCGAGCCTTTGCCGACAACTACCTCAAGAACAAGGGTGTCGAGCTTTGGTCCGACGAGTCCGGCGTCGAAAAACCGACTGACCAGTAAACCAGCCCGACAGGGAGGTCTCGCGGACGCGCCCGCCCCTCCCCCGCATCGATTAGAAAGAGTCCAATGGCTTCCACCAACTCCAACAAGGGTCGCGCCGTCGTGCTTTCCGCCGCGTGCGTCACCATGTTCTTCATCAGCTCCATCGCGCTGTATTCCGTCGTGAGCAAGAATCTGCTCGCCGTCTACCCCGAGTGGTCCAGCGCCCTTACCTGGGCGTTCCCGGTCTTTCAGACCATCATGGCCGTGACGGGCATCTTCGCCGGCCGCATCTCCGACAAGATCGGTCCGCGCAACGTCGTGATCGCCGCCGCCGTGTGCTACGGCCTGGGCTGGTTCATGTCCGGCACCGTCACCGAGCCGTGGCAGTTCTACCTGTGGTTCTCGCTCGTCGCCGCTGTCGGCAACGGCCTGGGCTACAACCCGGCGCTCACCACCGGCCAAAAGTGGTTCATCGACAAGAAGGGTCTCGCCTCCGGCATCACCCTGGCCGCTTCGACCGCCGGTCCCGCCGTGCTGTCCCCGGTACTCGCCTCGCTGCTCATCCCGAGCCTGGGCATCTTTGGCGCCCTCAAGGCACTCGGCGTCATCTTCTTTGTGACGATCGCCGCCTCCGCCCTGTTCCTGAAGGCCCCCGAGGCCGGCTGGCTACCCGAGGGCTTCGAGGCTCCCAAGGGCGGCGCGCATGCCGGCACCTTCGGCGACCTCACCCCGGGCGAGATGGTCAAGACCCCGCGTTTCTGGGTCCTCATCGTCACCTTCGCCTTTGCCGCCACCGCGGGCACCCTGCTCGTGGGCAAGGTTGCCTCCATCGCCGCCGTCCAGCTCTTCGCCGACCCCACGAGCGCCGCGGCCGTCGCCCTCGGCGGCGTGGTGGTCTCCGTCAACACCTGCGCCAACCTGGTTGGCCGCCTGTCCTTTGGCCAGATCATCGACAAGCTCGGCGCCTATAAGTCACTGCTCATCAGCCTTGTCGTCACCATCGTCGCCCTCGTCATCATGTCGATGAGCTTTACGCAGAGCATGTTCTTCGTGGCGCTCGCCCTGCTCGGCTTTAGCTTTGGCGCCCTGCTCGTCATCTACCCGCCGCTCACCGGTGGCGCCTTTGGCACCAGCAACATCGGCGTCAACTACGGCATCATGTTTTTGGGCTACGCCGCTTCCACCTGGATCAGCCAGCCCATCACCGCCGTGCTGTATCACGCCGAGGCCGGCAGCGCCGCCTACCAGCAGTCCTTCTACGGCGCCATCGTAATCGCCGCCATCGCCGTCGTGCTCACCGTCTACATGATGGTCTCCGACAGCAAGAAGAAGTCCGCCTAGTTTTACCGATGCGACAAAGGGACAGCCCCTTTGTCGCATTCCACCGGTCACCAGTATTAAGGAGTCGAAATGTCTGAGCTCAACCCCGTCCGCATTGCCGTTATCGGCGCCGGCGCCATGGGCCGCAACCACATCCGCTTTGTCACCGAGGAGCCCGAGGCCGAGCTCGTCGCCATCGCTGACGCCTTTGAGGGCGCCCGCGCCACGGCCGAAGCCGCCAGTGTGCCGTTTTACACCGATCCCGCCCAGATGATGGACGAGGTCAAGCCCGAGGCCGTCATTATCGCCACCCCCAACGACCTGCACCTGGGCGTTGCTCGCGAGGCTGTGAAGCGCAATATCGTGCCGTTGGTCGAAAAGCCGATCTCCAACGACCTGGAGGATGCCCAGGCCTTCGCCGCCGAGGCCGAGACCGCCGGCGTGCCCGTGCTCGTGGGCCAGCACCGTCGCCACAACCCCTTCGTCAACAAGGCCAAGGAGATCATCGAGTCCGGCGAGCTGGGCAAGCTCACCGTGTCGAGCTTCCACTACATGATCTATAAGAACGACGAGTATTTCGATGTCGAGTGGCGCCGCAAGAAGGGCGCCGGCCCGATCCTGGTCAACCTGGTTCACGACGTCGATCTACTCCGCTATCTGCTGGGCGAGCCCGTTGCCGTCCAGGGTATGCAGTCCAGCGCCGCCCGCGGTTTTGAGACCGAGGACTCCGCCGTGGTCAACGTCCGTTTTGCCGATGGCGCACTTGCGAGCATGACCATCTCCGACGCCACCGCCAGCCCCTGGAACTGGGAGGCAACCGCTCGCGAGGATCCGCAGTACCGCCCCTTCGACGCCGACGCCTACTTTATCGGCGGCACTAAGGGCGCCCTGTCGCTGCCCCGCCTGCACCAGTTCTCCTACGACGGCGCCTCTAACTGGCACAAGCCGCTGCAGATGGAGATCCCGGCTGTGGACCCGGCGCTGCCGCACAAGATGCAGCTCAAGCACTTTGTGAAGGTCGTCCGCCGCGAGGTCGAGCCCGTCGTGACCCCCGCCGATAACGTCAAGACGCTCACGCTTCTCAACGCCATCAAGGAGGCCGCCGAGACCGGCCAGCTCGTCGAGCTGTAATGCCTTAAGAGCGGGTCGCGGCAAACTCCCCGCCGAGCGCCTTGGCCCGCCGCCAACAAGCCCCTCTTCTTTGCCCCGCGAGCAGCCTCCTGCCCGCGGGGCCTTTTGCTACCTTGCCGACGATTTTTCTGGAGCGGGGGCTATTTTGCACCTCAGTCTGATTCGTTCGCCACGAAATGGGCCTATCTACTACGTTTAACCGATCACCCTCAAGCATGCCGAATTTCGAGAAATAAAACCGACGCTCCTATAAGTTGTCAAGAGGCAGTTTGCGGGAGCGCTCTCTCCAATTCGCACAGGAGCTCGTAATAC
>NZ_JADMWW010000025.1 GCF_015548375.1 Collinsella aerofaciens
CTGACCCCATATCGTTGGGGCCAGGCCCGATTTTGCCTCTTGACAATGTCCTGCTCATATTAAAAGGAACGTCCCCAGATGCCGAATCCGCAGCTATAGCAGGCCAAAGTGCTTGGCGGCGTTGTAGATGCCGTCGTCGTCTACGGCGGTCGTTACGTAGGTCGCTGCGGCCTTCACGGTATCCTGCGCGTTGCCCATGGCCACGCTCGTGCCCACGGCCGAGAACATCGACAGGTCGTTCTCGCCGTCGCCAAAAGCGATCGCCTCGCTCGCGTCGATATCCAGCCGCTCCAGCGTCGCCGCGACACCCAGGTCCTTGCCGCCGTTAGCGGGAATAATATCGCAGAACAGGTCACACCAGCGCGTGGTGAGCGAATGCGACACCGCATCGGTCACGATATGCTCGTCGGCCGGGTCCACAAAGGCGCAAAACTGGTAGACCGGCGCGTCAAAGGCGTGCTCAAACGGCTCCTCGTGGTAGACGATTCCCGCGTTGCTGCCAGCCGTCACCACGCGCTCGGACAGGCGGTTCACAAACGAGTTCTCGCCCTGCATGCACAGCGAATCGTAGCGCCCCTGCGCCACCTGGTCCACGATCACCGCAACGTCGTCCGGATCGATCGGGCAGCTACGGTAAACGCCCTCAGCATCAAAGCAGTGCTGGCCCGAAAGCGTAATGTACGCATCCCAGCCCAAGTCGAGCAGCCAATCGGGCATCTGGTAGGTCGGGCGACCCGTGGCGATCACGCACGCAATCCCCTGCTCGCGAAAGCTGTCGAGCACCTGCTGCGCCGACGCCGGAATCCGGTGCGTCTTAAAGCTCAGCAGTGTGCCGTCGATATCGAAAAACGCGGCCTTGATCATCCTCGCCTACTCCTCGCCCTCGAGCTTTTCGCTCGCCTCGAGCCACGCCATCTCAAGCTCGTCCATGGCGGCGTGGGCCTCGTCGATCTTTGCCTGCTGCTCGCCGAGCGCCGTGTAGTTGGTGGGATCGACCTGGGCCATGGCGGCCTCGGCCTCCTCCACGCGAGCGCGCTGCGTCTCCATCTTGCGCTCGAGCGAGCTCACCTCGCGGCGGAGCTTCTGGCGTTCGGCGTTGGAAAGGCCATTGGGCTGCCCGCTCGTCTTAGGCTTTTCGGCCGCAACCGCTGCGGCACCGGTGTCGAACGTGCCGGTCTTGGCACTCGGCGCGCCCACGGGCTCGCCCTCGGCGGTGGCGTTGCACAGGCGCAGGTACTGGTCCACGCCGCCGGGCATATGCGTCAGGTGGCCGTCAAGCAGTGCCCACTGTTGGTCGGTCACGCGCTCCATGAGGAAACGGTCGTGCGTCACCAGGATCAGCGTGCCCGGCCAGCCATCGAGCAGGTCCTCGACAATCGCCAGCATGTCGGTATCGAGGTCGTTGCCTGGCTCGTCCAGGATGAGCACGTTGGGCTCGTCCAGAATCGTCAGCAGCAGCGACAGGCGACGGCGCTGGCCGCCCGAAAGATCGCCGATGCGGCTCCAGAGCTGCTGCGTCGTAAAGCCCAGGCGCTCGCAAAGCTTCTCGGGCGAGGTCTCCTTGCCGTCGATGACGTAATACTTCTTATAGTTGCCGAGCACCTCGCGAATCGTGTCACCCATGTAGGGTTCGAGCTCCTCGAGCTGCTGCGACAGCACACCAAAGCGCACTGTCTGGCCAATCTTCACGCGGCCGCGCGTGGGCTCAATCTTGCCCTGGATCACGTCGAGCAAGGTCGACTTGCCGGCGCCGTTCTCGCCCAAAAGACCATAGCGGTCGCCCGCGCCGATAAGCCAGGTCACGTCGGAGAGCACCTGCTTGGGCGCGCCGTCGGTATCCGCATAGCCGGCATCAACGTCGATCACGTCGATGACCTGCTTGCCTAGGCGGCTCACGGCGAGGCGCTTGAGCTCCAGCTCGTCGCGCACGGGCGGCACGTCGGCGATCAGCTCGCGAGCAGCCTCAACGCGAAACTTGGGCTTGGTGGAACGAGCCTGGGCACCGCGGCTCAGCCACGCGAGCTCCTTGCGCGCCATGTTGCGGCGGCGCTCCTCGGTGACGGCGGCCATGCGGTCGCGCTCTACGCGCTGAAGGATATATGCCGAGTAGCCGCCCTCGAAGGGGTCGACCTGGCCGTCGTGGACCTCCCACATGCTAGTGCAGACCTCGTCCAAGAACCAGCGATCGTGCGTGACCACGAGCATGGCGCCCTGACCGCGCTGCCAGCGGGCCTTTAAGTGACGCGCGAGCCAGTTGATGGTGCGCATGTCCAGGTGGTTGGTGGGCTCGTCGAGCATGAGCACGTCGTAGTCGCCGATCAGCAGGCGCGCGAGGTCCACGCGACGGCGTTGGCCGCCCGAAAGCTCGCCCACCGTGCCCTCCCAGGGAACATCGCTAATGAGACCGGCGAGGATCTGGCGCGTACGCGGACTCGAGGCCCACTCGTACTCGGGCGTGTCGCCCACGACGGCATGATGCACGGTGTCGGTATCGGCCAGGTTGTCCTTTTGGCCGAGCAGACCGATCGTGGTGCCGCGGCGATGTGTCACGCGGCCGTCGTCGGGCTCCAGCGTGCCGGCGAGCACGCTCAGCAGCGTCGACTTGCCGTCGCCGTTTTTACCGACAATACCAATGCGGTCGCCCTCGCCCACGCCGAGCGTCACGCTATCGAAAATATGCTTGGTGGGAAACTCTAGGCTGACGGAATCGCATCCCAAAAGAATCGCCATATGCCCTGCTCCTTCGTAGAAATTCAACGTTGTCCATGATAGCAGCGAAAAGGCAGGCCGCACACGACACAAAAAGGCGGGCCATCTCCCGCAAGAGATGACCCGCCTCTCCAATCAGTCCCGCGGCAACCATAGCCGCCACGGGCCTCAAGCATGTCCCGGACTAGGAGAACATGCCGGTGAGGTAATCGTTCAGCCGCTTGTCCTTGGGCCGTTGGAATATCTCGTCGGTCTCGTCGTACTCGACCATATCGCCCATGTAGAAGAACGCCGTGCGGTTGGACACGCGCGACGCCTGCTCCATGTTGTGCGTCACGATGACAATGGCGCGCTCGGCAACGATCGACGACATAAGGTCCTCGATCGCCAGCGTCGAGATGGGGTCGAGCGCCGAGCAGGGTTCGTCGAACAGAATCACGTCGGGGTTGAGCGCCAGCGTGCGCGCGATGCACAGACGCTGCTGCTGGCCGCCCGAAAGCGCGTAGGCACTCTTGTCGAGCTTGTCCTTGACCTCGTCCCACAGCGCCGCGCCGCGCAGACTCTCCTCGACCATGCGGTCGAGCTCGTCGCGGTCGGTGATGCCGTGGCGCTTAGGCGCAAACGTGATGTTGTCGCGAATGGACTTGCGGAAGGGGTTGGGCTGCTGGAACACCATGCCAATGGACCTACGCAGCTCGTAGGTGTTCTCGGTCTTGGTGTTCACGTTGCGCCCGCGGTAGTTGATCTCACCCTCCACGCGGCAACCGTGAATCTCGCGATTCATCAGGTTGAGGCTGCGCAAAAAGGTCGACTTACCGCAGCCCGAAGGCCCGATGAGCGCCGTGATCTCGCCCTTGTGAAAATCAAGCGACGTATTGTGCAGCGCATGGTGGTCGCCATAGTACACGTTGACGTCCTTGGTGGAGAGCACGACCTCGTCGCTCACGGCCTTGCCGCTCGCGCGCACGCGCTTCTCGCTCTCCCCCACGCTCGACAAAAAGTCCTGGGTCTCGGACGATGCCGCCTCAGTTGCGGGCGTTGCATTTATCTCGCTCATTCGGCCGTCATCTTCCTTGCCAGTTGTTTGCCCACGATACGGGCGACTACGTTAAACAGCAGCACGCAAATCATCAGCAGCGCCGCGGTGCCCCAAACGATCTGCTGGGCCTCGGGGCTGCCCTCGCCATAGATCTTGTAGATGTGCACGGCGAGCGACTCACCGGGGCGGAACACGTTCCAGGCGCAGGTGGGGCTCGACAGGTTAAAGCTCAAGAAGTTCAGACGCACCGGCGAGCTCATGCCCGAGGTAAAGAGCAGCGCCGCGGCCTCGCCAAAGACGCGGCCGGCCGAAAGCACGATGCCGGTCACGATGGCGGGCATGGCCTCGGGAATCAGGATGTGCAGCGTGGCCTCCCAGCGGGTAAGGCCCATGGCCAGGCATGCATCGCGCTGGGCCTGTGGCACGTCCTCGAGCGCCTGCTGAATCACGCGCACCAGAATGGGGATATTGAACATGGTGAGCGTGACGGCGCCGGAGATGATGGAGTACTTCCAGCCCAGCTGCACCGAGAACACCAGGAAGCCAAACATGCCGACGACGATGGAAGGCAGCGAGGACAGCGTCTCGATGGCGGTAGAGGCGATGTCGCGGATAGGGCCGTTCGGCGCGTACTCAACCAGGAAGACCGCTCCGCCTAGGCTGATGGGCACCGAGATGATCAGAGTGATCAGCAGCAGGTAGAACGAGTCGAACAGCTGGTAGAGCACGCCGCCCTGCGTTCCGTTGGCGCGCGACGGCTCTGTGAGAAAGCCCGGCTGGAACAGCGTCGAGATGCCCTCGAACAGGATATAGGCCACCATGGAGATGACGATGAGCATGACGATGGCGACGATCGCCGTCAGCACGCCCGTGGCGATGCGATCCTGCTTTTGGACACGCCCGAGCCTCGCCTCGTCGATGTGGATGCGCGTGCTAGCCACGAGCCTTCGCCCCCTTGCGGCCAATGAGATGGATGATCAGGATGAAGATGAGGCTCATGCCCATCAGCAGCAGACCGAGTGCCCACAGGACGTCGTCCTGGGCCGAGCCCTCGGCGTAGACCGCCATGGACGTGGTGAGCGTGGTGGTGATGGTCGAAGCCGGCGACAGCAGCGACGTCGGCATGGCCTCGATGCCGCCGATGACCATGCGCACGGCGAGCGTCTCGCCAAAGGCGCGGGTCATGCCCAAGATAACCGCGGTCATGAGCGACGGCATGGCGGACTTGAGCACCACGTGCCAGATGGTCTGCCAGCGGGTGTAGCCCAGCGCGAGCGAGCCCTGTCGGTAGCCGTCGGGCACGGCGCGCAGGCCATCGACCGAAAGCGTGGTCATCGTCGGCAGAATCATGACCGCCAGCACGATGGCGCCGGGCAAGATGCCCAGGCCCGTGCTCACGTGGAAAACGCTCTTCATAAGACCGACGACCACGTGAAAACCGATCAGGCCAAAGACGACCGAGGGGATGCCGGTCAAAAGCTCAATGAGCGGCTGAAAGATCTTAGAGCCAAACTTAGGGCTAATCTCGACCGCAAAGATGGCAGAGCCGATGGCGATGGGCAGCGCGATAAGCGTGGAGAGTACCATGACCGCAAACGAGGTGACGATCAGGGGCAGGGCGCCGGTATAGGGCAGGCCGTTTTCGGCTGTGTTGGCCAGGTCCCACTTGGTGCCGGTGAAAAACTCGACGACCGAGACGCCGTCCTTGACAAAAGCCGAGAGGCCCTTTTGGGCGACCATAAAGATGAGCGCGGCAACGACAAGCGTCACGAGCGCTACGCACGCGCCCGTGACGCCCAGGCCCACGTTCTCAAGGTCGCGCTTTGGCAGCTGTTTTGCCATTGCAAACCTTTCCGGGGCGATTACTTATTTAGCAGAGACCTTGCCGCTGGCGTCCTTGACGACCTTCATGGCAGAGACGGGGATGAAGCCCTGCTCCTCGACGAGCTTGCCCTGGACGTCGTCGGAAAGCATGAACTCTAGGAAGGCCTTGGTGGCCTCGTCGGCGTCCTTGGAGCAGTACATGTGCTCGGTAGCCCAGATCTTGAAGGAGTCGTCGGTGACGTTTGCGCTCTTGGGCTCCACGCCCTCGACCTTGATGGCGTTGAACTTGGAGTCATCGAAGTGCGAGAAGTCGAGGTAGGAGATGGCATTGTCGGTGCTGCCCATCTGAGTCTGAACGTCGCCGGACTTGTCGAGCTCGGCGTCGCCCTTAAAGTCGACAGCCTCGTCGCCAAAGACGGCAGCCTCGAAGGTGGCGCGGGTACCGGAGCCGGCCTTGCGGTTGAGAACGACGATAGTAGCGTCGTCGCCGCCGACCTCCTTCCAGTTGGTGATCTGGCCAGAGAAGATGCCCTTGAGCTGCTCGAGGGACAGATCGTCGACCGTCACGTTCTTGGAAACGACGGGGCCCATGCCCACGACGGCGACCTCGTGGTCGACGAGGTTCTTGACCTGGTCGGCCTCGAGCTTGGTCTCGGCGAAGACGTCGGAGTTACCGATGGTGACGGTGCCGGCGGCGACAGCGGTCAGGCCCTTGCCCGAACCGTTACCCGAGCCGGAGACGGAGACATCGGGGTTGGCGTCCATGAACTTCTCGGCAGCGGCCTCGACGAGAGCCTGGAACGAAGAGGCACCGTCGTAGGTCACCTCGCCGGAGACGGACTCGGCAGCAGCGACGCTACCCTTGTCGGCGGCATCGGATGCGCCGGAGCCGCCGCACCCAACGAGACCGAGACCGACGATGCTGGCAAGACCACCAGCGAGGCCGAGGAACTGACGACGAGAATAAGCCTGATCGAGCATGATCTTCCTTTCATACATGCGACTCGCGGGCACCCCGCCCGCTTTGCTGTTTGGAAAGATACGACCCCGATCGGGCGACGACCGCCTTATCTGCGGTTTCTTACGGGCTATTGATAGACCCTTACCGCAAGCTCTGCCCAGCCTTTACAAACGGATAACAATCCAGCGCCGAACATGGCGCACCTTTTACACCAAAGGAACGTCCCCAATGACTACCCCACCGCAACAGAAAAAGCCCGGGCAAAAGCACCGGGCTCGTAATGCAAGTTTGTATCCAAGCAGGATATAGGGGTTTCCCAGGTGCCCGAGATTACCCCGAAAGAGGAGCGCCGCGTATTTTGGTACGCAAGCGACGGTTTGAGGGGCAAGGTCGGGTGCCTGGGGAAGCCCTACAGTTCAAGTTCGTTGAGGCGCAGGATCGCCACGATATAAATCTTGAGCGCCTGCTTGAGCTGGTCCTCGTTGGCGCACTCGTTGGGACCGTGCATCTGGCCGCCCCACTCGGGCAGCTCCAGGCCGGTCTCCTCGGGGCCAAACGAGACGGCGCGGGCAAAGTTGCGCGCGTACGTGCCGCCGCCCATAGCAAAGGGCTCAGCATGCTTGCCCGTAAACTCGTTATAGGTATCAATAAGCGCCTTCACGGCCGGATCGTCGGCAGACACCGAGAACGGCACCTTAGCGCGACCCAGCTGACACGTCACGCCAAAACGGCCCACGAGCGGGTCGAGCTGCTCGCGGATGGTATCGGCACTCGTACTGTCGGGGAAGCGCACGTCGATGACCTGCTCAATATGGCCATCCGCCACACGGATGACGCCAGCGTTGCAGGTAAGCGGGCCAAACGCCGGACTCGTCGCATCGATACCTAGGCCGCGGCCATAGGCATCCGCATGCACAAAGGCCAGGAACTTGACGAACTCGTGCTCGGCAGGCGTCAGCAGACGCTCGTCGCGTGCACCAAACGCGTCCTCGGCCTCGCGCAGATACGCCACGATCAGGCCGACGGCGTTGATGGTGCCCTCAGGCATCGAAGCGTGGCCGCCAATACCGTGGGCGAAAATCTGCGCATGCCCGTTATCAAGCGCCGTGATCTCCAGGCGGTCGGCGTTCTCAACGGGCGCCGGCAGCTCATCGGCGGCAATCGCGAGCTCGCAGATGGACTGCGACGGAATGGCGTTGCTCGCCTCGGCACCGCTCCAGGACACAATGCGCCCGCCGTCGATCTTGGGGCTCACAAACGTCGCCCCAAACTGGCCCTTCTCGGCATTGCAGACCGGGAACTCGGCATCGGGCGTAAACAAAAAGTCGGGGTCTGCGTTGTTCTCCAGATAATGGTGAACGTCGGACATGCCCACTTCCTCATCGCAGCCCAGCAGCGCGCGGAAGGTGTAGCGCGGAACAATGCCGTGCTTGAGCAAGTAGGCGCCGGCGTAGAGTGACAATACCGCCGGGCCCTTGTCGTCAATCACGCCGCGACCGAGCAGCCAGCCCTCGCGGCGCTCCATGGTGAACGGGTCGGTGTTCCAGCCAGGGCCGGCGGGAACCACGTCCACGTGGCAGATAGTCGCGAGCTGTTTGTCGCCGCGGCCCGGGATATCGGCGATTCCCACATAGCCCTCGTCGTCGCTCGTCTGATAGCCGAGCTTCTGCGCGATGCCGAGCGCGCAATCGAGCGCGTCACGGACCGGGCGGCCAAACGGCGCGCCGGGCTCCGCATCGGCAGAAACTGCCACGGACGGATAACTCACCAGCTGCTCGATATCGGCGACGACATCCTCCCAGACCTCGTCGACATACTCGGCAACGCTCTGCTCCACCTGATTCATGGACGACCTCCTTACCAATGAGCGGCGAGCGTGCCCGCCCCTCACATCAAATACCTATATAGCGAAAAGTTTAGCAAGCTCGGCCACCGAGTGCACCACTGCATCGGCACCCGCCGCCTCGTGCTCGCCCGGCGCCGCCGCGCCCGAATAGATACCAATGCACGGCACGCTCATCGCGTGCGCGCCCTCGACGTCGTTAAAGCGATCGCCGATCATCACGGCATCGCCCGCGGCCGCACCCAAGGCCGCCAACGCGTCGCGGACCGAATCGGCCTTGGTCTCGCGCCCCTGCGGCGGATTCATGCCAACCACCGCCTCAAACTGAGAAAGTCCCAGCTCTCCCACCATGTCAACGCACTTTGCCTCCATGCGCGACGTCGCCACGGCCAAGCGCTTGCCCTGGGCGACCAACCCATCCAGCAGCTCGGGGATCCCGTCAAACACGGGATACTCCTCCGGTCCCAGCTCGTCAAAAAAGGCGCGGTACTCGTCGGCCACCACAAGCGACTCCTCGCGGGAGAAGCCATAAAAGTCGTGAAAACTCTTCCACAGGGGCGGCCCGATCATGCGACGCAGGTCACCCATCTGCGCCTCCGAAAACCCGCGTGCAGCCAGCGTCTTGCGCGTCGAGGTCATCACCGCCCGACCCGTATCGGCCACCGTGCCATCAAAATCAAACAGCACGACCGGCCGTTTGCATATCTCCAGCGCCTCCATCGGCATCCCTCTTCCCCAGTTGACGATTTCCACACCGACACTTCAAACTGTTGACTATTCAACAATTGAACCTAGAAATGTGGAACGACTCCACTATACTTGTCGCACTTTGCTCTCAGAAGGCGGCGCCGTCGCGCCCCAACGAAAGGTGCAATTATGTCTTTTGCCATCATAACCGACTCCACGTCGGACATCTCCCCCGCCCGCGCCCAAGAGCTCGGCATTTACGTGATTCCGCTGCATGTGATTATCGAGGGCGAGGACCTGCTCGACCAGGTGCAGATTACCGCCCAAGAGTACGTCGCCCGCATGGCCGGCTCCGAGCAGCTGCCGCACACCTCGCAGCCGAGTGCCGGCGAGTTCAAGGAACTCTTTGACCGCGTGCGCGCCGACGGCCACGATAGCGCCATCTTTATCTCGCTGTGCAGCGAGTGGTCCGCCTGCTACGCCAACGCCAGCCTGACGGCCGAGACGCACGAGCTCGACGTGCGCTGCATCGACTCGCGCACCGGCTCGGGCGCCGAGGGCCTGCTGGTAGAGTACGCGCTGGCCATGCGCGAGGACGGCCGCAGCCTGGACGAGACCGAGGCGCAGATCCGCGCGACGCTGCCCGACGCCCACCTGCTGCTGATTCCCCGCACGCTCGAGAATCTCGTTAAGAACGGCCGCGCGCCCAAGCTCGCCGGCCAGCTCACGCAAATGCTCAACATTCGCCTGGCCGTTTCGCCGGAGTGGAAATCGGGCGAGATCAAGGCCATAAAAAAGGGCCGCGGTGCCAAGCGCATCGTTACCAACACCATGGCCGATTGCCTCGCATTTTTGGCCGAGTATCCGGGCTCCAGCGTGCGCGTGCTCACGACCGGCGCCGCCGAGGAGCAGGAGCTTGTCAACGAGGCACTCGCGGGTCAGGATTACGTAGACGCCGGCACCGGCCCCATCGGCTGCACCATCGCCACCCACGTAGGCGTCGACGCCATCGCCATCAGCTACTGCCCCCGCTACCAGCCAACTCACTAGGGACGCCCACATCAGTTGCGGTGGAATAGGGACTGTTTTTGGCTTATTAGCCGCCAATCAATCCCTATTCCACCGCAACTTAGAAGCAGTTCATTTGGGACGGGGCTAAAAAGACTGGTATCAAACGTTTCAGACCAGTCTTTTAGCCCCGTCCCATTTTACCTACCCTACATCAGCCCGCTCAGGGCGATGTCGACGGCTTCGTTGAGGTCGTCGGTGATGTGGACAAGGTCTGGATCGAGTGGGCTGATCATGCCGGCATCCATCACCGGGCCGTTGAGCCAGTCGAACAGGCCCCTCGCGGTACCCACTGGACAAAAAATGGCAAATATGAGTACCGCCACCAAATTAGTAGCAGCAAAATCTCGCCGGAATTGATCATTTCGATCAATTCCACGTCTTGCCAAGGCTCAAAATTCCGTGTTTAGTGGGTTAGATATATAGAATAATGTGGAATTGGTATTCTATTCTTACCAAATGTTATGAGACTACATTAACAACAGTACTCATATTTGACGTTATTTGACCACGGAGTCATTCGAGGACCCCTCCCCACGCCGCCAACACGCCCCATAGCCGCCAAAACACCTTTAACAACAGCCGCCGCACGTTTTGGCACCGGCTAATTGCCACTCACGGATCGGTACCCCACTATTACCGAACCAAAATCGAAGTCGCATATCTCATAAAGCTGAAATGACGTACCCTCATCCCAATGAACGCTGACAAGAATGGCATTCAAATGAGCAACGCCGTGCATCAATACGCCCTTTTCGGGAACGCCTTATTCAAACTCAATAAAACGGTTGTCCACGCTTCAGATCCGCGTAAGCAGATCGTAATCTGTAGCAACGGTCCAGACATCCGTTACGCAACACTCGAAGAATGGGACAAAGCCGGCAAATCTTTCGGCGAACGTGCACAGACCGAGGGCATCGTTACCAGCGCGAGCCCAGCGCGCGACAAACTCGAGCTCTTTCGCAATCTTTTTACCGGCCGCAAAGATGTGCACGCTCACGGGTATCGCAGAAAAGACGGGGGCATCGGCTATACACCCGCCTGCGCAAATGAGTGGAAGCCAGGCATTTGCCCCAAAGCAAACCATCACAGAATTAAATGCGCTGAATGTCGCAGCCGCACATTCCTTGAGCTGAACGATGCCGCCATTATCGCCCATTTCAAAGGCAGCGACGACAGGCTCCGGGACGTCATAGGTCAATATGTTCTCGACAAAGACTGCAACACAAATGTCCTTGTCATTGATTTTGACAAAGCCGATTGGAAAGAAGCGACAAACGCTATCAGGCTTGTCGTAAAAAACCATGGAATTAACGCTGCGGTCGAGCGATCAAGGTCAGGCAACGGCGCGCATATCTGGTTTTTCTTCCTAGAACCTATAAACGCAAAGACAGCACGAGATTTCGGTAGCTGCCTTATCGCCGAAGCAGCGGCACTCAACAAGACAATCACCTTCGAAGCCTTTGACCGAATGATACCCGCGCAGTCCACCATTCCTGAAGGCGGCTTTGGAAATCTCATTGCGCTGCCCTTTCAGGGAAAAGCGCAGCGGGAAGGAAACAGCGTATTTGTTGACGAACGATTCGAGCCCTTTCCCGACCAATGGCTTTACCTTTCGCAAATCCAACTAATCTCGCGTGCGACGGTGGATCGTCTGATCGAGGACACCAAAAACAAACCGCTTGGAATAGCAACAGCTGCAGCGACAAACAAAACCAGGCGCAATGTCCAAAAGCCACGAAAGCGGCTCCCGCTCACGCCACGAGACTTCCCCTCGAACCTGCTCGTCACACAAGCCGATATGCTCTACATCCCCGAAAAGTCTCTGAGCCCGGCAGCTCAAATGGAAATCCGCAGGCTTGCGACATTTGCCAACCCGGAGTTCTTCCGTGCGCAATCTATGCATCAATCAGTATTCGGCAAACCGCGACTCATAGACCTCAGCGAACTTAGAGATGGCCGCGTCGCGATTCCCAGAGGCTGCAAAGCCCAACTTGAGCAGCTGATTCAAGAAGCCCACGTTACTGCCCATTATTCAGACGAACGTAGCACAGGCAATCCAATTGAGATGGCATTCAAAGGGACCCTTCATCCCGAACAGCAAATTGCCGCCGACCAGATGCTTGAATACGAAGACGGAATCATGTCTGCGCCAACGGGCTTCGGTAAAACCGTCATCGGAGCTTATCTTATTGCCGCCGTTGGTCTTCCGGCGCTCGTCATTGTTCCAAAGACCGCGCTCATAGCCCAATGGAAATCGCAGCTCGAACGATTTCTCGACATTACGGACACCAGAGAGCCGGTCCGAACGCCAAAAGGACGAATCAGCAAAAAGCAACCTCCCCTTATTGGACAAATCGGAGGGGGCAAAACCGCCGTCAGCGGCCTTATCGACGTCGCTTCCTTTCAGTCGCTATCTGGCAAAGACTCCCAAACCGGGGAGCCGATAGTTAAGAACCTTGTTCGTAATTACGGCCTCATTATCTGCGACGAATGCCACCATGCTGCCGCGCCACAGCTCGAGCTCGTCCTCAAGTCCGCTCCAGCCAAATATATATATGGCCTCTCCGCGACACCCGAGCGCTCCGACGGACTCACGCGGGCGCTCTCGATGCTCTGCGGCCCGCTTCGCTATGTCATCGATCCAAAAACGCAGGCAATTCAGCAGGGCATCCAGCGCATCGTTCGACCGAGATTTACCGGCATTCGGCTATCCGCCTACGAGCCGGATGCAAGCTTCAATCAGATTCTCGATATGCTGTGTGCACATGCGGCAAGAAACGAATTGATTGTCGATGACGCCCTCGAAGCAGCGTCAAACGGTCGACATCCGCTCATACTATCCAAAAGGAAAAAGCATGCTGAGGAACTGTTCAGGTTGCTTAATGATCGCAGACACGAGCCCATACTCTTAACCGGAGAAATCGGCGCCAAAGAAAGAAAAGCGATACTGAACAGTCTTCCCGGCTTTGAGCATGAACATCGAATCATCGTCGCCACCGAAAGCCTTCTGAGCGAGGGCTTCGATCTGTCCTACCTTGACACCCTTTTCATTGCCACGCCGATATCTTGGGACGGCAGCGTAACGCAGCAGGTGGGCAGACTGCATAGAAGCCACGAGGGCAAGCAACAGGTTGAGATATTCGACTACATTGACCTGTCGATACCCATGCTCGCCCGCATGTACCAGAAAAGACTCAAGACGTACGCCAAGTTGGGGTACGAAATTTATTCAGCAGAGGACAGCGAGCAACCCGATTACAACATTCTCATAGAGCCGGCAAACGCTATTGAGGCATTAATTAAAGACATCACCGGTGCCACAAAGAGTGCCTTCATAGCCGCATCCTACGCATCCGCCGCATGCCTCACGAAACTCACCACCACACTCGCAGGCGCAGCCGCCCGTGGGATTACCCTTGAGGTTTATGTTGCCTCACCTCCGCGCGATGACGCGAAAGCGATTTTTGCCGAGATGAACGTCGACTATTCCGTCAAGGCCAAAGGGCGGTTGTGCGCGGCCGTGATTGACGAGGAAACTGTCTGGTACGGGACTATCCCGCTGCTGGCATTCCCCAAGAAAGAAGACCGCAGCATCCGTTTCAAAAGCAACGAAGTCGCCGCTGAGTTTTTGAGCGAAATCCAGCAATGAGGAGAACCGGGGGCCGCAGCAGCGAACGGGGCGCCCACATCAGTTGCGGTGAAATAGGGACTGTTTTTGGCCAATCGACCGCAAATCAGTCCCTATTCCACCGCAACTTGGAAATCGGCGATCAGCCCAGCGGACCCTGAAACAGTTCCTCATGCGAGCCCATTCTCACCAGCCTAATCACTGGGTTAGTCTTATGGGGAAGATAAAGAACGACCACATCGACCAAGCCATCGGATAGGTGGAAATCGATGTGGCCGTTGTAGTTTCCGCCCGGGTTTGAGAGCTCGTGGGCGCCATACTCCGCCGGAAGTGACCCATGAGCCACAAGCTCCGCAACCGCCGCTTTAAACTCACTTTTTAGCTGCGGATGCATGCGCATCGTTCGTTTGTAGTCCACCTTAAATTGAGCCTCGACTTTAATCTCGAACATCGCTATTCCTCATCGAGGAATGACATAAGCTCATCAGCGTTATTGAATGACAGGCTATCGTCCGGCAAAATCCCCAACTCATGAGCCTCTGCGACCACCATGGCACGCCTCGTCGCCTCGTTGGGCACCTCCGCCCTTCCTACAATCTCAAAAGGAATCTTTCGCTGATTTACCAGCTGCCGAACGGCAAGATTGAGATAGGAATTGAGGCTGAGGCCGACCGAATCCAAGAACTCAGTCGCCTGCTCCTTGAGCCCCTCTTCGATTCGAACCGTCGTAGGCTTAACTGTTGCTGTAGACATTTGCGACCTCCTCGCCCTCGTCTTTTACACCAGTATACCCAATATAAATGGCAATCTGATGTTAGATAACATCAGATTGCCATGCGTATTCATGTCGCGTGAGCACGATTGATCTACATCAACCCGCTGAGCGCAATGTCGACGGCTTCGTTGAGGTCGTCGGTGATGTGTACCAGATCCGGATCGAGCGGGCTGATCATACCGGCGTCCATCACCGGACCGTTAAGCCAGTCAAATAGGCCCTGCCAGTACTCGCTGCCTACCAGCACAAGCGGCATGCGCTTGACCTTGTGCGTTTGCACCAGCGTGAGCACCTCGAACATCTCGTCGAGCGTACCAAAACCACCGGGAAACACAATAGCGCCCGAGCTGTATTTGACGAACATGGTCTTGCGCACAAAGAAGTAGCGGAAGTCCATACCGAGGTTTACGTATTTGTTGAGCCCCTGCTCGTGCGGCAATTCAATGCCCAAGCCAACTGACTTGCCGTTGACACTCGCCGCTCCCCTGTTGGCCGCTTCCATGATGCCGGGGCCGCCACCGGTGATGACCGCCACGCCACGTTGCGCGATCTTGCGCCCGACGGTACGCGCCGCCTTGTAGAGCGGATCGGTCTTAGGCGTGCGGGCGCTGCCGAAGATGGTCACTGCAGGACCAAGCTCTGCAAGCGCGCCAAAGCCATCGACAAACTCTGCCTGAATGCGCAGCACGCGCCACGGATCGGCATGCAACCAGTCGGTCGACTCCTCGGGCGCCAACAGGTTGGCGTAGGTGTTGTCCTTAGGAATCATGGGACCGCGCATGACCACGGGGCCACGCCGATACGTCTCGTCGTAGGCCGGCTCGCCCTCGACGTTCTCATTCTTAATCATGGGTGCTCCTATCGAGAAAAAGAAAACGGGCGGGGTCGAAGCCATGCGCCAAACACCCGCCCGAACATCAACTATTCGGTATGGTACCCACGATGCATCAAGTGCTTGCAAGCTATCGGTCAGCGGTCGTGCGGCCGGTGTCAGCAAATGTGACGACCGGCCGCCGCTCGCCCCTTGCCGTTGCCCGCGCTCTGCAAGCGCCCGCGCCGCTCTTAGTAGTCCACCGCCGCAGGGCTGTTCATCCAGTCGCTCACAAACGCGCCGTAGCGGCCCTCGATAATGGCCTGGCGGGCACGCTGCATAAGGTTGAGCAGGTAGTAGATGTTGTGCATCGAAAGCAGGATGCCGCCGAGCATCTCCTTCTGCGTGACCATGTGGCGAACGAGCGCGCGGCTGTAGCCGCCCGTGCACACCGGGCAGGTGCAGGTGGGGTCGATGGGGCCGTCGTCGTGCGCAAAACGCGCGTTGCGGAAGTTAAGGCGACCTTCACTGGAGAACGCCGTACCCATGCGGCCGGTGCGCGTCGGCAGCACACAGTCGAACATGTCGATGCCCACGCCCACGCCGCGCACGAGCGTGGTCGGATTGCCGACACCCATCAGGTAGCGCGGCTTGTGCTTGGGCATGTACTCACTCGCGAGCGGCGCCAGGGTCTCGAACATGGTCTCGTGGTCCTCGCCCACCGAGTAGCCACCGATGCCGTAACCGGGGAAGTCGCCGCACTCTTCCAGATGGCGCAGCGAACGCAGGCGCAGGTCCAGATGCATGCCACCCTGGACGATGCCAAAGAGTGCCTGATCATCGCGGGTGTGTGCCTTATAGCAGCGCTCGGCCCACATACTCGACAGCTCGACGGCGCGCTCGACATAGGCACGCGTGGCGGGATAGCCGGGGCATTGATCGAGCTGCATGCAGATGTCGGAGCCGAGCTTCATGGCGATTTCCATGTTGTCCTCGGGCGTCCAGAATACGTGGCGACCGTCGTAATCGTTGACGATAAAGCGCACACCCTCGTCGGTGAGCTTGACGGCGTCGTTATGGCTGAACACCTGGAAGCCGCCCGAGTCGGTAAGAATGGGGCCATGCCAGTTCATAAACTTGTGCAGTCCGCCCAGCTCGGCGATGGTGTCCTCGCCGGGACGCATGGACAGGTGATAGGTGTTGGCAAGCACGATCTGGGCGCCGAGCTGTTTAACGGTCTCGGTAGGAATGCCCTTGACGTTTGCCTTGGTGCCCACGGGCATAAAGATTGGCGTCTCGATGTCGCCGTGCGGGGTGTGCAGCACGCCGGCACGCGCATGCGTCGTCGGGTCCTCTGCGATCAGGTCGAATTTAAAAAGGCTCTGGTCCATAAACTGGAACTCCTTGGTTGCGGTTCATACGCAAACCATTATACGGGCAACCCGCAAAGAGCACCGACTCGACAGAAACTGATGCATTAAACGACTAGTTGTTGGGGACACTCTTCAGCGCCATCTTGCAAAGGAGCGTCCCAATCTGCCGGCACTTAGGGACTGTCCCCAAGTGCCGGCAAGAGTGTCCCTTATGACTAGTCATTTAAGAACGTCCCCAACGACTACGAGATCATCTCCAACAGCCAAGGCAACGCCGATGCTCTGGCGACGTCAGCGAGCGGTCGCCCTGGTGACCGCGCAGCGTCGAGCCGTTACGCGGTTTGGAAAAACCGCGTAACCCCTAAGGACGCTGGCCCATGCCACCCTCGAGGGTGACGGTCTCGCCGTTCATGTACTTAAAGTCGGGACCGCAGAGCTGAACGACCACGCGGCCGATTTCCTTCTCGACGTCGCCGTAGTGACCAGCCGGCGGCATGTGGACGTTGGCCTTGAACGCCTCGGGATAGGCATCCTGGAAGTTCTCGAGCGCAGCGGTCCAAGCAAGCGGGCAAACGATATTGACGTTGATGCCGTCCTTGCCCCACTCGTTGGCGGCAACGCGGGTCAGGCCGCGGATGCCCTCCTTGGCGGCAGCATAGCTGCACTGGCCATAGTTGCCAAACAGGCCGGCGCCCGAGGCAAAGTTGACCACGGAGCCCTTGGTCTCCTTCAGGTGCGGATAGGCCTTCTGCATGTACAGATAGGTAGCATACAGACCGGAGTAAATGGCCAGGTTAAACTGGTCCATGGTGTGATCGGCGATGGTCACGCCCGAGGCGCTGGCCTGAGCATTGTTGACGACGGCGTCGATGCGGCCGAACTCCTCAATGGCCTTGTCGATGACGTTCTGGACGACGGCCTCGTTGTCCTGACCAGCCGAGACATCGGCCTGAACAGGCAGAACCTTGACGCCGTACTCGGCCTCGAGAGACTCCTTGGCGGCCTCGAGCTTGGCAACGTTGCGGCCGGTGATGACGAGGTTCGCGCCCTCCTTGGCAAATGCGATATCGATGCCGTAGCCGATGGAGCCAGCGGAACCGTCCTTGAGCGTGGCCTTGCCGCCGCCGGTGACGATCACGGTCTTACCAGTGAAAAGTCCCATACAAAGTCCTTTCAAATCGCGACGGGCACGCCCGCCGACTGCGCGTGTCCAACTTCACGCGCCAAAAGCTGAGATGCAACTTTAGCGTGTTCAAGCGAAAATAAAAGACCGCGGTAGGCGAACGGCACCACGTCGTTCGGCGAAGGGATTGTCAAGTGCAAACTGGATAAAGCGGCCGAGTTATTGTTATCAGATCGAGCCATCGAACACGTTTTGAAACTTTGCTGCGGCGCGCGGGATGTCGGCGCGAGACTTTATCATAGGGTGACAAACAACGATGAGGAGCACATGCCTATGACAGACGAGCTGGACCCCCAGACTCAACAGCATATTGATGATTCCGCAGACGTCACCGCAGATACTGACGCTGTGACCTGCGATGGTATCGACATCGACGACCCCATCTTGGACGAAAGCGCTACGGCGGAAACCCCCGAAACAGAAAACGCCGATGAGCAAAACGACGATGCGCCCGCTCAGGACGACGTCCCGCAAGCAGCGGGCCCCATCGAGGTGTCTTCGGAAGAAGAGCTCGATGCCGTCATGGACTCCATGATGGACGCCGTCAAAGCGATGAAAGACGCCGTGTCCGATGCCGATATTGATGCCGAGGAAGAGGAGGCTGCCGAGGCCGCCTCGACCTTTGTGCCCGGCGAGACTCCGGTTGCCGACCAGGGCAGCACCATGCCCTCGTTTCTGCAGCTCGAGCACCCCACGATTGGCGCCGATGCGGTCGATCCGCACGCAGCAGGCTTTTCTGTGGTCGAGGGCGGTACCGGCAATATCGCCGCGCCGCAGGCTGCCGATGCGGACGCTGCCGACACCGCTCGCCCGACCGCCCCGCACTCCCCCGCCGCGAGCCGCGATCTGGGGACCGCTGTCTCGAACACTGCGAACGCCGTGGGCACCTTTATCGCCCAGGGTGCCTCGGCCATGCGCGAGATGAACGCCGCGAAAAAGGCACTTGCCGATGCCCGCGCCCACCTGGCCGAACTTGAGCAGCGCATTGCCGATCAGGCCGAGGAACTCGAGACGCGCCAGGATATCGCAGGCCGCTACGAGCAGATCGTCGCCGACCAGCGTCAGGCGATCGCCACAGCGCAAAAGACCGCTGCGGCAGCCGAAATCGATCGCGATGTCCATGCTTCCAAAGTAGCAGAGCTCAAGGGTCAGCTCGAACAAATGAAGACAGAGGATGACGCGACCGAGCTCCGCCTGAAGGCCGCGCTCGATGCCGTGGAGGCCCGCGAGGCGAGCTCGCGCGAGACCGGCAACCGCCTCGTTCGCCGTCTTGAGGATTCCAAGCGCATCCGCGACAAGGTGCAGGCCGAGCGAGACGCCGGCATTGCCGCCGCACAACAAACCGTCGACGCCACGCGCGCCCAGCTCGAGACACTGCGTCATGAGTATGCCGAGCTGCAACGCAATCCCTCGGCAAATCCCGCCAACTATACGGTGCGCACTAGCGAGCTCTCGATGCAGATCTCCGACACGGCAGATGCCCTGCGTAAAGCCGAAGAAGATGTCCCGCGTATCACCGCCGACCTTGAACACTCGCTTGCCGCAGCCGAGCAGGCCGTCGAACAGGCGCAGGCCCCCATTGCCGAAGCCAAACGCGTGCACCAAGCCGTGACGGCAGAGGCCGATGCCGCGCGCGACGAGCTGCAGACCGCAAAAACCGCCGCTGCAACGCGCCAGCGCGAACTGCGCGAGAAGATCGCCGCCGAGGACAAGGCACGCCGCGACCAAGAGCAGAGCATCGCCAACGCCCAAGCAGATGCCGCACATGCGCAGTCGATCATCGAACAGGCGAACGAAGTACACGACCACCCAGAGATTACTGAGTCGCTTGCAGGGTCCTTGGCCCGAGACAAAGCCGAACACGCCGAGACCGAGCGCGAAGTCGCCCAGCTCGAGGCCACCGAGGACGCGGTGCGCGAGCGTACCCGCGACTCACGCATCAAATTCACCGGCGCCATCGTCTGCATCGTCGCCGCAATCCTGGTGATCATCCTAGTCTGGCTGTTCGCGAGCAAGTAAACCAGCTGCCAAAAAACGCTCAACGCAGTTGCGGTGAGATAGTTCCTGTTTAGCCCTCAAAAAGCCAATTTAAGAACTATCTCACCGCAACTTATTAGATTGATGCAAGGCAATCTATCCCTCTTGCACCAATCTCTTGACATAAGGAGTGTCCCCAAGTGCCAAGTGCCCAATGACTACTCAACAACCACGGCAACACCGATGTAATGGCAGAGTCAGCGAGCGGGTCGCATTTGAGACAAGGTGACGTGAAACGAAAGGGCGCTGACCTTCTGGTCGCGCCCTTGAAGTTGAACGTCAGATTGTCCAAATGCGGCCCGCGCAGCGTCGACCGGTTACGGCGTTTGTAAAACGCCGTAACCTACAAGATGAGCATGGCGTCGCCAAAGCTGAAGAAGCGGTAGCGCTCCTCGATGGCAGCGGCGTAGGCATCCATGATCTGGTCGCGGGTGGCAAGCGCGCTTACGAGCATCATGAGCGTGGAGCGCGGCACGTGGAAGTTCGTGATCAGCGCGTCTACCACGTGATAGGTCGAGCCGGGCATGAGGTAGAGCTGCGTCGTGGCGTTCTCGCGCACCACGATGTCACCGCGGCCAAGCGTGTCGGCTCCGTCCTCGCGGCCTTCAAAATAGCGCGCCGTCACGGCCGGATCGAACACCGGTGCCTCAGCGTCAAAGGCGCTTTCGAGCGAGCGCACCGCCGTGGTGCCGACGGCGATCACACGATGGCCCTCGGCCTTCGCCTTATGCACAGCGTCGACAACCTCCTGCGACACGTGGTAGCGCTCGGTGTGCATCACGTGCTGTGTAGGGTCGTCCTCCTCCACCAGACGGAAGGTATCGATACCCACCTCAAGCTCGACGGCGGCAAACTTCGCACCCTTGGCCTCGATAGCGGCCATGAGCTCGGGAGTAAAGTGAAGACCCGCCGTAGGAGCGGCAGCCGAGTGCTCCTCCTTCATGGCGTAGACGGTCTGGTACTTCTCGGGATCGCCCTCGTAATCGGTAATGTAGGGCGGCAGCGGCACGTGGCCGGCAGCGTGGATGGCCTCGTCGAGCGTGCGCGGGTCGCCGGCGGCATTGCAACCGGCCGGCTCAAAGCGCACCAGACGGCCACCGCGGCTATCGGTAACAAAGTCGACGACCTCGGCCGTCAACACCACGGGCGCGCCCTCGGGCGCATGGGCGCCGCCCGCACGATACTCAATCTGAGCACCGGGCTTCAGGCGCTTACCCGGCTTGACCAGGCACTCCCAAACGTGACCCAGCGGATCCACATCCTCGCGGCGCTTGAGCAGCAGCGTCTCGACCACGCCGCCCGAGCCGGCCTTGCGACCGATCAGGCGGGCCGGCATCACGCGCGTCTTGTTGATGACGAGCACGTCGCCCGGCTCGATATAGTCGATGATGTCGCGGAAGATGCGGTGCTCAACGGTACCGCCGTGCTCCAACGGCGTTCCCGCCTGGGAGCCCTTGCGATCCACCACCAGCAGGCGGCAGGAGTCGCGCGGCTCGGCTGGAGCCTGGGCGATCAGTTCCTCAGGAAGGTTGTAGTCAAAATCATCGGTACGCATAGACACGTCGGATACTCCTTATATAGCTAAAGTCCGCTCTACATCCTAGCAGGCTGCCAGCCCAAATGAACTACTTTTTGGCGGCTTTGCGCTCGTCGCGGATGCGGGCGCGGTCCATGGCCGCCTCGACGGCCGAGAATCGGCAGCCGCAGTAGTTCTGCCGATACATGCCCAGCTCGCGCGAACGACGCGTGGCCTCGGGGTAATACGGACGAAAATCACGAATCACCGGAGTGAGACCGCGGGCGGCAGCCAGACGCTCCAACACATCATTGCAGGTTTCGAACAACTGATACGGCGAGACGGCGAGCGTCGTGCCCACAAACTCAAACCCGCGCTCCTGGGCCACACGGCACGCCTCGGCCAGACGCAGGGCATAGCATGCGCGACAGCGACGGGCTCGATCGGCGCCCAGCGGGGCCACGCCGGCCTCCCAGCGCTCCCGGTCCTCCCCCGCCTCGATAAGCTCGATGTCGCCATCGGCACACCACCGGCGCAGCTCGTCCAAACGCCGCTGCCATTCATCGTGCGGCTGAATATTGGGGTTTGTCCAGCAGATTGTGGGCTCAAATCCTTCCTCGCGCAGCAGGCGGACCGGCTCAAGAGAGCACGGCGCACAGCAGGCGTGCAACAACAACGGCTTCATCGACATCTCCTCACCCGAAAAAGCGCACGCCGAAGGACGTGTCCTCGCAGGCGACAATGCGGCGGTCGCGCAAAATGGTCCGCACGTAATACCAGTCGCCCACACAGCCCGACAAATGCAAGCCGGCCGCCAGGTAGCACAGCAGCGGATAGCCCGAGAACGCAAACCCCAGGGCAAACGCTGTCGTCACAACAACCGTCGGTGCCAGGCAAACCGCCACGTACCGCCGGCGAGAATACACAACGCCTTCGGCGCAGGCATAGATCATCGCTGTCTCGCGATTCGCCCCAAAGGTCACCTTCGCGCCCGCAGGCGCCAGCAGCTTAAAAAACACACCGTGCACCAGCTCGTGCACGGCAAATGACGCCGCAGAAACCGCAGCCAAGCCGACTATCCAGCCCACGACAGCCATCCAGCCGCCCGCGTCAGCCGCATCCAAGTCTGCAGGCCCGCCCAGCAGCATAAACACCGGTACCAAGCACACGGCAAACACGCCGACGACGACCATCCCCCACACGAAGCAAGCGTGCAGAAATTCCTCGTCCTCAAACGCATGTATGTTGGAAATCTCATTCATAGCATCTTAGGATAGCGCCCCTGCCACGTACCCGTCCGCATGTGCGATAATGTCGAACGATATGCACGAATTGACCACCGCGTCGCCAGGCCTTGCGCCCGGCCGCGCTCTCACCATATGCGAAGGAGTCCCATGGCATCCAAATACTCCATGAACGACCGTCCCAGCTGGCCTCGCCGCGCCATCGTTACCGCCGGCGAGCCCTATGGCAACAAGGGCCTTCACTTTGGCCACGTTGGCGGCGTCTTTGTCCCGGCCGACTTCTTCGCCCGCTTCCTGCGCGACCGTCTGGGCCGCGAGAACGTCATCTTCACCTCGGGCACCGACTGCTATGGCTCGCCCATCATGGAGAGTTACCGCAAGCTCAAGGAGAACGAAGGCTACGATAAGTCCATCAGCGAGTATGTCGAGTCCAATCACTCCCGCCAGGCCGCGACCCTCAACAACTACAACATCAGCTGTGACATCTACGGCGGCTCGGGCCTTGAGCCGGCTGCGCAGATTCACAACGAGGTGACCGCCGAGATTATCAAGCGCCTGCACGAGCAGGGCACCATCTCCAAGCGCTCCACGCTGCAGTTCTACGATGCCAAGGCCGGCACGTTCCTCAACGGCCGTCAGGTGATCGGCCGCTGCCCCATCCAGGGCTGCAAGTCTGAGAAGGCTTATGCCGACGAGTGCGACCTGGGCCACCAGTTTGAGCCCGAGGAGCTCATCGCGCCCAAAAGCCAGCTCACCGGCGAGGTGCCCGAGCTGCGCCCGGTCGACAACCTCTACTTCGACCTGCCGGCCTACCTCGACTTTATGAAAACCTATACCGCCAAGCTCGCCCAGAACCCGCAGGTTCGCTCCGTGGTCTCCAAGACCATGGAAGAGTGGCTGCTGCCGGCTCAGCTCTACATCCAGAACAAGTTCCGCGAGGCCTTCGATGCCGTCGAGGATCAGCTTCCCGAGCACACCGTGCTGGAGCCCGAGGGCAACAAGAGCAGCTTTACCGTCACCTTCCCCAGCTGGAAGGAGCGCGACGATGCCCACGCGGTGCTCGCCAACGGCGGCGTGCGCTTCCGCAGCGGCAAGGCGCTCGTACCCTTCCGCATCACCGGCAACATCGACTGGGGCGTTCCGGTGCCCGAGGTCGATGGCGTCTCCGACGTCACCTGCTGGTGCTGGCCCGAGAGCCTGTGGGCTCCCATCAGCTATACGCGCACCGTGCTCGCACGCGATGCCAAGGCCGCCGGCGTGACCGAGGGCGTCGCCGCCCAGGATGCCGCCCTCATGGGCGAGCCCGCCGCCGATTCCACGCAGGTCCCCGCGCCCACCTACCAGCACAGCTCGCTCGACTGGCGCGACTGGTGGTGCTCGGATGACGCACAGATCTACCAGTTCATTGGCCAGGACAACATCTACTTCTATTGCATCGCGCAGACCGCCATGTGGGAGGCCCTGGGTTGGAACCTCACGCAGAGCACCGTCAGCGCCTGCTACCACCTGCTCTACATGGGCAAAAAGGCAAGCTCGTCCTCGCAGACGCCTCCCCCGCCGGCAGACGACCTGCTCAACCACTACACCTGCGAGCAGATGCGCGCGCACTGGCTGTCGCTCGGCCTGTCCGAGAAGCCGGTGAGCTTTAGCCCCAAGGCATACGACACCCGCGTGACCAGCAAGGACAAGGACGGCAACGAGGTGCACGCCTGCGACGACAAGCGCGTCATCGATCCGGCCCTTAAGGAAAGCGCCCTTTTGACCGGCGTCTTCAACCGCCTGGCCCGCAGCTGCTTCTACGGCGTCGCCGTCAAGGAGGGCGACGAGAGCCCCTATCGCAACGGTTGCATCCCCGCCGGCGCCGCCTCGGCCACCGTGGTGGAGGCCGCCGAGCAGGCCGCCCTCGCGTTTGAGCAGGCCATGTACAAGTTCGAGACGCACCGCGCGCTCGCTGTGTGCGACGACTACCTGCGCGCCGCCAACAAGCGCTGGAGCGACGCCTCCAAGGCTGCCAACAAGCTTGAGGGCGAGCAAGCCAATACCGCGATGACGCAGGCCCTCGTCGACGCCTTCACCGAGCTGCGCGTGGCGACCGTGCTCATGCACGGCATCGTGCCGGCCGGCTGCGAGCTCATCTGCGAGTACTTCGACGTTGACCCGGTCGCCTTCTTTAGCTGGGATAACATCTTCGCCTCCACGGATGAGTTTGTGGAGAGCTTGGGCGAGAAGCCCGGCGAGCACCGAGTGAAGCCGCTGCCCCCGCGCTTCGACTTCTTTAGCAAGCACGAGAGCCAGTACTAAAGCACGCCTGCAGCAACGCGCCCGGGAATGATTATTCTGGGACGGGGATTAAAAAATCATTCCCGGGCGCCACAGTACAGTCTTTTGTGACGGGGGTCATGGAATGATGTTTTAATCCCCGTCCCAGAATAATCATTTAGGTGGAAGGAAAGACGGATGTCCAAGCCGCGTCGTCGTAAGCAGAAAAAGCAGGTTAAGCCCGAGCTCAAGCTTAGGCAGTTTGCCTCCACCGAGCTTTCCGACCAGCTTGCCGCCCTTCCCTGCGCCGCCGACCTGCCGCGCTTTATGGTCGACACGGTCGCCGGCGCCTATGCGCCCGCCGATGCCGAGCTCATGATCGAGGGCTTCGGCGCCGCGGCCACACGCCCGGTCACGCTGCGCGCCAATACGCTCAAGGCGACCGCCGAGGACATCGCTGCGGCGCTCGATGCCGCCGGAATCGCCCACAACCCCGTCGCCTGGTACCCAGACGCCTTTATCCTGCCCGAGGCCCAGGTTTCCGATCTGTGGGACCTCGACATCTACCGCGACGGCAAGATCTACTTGCAAAGTCTGTCGTCCATGATGCCGCCGTTGGTCCTGGGCGCTCAGGCCGGCGAGGACATCCTCGACATGTGCGCAGCCCCTGGCGGCAAGACAACGCAGATCGCCGCCCTCACCCAGGGCCAGGCACACCTCACGGCCTGCGAGATGAGCATTCCCCGCGCCGAAAAGCTTGAGTCCAACCTCCACCGCCAGGGTGCCAAAAACGTGCCCGTCATGCGCATCGACGCACGCGAGCTCGACGAGTTCTTCCGCTTTGACCGCATCCTGCTCGACGCTCCCTGCACCGGCACGGGCACCGTCATCAGCGGCAACGAGAAAAGCCTGCGCGGCCTCACCGAGCAGTTGCTGAGCAAGTGCGCCCGATCGCAGCGAGCACTTCTGGATCGCGCCATGGGGGCCCTCAAACCGAGCGGCACGCTCGTCTATTCGACATGTTCGATCTTGCCGCAGGAAAACGAGGATGCCCTGCAAGAGGCCCTCGACAAGCACATGGACTGCGAGCTCATCCCCCTCGACAGCACGCCGAGTGAAAGCGAAGCACGCCGCGCCCGCGAAGCCGGTGAGGAACCGCGCATCGAGTGCAACGCCCTTACCGAGGCCATTGCCGCGGGCCACGTCTCGGCCATTGCCAACGGCATGCCCGGCACGCTGACCATTCCGCCCAGTCGCGACTTTGAGGGCTTCTATATCGCCCTGGTCCGAAAACGCAGCTAGCGCACGGATTCAAAACTCAACAAACTATCTCCGTGCGCGCTTGTCCTGCTGGTCACGGCACTGCTTAAGTGCCTCGCGCTCCTTGCGCTCGGCCTTTTTGCCCTTAATGGCCGTGACCGCAAAGTAGATGACCGCGGCGGCAACGATTGCGCCCACGCATAGGCCAATCGAGCCTAACATTGCCGAGAATTCCATACCGCGTCACCTCTCTTTTGTATACGGGACATTCAAGATAGCACCTCGATTCCCGCCACCACAGCTCCTTCACGTTCGCCAGCCCTTCAGTCTAACGGATGGCGCGGCGGGGAAAAATCAACTCGTCAAACGATTTAGCATTCGCAATTCCGGCTGCATCGCGCCGGCCACCATCGCATAGAATCGAGCCTCCATGGATACCCTCAACGACCTAAACGAACGCGTCGACGCCTTTGTCGGCACCAGCTCCTTCGATACGCCCGCCGCGACCGACGATCAAGCCCCCATCGATGTGCCCGCCGAGGTTCACGAAGACGTCGTCGCCTCGGTCGACTTCTCCGAGGTTGAGCTTGCAGATGAATTTACCGAGCCCCAGGTGGCCGTAACCCCCAACGGCCTTTTGCCCATGGAGCCGCTGCCCATCGACGGACGCCTGCGCAAGGCGGCCCTCCGTATGCCCGATGAGATCGAGGAGGCCAGCGGCTTTACGCTCTTTGGCCGCCGCATCAAATCGCTCATCTACACCACCGACGTGGCGGTCATCCGCAACTCCAATGCCGACGCCGTGTTTGCCGTCTACCCCTTCACGCCGCAGCCCGCCATTACGCAGGCGCTGCTGACCGTTGCCGAGTGCCCGGTCTTTGTGGGCGTTGGCGGCGGCACTACCACCGGTAAGCGCTCCGTGCAGATGGCGGCCGTTTCCGAGATGCAAGGCGCGGCGGGCTGCGTGGTCAACTCCCCCGCTACTGCCGAAATGGTCGAGCACATCACCAACATCGCCGACATCCCCGTCATCGCCACGGTCGTTCGCTGCGACGACGATGCTCACGCCAAGGTGCGCGCCGGAGCCAAGATTCTCAACATCGCCGCCGGCAAGAACACGCCCCAGGTCCTACGCGAGCTGCGCGAGCACTATCCCAACCTGCCGCTTATCGCGCCGGGCGGCAAGACGCCCGAGAGCATCCGTGAGACCATCGCCGCCGGCGCCAACGCCATCATCTGGACGCCGCCTTCGGCCCAGCAGCTACAGACCGACATGATGCAGCGTTATCGCAAGATGAAGGAAGACGCCACACCTGTCATCTCGCGCGACGATGTGCCCATTATCGACCAGGTCGCCGCCGCCGAGGTCAGCCAAGTCGAGAACATGAATCCCGACGTGCCGATTCCCGACGAAGTCATCGAGCGCGTTGCTTCGATCCACGAGCGCGTAGAAGAGCATCGCGCCAACCGCGGCCTCAAGCCATCACTGCACGGCTTCTTCTTCCGCGGAAAGAAACGCTAGCCGCAACAGCAAGGCCCGCCCCACAAACGTGAGGCGGGCCGTTTTCGTTTGAACAATCATGCAGCGACGTGATGGGGCAAATTAATCCACGCGCTTGTCGCCCATAAAGAAGAGCGCCACCGTACCAGGTCCGGTATGCGAGCCAATCAGAGTACCGATGTCATTGATCTCAATCTTGCCTTTAAGCTGCGGAACCTGTTCCTCAATCAGCGCCGCGACCGCCTCGGCATCCTCGCGGCACGCCGACTGCGACATGATGCACTTACCCGAATAATCCACACCGTCCTGCACGTGTGCCATCATGGTCTTGGCCATCTCGGAAATCGCGCGCTTCTTAGTGCGAATCTTCTCACGTGGCGACAGCTTGCCTTCGCAATCGACCGTCATAAGCGGGCAAATCTTAAGCGCCGTGCCGATGATCGCGCTCGCGGCCGAAATGCGACCGCCGCGCAGGTAGCTCGACAGATCGGTCGAGAAGAACCAGTGGTGCAGGTTGAGTTTGTGCTCCTCGATCCAGGCAGCCGTCTCGTCGAGTGAAGCCCCGCTATCGCGCACGTCGGCGGCATATTCCAGCAACAGGCCAAAGCCCGAAGACGCCGCCAGCGAATCGACGACGCGCACCTTGCCGCCCTGGGGATAGCGATCCGCGAGCATCTGCGCCGCAACGCAGGCCGATCCATACGTGCCCGAAATGCCCGACGACAACGTCAGGTGCAGCACGTCTTTACCCTCGGCAACAAACGGCTCCCAAAACTCCTCGTACTCACCCACGCTCACCTGGGACGTCTTGGGCATGGCGCCCGCGGCAATCTGGGCAAAAAACTTGTCCGGCGTAATCGACTGATACAGATCGTCCGTATAGACAACATCGTCGATCTCGTAATGAAAACACACGACAGGGATATTGCGCGACGCAAAGAACTCACGGGTTCGGTCGGCGGCGGATTCACAGGTCAGGACAAAATCACTCATATGAGGCTCCTTACTCATTGCTGCGCAAATTATCGCACAGTGAGCCTACATACGGTACATATGTCCACTATTTACCAAATCGAACCAAAAATAGTGAACATCTTTACCACCATCGTCTCCACCGGCCCCACGCATAAATATCTGAAAAAACACCCTCTGTCGTCTCCACCCAACCGCCATATCTACCTCAACTAAATCGATTTACCAAACCGTTCAGCCGACAATTCAACCGCTGGCGCAAAATCGAAACAAAAGCGGCGCATACTGATAAACGTTTGACGCTGTTTATCAGTTTTACCAACCCCATCGGAAGGTGTTTCATGGTCGCATTCGATCGCAATCCGCAAGACTTCAAGTATCTGCGCCTGCTGTCGAGACAGTTCCCCACCGAACAATCCGCATTTACCGAAATTATCAACCTCTCGGCCATCCTCAACCTACCCAAGGGCACCGAGCATTTTATGAGCGACGTGCATGGTGAGTACGAAGCCTTTATGCACATCCTCAACAACTGCTCGGGCGTCGTACGCGAGCATGTCGACGAGATTTTTGGCGACACGCTCTCCTTTGACGAAAAGGGCGAGCTGTGCACGCTCATTTACTACCCGCGCGAGAAGATTGAGCTGGTCCGCAGCCAGCGCGAGGACTCGCCAACTTGGTACAAGACGATGCTTGACCAGCTCATCATGGTCGCTCGCTCGCTTTCAAGCCGCTACACGCGCTCCAAGGTGCGTAAGACCATCCCGCGCGACTACGCCTATATCATCGACGAGTTGTTGCACACGCACCCGGACGAGAACAACTATCGCGTGCGCTATCACGAGCGCATCGTGGAGTCCATCCTGGAGACCGCCAGCGCCGACGACTTTATCGAGTCGCTCGCTTCGCTCATCAAGCGCCTGGCCGTCGACCACCTGCACCTGGTGGGCGATATCTTCGACCGCGGCGGCGGCGCGGCCAAGATTATGGACCGCCTGCTCACCTACCATTCGCTCGACATCCAGTGGGGCAACCACGACCTGCTGTGGATGGGCGCTGCGGCCGGTGAGCCCGCCTGCATCGCCACGGTATTGCGCAACAACCTACGCTACGACAACTACGAAATTCTAGAGAACGACTACGGCATCTCGCTGCGTGAGCTTGTCGCCTTTGCCGATGCCACCTATACCGCCGGTGAGTCCATCACCCCGCTGATCAAGGCCATCAACGTGCTGCTCTTTAAGCTCGAGGGCCAGATTATCCAGCGCCACCCCGAGTTCGATATGACCGACCGCCTGCTGCTCGACAAGATCGACCACGACAACGGCACGGTCACGCTCGCCGACGGCAGCGTGTGGCCGCTCACGACCAACGACTTCCCCACCGTCGACCCGGCGGACCCCTATACGCTCACGCCCCAGGAGCAGCACATCATCGACAAGCTCGTGTCCGAGTTTGTCACCGCCGATCACCTGCATCGCCATATCGATTTCCTCTATTCCCACGGCTCGATGTACAAGGTCGCCAACGGCAACCTGCTCTTCCACGGCTGCGTTCCGCTCAACGAAGACGGCACCTTTAGCAGCATGAACTGTCTGGGTACCTGGCACGCTGGCCGCGATTATCTCGATTTTTGCGACCACATCGCCCGCCGCGCCTGGCGCGTGGGCGACCGCGACGCCCTCGACTGGATGTGGTACCTGTGGATTGGCTTTAACTCGCCCGCCAGCGGACGCCTGGTGCGTACCTTTGAGCGCGCCTATATCGCCGATAAGAGCACCTGGGTCGAGCCGATGGACCCATACTTTACGCTTACCAAGTCGCCCTCGGTCTGCGACGACATCATGCGCGAGTTTGGCGTCGCGCCCATGGCATGTTCGCCGACCGGCCACATCATCAACGGCCACACGCCCGTTAAAACCACCAAGGGCGAGCAGCCCATCCGCGCCGAGGGCAAGCTACTGGTCATCGATGGCGGCTTCTGCCGCGCTTACCATCCCAAGACGGGCATCGCCGGCTATACGCTCATCTCGAGCTCGCGCGGCTGCCGCCTCAAGTCGCACCGGGCCTTTACGACGGTTGCCGAGGCACTCACGCGCAACGTGGACATCGAGAGCGAGACCAACCGTTTTGACCAAGCAGACCGTCGCCGCATGGTGAGCGATACCGATACTGGCGCCAAGATTCGCAGCCAGATCCAGGACCTGCGCCAGCTGCTCGATGCATATAGAAACGGTGCTATCGAGGAGCGCGCCTAGCACCACCCGCGGGGATTGGCTAAACTTGCTGAGTTTGTCATCCCCGCGGCGCTTCGGCGCCAGCTTAAGGCAGGTACCATGCAAAAGCTCCTTGCGCAGATCATGAAATTTGGCGTCGTCGGTGTCATTGCCACGGTTATCGACTTTGGCATTATGAATCTGCTCCACTACGGTCTGGGCCTCAACATCCTAATCGCCAACACCAGCGGCTTTATCATCTCACTCATCTTTAACTACCTCGCAAGCATGAAGTACGTGTTTGCGCACAAGGAAGGCATGAGCCGCCGCCGCGAGTTCATCATCTTTGTCGTGCTTTCCGTGATCGGTTTGGTGCTCAACGACGGCATCGTGCTGGCGCTCAACACCGGCCTGGGATTCGAGGCCAATATCGCCAAGATCTGCGCCACCGCGCTTGTCATGGTCTACAACTTTGTGACCCGAAAGATCTTCCTGGAGGGCGACGAGACCAAATAGCTCGACACCCCCGCAGCATTACGGCGCCCACGGACGATGCGCACTCAGCGCAGTATCGTCCGTGGGCGCCGCTCGTTTACGGGAAGATTTGCAACGTTTGCGGATTGTCTCTTGCAAATTTGACGAGTTCGTATAGTTCTTGGCAAAGCCCTTACGTTTCCCATGCAAAAGCTCTAAAGTATCCTCTGCTCGATTCGTCAATGCATTGGATGTGATTACGTGCGCAAGGCACTGGCACAACCTCATACCAAGCAGTTCCTCAAGTTCGCCGTCGTGGGTCTTATCTCCTTTGGCATCGACTGGGGCATGCTCATTGCGCTCGTCGAGCTGTTCCACCTCGACTTTTTGATGAGCACCACGGTTTCGTTTATCACGTCCGTCGTGGTCAACTACTGGCTCAGCATGAAGTACGTGTTCGACCACCGCGAAGGCATGAGCCGCAAGCGCGAGTTCACGATCTTCACCATCCTGTCGGTGATCGGCCTGGGCCTCAACGACCTGTACATGTTTGTGGGCGTCACGTTTTTGAGCATCGGCTACCAGGCCATGAAGGCCATCGCCACGTTCCTCGTCACCTGGTATAACTACTTCAGCCGCCGCTTCTTCCTCGAGGGTGCACGGTCGTAGTCGATTCACTATTTGCTTGAATGTATAACCGGTTGGAATTCCCGTTCCAACCGGTTTTTTTGTTTGCAGAGAGACCCGGCGACCCAGTCCCATTCGCATGAAAAACGGGCGGTCCGGATGTTGGTCCGAACCGCCCGTCTGGCGCGCTATGTCGAGGCCTCTAGCCCGTTACGTAATACCAAACAACGTTGTCGCCATTGGAGAGAACGTAGTTACTGCAGGCCGTCATGGGCGTTGTGCCGTTGACGGAGTACATCCAGCCGCTCGTGCCGCCGTACTGTTTCTCGGCCAAACCACCAATCGCGGAGACATACGTACCGTACGACGAGCCATGTGCGTTGACAGAAAGGCCCAGCGCGCACAGGGCATCGTAGACGGTAGCGCCTTCGTTAAAGGTAAAGGTGCCACCAGAGGACACAGGATTGCCCACAGAGCTCGATGTGACCGAAACCGTCACCGTAACGTAGTTGGACTCCTGCGAGCCGCTCTGGCCGCCCGAGGAGGCGTTTCCACCATTAGAGGATGAGGCTCCATTAGACGACTGGCCACCGCCCGAAGAAGCACCACCAGACACCTTGGAAGTATCGCCGGCTCCCGTATTCTGGGCAGCGGATTTATCGCCAGACTTCTTGCCGTCCTGGTCCTCGGACTTCTTGCTATCCGAGTTTTTGTCCGATTCCTTGTCCGAAGACTCGGAATCATCCTTGCCGTCGTTCGAACCCTTGGACTCATCTTTTGCGTCATTCGATGACTTGGAATCCTTGGAACTGGCCTCGCCCGAAGTCGTAGTCGAGCCAGACGCCTTGGTGTCCTTGGTGACGACGCTCTCCCCCGTCACGGTCTGAATGATCCAGTCGATGGACCAGGCACCGCTTGTGGAAGGATGGACGAAACCCAGCGAGACGACGATCAGAATGGTGCATGCAGCAGTCAGAACGCCGAGGAGCGCCTTGCGACGAGAGGTGGACGCCGCCGAAGCGGCGCCCTTTTGCTTTTGATCATCGAGCTGGATAAACGAGGAGTCGGGCTGTTGCCCGCTGGTCTCCTTGGGCTTATCGGGCATTACCGTCACCCTTGCCGCGCTTGGTCAGCACGAAGACGGCGATGAGCGCGAGGCCAATCACGCCGGCGGCGATGCCAACGATGGCTAGCGGATTGGTGCCAGTCTCCTGCTCGGAAGCACTAGAGGACTTCTTAGCAGTGGTCGTGGAAACAGCACCCGTATCGGACTTGGAATCGGACTTCTTGTCGGACTTGCCGTCCTTCCTGTCAGACTTCTTGTCAGACTTCTTCTCGTCCTTCTTATCGGACTTATCGGAGTCCTTCTTGTCGGACTTGTTGTCCCTGGTCTCGGTCTTGGTCGACACCGTCGTCTTGGTCACCGGCTTCTGGCCCGGGGCGACAGCGCCGCCAGCCTGCTGGCCCTTCGTGCCGGAGCCGGAGCCTGTGCCAGTGCCAGCGCCAGCGCCAGCGCCGGAACCGTTGCCAGCGCCACCGGTGCCACCATTAGTGCCAGAACCGCCATTACCGCCAGGGTTAACGGCATTCTTGGTCCACTTGGCATACAACGTCAGGTCGGCCGTCACCGGCGTGCTGAAATCATACGCCTGCGTGCAAGCCTCATCGGTAAACCAACCGCCGAAAGTGTAGCCATCGCGCGTCGGATCGGCCGGCTTGACCAGCTTGCCGTCGGCCGTAGCAACAAATTTAGTGTCGCAAGCAGACCCGCCGTTGGAATTAAAGGCAACCGTCCAAGACTCGACAGCCCCCAGCTTGAACAGCGTACCCGAATCATTGATGTAGTACAGGTTGCCAGATGCATCGGTAATGACCGGAGAGTCGCAGTGCTGGTAATGGCCAGCCGCATCATAAATCTGCGTCGCCTCTGCATCGCCGAGCGTATAGCGATACACGCCACCACCAGCAGAGTAGTTAACGTAATCCTTGCTATCCGCGCTGTTAACGGTGAAGTACACATAGGTCTTGTCGCCCTGAACACTCACCAGCGGAGTAGCAGCAATACCGTTAAATCCGGCCGGCAGTTCTTTACCGTCAGCAGCAGTGACCATCGTGGTTTTACCGGTCTTCAGGTTATAGAGAACCAGAGCAGAGCCAGTAGCCGTCTGTCCGCCGACAATCAAGTTTTCGCCAGCCACCGCCGGTGCGCTCATGTTATTCGTAAGACCCAGGTCGACCGTCTTCTGCTCGCTCAGTACGCCCTTCGCCGAAAGCGAAATCACATGGAGCTTTCCATCGTGCGTCATCTGATAGAAGGTCGAACCATTGGACGGATCGGCGACACAGTCGGCGTTCGCGAGAGCGCCGAGCTCCATGGTCGAAACGACATCGCCCGTCGTCTTATCAATGCACTTAAGCGTGCCCGCGCTCGTAGGAACAATGGCATACTTATCCGTCAAAGCCGCACCAGTCCAGTAATAGCCCTCGGCAGGGTCGATGTTCTGCCAAGAAACTTCGCCCGTGGCAATCTTAATGCGCGAAAGGGAGCCGTTGCCGTAGGTCGCGTTGTAATTCTCGTCATACGAAATATCGACCGAGCCTATATAGACGTACTCGCCGTCCGAAACGACGGTGCAGGAGCTCTGCGTCAAGTCCGTCAAACCAGGCGTCAGCCACTTGCAGATCAGCTTGTCTGCAGTAATCGCCTGGACCGCACCGCCGTTGAGCGGAACGATGATAAGGCCATTGGTATAGATCGGACGAGAGGTATAGCTCACCTTAGAGGCAAGCGGCGCAGAGGCAACCTTTTTGCCCGTGGACGAATCGATCTTAATGAGCTCGTTCTCGGTCGCGATGTACACAAAGCCGTTAGCAATGACAGGCTCGCTGCAGTTGGCATACTGCTGACCAGACTCGGCCTTCCAATCGAAGGCCCACTTAAGACCGGCGGCCTGCGCAGGCGTCTTAGCATCCGTTACGGTCGAACCGTTGCCACTGTTGCCGTAGCCGGCCCACTCGGCATCCCAATCAGGAGTCGTCGCGCTCGGATCCACGACAATCTTGTCGGGATCGGGCATGGGCGAATTATCGGTGGTATAGGCAAGCGTAACCTTGTCACCGCTCTTGAGCGTAATCTGATTAGCGCAGAGTAAGGAGGCCTCTCCATTGATATACAGATGCCAGTATTTACCGGTCGCACCATCATAGCCGTAGGACTTGTCTTCGAACGGCGATTTGATGGAATTGAGGAACCAGTATGCACCACTCTGGGAGCCGTTATACGTAACGCCCTTGGCCTTCAGGACCGTCTCAATAAGGTTCTGAGCAGTAGAGCCTTCGGGCAAAGAAACATTGCTTGCCGAGCCCCAGCGAGTATTGTTGCCGTTGACATCGGGACCGATAACATCGACAGACCCAAGCACCTGACCGGGGAGGGCATCGGCGTCAGCACCATACATAAAGGTGACGGCGTCACCCTCTTGGAGCTCGTAGGCACCAGCGCCAACGTCGGCGAACTTGCCATTTACATAGAAGCGCCAATAGCTTTGGCTCTGTTAGACCAGGATTGACATGCCGACCTGCCGGCTAACTCGCCGTCTCCCCGTCGGGCGCCGGCGTCTTGAC
>NZ_JADMWW010000026.1 GCF_015548375.1 Collinsella aerofaciens
TAAAGCCGTTTGTCTCCACCCGCGTAGCGGGTGGTTTAAAGCTGGCCGCTGCGCGGCCAGCGGACTAAAGTCTTGAAATAAAGCAAAGAGGCCCGCCACCGCAAGCGGTGACGGGCCTTGACTGCACGGTTTGCGCGCTGGCTCGAGCTACGCGTTCTTTTTGCCCAGCTTGGCCTTAACCAGACCGACCACGGTCGGGATGATCGACACGGCAACGATGCCGATAATCAGCAGCTCAAAGTGCTCCTGCACAAAGGGAATGCCGCCAAAGAAGTAGCCCAGCAGTGTAAAGAGCGTCGACCAGGTAATGCCGCCCAGCACGTTAAAGATGACAAAATTGCGCCAGTGCATGCCGCCCATGCCAGCGATAAAGGGCACAAAGGTGCGGATAAACGGGAAGAAGCGACCCAGGAAGATGGCCAGGTGACCCCACTTGTCCAAGAAGTCCTCGGACTTCTTGATGCGCTCGGGCGTCATGGCCTTGACCTTGCCCGAAGCGATGATCTTTTTGCCAAAGAAGTGACCAATCATAAAGTTGCACTGATCGCCCAAAATGGCGGCGGCCCATGCGGTGGCCAGAAGCGCCACAATGTTAAAGCCGCCATTGTGGGCAAAGAAACCCGAGGCGAACAGCAGTGAATCGCCGGGAAGGAACGGGAAGAACACCACGCCCGTCTCGATAAAGATGATCAGGAACACGCAGCCGTAGGCCATAAGCGGGCCGGCGGCGATCCAGCTGGCAATCGCGGTGCGCGGGTCTTTGAGCAGCTCGGCGATAAAATTAATGAAACCCATGAAGTAAAACCTCTCAGTTGTGGGCGCGGATACGTCCAAGTTGACCAGTATACGGTTGCGGCGTCCCCTCGTGCGCAACCCCACAAAAGCATGACTCCATTACCAGCAAGTTTGCATAACTGACACCTGTCGCGCAATGCCGCCAAGATTGTCCTTCCTAATCCCTAGCGAATCGCTATACTTTATTGAATCGCATTGCCATGGCGCTAAGGGAGGGCGGCCGGTGAGCTTTATCAATACCATTCGCGAGGATATCAAGACCGTCCAGGCGCAAGACCCCGCTGCACAAAACGGTCTGGTCATCTTCCTTTCCTATCCTGGCCTGCACGCCAAGTGGAACCACGTGCCCGAGCACTGGCTCTGGGAGCACGGTCATCGCTCGCTCGCCCGCGTGCTCTCGCAAATCACCCGCCACATCACCGGCGTCGAGATTCACCCTGCCGCGCAGATCGGCAAGCATTTCTTTATCGACCATGCCATGGGCGTCGTCATCGGCGAGACCACCATTGTGGGCGACAACTGCGTGCTCTACCAGGGCGTTACGCTCGGCGGCACCGGCAACGAGACCGGCAAACGCCACCCAACGCTCGGCGATAACGTCACCGTGGGCACGGGCGCCAAGGTGCTCGGCAACATCCGCATCGGCAACAACGTCAAGATCGGCGGCAACTCGGTCGTCGTCAAGGACGTGCCCGACAACTGCACCGTCGTGGGCGTGCCGGGACGCATCATCAAGCGCAACGGCTGCCGCGTGTTCGAGGAGAGCTTCGACGCCAAGCAGCATCGCGAGTACATGCCCGATGACGCTGCCGAGCAGAGTGCCCTCAACCGCCAAGGCATCACCGAGAACGCCCGCCGCGTCAAAGAACTCGAGCGAGAGGTGGCCGAGCTCAAGGCCCTCGTCGCCAAGCTCGTGGACGAGCGCTAGGAACGCAAGCGGCACAAAACGACATCGGCATCAACGCAAGAAGGCGCGCCAGGGAATTCATCCCCGGCGCGCCTTTGCGTTGATGCGACATGCGGGACTGTCCCTTTGTCACATTATGCGAACTGGCTCAGATAGAGGTCGGCGTAGGCACCCTCGGCAGCCAGCAGCTCCTTATGCGTGCCCTGCTCGATAATGTTGCCGTGATCCATGACCAAGATCAGGTCGGCATCCACAATCGTCGACAGGCGGTGTGCGATCACAAAGCTCGTGCGCCCGCGCATAAGCGCATCCATGGCACGGCCGATGGCAAGCTCGGTACGCGTGTCCACGCTTGAGGTCGCCTCGTCCAGGATGAGAATCGCCGGGTTATTGAGCAGCACGCGTGCGATGGTCAGCAGCTGACGCTGGCCCTGGCTGATGCTTTCGGCATCGTTGGCCACGCGCGTGTCGTAGCCCTGCGGCATGGTGCGCACAAAGAAGTCGACCTGCGCGGCACGAGCCGCGGCCACAATTTCGTCGCGCGTTGCCTCGGGGCAGCCGTAGGCGATGTTTTCGGCAATCGTGCCATCGAACAGCCAGGCGTCCTGCAGCACCATGCCAAACTGCTGCCGTAGCTCGCCGCGATCCATGCGGCTCGTATCCACGCCGTCGAGCGTGATACGCCCGCCGTCAATCTCGTAGAAGCGCATGAGCAGGTTGATGAGCGTCGTCTTGCCTGCGCCCGTGGTTCCCACCACGGCAATCTTCTGGCCCGGCTCGGCGGTAAACGACACGTCGCGCATAAGCGGCTTGTCGGGCGAATAACCAAAGCGCACGTGCTCAAAGGAGACGCGGCCCTCCACGCGACCCGGCAGCTTGGCGGCCTTGTCCGGCAGCGGATCGGCCTCCATCTCGGGCTCATCGAGCAGGTCGAACACGCGCTCGGCGCTCGCCAGCGCGCTCTGCAGCGAGTTAAAGGTAAACGACAGCTGCGTCATGGGCTCGGACGCCTCATAGATAAACTGGAAGAACGCCTGGAACACGCCGACGGTCATATGCCCGGCAACCAACATGCTGCAGCCCACAAGCGCAATAACGATCTGCGCCAAACGGCCGATAAAGCGCACTGCGGGGCCGACAGCATTGATCATAAAGTCGGCCTTGGTGCTCACACGAGCCAGTTCCTTCGAAGCCTCGTGCACCTCAGCGGAGCTCTGACGTTCGCGGTTAAACGCGCGGATCACCAGACGGCCCGAATAGCCTTCCTCGACCGCACTCGTAATCTTGGACACCCACTCCTGGCGCTCGCCCGTCACATCGTGTGTGCGGCGCGAGACGACCTTCGTCACCAGCAGCGACAGTGCCGTAAAGAACAGAAAGACGAGCGTAAGCTGCACGCTGAACACGAACATCACGCTCACAGCACCAACAACCGTGCCGATCGACACGAGCAGCTGCAGCAATCCGCGCTGCATGCTCTCGGACATCTTGTCCAGGTCGTTGGTCGCGCGGCTGACGACCTCGCCGGGACGATGCGCGTCAAAATAGGCGAGCGGCAGACGGTTGAGCTTTTGCGCGATGCGGTTGCGCAGGCACAGATTGAGGCGTTCGGCCACGCTCGACATCAAAAAGCTCTGGAGCGCGTAGAACGAGGCGGCGGCCGTCCAAATCAAAAAGTAGATGAAGATAGTCCTGCCGCAGTTCTCCCAGGTGATGCTGAAGGTGGTGTCGTTGGCAAACGCCACCTGAATGTGGCTCCACAGCTCATCGATCACGCGGGCGCTATATGCCGGCGCAGCAGTGTTAAAGATGGCATAGAACACAATGCTCGCGAACACGATATAGAAGCGCCAATGGTCGCCGGCAGCCTCGCTCCACAGGCGGCGCACCGTCGCCCAGGTATCTCGAGGCGTCTCGTCCTCGTCTTCATCGTCCACGTCGCGCATACGCTCTGCCTCGGCGCGGGCGCGCTCGTCCTCGGCACGTTCGTTTTCCTCGTAGAGCGCTTGGCGGCGAGCCTCGCGCTCGGCTGCAGCCTTGGCGGCGTCATCCAGCTCGGGTGCCACGGCAGCCGTTTCCTCGACCAGTACCGCGGCAGCGGCGTCATCAACGCCGCCCTGCTTCTTGAGCTCCTCGGTCATGCTACTCACCTCCCTTCATCTGCGATTCCGCGATGGCGCGGTACACCTCGCAGGTTTCCATAAGCTCGCCATGCGTGCCCAAGCCCACAACCTCGCCATCCTTGAGCACGACGATCTGGTCGGCGTGCAAGATCGTCGAGATGCGCTGCGCGATGATGAGCACCGCAGCGTCACGCGTCTCGTCTTGCAACGCATGACGCAGGGCGGCATCGGTCTTAAAGTCCAGGGCCGAAAAACTGTCATCGAAGATATATAGATCGGCATGCTTCATGAGCGCGCGAGCAATGGCCAGGCGCTGGCGCTGGCCGCCTGAAAAGTTCGTGCCGCCCTGCGCCACCGGGGTATCGAGCCCCTGCGGCTGATCGAGTACAAAGGTGCTCTGGGCAACCTCAAGCGCGTGAAGCATGTCGGTCTCGGTCGCGCCCTCGTTGCCAAAGCGCAGATTACTTGCCACGGTGCCCGAGAACAGCCACGCCTTCTGCGGCACATAGGCGATGTGTCCACGGATCTCATCTTGCGAAAGCTCGCGCAGATCGACACCGTCCAGGCGAATGGTGCCCTTGGTGGCATCGTGGAAGCGCAGCAAGAGCTTGGCCACCGTCGACTTGCCCGAACCCGTCGAGCCGACGATTGCGGTCGTCTGACCGCGACGACAGGCAAAGCTCAGGTCGCACAGGGTGTCCTCGTCGGCATCGTCAAAGCGAAACGACATGTGGTCGAACATGGCCACCGCATCGGCTTCGTCTTGGGGCTCGCGCGCCCCGTCATCCAGCGTGCGCTCGCCATCGACGATGCTCGGCTCAATCTCCAACACCTGCTGCGCACGGTTCAGGCACGCGGCAGCACGCGGAAGCGTCAGCACCACCATCTGGGCCATCATCACAAAGAACAGGATCAGAATTGCATACTCCAGCACCGCCGAGATACTCGCAATCTGCATGGCGTGGGCGCCTACGCGGTTGCCGCCCACCCACAGCACCGCCACCTCGGCGATGTTCATCAAAAAGAAGCTTGAGCTGTCGAGGCCCACAAACAGGTGGTTGACTTTGATGGCGTTGGCGGCGTATTCGCTAAACACCTCGTCCAGACGCCGTTCCTCGTGGCGCTCCTTGTTAAACGCACGGATGACGCGCACGCCCACAATATTCTCGCGCAGCACCACGTTCATGCGGTCGATAAAGCCCTGTAGGCGCATAAAGATCGGAGCCGCGTTGGCAACCGTAAAGACCGCCGCCACCAGCACAATCGCAACGACTACGCCCAGAAGCGTGCCCATGGCGGGATCGATAAACCAGGCGAATATGATGCCCGCCACAGCCAAAAACGGCACGGGCAGCACCAGCTGAATCGTCTGCAGAATCGCCTGCTGAATCACGTTGATGTCGTTGAGCGAGCGCGTGATCATCGATCCGGTGCCAAAGCGCTCAAAATCGCTGGCCGCGAGCTCGAGCGATTTGTCGTACACGGCATTGCGGATATCGCAGGCCACGTTGGCGGCCAGGCGCGCCGAAAGATAGCAGCCCAACACCGTGCCGCCGCTAGCCATGCTGGTCGCGATAAACATGTATAGGCCGTTGCGTAAAATGTAGTCGACATCGCCCGTGGTAATACCGGTGTTGACCATGTTCGCCAGCATCGTGGGAACCAACAGCGTACCGACGTTATCCACCAGCAGCACCAGCAGCGTCACTGCGACAAGCCCTCGGTAGGGCTTCAAAAACCTCATTAACAGTCGCACGACTCCCCCTCACCTTGATTCTCGGCTTGGCTCTCGGCAGCGATATGCTGCTTAAAGGCATCGCACTCATCGCCGAGCACCTGAGAGAATTTGCCGATCAAGCGCATAATCTCGCGCTGCTCACATGGCTCAAGCGCGCCAAAGGCTCGCTGCTCGGCCTTGAGTGCCGGCAGCGCATAACGCTCGGCAAATCGCCTGCCCTCTTCGGTCAGGCTCACAACCTTGTTCTTACGACTGCCTTCGGCAAACTCCAACGTTGCGAAGCCCCGCGCCGTCAAGGCTTTAATTGCCGAGTTGATGGTCTGCTTGCTGTAGAACCATTCGCTTGTCAGACGGCTTACGGCAATACTGCCGCCCGCCGTGCTGGTGTCGACGAGCATCCAATAGGCGCAGTCCGAAAGGCCGCAGGCGCGCGAGAACTCCGAATAGATATGGTCGAGTCCATTGAGCAACCGATCGAAGTCGACCAGCGTAACCGCACTATTCATCTATCCCACCATTCAATTGTCCGATTTTTGACCAATTATGTGTCTCTAGATTAGTCCGAGTTTTGACTATCGTCAACAGGCTCTCTGCAAATGCGTGCATTTTTATGGCCTATCGGCAGAAAAAGACCGCCGGCGCGGGGGCGGCGCCAGCGGTCACGTGAAAATCGAGTTTTATTGCCTGTTAAGCGGCGACGGCCTCATAGACCGTAGCGCCCGAGAAGCTGTCATGCAGGCTCTTGCCGGCAATCCACGGCAGCTCGACGACCTCGCAGACCGTGTTGACCAGCTCGGAGCAGTCAGTAAAGTGGCCCTTGTCGTTGAGGGCCTCGCAATCCTGAACACGCCAATAGCCATCGGTGTGCGTGATGTAGTACTCGTGATCGTTGATCGACACGAAAGCGCGCGTCTTGGAACGCAGCAGCTTCAGAAATCCTTCGAAATCGGTCTCGACGACATCTCCAGCCTGGAACATGATGTTACCTCCTGGCCCGGCGCCACCACGGCGCATTGATAAACGTTGGTACTCCTTTAGTAAAACCTTTATCAAAGGTTATGCGTTCGTCATTTAGGCAAGTGGTAAAAAACCGCAGGGTAGACGGGATAAAACGTTTAACCATCCCATTTGTTTGTCACATTCTGAAGGTACTTTTATGCAAACCTACTTTCCCAATTGGAATCTATCCTTTTGGCCGGGCAATTGACCGTCTATCGTTTAAGCCCGACGGGTATGAACGGGGCATCTGCAACGCCACCGCAAGGAGACACCATGGAGACTATCGAAGCACTCATTCACCGCCGCAGCTGCCGCAACTACAGCAATCGTCCCGTCGAGGCCGAAAAGCTTGCACATATTATCGAAGCCGGCCAATATGCACCGAGCGGCATGGGCCGCCAGCCGGTGACGTTTGTCGCCGTCACCGACCCCGCGACCGTCGAGCGTCTCTCACAGCTCAACGCCCAGGTCATGGACAGCAACAGCGACCCCTTCTATGGCGCCAAGACCGTTGTGGTGGTGCTGGTTGACCGCAGCGTGCCCACACATCTGGAAGACGGCTCGCTCGCCATGGGCAACTTGCTCAACGCCGCCTATGCACTGGGTGTCGATTCGTGCTGGATTCACCGCGCGCATGAGGTCTTTGACTCGCCCGAGGGCCTGGAGCTGCTGGCCAGCTGGGGCCTGCCCGCCGACGGCAGCCTGCGCGGTGTCGGTAACTGCATTCTGGGCTATGCCGAGGACACGCTACCCGAGCCCAAACCCCGCCGCAACAACGTGGTGTACGTCAAGTAGCGCAGGAGTGTCCCAAACTGCCGGCAGAAAAGGAACGTCCCCTTCTGCCGGCAAGCTATGTTGATATTTGAGTTGTCGTCGCTTCGCTTGTCTGGGTCGTTTCGGCGTCGTCGCCTTGCTTGTCTTCGTCCTTTTGAGCATCGGCGATGGTGGTGGCCGCCGCGACGATGCCGCGCTGGGGCGCGACGCCTGTCTGGGTCTGAGCGCCCTCGATAACTTCTGTGCCTGCATGCGCGAGCTCGGGCGATTTAAACACTGCGTCCAAGTTGGCACCACCGCCGGCGTAGCCAAGCGCAGCGAGTGCGATGACGATCACTGCAACGACGGCCACGATCGGCACATAACGATGCCAACCAGCCGGGTTGAGCCCGCTGCGGCGAGCCGCCCCGCGGCTGATGTAACCGAGCGTGCCGTCGTGCTTGAGCTTTGAGCCCACCACGCGTTTGCGGCCCCACAGCGAGGACTCTGCCTGCATTGCCAAGCGAGCGCTTGCCGAAGGATAGCCGTATTTAGTGCGCTTGAACGAGCCATCAAACCCCGAGGCGTGTTTGCCCCACGTCACCGATGTTGTGCGTCGGTTGACCGGCGCGGCACTCCGCCTTCTGCGGCTCGGTTTTGAAGTCTCAGCCATATGCCCTCGCACGCCGTAACCAAATCGAAACAATAACGCTTTGGACTGTAGCACACGCGTCGCGCGCGGTCACGGGCGCCTCGCTCAACGGTCATCGTCCTTCAGCAAGCGCCACAGCGTTGTACGGCTTATGCCCAGCACCTCCGCCGCACGGGTTCGGTTGCCGTGGAGATGATCTACAACCAGATTCGCGATATCTCGCTCGGTATCTGCCAGCGGTCGCAGGATATACAGGTCGCTTTCGAGTGTCGGGGCGCCAAAGGTTGCGGTCTTAATCACGTCCTCTTGGGCGAGCACTTCCTCCGCCACAGCGCGGTCCACCGTGCCCGCCCCCACCAATATATACAGTCGTTCCGAGACCTCGCGGAGCTGCAGATAATTGCGCGGCCAGCGGTAAGCATCGAGCGTCTTCGTCGCCGCGGCAGACAGCGTGGGCGCTGCTGTCCCAAATGCATCAGCGAGATATTCCAAATAGCACGCGACCTTCGTCGACGCGGCTCCCTGCTCGGCGATTGCCGGCGCCACGCTCACCGCACAGGCGAAGCGCTCGGTCACAAAAGCAGCCTGATCGCTTTCGCTGCCGCCCGGCATGTCATTCGCCGTCAGCACCACATGGCAGCGCGTCGCCAACGCGGTGTCGGCCATCGTGGAAACGAGCTCGCGAAGGCGCTGGGGACCAACCGCATTCCAGCCCTCAATGCAAAGTGTCAGCCCCGTTTGGAACAGCGGCGATTCGGAGCTTTTGAGCACATGGCGCCAACCGCGATCGGTGAGCTCATCGAGCGCAACGGAAACAAAGGGCTGACCGGCAAAAGGACCGTCCAGATAGAGGCGCTTGGCGATCTCGACCTGACCCGCTCCCAGCTCGCCCTCGAGCATAAGGGGCACACCGCGCGCGTAACTCTCTGCAACCGGCGCAGCCACCGAGGCCGCCCCCTCAACGATGCCGTACGCGCTCGATTCGTAGCGAGCCTCAACTTCGTCGGCGTTGAGCCACTCGATACCCGCATGCGCCGCGGCACCGCGCACCTCGCGGACCACGACGACCCAAAGGCCCCCACCCTCTTTGTCGGTGGGGCGAACGGTCAGGCTCAGGCGCGCACCCGCACGTCCCATAACCAGACGCGCGCCGTCTCCTATACGGTCGAGGCGCTCAGCGACAAAAGCCGCCACATCCCGCTCGAGCGCCGCGTCATTCATGGTCGAGATCGCGACGTCCCCACGCGCATCGATTGCCAATGCCGAGGCCCCGGCAGCAGCCAGGGCCTCGGTCAAGATGTTCAGCTTGGCATCGCTATCCATGATTTGCCCCTGTCCGCAGCGACGTGCAACCGCCGACGGTCGCACGACCGAGTGTTTCAAAATTGAACGATATTGCCCACCAAACACTATAGGGCAGGAAGCGCCGTCCTGCGAGTATAGGTGTTGCCCCGCATCGCCATCCTGGCGGGGCGATAAGAGCTCTTCGGGACTTATAAACCTGCGGACAAGCCATACCCGCAAGAGCTCCTATCGCTCCACCGTGAGAATGCGCTCACCAGCACGCAGCACGCAAACAAGCTACTTCTCTACCAGATTCCCAGTACGTGTTGCATTCCCAAACTCATGCACGCAATGCCAATCCAGCAGCAAAAGCCCAGCGCGATGGGCTTGCCGCCCTTTTTGACCAGCTCGACGATATCGGTATTAAAACCAATAGCCGCCATGGCCATCACGATAAAGAACTTCGACAGCTCCTTGATGGGCGCCGTAAAGGACGCGGGAAGCTGAAGCACCGTGGTGATCACACTCGCCAGCACAAAGAACAGCACAAACATGGGAAACGCGCGTTTAAGGGAGAACGTGCTTTTGGCGTCGCCGCCGGCCTTGCGTGCTAGATGCATCTGCCAGCATGCGAGGACCAACGTGATGGGAATGATAGCCAGCGTCCTGGTGAGCTTGACCACCGTGGCGCTCTCGAGCACATTTGCGCCGGGATGCATGCTGTCCCAGGCGCTCGCCGCAGCCGTTACCGACGAGGTGTCGTTGATGGCGGTACCGGCAAACAGGCCAAAGCCCTCATTGGTCAGCCCGAGCATGCCGCCGAGCGTCGGAAACACGAGCGCCGCGATAACGTTAAACAGGAAGATGACCGAAATAGCCTGGGCAATCTCGCGATCGTCGGCATCGATGACGGGTGCGGTCGCGGCGATGGCAGAACCGCCGCAAATCGACGAACCCACACCCACAAGCGTCGCGATCTTGCCCGGCACGTTCATAACGCGGCAGAGCACAAAGGCGATGACAAGCGAGGTCGAGATTGTTGCCACGATAATCGGTAGCGACTGGGCGCCCTTGGACAGAATCTGGGAGAGGTTCATGCCAAAGCCAAGCAGGATAACCGCGTACTGCAAGACTTTTTTGGACGTATAGGTAACGCCGGCGGTGAGCTGTTCGCGACGATTCTTGGGAAAGACGAGCGCCAGGACCATGCCAAAGAGGATGGCAAATACCGGACCGCCGACCACCTCAATTTGTTTGCCGAGCAACGTCGCGGGAATGGCGATGATCAGGCAGAACAAAACGCCTTTCCAGCGCTCGCGTACGATGTTTGCCAGTTGCATATGGGATTCCTTCTTTCTATTTCACGTTTGCGACGGCTTATGATACGGCAACATTGAGCGCAGCCTTGCGCAAACACAGACTAAGATGCCGCAATAGTTCTCGGGCGACAGCCGAATTACCCACCGCGGAGAGCTGATTCGCGGCATAATTAACAACTGACATATGAGTTTGATAGAACAGTTGCGAGGCGCTATGGAAGAATCGATGCACGTCGGCGAGCAGGAAACGAGCCTACAGGACCAGTCCTACCACACCATTCGACGCAAAATCGTCTATCTGGACTACAAGCCGGGCGAAAAGCTGGGCGTCAAGCAACTTTGCGATGACCTGGACATGGGTCGCACGCCCGTGCGCGAGGCTTTGGTTCGCTTGGCGCAGGAAGGCCTGGTGCGCACCGTGCCCCAGAGCGGCACCTACGTCTCACCCATCAACCTCACCCTTGCCGAGAGCGCCTGTTACATCCGCGAACATCTGGAAAAGCAGGTGATCGTGGAGTGCTGCGCGCGCGCCACGTCGGCTGGCATCGAGCAGCTCGACCGCGCCATCGTGCTGCAGGAAAAGGCCATGGCCGAAGAGGATCGCATCGGCTTCTTTTTGAGCGACAACCTCATGCATCACATGATTTTTAGCATCGCATGTCGCAGCACCGTGTGGTCGTGGCTCGAAGAGACCAATGCCGACCTTGAGCGCTTCCGCTGGCTGCGCGCTGCCACGCAGGTTCTCGACAATCAGGACATCGTGAACGAGCACAAGCAGATTCGCCGCGCTATCGCCGGTCGCGACCCCATCGAAGCGAGCTTTTTGGTCAGCAAGCACCTGCACATGATGTTCCGCAACCAAACCGAGGTTCTGGACCAGTTCCCCGAGTACTTCGAGACCAGCAAGCTCCGCTAACCTGCCAAAAAGGGACAGGTTCATTTTGGCAGATTTTATCTGGGCAAATGCAACAAGGCCCGGCTCCGCTGCAACGGAGCCGGGCCTTAGTTGTTAGAACGGCGGAACCAACTACTCGACGGTAACGCTTTTCGCCAGGTTGCGGGGCTGGTCGACGTCGCAGCCGCGCAGGATGGCGACCTCGCGTGCGAGCAGCTGCAGAGGAACGCTCGCCGTGATGGGGCTGAACACGTCGCGGACTGCCGGCACGCGGATGATGCAGTCGGCGATCTTGTTGATCTCCTCGTCGCCCTCGGTGGCAACGACGATGACCTTGGCACCGCGCGCCTTGCACTCCATAAGGTTCGACACGGTCTTGTCGTAGGTGGCACTCTTGGTGGCCACAGCGATGACAGGGAAGCCCGGGTCGATCAGGGCAATGGGGCCGTGCTTCATCTCGCCGGCGGCGTAGGCCTCGGCGTGCAGGTAGCTGACCTCCTTGAGCTTGAGCGCACCCTCGTAGGAAATAGCGGCACCCATGCCGCGGCCCACGAACAGCGCCGACTGCGCATCCTTGCACAGCAGGGCAGCCTCATGCACTGCATCGGTCTGCGTGTCCAAAATCCACTGGATCTGCTCGGCAGTATCGGAAAGCTCGCGGAACAGCATGCGCGCCTGTTTGGTGGTCAGGCGGTACTTGACCTGCGCCAGCAGCAGGGCCAGCAGCGTCAGGCTCACAACCTGGCCGATGAAGCTCTTGGTCGAGGCGACCGCGATCTCCTTGTTGGCCTTGGTGTAGATGACGCCGTCGCTCTCACGCGCCACGGGGCTGCCCACCACGTTGGTGATGCCGAAGACCTTGGCGCCCTTGATGCGCGCGTCGCGGATGGCGGCAAGGGTATCGGCCGTCTCGCCCGACTGGGACACGGCAACGACAAGCGTCGTCGGCGTAATGATGGGGTTGCGATAACGGAACTCGCTGGCCGCCTCCACCTCGGTGGGGATGCGAGCCCAGCCCTCAATGAGATTCTTGGCAATGAGGCCAGCGTGATAGCTGGTGCCGCAAGCGATCACGTAGACGCGGTCGATGTCGTTGAGCTCCTCGAGCGAAAGGCCCAGCTCGTCGATGTCGAGCTCGCCGGCCGGCGTCATACGACCAACCAGCGTGTCGCGCACGACGCGCGGCTGCTCGTGAATCTCCTTGAGCATAAAGTCGGGATAACCGCCCTTTTCTGCCATGTCCAGGTCCCAGTCGATGTGGGTGACCTTGGGCTCGATAACGTTGCCGGCCTCGTCGGTGTACTCGACGCCTGCGGGCGTGAGCTTAGCAAACTGACCGTCCTCGAGCACCACGACATCGCGGGTGGCGTCGATGAGCGCGATGACATCGGAAGCAACATAGGAGCCGGTTTCGCCCGCGCCGACTACGATCGGGGAATCCTTGCGGGCCACGGCGATCACGCCGGGCTCGTCAGCGCACACGGCGGCCAAACCATAGGCACCGACCACGTGGGTGCAAGCCTCGCGCACGGAGGCCATCAGGTCGTGCGCCTCGGCATAAGCCTCTTCGATCAGATGCGCGAAGACCTCGGTATCGGTCTCGCTCTTAAAGTGGTGGCCGCGACCCTCCAGCTCTTCGCGCAGCTCGGCGAAGTTTTCGATGATGCCGTTGTGGACGATGGCGATACGACCGTCGCAGCTGGTGTGGGGGTGAGCGTTAACGACGGAGGGCTTGCCGTGGGTGGCCCAACGGGTGTGGCCGATGCCGCAGGTAGCGTCGCTGTCGATGTTGGAAAGCTCGCTCTCCAAGCCCGCGACCTTGCCCACGCGGCGGATGACGTCGAGGTGCGCCGCGGCGCCCTCGCCCACCTCGAGCGCGACGCCCGAGGAGTCATAGCCGCGATACTCCATACGCTTGAGGCCCGTGACCAGGATGTTCTTTGCAATATCAGAGCCGGTGTAGCCGACGATTCCGCACATAAGATAAATCCCTTCGTTCGCGTGACTGCAAGACGTCCACGCACAAGGGGCGCTGAGACGTATAACGTTCGAGTATTGTACTCACGCAAACGCAAGCTGATATACCAGAAGTGGTATCTCAACTTAGATACCACTCGATGCACACACGTCCAGCCGGTCCAAACCACCACAAAGGTGCCTGCCCCCTTCGTGGTGGTCGCGCTGGCAATAGCGTTTGCCCAGATAAAACCTGCCAAAATAAACCTGTCCCTTTTTGGAAGGTTTGGGATGCTACAATCTGGCTTGTACTTGAAACGCATCAAAGGGGCCGCTATGGCAAAGGTAAAAATCAGCGACGTCGCACGCGAGGCCGGGGTTTCGTTGGGCACGGTTTCCAACGCGCTCAACCACCCCGAAAAGCTGCGCCCCGAGACCCTCAAGCTCATCAACGAGACCATCAATCGCCTTGGCTACCTGCCCAACCAAAGCGCCCGTCAGCTCGCGGGCGGCGCCACCAAGTCCTTTGGCCTGGTGCTCCCCCGTCTCGATCACGGCTTTTCGCTCCAAATCGCCAGCGGCGCCCACAACGAGGCCCGCAAGCACGGCTACGACTTGCTCATCGCCAACGCCGATAACGACGATATTCTCGAGGACCATTACCTGCGCTACTTTATGGGCACCCAGATGTCCGGCGTCATGGTTCAGCCCATGGCATCCCCCGACTGGCACCCCGCCATGACCAAGATGCCCGTGCCGATCGTCCATCTGGACATCCATTGCTCCGAGCCCGGCTACTACGTAGCGGCCGACAACGAGGCCCAGGGTCGCATCATTGCCGAACTTGCTATCGCCCGCGGCGCGCACCATATTGTCGTCGTCGGCCGAGCAGCATTTATGCAACTCACCCTGCGCGTCCTTGGCATTCATAAGGCGCTCGCCCTGCACCCCGATATCAAGATCGAAGTCATCGACGCCGGCGAGTGGAACACGGCGGCCGACGGCTATGGTATCGGCAACCAAATCGCCGAGCGCCCCGCGGACGAACGTCCCGATTTTGTCGTCGGCCTGACCGATGTGTTGGCCTCGGGCGTCGTTTCGGCACTGGTCGACAAGGGCATCTCTGTCCCCGGGCAAGTACGCGTAGCAGGTTGCGATGGCAACCCACTCGCTTGGAGCGGATCGGTCCCGCTCACTACGGTAGCGCCCCCGGGCTACGAGATTGGCCGCAAGGGCGTTCAATTGCTGATGGAGCAAATCGAGAACAAGGCGCCGGCGAAGCCCAAGCACGTCCACATCGGCTCTGCCGCGCGCACCGTCACCGCAGTCACCGCCGCCGAGGACATCAACCGCCAAGAACTCGTGCGGCCGTTCCTGCTGGAACGCGCCAGCACCCAGGCAAGCAGCCAGACCGACGCCACGGCCATCAACCTCGGTGCGTATCTATAGCACGCCCGCAAGTATGCTAAGTCGCCGCTCAAGCAAAAGAGGCCCGACCATTGCCGGGCCCCTTTTGCTTGAGCGCAAACGTGGGCAATCGCTCGTTTCAACACCGCAATTGTCTAGCGCACGGCCTTGACTGCCGCTGCCAGGTCGAACAACGTATCGAGCACGGCCTCGCAGCCATCCACCACGTCCTGCGGCAGCGGCACGATATCGGGGACGGCAAAGACGTGGCATCCGGCCGTGATGCCCGAGACGCAGCCGTTGCGCGAATCCTCGACCACGGCACATTCCTCGGGAGCAAAGCCCGCGCGCTCGCAGGCGAGCAAATACATCTCGGGGTCGGGCTTGCCGTGCACGACGTCCTCACCGCAGGTCACCGTTTCAAACTTGTCAAAGAGGCCGAATGCTTTAAGGTTGCGCTCGGCCGTAACATGGCGCGACGACGTTGCAAGGCCCACGTGATAGCCCGCAGCCAGCAGCTCGTCTATGCACTCGGCAGCGCCAGCCTTAAGCTCCAGATCGGTCTTGACCATCTCGTCGCGAATCTCCTTGTGGCGACGATAGATCGCCTCGGTGGTTTCGTGGCTGCCATAATGTTTATCGAGGATGTCCATAACATCGGGCAGCGTGCGGCCGATAAACTGATGGATCAGCGCTTCATCAATCGCGAGCCCCAGCTCAGCGGCGCCTGCCTTCCAGGCCTTAATCCCCAAACGCTCGGTATCGACCAGCGTTCCATCCATGTCAAAAATAACAGCCTTGATCATATCGGTCCCCTCACCGGATTGTGTTACCGTCACTCTACCGCACTTTACAAACTTGTATATAACGTATATAGCATATTGCACTTTCGTTACATAGATAGAAGACTTATGGCAAGTAACGCATTAGGATTATAGTTTTCGACCGAGTACTCAACGATAAGGATCGTTTCATGATTTTAGACACCACGGCACCCGCAGAGGAGCTTCAAGACAAGCTATCGGCGCTCGAACAGCTGCTTTTGGCATACGGGCGCGTGGCTATCGGGTTTTCCGGTGGCGTCGACAGCAGCTTTTTGGCCGCCGTATGCGCCCGCATCATGCCTACCGATACCCTCCTCGTCCATCTCACTACGCCGCTCATCGGCACGCCCGAGCAGGCTTCGTTTGAGCAGTCCGTTGATGGGCAGGCCAATGAGGGGCCGCATTTTAAGCTCCCCGTGCTCAATCTTTCGGTGGATCAGCTGCAACTCCCCCAAGTAGCCTGCAACGATGCTAATCGCTGCTACCACTGCAAGCACGCCGGCTTTACCGCCATCGTCAACCACGCCAAGTCGCTCGGCTTTCCCACCGTCATCGATGGCAGCAATGCAAGCGATCGCGGTGACTACCGCCCCGGCATGCGTGCGGCAGAAGAGCTCGGCGTACGCTCACCCCTTATGGAGGTCGGCTTTACCAAGGACGAAGAGCGCGAGCTGCTGCGCGCATGGGGCTATCCCGTTTGGAACCTGCCGGCGGGAGCATGTCTTGCCACCCGCGTCCCCACGGGCGAGGAGCTTACGCGCGAGAAGGTCGATTTAATCCGCGCCTGCGAGGATTACCTGCACGATCGTGATCTGGCACAGGTACGCGCGCGCTTGGTCGGCGGCTGCATGCATATCGAGGCCGCACCCGCAGATGTCGCCAAGATTGCCACCCTCGGCGGTGCCGCCGTCGACGACAAGGGCAAGACCCCGCTGCCCGCCGTTATCGAGTCCGCGCTGCGCGAGCTGGGCTGCGACCATATCTCCCCCGAGGTCACCCCCTACATTCACGGCAACATGAACCTTTAGGTTACGCCGTTTTACAAACGGCGTAACTGCTCGGCGCTGCGCGGGCCCCGGGCACGGCAATCTGACGTTCAACTTCACGGGCGCGACCAAAAGGTCAGCGCCCGCTTGTTTCACGTCACCTTACCGCACCCGGAGCCCGCTCGCTCGCATATGCTCAACCTGGACTGCGTTAACTGACCTGCCAATAAGGGACAGGTTCATTTTGGCAGGTTTTATCTGGGGAAACGCCGAATAGCTCCATATGCACAACCGCCGCAGCTCCATATGAGGCAAATGAATCAGTAGTGTTTGTCCCAAATCTTAAGTATTTGTTCGACAGAACGGCCCCCTGCCGGCTCCTGCTAGACTGGTAGATTCCCAACCGTCCATCCAGGAGCCCCTATGTCGCGCAAGTCCGCTTACAAGCAAGTACTTTCCATCGGCACCGCCGTGGTGTTGGGGTTTGCGCTGTTTACGGAATCGGTCGACGGGGCGCCCAAGCTGCTGTCGCCACAAAGCGATGAACAGGCGGCGGCTCTGGCCGAAAAACAAAACGAGAGTCCCAGCCGCACCGACGACGAGGCAGGCCTGGTCGCTCGGCTCGAATCGGGAACGGCGAGCTCCCCGGACCCTCAAAACGGCCAGGACTCTGGCGATGGCTCCGATTCCGCCGCAACCGACACCGATGACGACGTTTCCGCGGACAGTGCCGCCACCCCCATCGACGAGATCGAAAACCCCGACCTCAACCGCGCCCGCGGTGTTTATCTCAGCAGCATTCCCGACTACGCCGGCAACCCCTACGTTGCCCTTCGCGCCGACAGCACGCACCCGCTCGGCACACCATCATTCACGCTCGATGAATACGAGCGCGCTACAGAAGAGGGCTGCTTTAAGAAGTTCTCCAAGCTCGACAGCCTGGGCCGCACCCGCAAAGCACTCGCCTGCGTGGGCCCCGAATCACTCGGTCAAGGCGAGCGCGGCGATATCTCGCGTATCCATCCTGCCGGTTGGCACCAGCAGCGCTACGACTTTATTCCGGGCCAGAGCCTCTACAACCGCTGCCACCTTATCGCCTGGTCGCTCTGCGGCGAAAACGCCAACCGCAAAAATCTCCTCACCGGCACGCGCTATCTCAACGAAACGGGCATGCTGCCGTTTGAGGAGCAGATTCTCGGCTACATCCGCGACACGGGCAACCATGTGCTCTACCGCGTCACGCCCATGTATAACGAAGAGGAACTTGTCTGCCGTGGCGTGCGCCTTGAGGCGCAATCGGTCGAGGACCACGGCAAGACCCTCTGCTTCCACGTATATTGCTACAACCTGCAGCCGCACGTGCAGATCGACTACGCCACCGGCCGCAATCAGGCCTCGGGAGATTAGGACCGACCAAGCTGCCCCAAAGCCTAAAATGATCCGTTTTCCTCCGTCCCCAAGGAATCAAAAAGAGCCGCCCCGGTTACCCAGGGCGGCCCTTTCGTCAGCACCTACATTGCAGGCAAAATCGCACGCTACTTGGCGCGACCCTCCTCATAGCGCTCCACCAGCTTGGCCTGAACGTCATAAGGCACCTGCTCATAGCCAGCGGGCTTCATGGTAAAGTCGCCCGTACCGCGCGTGATAGAGCGCAGACGCGTCGAGTAATCCGTCAGCTCGGCGAGAGGTGCCTGCGCGATAACCACGGTGTCTCCGCGCTCATCGGTCTCCATGCCCGTCACGCGACCGCGCGAGGCCGAGATGTCGCCCATCACGGCGCCGGCGTAGCTCTCGGGGATAGTCACCGTGATTTCCTCGATGGGCTCCAGCACCACCGGGTCGGCATCGGCGCATGCCTTGCGCAGGCCGATGCGAGCCGCCGCGCGGAACGCCATCTCGTTGGAGTCGACGCTGTGATACGAGCCGTCGTACACAGCCACGCGAATGCCCGTAAGCGGGTAGCCGGCAATAATACCGTCCTTCATAGTCTCCTGAACGCCCTTGTCCACGGCGGGGATGAGCGAGCGCGGGATGCGGCCACCCACGACCTCGTCCACAAACTCATAGCCGTCGCTCGTGCCGTCGGGCCCAATGAGCGGCTCCACGCGCAGCCAGCAGTCGCCGTACTGACCGGCACCACCGGTCTGCTTCTTGTGGCGACCCTGGGCGCTCGCCGTGCGGCGGATGGTCTCGCGATACGGAATGCGGATCGGCACGCTCTTGGCGGCGACCTTGGTGCGATCCTCCAAACGGTTGAGCAGCACCGAAACCTGCGCCTCACCAACGGCGGAGATAATGGTCTGACCAGTCTCCTCGTCGCGGTCGATGCTCATAGTCGGATCGGCCTTGCAGGCCTTCTCGATAAACGTGTAGAGCTTCTCTTCGTCCCCGCGATTCTCGGCCTCGATGGCAATGCGATACTGCGAGTTGGGGAACTTAAACGCCGCAGCCTCTACCTTACCGGTAATCGAGAGCGTATCGCCCGTCTCGGCCGCCAGCTTGGGTGCCACGATAATGTCGCCGGCATAGGCGTGACCGACCTCGGTCATGTCGCGGCCGCACATCACATACAGGTGAGCCAGACGGTCGCCCTTGCGGGTACGCGCGTTGATCAGCTCAAGACCCGGCTCAAGCGTACCCGTCAGCACCTTGATAAAGCTGATGCGACCCTGCTGCGGATCGGCCAGGGTCTTAAACACAAACGCCACCGGACGGTCATCGTCGCTCGAAATCTTGAGCGAATCACCGTCGATGAGCGGCATCTCGCCGTAGTCCGTCGGCGCCGGGAAGTACGTCGCGATGTCGTCCATCAGCGAGTTGACGCCCTGCTCCTTAATGCAATCGCCCGCAAAGACCGGCACAAAGATGCGCTCGGCAATCGCCTTCGACAGCAGGCCTTCAAGCTCCTCCTGCGTCAGCGTCTCCTCGCCTTCCAGGTACTTCATCATCAGCTCATCGTCGGCCTCGGCCACCAACTCGCACAGATGGTCATGGGCCTCCTCGGCCTGGGCACGATACTCCTCGGGAATCTCCGACTCAACGGCTTCGGTGCCGTTGCAATGGCGCGCCTTCATGCGCACCAGGTCGATGATGCCATCAAAGTCCTCGCCCTCGCCCCAGGGAAGGGTCACGGCGCCCAGGCGCGTGCCAAAGCGCTCCTGCAGCAGGTCCATCGTGGTCGCAAAGCTGGCCTCGGAGCGCGACAGGCGGTTTACGAACACCGCACGCGCCAGGCGCAGGTCCTCGGCGGCATACCAGAGCTTAACCGTCGTAGGCTGCGGTCCGGCCTCGGCGTCGACCACAAACAGAGCCGTCTCGCAGACGCTCATCGCGGCAAAGGCGTCGCCGATAAAATCGGGGTAGCACGGGGCATCGAGCACATTGATGCGCGCGCCCTTCCAGTCGATCGGCGCGATGGTCGTCGAGATGGAGAATGAACGCTTGACCTCTTCAGGGTCATAGTCGAGCGTGGGCTTGGTGCCGTCGTGGCCGCCCAGGCGGGCGGTCTTGCCAGAAAGGTGGAGCATGGCCTCGGCGAGTGAAGTCTTGCCCACCCCGCCTTGGCCTACGAGCACCACGTTCCTTACATTGCCGGTCTTGGGAGCACCCATGATGACCTCCTTGCAGGGCCGCGCGCAATGCGCGACGCCAACGGGGAGAGTTCGCGGTCGGTGCCATCCCGGGAGCAGCATGGTCGGCAACCGAGCCGACTCACCCTCCAAATGTCCTATGCCACCACCCTACCCTCACGGGCGGCCGTCCATGCATACCTTTCGGCGCACGTATGAATACAGGCGGCGAGAGGAAGAGACAAGCTTGTGAGGCGATTATTGAACCCCGTCGATGCAAACAAAAAGCCGCCACAGACCGTAAGACCTGCGACGGCTTCGCCTCAATTAATAGTTGAGTAAATACCTGAGCCTATCCCTCGATACGGCTCAAGAACTCACGGGTGCGCTGCTCACGCGGATGGTCGATGACCTGCTCGGCAGGACCCTCCTCGACAATGCGGCCGCCATCCATAAAGACCACGCGGTCGGCAACATCGCGCGCAAACTGCATCGCGTGGGTCACGATCACCATCGTCATATTCTGCGCGGCAAGGTCTTTAATGACACGCAGCACCTCGGCCGTCAGCTCGGGATCGAGCGCCGAGGTCGGCTCGTCAAAGAACAAGATCTCCGGGTCGAGCGCCAAGGCGCGGGCAATACTCACGCGCTGTTGCTGACCGCCCGAAAGCTCACACGGAACCTTGTTCTCGTTGCCCACAAGCCCCATCTGCGCGATCAACTCGCGCGCACGAGCTTCCGCCTGCTCGCGCGGGCGCTTAAGCACGCGGATCGGCGCGTCGATGATGTTTTTCATCACGGTATAGTGCGGGAACAGGTTGTAATTTTGGAACACCAGGCCGAATCGCGAGCGCGCCTGCTTGGGCACATCGCCCTTCGCATAGACCGCGCCCGAACCCGCATCCGTCGCAACGGCAAGGTCGCCAAACGAGAGCGAGCCTCCGTCGAGTGTCTCGAGCAGCGTGGCACACCGCAGCAGCGTGGACTTGCCGCCACCCGAAGGCCCGATAATCGCCACGACCTCGCCACGCTTCACCTCAAGCGAGATATCCTTGAGCACCTCATTGCCGCCAAACGCCTTGCGCGCGTTCGATATATTCATTACCGAATTAATCATGGTAGTAATCCAATTTTTTCTCGGCGGCGCCCAGCAGCATCTCGACGACGAAATTAAAGACCCAGTAAATCAGCGCCGCGATTGCAAACGGCACCATGCTCACCTGCGAGGCGACCAGCGCCTTGGCCGTCGAGAACATCTCACCCACGCCAATGGCAAACGCCAGCGACGTGTCCTTGACCAGCGTGATGATCTCGTTGCCCATCGCCGGCAGAATACGCTTGGCGACCTGCGGCATCACGATATACAGAAACGTCTGCACGCGCGAATAGCCCAGCACCTCGGCAGCCTCGTATTGACCGCGCGGAATGGACTGCAAGCCCGAGCGATAGATCTCGGCAAAGTAACCGGCGTAGTTGATGATGAACGCCACGATGCACGCCGTCCACTTGGAATCGGGCGTGAGCGAAATGCCAAACACGTAGTACGGGGCAAAGTAGATGGCAAACATCTGCAGCATGAGCGGCGTACCGCGCATGACCGAAATGTAGATGCGCGCAATCCAGCGAAGCGGCGCGATTTTGCTCATGCGCATAAACGCCACGGGGATTCCCAGCGGAATCGACCCCAGCAGTGTCAGCACAAACAACTGCAAACTGACCAAGAATCCCTGGCCGAGCATCTGCATCATGACCTGAATAGACATTACTTGAGCACCCAATTATCGAAAGATAGACCATAGCTTGAATACTTGTCGCAGAGATCCTTAACCGTACCGTCATCGTAGAGTGCCTTGAGCGACTCGGTCACGGCGTCGGCCGACTTGGTGTCGCCCTTCTTAAAGCCGACGGCGTAGTGCTCGCTGGACAGCGGCTCATCAAGCTGCGTATAAGCATCGGGCTTGGCGGCAAGCTGATACTGGGCAATCGAAAGGTCGCAAGCCACGGCATCGACCGCGCCGCTCTCGAGCTGCATAAAGGCTGTGTTGTACTCGCCGATCGTGTCGAGCGTGGCAAACGTCGCCGCCAGATCCTTCTGGTCACCCTCGAGTACATCCTGCGCAGCGGAATCGGTCTGGGTAATCACGGTCTTGCCGGCAAGATCGTCCCAGCTCTTGATGCCCGCATCCTTCTTTACCACCAGCACCTGCTCGTTGAGCATGTACGGCTCGGAGAACGTGTAGTCGTCCTCGCGACCCTCCATGGTAAAGCCGTTCCAGATGCAGTTGATGGCACCCGAGTTGAGCAGCGTATCCTTGGCATCCCAGTCGATGGCCTCGTATTTGACCTCCCAGCCCTGCTTATCGGCAACAGCCTTGGCCAGATCGAGATCAAAGCCGGTGTACTCGCCATCGTCGCCCACAAAGCCGTACGGAGGATAGGACTTATCAAAGCCCACCACGAGCTTCTTGGACTCCGCAGCGCCCTTCACGTCCTTGGCTGCAGCAGAACCGGCAGCGGAACCCTTGCCGGCACCACCGCCGCAACCGACAAGACCAAGGCCAAGCACCGTGGCGAGCGAGCCGGCTAGACCAACAAACTGACGACGAGACATATCGGTATTCATGGTATTCCCCCTTGATGGCACTTTAGTTAAGTAAAGTGAGTCGTGTAACGTCCAGAATCATACACTTTAGTGAGATGGAGTACAAGGCGAGTTTGCCCGCCGCGTGAGGGGTGTGGGGGTTAAGTTTCCTGCTCTACAGTCCTGCTCACGACGGAGGCCACATTAAGTGGCCTCCTGTTCGTGCGGAACTCGCGATAAACTTAACCCCCACACCCCTCACGCGGCGGGCAACCGTCGTTGGGCTTATCGCTGACACGATTAAACCGCTTGCATATCGTCTGCTGGCTTGGCACGGTACAATACTTGCAGCTTTAATTCATGAATTAGTGGAGTTATTGATGGCAGAATCTCGTGCGGAGCGTAGGGCTCGTCGTGCTTTGGTGGAGGCGGTTGAGGGGTCGAAGGAGGAGGAATCTTCTACGAAATCCAAGTCTTCTAAAGCTGCAAAAAGCAAATCGGCTAAGGGCAAGGCTAAGGCCAAGCGTCCCGGCTCTCGTCGGAACGAGGATAAGGCATCTCAGACTCGCTCCAAGCGCCCGTATAAGAATCCGGTTCCGTCTGCGCGCAAGGCCGTTGATCCCAAGTCTCCTTGTTCCATCATGAAAGCTTGCGGTGGGTGCACGGCGCTCAATCGTCCTTATAAGAAGCAGTTGGCGACCAAGCAGGCTGCTATGGAGGAGCTTTTTGCTGCTCTTTGCGAGCGCGAGGGTATTAGCGTCGACCCCATTCGTGGTATGGGCGTCACCCTGGGCGACCCGGGTAAATATCCCGCGCCGCGTGGCTTTCGTCATAAGGCTGCCACTCCCTTTGCTCCCGGTAAGGAGGGTGCTGTCCGTTGCGGTTTCTTTGAGCGCGGCACGCACAAGATCGTTGCCGTACCCGAATGCCCCGTCGAGGCGTCGGGCGCTCGTCAGATTCTCAACGGCATCGCACGCGAAGCTGAGCGGTTGCATATTCCCGCCTTTAACGAGGACAAGCATCTTGGTTTGCTTCGCTATGCCGTCATCCGCTGCGGTTGGCGTACCGACCAGGTCATGGTTACGCTCGTGACCGCCCAGCGTGACTTACCGCATGCGCAGGAATTCTTTGAGGCCGTCGCCGCACTCGATCCGCGCATCGTCACCGTCGCCCAAAACATCAACGGACGCCCCGGCAACGCCATCCTCGGCGAGGAAACCCGCATCGTGTATGGCGCCAAGTGCATGCGCGACCAGCTACTCGGCTGCGAGTTCGATATCTCCCCCACCGCGTTCTACCAGACCAACCCGCAACAGACCGAGCTGCTCTATCAGCTCGCTATCGACGGCATGGATTTGCACCAGGGCGATGTGCTCATGGATGCCTACTGTGGCAGCGGTACCATCGGTCTTTGCGCAGTTAAAGATGCCCAGAAAAAGGGCATCGGCATTATGCTGCTCGGCGTGGAGCGCAACCCGGCGGGCATTGCCGACGCACGTCGCAATGCCGAGCTCAACGGCCTCACCCGCAGCGCCTGGTTTATGGCCGACGACGCCACCGATTGCATCCTGGATGCCGCCGATAACAACGAGCGGGTCGATGTCCTTTCCATCGATCCGCCGCGCGCCGGCTCTACCCCCGAGTTCCTCGAAGCTGCCTGCGCGCTTAAGCCGCGCCGCATCACCTATATCAGCTGCAACCCCGTAACTCAAGAGCGCGACCTGCATCAGCTCCTCGACGGAGGCTATTGCCTGCTCAAGATCACGCCCGTCGACATGTTCCCACACACCGACCACACCGAAACCGTAGCGGTCCTCGAACGCCGCTAACCAACCTCAGTAGATTTTTGGGACAAGAAAGGGGGCGACCCGCCTGGGCCGCCCCCTTCGCTTGGTTTATTAACTCCGCTACATCCCATTGCGCAGATCGCACACGCCGGCTGCCGCCATCTCGCGCAGCAGCGTCTCGCGGTCGCGCGTCACGATCAAATCCAGCGGGAAGTGAATCTCGTCGAGCATCTTGCGCGCGTGATCGAGCTTGCCAATGGCCATGCCAATGTGGGCATCGGTTGACACGCCAATGCCCACGCCCAGCTCGGCGCAGCGCTCGGCGATCTTGCGGCATACGGCCCAATGCTCAGTGTCGACACCGTGTTCAAGACTATGGTTGTTGATCTCGATAATCTTGTGCTTGGCCTTAGCTGCCAACAGCACCTCGTCGATATCGAACGGCACGCCCGAACGCCCCGTGTGACCCAGCATGAACACCTTGGGGTGCTCCAGGGCATTGATATACATCTCGGTCGTCTGGGCCAGCGTCGCGCCTTCAGCAATCTGCGGATTATGCACGCTCGCAACCAAATAATCCAAATTTCGCGTAACCAAATCGAACAGCGAATGCTGACGGCTGTACGAATCACCGGCAATATCGAGCGTGACAGGAGTGTCCTCGCCAAACAGGCTTCCGTCCAGCGAAACGATATCGGCCTCGGCACCACGCAGCACCAGCACGCCGCTCCAAATGCGCGGCCAGATATCCTGGTTGATAAAGAATTGGTAACTGCGCAGGTCATTGGGGCAAGCCGTAACCATAGAGCTCAGATGGTCGGCAGATCCGAGCACCTGCAGGCCACGCTCTGCCGCCCAGTACACATTCTCCTCAATGGTCGAATATGCATGCGCAGAGAATATCGTATGGGTATGAATGTCACAAGAAAGCAGGTAGGGCATCAGGTCTCCTTATCTGGCACGGCCGTCGCTTATATTCATTGTACGCATAGCCTTCGATAGTCGTAAAACCACTCCATCCCAAAGACACAACGTCCATGACAACGGGGTCTGGCTTAACACCAAACCCCGTTTCACGTAAAACATTGTAGGCAGAGCGCTTTACTTTTAACGATACTCGTCCGCCAACTGTTTCCAAGCGGGTAGCGAATTGATAATCGTTTCGTAACTCACGCAATAGCCCAGGCGGAACCAACCCGGCATACCAAAGCTGTCCGAGGGAACCGCAAGCAACTCATACTTCTTTGCACGCTCGCAAAACGCATTCGCATCGGGTTCCAGCGCGTTCACCCACAGGTAGAATGCACCATCCGGCTCAACATAGGTGTAGCCGTACTCCGCTAGTGCGTCGGTAAGCGCGGTGCGGTTGCGCGCATAGGCCTCGACATCGCTCGGCTCATCGATGCAATCGATGATTACGCGCTGGAAGAGTGCCGGTGCGCATACAAAACCTAGCGTACGGGCAGCACCCGCAACAGCCGGCATCAGACGGGCAGCCTGCGGATTGGTGTTGGGAACCAAGATCCACCCCACGCGCTCGCCCGGCAGCGACAGCGACTTGGAATACGAGTAGCACACGATGGTGTGCTCGTAGATCGAGGGCACCCAAGGCACCTCGGCACCGTACACAATCTCGCGGTACGGCTCATCCGAGATGAGCATAATCGGATTCTCGGGATCGCGCTGAGCGTTGGCCTCGCGCAGAACATTGGCCAGTCGCGTCAGCGTGTCGCATGTATATACGGCACCGGTCGGATTGTTGGGAGAGTCAATGATGACGGCCGCCGTCTTATCGCTGATCGCCTTGAGCACGTTGTCCACGCTCAGCTGGAACGTATCTTCATCGGCGAGCGCCTCAACACACGTACAGCCGGCCTTCTCAATCCAAACGCGATACTCCGGAAAGTACGGGGCGATAACAATAACCTCGTCGCCCGGGTTCGTAACGGCGTTGAGCGTGCAGGTGAGCGAAGCCGCGGCACCCACCGTCATAAATACGTCTTTGCCCTCATAGCTCGTGCCAAAGCGGCGGTTGAGCGATTCGGCCACAGCGGCACGACATTGCGGCAGGCCCGGTGCGGGCGTGTAGCCGTGCAGCTGGTCGCTCGGCAGCTCCAGGGCCTTCTTAATCGACTCAGCCACAGCAGCGGGTGCCGGAACGCTCGGATTGCCCAGCGAAAAATCGAATACGTTTTCCGCACCGATCTGCGCCTTGCGCTCAAGGCCATAGCTAAAAATCTCACGGATGATGGAGCTTTCCGCACCGCGAGCATACATAGTTTCGTTGATCATCTGTTCCCCTTTCGCATAGGCGCTATTGTACGCTTTAGCCGAGCAAAGTGCCGCAGCAATGTTGATTGGGGACAGACTTAAATGCGTGAAAACGCTCATTTAAGTCTGTCCCCAATCAACAGATGGCCCAATATCGCTCAAAAAAAGCCTCCGCAGGTTTCCCCGCGGAGGCTTTCGCCACAAAGACTATTTGTCGGCGTCGGTGTCGGCATCGACGACGGCATGGCCATCGTCAGCATCATCGGATGCGGCTTCGGCATCCTCCTGCATGGCCGCCTGCGCAAAGGCCGCGGCATCAGCCGCCAGCTCCTCCTCGCTCATTCGAGGCACGCGCTTCTTGGTCGGCATGCCGGCCGCCTTGGCATTGCGCTCCTCCTTGGCCGCCAGGATATCGCCCTCGCGCTCAAGGTAGGCGTCCCACTCGTTATCGAGCAGGGCATTCACGGCATCGCCCTCGACAGTCTCGCGCTCAAGCAGCACCTTCGCCATCAGATCGAGCTGATCGCGACGGGCGTCCAGAATCTCGACCGCACGACGATGGGCCTCACGCATAATGCGCTGAACCTCGATATCGATGCGGCGCGCCGTCTCCTCGGAGTAATCCTGGTGATCGGCGTAATCGCGACCAAGGAACACCTGATGTTGCGCCTCGCCAAACACTTGCGTGCCCAGCTCCTCGCTCATGCCCAGGCGCGTGACCATCTCGCGCGCCATCTTGGTTGCGCGCTCCAGATCGTTGCTCGCGCCCGACGTAATACCATCGCACATGAGCTCCTCGGCAACGCGACCGCCCAAGAACACGGCGAGCTCGTCGAGCATCTCGTTCTTGGTCTTGAGGAAGTGGTCCTCCTGCGGAAGCTGCAGCGTGTAGCCCAGCGCCTGGCCGCGGCTGACGATCGAGATCTTGTGGACCGGATCGGAGTGCTCCAGGATGTGGCCCACCAGGGCATGACCGCTCTCGTGGTAGGCAATCGTGGTGCGCTCGGCCTCGGTCATCACGCGACCCTTGCGTTGCGGTCCGGCAATCACGTGCTCCATCGACTCCTCGACCTCGTCCATCGAGATCACGGAACGATGACGGCGAGCGGCCAGCAGCGCAGACTCGTTGAGCAGGTTCGCTAAATCGGCACCAGTAAAGCCAACGGTCATCTGGGCGAGCTTCTCAAACTTAACGTCCTCGTCCATCGGCTTGTTCTCGGCATGCACGCGCAAAATCTGCTCGCGGCCCTTCACGTCCGGACGGTCGACCGTAACCTGACGGTCAAAACGGCCGGGACGCAGCAGCGCCGGATCCAGAATGTCGGGGCGGTTGGTGGCGGCGATCAGGATGACCGACTCGCTCTCCTCAAAACCGTCCATCTCGACCAGCAGCTGGTTGAGCGTCTGCTCGCGCTCGTCGTGGCCGCCGCCCAAGCCGGCTCCGCGCTGACGTCCCACGGCATCGATCTCATCGATGAAGATGATCGACGGGGCCTGGGACTTGGCCTCCTTAAAGAGGTCACGCACACGGCTGGCGCCGACACCTACGAACATCTCGACAAAGTCGGAACCCGAGATGCTAAAGAACGGCACGCCCGCCTCGCCGGCAACGGCCTTGGCCAGCAGCGTTTTACCGGTGCCCGGAGGGCCCACCAGCAACACGCCACGCGGGATCTTGGCGCCCAGCTTGCGATAGCGATCCGGATCGCTCAAAAAGTCACGGATCTCCTCGAGCTCCTCGACTGCCTCGTCCACGCCGGCAACGTCTTCAAACTTGACCTTGGGGCGTGTGGCCTCGTTGGTCTTGGCGTTGGTCTTGCCAAACTGCATGTTCCTGTTGTTGGCGCCCATCATCTGGCGCATAAAGTAGAACATGATGGCGATAAGGGCGATCGTCGGAAGCACACTCATCGCCAAGTCGCCCCAAAAATCGGGATCGTTGGTGTTGACGATGTACTTGGTATCGGGGTGCTCCGCCATGAGCTCGGCAAGCGAATCGGAGCCGACATAGGTCGAGGAGAAGCTCTTGAGCTCGCTCGTATCGCCCTTGTCCTTCTTCGTCTTCCAGTAATGACCCGTCACGCTTCCATCTTGAACCGTATAGGTCAGATCTTCGACGCGATCCTGCTTGATGGCGCTCACCATCTCGCTCGTCGCGAGCTTAACGGTATTGCTGGAATTGGCAAAGCCGGAGCCCATGTTAAAGAAGGCGTAGCCCAGAAGCGCGCAAGCCAAAATAAAATACAGCCAGCCCGTACGCGTGGGCTTCTTGCCTCCGGACATCCCCGGGATCTTAGGCTCCCGGGGAGTCTGGGAATTGTTATCGTTATGGTCGTCGGGCATCTTACGAATAAACCTCCGGTTTCAAAATGCCCAGATACGGAAGGTTACGATAGCGCTCGGCATAGTCGAGGCCGTAGCCCACCACAAAGGCATCGGGGCAATGGGTTCCAACATACTTGGGCGTGATGGCCGAGGTGCGGTCCTCAACGTCCTTCCACAGGAAGGCAGCGACCTCCAGCGAAGCGGGCTTGCGGCTCTCGAGGTTCTTCATCAGGTACTTGAGGGTCAGGCCCGAGTCCAGAATGTCCTCGACGATCAGCACGTCGCGACCACGGATGTCGATATCCAGATCCTTAATGATACGCACGATGCCCGAAGACTTCACACCGTCGCCATAGCTCGAAACAGCCATGAAATCGATGTTGGTCGGTAGCTCAATCTTGCGCATCAGGTCGCCCATAAAGACAACGGCACCGCGCAGAACCGCGATCAGCACCAGATCCTTACCCGCGTAGTCGCGAGTGATCTCCTCGCCCAGGCGAGAAACGATGCCGTCGATATCCTCCTGCGTAAACAGAACCTTCTCGATATCCGGATGTTGAGAAGCCATGACAACCCTTTCTTGTGCTTAATCGCCCACACACCGCCGTATGGACGCGAACTACACATTCTAGCAGCGCACGGGGTATATTTTCCAGCCCGCGCACCATCAGCGCGGGAATACCGTCATCGCCGCACAGAACAGCTGGTGCGAGGGGCTAATCCGCGTCAACCACGCGAAGCAGATAAGCCACACGCGTCGCCGCCGTGCATTTAAAACGTTCGTCCGCGCGAACTCCGGCGACCCACACCACGGCACCTCCCGGCGCCGTCCTCACCACGGGCACGCCGGCGCGCTCGGAAACGGGAATGCGAGCCTCGCCTAGCAAGTCGGATACCTTCTTGCTTCGGCCACTCATTCCTAACGGGCACATCACGTCTCCCGGTGCGGGACCGTCCACCCACAGGCGCGCCAATCGCGCCTCTGCAGGGATCTCGCCACGTGAGCCCGCCAGGATCCGCTCACTATCGCTGTCGGCAAAACCCAGGGCAGCCGCGTCTACCAAAGCTGTCACTTCCCCGGCAGCCGCAAGCTCACGGGCGCGGCGCACGATATCGCATCCCGGCTCAACGGCCATCGGCTCTGCGACCAGCATGCGCCCCCCGCCCAACGGCAAACGACCGGGTATGGTAATCCAGTCCGCAACCAGCCCCTCACGAGCCGCCGGCGCCTTAAACGCTAGCATGCCAAACTCGACGCGCGCGTCAATTCCCGCCGGAAGCGTGACCGAGCCTGTGCCTTCGGCAACGCAGGAAAGGACTCGCTCCACATGTCGCATCTCTGGACGAGCGCCCGGATCGATGCGTTTGATCGCCAGTCGCACGATGCGCCGCGCGATTACCACCTCGGCCGCAGCAAGGCGTCTGGCATCGAGCACTAGCGCGCCCGCCGCCTCCTTGCGCAGGCAGCTTCGAAACGCCTGTGCCGACAGCTGGGATAGAAACGCATCTTCGTCACCCAAGATCTCACAGGCGGCGCCAATCGTCTTGCACACGCTCGCATTACGCTGTGCCACCACTGGCATTACCCGATGGCGCACGTAGTTTCGCAGATACGAGATATCCTCATTGCTCTCGTCTTCACGCCACGGCTGACCATGTACCTGTAGATAGCCCACGAGCTCGCCATGAGTTAGGTCGAGCAAGGGACGCACCACGATATTCCTCCGGCGAGGAATGCTCGATAGACCAGCGGGCCCCGAACCCTTAATCGCGTTCATCAAAAACGTTTCCGCGCGATCCGAAGACGTGTGCGCGGTGCAGATACGAGCCGCCGTTCGCGGTGCCCCCGTCTGGGCGCAGAGTTCGCGAACATACCTCCGCGCCGCGGCATAGCGCACCTCGCGGGCCGCGGCCTCAATATTGCCCGACTCCCCATCAAAATAAGCGTGCTCCACACACAGCGGTAAACCATATTGCGCGCAGAGCTCACGCACAAAGGCCTCGTCGCCATCGGACGCCTTGCCGCGCAGATGATGGTTTACATGCAGCACATGCAGGCGCTCGCGAGCAATGGGGGCAACACCGCGTCCGTCTTGGATATCCAGCTTTGATGTGCACGCCATAAGAAGCAGTGCCGTCGAGTCCGCGCCGCCTGATACCATGAGCACGACAGGAGCTGCCTGCTGCCTCGTCCGGGTCTCATCGACTGCCCCAGGCACGGCATGGTGTCCGTAATGCTGTGATACCGTTGGCATTCGCTTCCTCCTTTATTCGTCCGCACCCATTGTATCCTTTGGAATCTTATGTCTTGCCTGCACCTTCATATCCTCGGCAGTGGCTCTAAAGGCAACTGCGCACTCATCGAGGGCCCGCAGGGGCTCATTATGGTCGATGACGGACTGTCTCGCCGCGAGACATTAAAGCGCATGGCAGAACTGGGGCTCTCGGCAGACAACGTCTCGGCTCTTCTCATTACTCATGAGCATAGCGATCACATCAAGGGCCTCGATGTCTGGTGCAAGCACTGGCACGGCCCCCTCTTTGCCAGCAGGGGCACTCTTTCGAGCAAAGAAAATCTTTCGCATCTGCCTGTCGAGGAATTCGATCCCGGTGACACCCTATCCATTGCCGGCATCCACGTGCAAACCTACTCAACGTCACACGATGTCATCAATCCAGTCGGCTATCGATTCGACACCCTCGATGATTCCATCGGTTTTGCCACCGACACCGGAGAGCTATCGAGCCAGGCCATGAACACCCTCGAAGATTGTCGAGTCCTCGCACTCGAAAGCAACCACGATGTGACCATGCTGCGCGAGGGAGAATATCCCCGCTTTCTTCAGGAGCGCATCCTGTCTGCAAGGGGACACCTCTCCAATGGCCAAGCCGCCGAAGCCGCGCGCGAACTTGTTACCGAACGCACCGAACAGCTCATTGCCATGCATATCAGCCAAGATAACAATCGTCCGAGCCTTACCGTCAAAAGCTATGCCAAAGCTCTGACCGCAACCCTGGATGACGAGGTCGGCAGCTCCGCAACCCTTCTCCAAGGATCGCGAAAACTCTCGATACGCCCCGCAAGCCAGCATCGGCCAGTAACCATTCAATAGACTGTCCTAGACAGCAAAAGGGGCCGAGAATCGCTTCCCAGCCCCTTTTGCTGTCTTTTAATAGCGCAGAACACCAACGAAGTTAGTCGATGGAGATCTTCGTAACGTTCTTCTTCTCGACGATCTTGGGGACCGTAACGGTCAGGATGCCGTCAGCGTACTTAGCCGAGAGGCCCTCGCTCGAAGCGTCCTTTAGATACACGCCACGCGTCGCGCTGTACGAGCTGAACTCCTTCTGCAGGAAGTTCTTGCCCTCGTTCTCCTCGTCTTCCTCGACATTCACGCTAATGGACAGACGACCCTCGTTAAGCTCGACATCGATATCGTCCTTGGCGACGCCGGTCAGATAAGCCTTGACCTCATAGCCGTCGCCCTTATCCTCAACGTCAACGGGAAACGCCTTGGAAGCAATCGAGTTGTTTGCAAGGTCAGTCATATCATCAAACAGATCGAACAGCGAGCTAGCAGAAGGACGAACGCCAAAAACCGAACGATAAGGAACCATGCTTGCCATGTTTACCACTCCTTTTAAGGACTGCCGAGTCATCTTCTAGGTGACTGGGACTTCTTTTGACGCTCTTATATATGCCCACCCAGTGCTCATATATACATCGACTATAAAGTTTTTTGAGTCTAGTACTATAAGCATATCTAAGTGTGTTTGACTCAGGTTTTAATAAGGTTAAGGTTCTTTGAACCAGAGCTTAAATAACAAGTATGTTCACAGCTACAAATAGCAAGGGGCTTACAATGAGCGCGTACACGTTGTTGGTAACGAGCTAAAGGGCATCATGGACGACCAAAACCAGAACAAAATGTTTATGCCGACGCAGGGGGAAGATACTTCCACGCAGCCGCCGCGGTTCCATCGCCCCCACATCTCGCAAGAGCCCATTAATGATCCGGAGCCCGAGTATGTGACGAGAAATCGATATCAAACGCTCGAGGATGCCCAAACGGGACGTAAACATATGGGCGTCGCCTCGGGAGACCCTGTATATCTGAAAGACGCACCATTATCTAAAAACAGCGCAGCTAGTGATGAGCCGATGAAAGCATCCGCCACTCATCGACAAAGAGGTCCTCGACCAAAGCAAACCTTGACGCATTCGGCTCGCTATCTCGAAACGCCAAAACAGGGAAAATCAATCTTCGTTTCGACAAGTAAACGACGCAAGCAGCATCGACTGACAATCCTGCTTTTGATCATTGCGGTCATAGCAGTTGCCCTTGTTATTCGATTTATTTTCTTTAAATAAAAGCTCAATACCAAAAACGATAAGATCGTCTGGTGTAAATGAGTCATTTACGCCCGGTAAACGCAAAAAAGGGGGAGGCCGCGAGGCCTCCCCCTTCTCAGTTCAAGCGTACGGCTCGGTGCCGTCCACCGGTCAGCGGCGCCCTGGCCTCCCACGGGCTGACCCCGCAGTACTCTCGGCGCGATGG